>CAWDBW010000067.1:0-4821 GCA_963800405.1 uncultured Acidobacteriota bacterium
GCGAAAAAAGCTATCAGGCCGATGCCAAGCAGAACCTTCCCCGCCTTTTCTTTCATTCCGATTTCCCCTGGGTTACGAGACTGACAGCGATTGTATTTGTTCAGAGATGCGGAAGGGAGCCTGCGAGGATGTCTCCGTTCGCAGACAACACTCGAGCAGGCCGCGATAAACTGGAACCATCATGACTTCCACCCCACTGAACTCTCTCGCCCGCGCTTCCTCCGCTTATCTGCGGTCTGCCATGCATCAGCCGATCCAGTGGCATGAGTGGGGCGCCGAGGCCTTTGCCGCAGCGCAGCGCGACAACAAGCCGATGCTGCTCGACATTGGCGCGGTGTGGTGCCACTGGTGCCATGTGATGGATCGGGAGTCGTACGACGACGCGGAGATTGCCGCGATTGTGAACCAGCATTTCATTGCGGTGAAGGTCGATCGGGACGAGCGTCCTGACATTGACAGCCGGTATCAGGCCGCGGTGCAGGCGGTGAGCGGGCAGGGGGGATGGCCGCTGACGGCGTTTCTTACGCCCGATGGGAAGCCGTTTTATGGCGGGACATACTTTCCACCCCAGGATGGATACGGGCGTCCTAGCTTTCGGCGCGTGTTGCTGAGTATTGCCAACGCTTTCGCGGAGAAACGTGGCGACGTGCTGGAGCAGGCGAAGATGGTGGAGAGCGCGATCGCGCAGTCGGAGTCATTCGCGGGAAAAGACGGGCGGGTTTCGGAGGGCTTGATTGACGCAATACAGACTTCAGCGTTTCGGATGTTTGATCCACAGCATGGAGGATTTGGGCAGGCGCCGAAGTTTCCGCATCCTTCGGCGCTGGAATTATTGATTGAACGGTATGCGCGCGGGACTGGCGCTGAAGGTAGCATCGAACTCCCACCCTATCGCAAAGAGCGCGATAGGATGGGGCACCCGCCGCGCAGTGACCCGCCGCGCACTGACCCGCCGCGCAGTGACCCGCCGCGCACTGACCCTCCGCGCAGTGACCCGCCGCGCACTGCTGGCGACGATTTACGTAATCTCATCGTCACTACGCTCGAGCACATGGCTCGCGGCGGCGTCTACGACCAACTAGCTGGCGGGTTTCATCGCTATTCCGTGGACGAGCGCTGGGTGGTGCCGCACTTCGAAAAGATGTGCTACGACAACTCTGAACTGCTGAAGAATTATGTCCACGGCTATCAGGCCACGGGCGAGCAATTTTTCGCGGACGTGGCCCGTGACATCATTCGCTGGATGGATGAGTGGCTGAGCGACCGCGAGCGCGGCGGGTTTTACGCTTCGCAGGACGCCGATATTTCGATGGACGATGACGGCGATTACTTCACCTGGACGCTCGACGAAGCCCGCGCAGTTTTGACCGAAGAGGAAGCGCAGGTTGCGGCCTTGCACTACGACATCAACGAAGTCGGCGAGATGCATCACAATCCGGCGAAGAATGTGCTCTACGTGCGGGCTTCGCTGGAACAGATCGCGCAGCGCATGAACCGCACGACAGCACCAGTCACCGAACTGCTCGCCTCGGCGAAGAAGAAGATGTATGCGGCGCGGCTCCAGCGGCCGACGCCCTACATCGACAAGACGGTTTACGTGGGCTGGAACAGTTTGTGCGTATCGGCTTATCTGGAAGCGGCGAAGGTGCTGGCTCTGGCGGACGCGCGGAGGTTTGCCTTGCGGTCGTTGGACCGCGTACTGGGGGAAGCGTGGAAGCCGCACGCGCAGCAGAACGAGAAGAAGAGCGCGGGCGAGTCGCCCGCGCCCACACAAGCTGGGCTCAAACAGTCTGAGCCCACACAGGAGTTGCTGTTGCACGTGGTCTCTTACTCGGATCCGGGGGCTTCGCACCGCGAAGTTCCGGGGCTGCTTGAGGATTATGCGTTCACGGCGTTGGCCTGCCTCGACGCTTACGAAGCGACGGCCGATCTCAGCTATTTCAAGTTTGCCCACGGGATTACCGACGCCATGATTTCCCGCTTCTACGACAAGACGTCAGGGGGATTCTTTGACAGCGAGCCGGCGGCCGAAGGCCAAAGCCTGGGCGTGCTGGCGACGCGGCGCAAGCCGCTGCAGGACTCGCCCACTCCAGCAGGAAATCCGATGGCAGCGATTGCCCTGACGCGGCTGCATCATTACACCGGCGACGCCGGTTATCGCGATAAGGCGGAGCAGACGCTGGAAACTTTTGCGGGCGTGGCCGGCGAGTTCGGCATTTTCGCCGCGACCTACGGCATTGCGGTCGCCCATCTGCTGGCGAGTCCAGTGCAGATTGTGGTCATCGCCGAAGACGGGGACGAGGAGACGGCCAACCAGTTGAAGCGCCGCGGCCGTCGCATCGTTCTCTTTTGGCAAGACTGTGCTCCGGCTGACCGCGAACCAGGCGGTGCGAGAGAATCTGCCGCCCGGGCTGGCGGCGACGATTCCGGGGCTTCCGGGCTTAGGCTCGGGGAAGTCTTTTGCCCTGCTCTGCTCGGGCTCAACCTGCCAGCCGCCGGTTTTCAATGCGGCCGAGTTGCGCCGGGTGGTCGAAGCAGCGCTCCAGAGGAGTTAGGGTGTTGGCAGTTTCGCGATGCGGAAAAGACGAGCAGTTTCTATCCGATGCTGCAGTCCTAAAGATTAAATGCTGGCGCGTTGCTAGGGCTCAGAGCCGACCCCTACTGGGGGAATATTCGCGCTGTGGGCTGGGTTTGCACCGTGGGCAGTAGCCACCGCCGCACTCTCGTGAGCGACTCCCAGCGGTCCCTCCTGGCGAACACGGGAAAGAGCACGATCCACCATTCCTTCGAACATGGGGATGAGGGAGTCGGCGGGAAGCGGATGTTGAATATCGGAGAGGCTGCGCTCCCAGCGCTGCGGTTGCAGAAGCGACTGCGAGGAATCGCGGGCTGACCTCTTCACCGCGACGTAACTCAGCCACACCCCCAGACTGCTGTTGTAGGCAACCATGTTGAGGATGCTCATCCAGGTGCCACCCAGGTGGTTGCCGACCCAGGAGGAGATCAGCACGAGTTCGAACACGGCAAAGGAACCAAATCCCAGGGCGATGCCGAAACTGTGCTGGCGCCGGCTGACGCCCACATAGTGCGAGAAGAAAAGCAGGAACAGAATCATCCCAACCTGGATGATTCGCACGCAGCGCTGTGAGGTGATAATGGCCTGCATCCAAGGTGCGATCTGCGATGAATTGGTGGAAACCGAGACCACTCCGGCCACCAGCAGCATGACCAGGCCCGCCCACTTGAACAATACCGTGCCCAGATCGCGCAGGATCTGAAACGCCTGGAACACGTCGACGAAGATTTCGTGGATCACGGCGAACCCAAACGCTACGTCCAGAACATCCAATATCCAGTAGAGGTAAAACGTGACGTAATAGCTGCGCGGGGTGGCCAGGAACAGTACCGCGAAGGTCGCGAGTTGAACGAGGATGTAGCTAAAGAAGAATTTAAACTTGCGATACAGGCCACGTCGCAGCATGAACGCAGCGATTCCCATCTCCAGGACGGGATGCGCGATCCAGAGCGCGTAGTACAGAAATTTAATTCTCTCGTTCAATTTTCTCTCTTACCGCTACCAGCAAAGCTCACAGCGGCGGGCTCGGACACACCTCGCGGTGAAGCAAGCGTCCACATCCCACTCAAAGTTAGATAAAGAGACGTTAACCTGTTCCAACCGTGTGTTCAATGCACTGCGGTCACCGCAAGTAACGTTACTTTTGGAACTGCCCCCGCCGCAAGGTTACCTTCGTAACTCGAACCTGCAAAGACACCGCGAACCGCGGAATAGCGATGGGAACGAAATAGGCCTTTAGGCGTCGGGCATGGAGTGGATGTAGGCGCGCATCATGCGCACCTCGTCATCCTTCTCATCCAAATCGTGCAGCAGGATGTCGCGCAGCGACACCATGCCGATCAGTTGTCCGTCGTGACAAACCGGCAGGTGGCGGAAACCGTGGCGCCGCATCAGCGCCAGGCAGTTAGCCAGGTCCTCGTTCATGCTGATGGTGAGGGGATCCTCGGTCATGACCTCAGCCATGCAGGTGCTGCGCGGGTCGCGGCCTTCGGCCACTACGCGCCGCATGAGGTCGCGTTCGGAAAAGATTCCTACCAGCTTGCCGTTGTGCAAGACGGGCACGGCGCCGATGTTGCGCTCGACCATAGCGCGCACGGTTTCGAGCACGGTGTGGCCCAGTTCCCCTTGATATGTGTCCTGATGTTTGATCAGGTCGCAGATACGCATTTGACACCTCCCGGCGTACAGAGTTCCGAGCGATCCAAAAGCATCTACCGGGCCGCGAGTATATGCCGAAAAAGAGAAGGAAGGAAAGAAAAAAGCCGGGGTGGAGAGGAAATTTCGCCCGAATCGGGGCGGGATTCTTAAGAAAACTAAGGGTGTGACGTCTTGCTGTCGAATGCCTCGTCGCCGGCGAACACAAAGTAAGATGAATTCCAGAGCGCCGTGGGCAGGCTGCCACGCGGGCGGGCCGTGACCATGATGTTGTATTCATCGGACGCGCTTAGGTTCAATTCCGCCAAGGCATCTCTACCCGGTGCGTTCTTCCCCGGTTCGACCATGGCCGGTTCAACCATGCCCGGTTCAACCACGGCCAGCCACGCCAGAAACTCATGCAGATCGCGGGTGCGCGGACGGCCGGGGATGGCGAACGACACCTCCGCCTCCTGCGTGGAGAAGTGCCAGGCCAGCGACGCCGTCAGGTCGACCGCCTTTTCGTAGGCTCTCTCGGAAATCAAACCGGGCTCAGGATTGTCGAAGGCGATGCACAGTTTGCGCTCGTCTTCGCGGGCGAACTCGCGGAC
>CAWDBW010000068.1:0-35376 GCA_963800405.1 uncultured Acidobacteriota bacterium
TGGCGGTTCTTCTTTGGCATCGGCGTATGGAACCCGCGGACTGATCTTTCGGGATGACGGTCGCGACGCGGAAGCCGTGGAATGGCTTAAGAAGGCGATCACAGAACACGAGAGGCAGCCCAGCCCGAATCTCGAAACCGTTGCGGAAGATTTGGAGAATCAGGCGGCAGCGCTGAATAGGCTGGGTCGACACGAGGACGCCAGAGGAACCGAGGAGCGACTGGCGTCGGTCCGCGCCGCCATGACGGCCATACCCAGGGTCGATCGAGACCTGACCAATCTGAAGCCCGCAACCAAGAACGCCGTGCTTATCGAACTGGCGTTTGGCGGTTGCCCGGCAAAGACGACCGCGAAGAACGATCTCGTCCAGCTAGCGAGTCGACTGTCGGAAGCGATCGAGACGGAGGCTGCGGGTTGGTACGCCGGAGAGGTGGTGGGCCCGGAGAGCACAACGTTAATCTTGTACGGTCCTGACGCGGAGAGGTTGTTCGCACTGGTCGAACCGATTCTGCTCAGCGAAGCAATGTGTCAGCGAGCCAGAGTGACCGTGCGGCGGAGTGAAGGGTACAGGGAAGTATTTCTGCCGGGTCCCGTGATGTGAATTGACAGGCGCATCCCGCCTCACCGCCAAACCGGAACTCTCATCACATCAAAGTGATGGTCGTAGGTCCAAACGTCCAAACCCATGCGCACGGCCAGCGCGGCGACGGTCGCGTCAACTAGAGTGATGTTTTGATCGGCTAAGGTTCGCACTGTCGCGCTGGCCCGAGCGTAGTCTTCCGGCGTGGGACTTACGTACGGTGCGTCGGATACCTCCGATAGCCAACTTAGGGCCGCATGCCGGCCAAGCTTGAACAGGAGCAACGAGTAGGCCTCAAGCAAGATCGGGTAGGCGATCAGAATCTCCCGCCCATCCGCTGATAGTTCTTTCAATTCGCGCAGGGCTCGCTGATGGTCTGCGTCGCCTTCATCGTTGGCTGCGTATAAGGGCCCCGTATCCGCGAGCACGGCGCGGATCATTTCTTCATACCTGTCAGGTAAAGATCATGGTTCTGACTGACGTCGCTGTGGCCGCTGTTCCCCTTGGGGGTAATCTTCAACGGACGGTACGTCCGCAGAAAACCGCGTTCCCGCAAGTATTCCCGCAACGCCGCCTGCGCCACGGAGGTGAGGGCAGGAGGAGCCTCCTGAGCTTGTACGTAGTCGTCCACGGCCTTTGCTAGGTCATCGGGCAGGGTAATGGTGGCTCGTCTCATAAGAGTAGTGTATCACCTTTGTGCACCAGATGGTGAAACTGGTGAAGTTGGTGCTATAGGCGAACGTTAGACGAATACATTGGACGCCGACAGCCTGCTCCACGACACCAGCCTGCGCCTGTGCTACCTTACTAACTTTCACCACGAAGCCATGAGATTCTTCTCGGCAGCACTTCTTTCCAGCGCCATCCTCTTGTCCGGCTCATCCCCAAAGATTGGCGGGAGCGCCTCAGCATCTGCCGGTTCGACCCCGGCCATCTTCGGATTTCGCGACGCTGCCGCCGAGCAATCCACGGAATCGCAATTTCTAGGCGTGCCCGATTCCAAGCTGGCGGAAGAGCACTTGCGCATTCTGACCAAGGTTCCACACATGGCGGGCACCATCGAGGACAAAGCGACCGCCGAATATGTCGCGCGAGAAATTTCGCGCGGCCGGCCTCGACACCGAAATCGTCGAGTACAAAGTCTGGATGAATTATCCCGCGGAAATCAGCGTCGATCTGATCGCGCCCGCCGGCGCGGAAATGCATGGGCCCACGCGCGAGCACGTCGACCACGATCCCTATCAGGACGATCCCCGCGTGGTCATGCCCTTCAACGGCATGTCGCCCTCAGGCGATGCCGAGGGCGAAGTGGTCTACGCGAACTACGGCAGTCCCGAGGACTTCGAGAAACTCGACAGGCTAAGAGTCGATGTGCGCGGCAAAATCGTGCTGGTGCGCTATGGGCAGAATTTTCGTGGAGTCAAAGTTTTCGTGGCGCAGGAACACGGCGCGGCGGGCGTGATCATCTACTCCGATCCTGCGGATGACGGCTGGCGGCGCGGCGACAAATATCCTGACGGCCCGTGGCGGCCGGACACGGGCGTGCAGCGCGGGTCGGTGGGATTCATGTTCGAGTTTCCCGGCGATCCGACCACGCCGGGCATCGCTTCGGTGCTCGCTCTGCCGGAATCGCAAGCGCATTTCTCCGCAGCAATCGACGCAGCTGCCGAAGATTCCCGTCACGCCGCTGTCGTATCACGACGCGTGGCCGATCCTGCAGCATCTGGGCGGGCCGGATTCTCCGCGCGAGTGGCAGGGCTCGCTGCCGTTCACCTATCACGTTGGTCCCGGACCGGCGAAAGCTGAAAATGCACCTCAAGCAGGACTATCAGTTCCGCACGCTGTGGGACGTGATTGGCCGGGTGCATGGCAGTGAGCTTGCCGGAACGAATGGGTGGTCGCGGGCAATCATCGCGACGCGTGGGTCTATGGCGCGGTCGATCCCAACAGCGGTACGGCGGCGATGCTCGAGGCCGTGCACGGCGTCGGCGAATTGCTGAAGTCGGGCTGGCAAGCCGAAGCGCACCTTGATCTTTGCCAGTTGGGATGGCGAAGAAGAAGGCCTGATCGGTTCGACGGAGTGGGTCGGAGCAACACGAGCCGGAACTGGCGAATGCGGCCGCGTATTTCAACATGGATGTTGCCGTCTCCGGGCCGAGGTTCGGCGCGTCGGCGGTGCCCAGTCTCAAACAGTTTCTGCGCGACATCACCAAAGTTGTGCCCAGCCCGAAAGGCGGCACGGTTTACGAGGCATGGCAGAAGGCGGCGCAGCCGGACGCGCTCTCCACGCAGTCTCCCGCGGAGACGTTGCCGACAGCCGCCGGCTTCCAGTCGCGCAAGTGAAGGGCGATGTCCCGGTCGGCGACCTGGGCAGCGGTTCCGATTACACCGCGTTTCTGCAGCATGCCGGAGTGCCGTCGACGCGACATGAGTTCGAGCGGTCCGTATGGCGTGTATCATTCGGTGTTCGACAATTTTGCCTGGTTTAAGAAATTCGCCGATCCCGAATTTCGTCTACGACAGCAGATGGCGCGCATCTTTGGATTGGAAGCCGTGCGCATGGCCGACGCCGACGTTCTGCCCTACGACTACGAGGAATACGGGAAAGAGATTGCCGTGTATCTGGAAGCGGCGCAAAAACGGGCAGAAGCTAAATTCGGCAACCGCGTACTCGATTTCAGCGCGGTCAACGCCGCGGCTCGCCACTTCGAGGCCGCCGGGGTGAAGATGCTGGTGAAGCAGAAGAGTCCGCTGCAAGATGCTGCCCGCCTGAACCAGGCGCTGCGCGGCGCGGAACGGGCGCTGCTGGCGCCCCAGGGATTGCCGCATCGTCCGTGGTTTCGCCATCTGATTTATGCGCCCGGCGAATATACGGGCTATGCGGCGGTGGTGATTCCCGGCGTGAATGAGGCTCTGGACAAGGGCGACAGCGAGCGGGCGCGCCAGCAGCTGGCGGCTCTCGCGGCGGCATTGGAGCGCGCGGCGAAAACCATGGAAGGATACCGGTAGGCCATGAACTCCGCTCACGTCCTCGGACAGTTCCTGCGCACGCTGCCGGCTTCGGCCGCGGCAACGTTTCTGGCGCTGTTTCCGATAGTCGACCCCTTCGGCGGCATTCCGATTTTCTTCACCATGACCGCGTCGTGGACGGTGCGCGACCGCATGCCGCACTGCCGTCAAGACTGGGATGTGGGTGTTCCTGATCCTGATCACGTTTCTTTTTTTCGGACGCTTCGTGCTGCAGTTTTTCGGCATCTCGCTGCCGGTCATCAAGATTGCCGGTGGACTGATCGTGGCCAACACGGCTTGGGGCATGGTGACGTCGACATTCGCGCATCACGCCGGCCGAGAGCCACGAAGCCGAAAGCAAAGAAGACATTTCACTGACTCCGCTGGCCATGCCGCTGATGTCAGGACCGGGCGCGATTGGAGTGGTCATGGCGCTGGCCGCTCATGTCGACAACGCCGCGGCGTACCTGGGCATGGTCATCGGCGTGGCGGCGATCGCGCTGAGCGTGACCCTGTTTTTCTGTATGGGTGGGCCGCTGGTGCGGCGCCTGGGGCCCAGCGCGGTGGGCGCCATCAATAAGATTTTCGGCTTCCTCATTCTCGCCATCGCCGTCCAACTGGTGTGGAACGGCATGGCCGACTTCCGGAACTGAAGCGCTCCTCCAAGAGGAATTTCGGCGAGCCGGTCGGTTGGATGTTGCTGGCAAGCGTCCGAGCTAGCGGGAATAGATGCCCCACCCGTGGCAGTTTCACGGGTGGGCGGCGGTGACGTCCGGCGCAAGCGATTTGGCGAACGGCGCAGCGCTGTAGCCAGTAGTGCAGTCTTTCTGCGTTGCGACGACGCAACACCGACGCGACGATTTCGCTGTGACCGATGAAATATGAGGGGAGTTCGCTGCAGCCCACCCGTGAAACTGCCACGGGTGGGGCATCCCGAGTCATGTTGGGGTACGGCTGGGCCAGCCCCCCAGTAGTGCAGTCCTGTCGATATTGCAACGATGTAACACCGACGCGACGATTTCGCTGTGACCGATGAAATATGAGGGGAGTTCGCTGCAGCCCACCCGTGAAACTGCCACGGGTGGGGCATCCCGAGTCGTGTTGGGGTACGGCTGGGCCAGCCCCCTCTGGATTTATTGATTGAACGGTATGCGCGCGGGACTGGCGCTGAAGGTAGCATCGAACTCCCACCCTATCGCAAAGAGCGCGATAGGATGGGGCACCCACCGCGCACTGACCCCGAACTCCCATGCCCGCCCGCAACCTCTGCTCCCTCGGCATGCCATTTCCGCGCCAGCCCTTCTAGTTGCGCCAGCACCTTCTCAATGTCCTTCATGCGTTCGGTAATGCCGTAGGTCACGGCCGGCGGAATCGTCGGCTCGTAGTGCCGGAACACGAATCCCTTGTCTTCCAGCGTGCGCAACCGCTCGGTCAGTACCCGCGACGAAATCCCAGCCACGTTTTTCCGCAGCACCCCGAACCGCATCGGCCCGTTCTTGCTCAGCGACCATAGAATGTGCAGCGTCCACGGCCGGGTCAGCAGCTCTAGGAGTCCGCCAATCGCGCAGGGAGACGGAGTTTGTTTTGATCGCTTCATCGGTATTATCCAGATACCAGGTTACTCCAAAGTGCCTACTATGCAAAGAGCCAACAGTTATTTATTGTAACCGATGGACCCGCACCTTCATCTGAACCTTGTCGCAACCACATTGTCGTAACCAAGAGGAGAGGACTTTCATCTCAACGATGTTTGAGCGACTTCAATTCCTAAAAGAATTTTCCAGGAGACAATCTATGGCAACAGCTTCCGTCTACCCCAACCGTTCTCAGGCTCTAACCCAGGCTCCCGCCACCACGGGGCCCCTGGTTCTGCTGGGCCGCCTGTTCTTTGCGCTGATTTTCCTGGTCGCTGGCCCCAACCATTTCGCCAGCCAGACCATTGCCTACGCCGCGTCGCAGGGCGTGCCCCTGGCTTCAATCGCCGTCCCGTTTTCCGGCGTCCTCGCCATTCTTGGCGGACTCTCGATTCTGCTCGGCTACCGCGCCAAAATCGGCGCGTGGTTCATCGTAGTATTCCTGGCCGGCGTCACGCCCATGCTGCATAACTTCTGGGCGGTCACCGACCCCATGATGCACCAGATGCAGATGATTATGTTCATGAAGAACGTATCCATGCTGGGCGGAGTACTGCTGATCACGCAGTTCGGCGCCGGCCCGTGGAGCCTGGACGCCCGCAAGCAGTAAGCGCCAGATTTCGGCAGGTGCGGTTCGATTCCGGTTCGCTTACCATACTCACTAAGGAGAAACCATGTCCGATCCAACCATTCAGATTCTGCCCAAAGGCCCCTACCTGGTCGCGGGAAAAGTCACGGTCCTCGATGCCAGCGGCAACAAGATCGAGGCCGGAGAAAAATTCGCGCTCTGCCGTTGCGGCGCTTCCACCAACAAGCCGTTCTGCGACGGAGCCCATTCCAAAGTCGGTTTCGAAGCCGCCGCCGCCGCCGTCCCCGGCAGCAAAGAGTAGTCCCGAACTATTCTCAAGACTCACGACGAGTTCCCCTTCAACAGAAAAGCCGCCCACGGTGTGGGCGGCTTTCTTTCTGTTTCTAAGGCTAAGACTACGCAGCGGTCTCTTCTGCCGCCGGCATCTGGAACGGTTCATCGTAGCTGCCCCCATATATCGACGGCACCTTCGATCCCATCGGCCGCAGATAGGTGGCCAGCTCGCCGCGGTGATGGATGCTGTGGTTGTTCAGAAATCCCAGATAGAACACGGCAGGCAGGTTGAACACTCCCATGAAGTTCACGGGTGTACCCAGTTGCTCGCCGCTTAGAGCTTGCACCCGCGCGGCCGCGCGTTTGAAATTCGTGTCGTACCAGGTGACCAGTTCGGCGACGGTCGCGGGTTTGTTCTCAGGCGTGGTCATCTTGAATTCCATGTCGCCGACGCCATCCATAAATTGCACGTCGGTGTTGGCGAGGTGCCACGCCAGTTCCCACGCGGTGCGGGCATGCGGGTCGGGACGATAGTCGTGGGCCTTGTCGTCAGGGATTGCAGCGATGACCTTCTTGGTGATTTCCAGTTCGCGCATGAGGCCGTCGAGCATCATCGCCCGATAGCTTAGCGCAGCTTGAGGAGGTAGGCATTGCTCGGACATAGTTGTCTCCTTCGTGAGGAATCTGTATCGCCGGGCCGAAAAGTCCTAGGCCGAAAGTCTCGGGCCTAAGAGTCTTGAGGGGCGCGGTGTGCGCCCGCTGCATAGATATACGTGCCAATCCGAACGGTGCAAATTATACCCCGACCGGCTGCTTGCTGCCGGCCTTGGTAGCGACTGGAACCGGGGTGAGCCAGCCGTGGCGATCGCTCTTCTCGCCGCGCACGATGGCGTAGAACTCTTTCTGCAGCGCCTTGGTGATGGGCCCAACCACGCCCTTGCCCACCTTGATTTTGTCGACCGAGCGAATGGCCGTGACTTCCGCGGCGGTGCCGGTGAAGAAGGCCTCGTCGGCGATGTAGAGCATCTCGCGCGGAATCATCTGCTCGACGATGGGGATGCCCAGGTCGCGGGCGATCTGCAGCACCGAGTCGCGGGTGATGCCGGGCAGCACCGAGTTGCCCAGCGGCGCCGTGATCAGCTTGTCGTGATGCACCAGAAACAGGTTCTCGCCCGAGCCTTCGCTGACGAAGCCGGAGGCGTCGAGTGCAATGCCTTCCACATAGCCGTTGACGATGGCTTCCATCTTGATGAGCTGCGAGTTCATGTAGTTGGCGCCGGCCTTGGCCATGGCGGGCAGCGTGTTGGGCGCCAGGCGCGTCCACGAAGACACGCACACGTCGCAGCCTTCACTCTCGCCGCTGCTCAAATATTTTCCCCACGGATAGTTGATGATGTAGACCTCGGTCGGCGAGTTGAAGGGGTTCACGCCCGCCTCGCCGTATCCGCGCAGAATGATGGGACGCACGTAGCAGGGCCACGCGCCGTTGTGGCTGACGGTGTCGAGCATGCCCTTGATCAGTTGCTCGCGAGTGAAGGCCACGTCAATGCGGTAGACCTTGGCGGAATCGAGCAGGCGCTGCATGTGCTCGGTGGCCCGGAAGATGGCGGGGCCGGTGGGCAGGTCGTAGCAGCGAATGCCTTCGAAGACCGAAGAGCCGTAGTGGATGACGTGCGACATCACGTGGATGGTGGCGTCGTCCCAGTGGATGAGCTTGCCATTGTGCCAGATCTTGTCGGTCTTGGTGATTGCCATGCGGACTCCTTGGAGTGGCTGCGTTACTGAACAATTATATCCGAGGCGCACTGGGGCACAGGTCGTGTAGTGGCCTGTGTGGGGACGGGCGACTCGCCCGTCCGGGCGGCCCAGGGGTATTGGGGCGGCGCAGAGGCTGTTTTGGGCGGGAAAATGTTCCCGCGGGAACATATCTGCGATTTTGACATAATGTTCCTGCAGGAACATATTACGTACAATAAAGTACGTACATTAAAAGATGTACGTTGATAAATGGCCTAGATTGTTGAAGTTGCGAGCTGTCGATATATCGGCGGTCCGCCGAGAGGGCGGCAGGAGGGGCAAAAAGGGCGTCCGAGGTGCATCGTTTTGAGACGCAGTGAAAACCCCTGACGCCGGCGTCCGTTGTGCCCACGCTTCAAGAATCGCGAAGCGTGGGGCAGCCTTAGAGCGTGGTGGCGCAGAAATCAGGGTGCGGGCGGGAGGCCCATTTGATTGACCAGCGCCTGGTAGCGGGGGTCGGAGTGGAGGAAGTCGAAGACCGGTTCGTTCTGGAGGTAGATCAGATCGGGGTCGTGATTGCGGTAGGAGAGCTCAAGATACTTCATGGTTTCGTCTTTGTCGCCCGTGAAGGCGATGATCGAAGCGATCGATTCCGTTTCGAAGTACTGCTTGCGGGCGAGGCTCTTGATATTAGCGGCGCCCCAGCGCTCCACGGCGGGCTCACCGCCGGCGATCCAGGCCTTATGGGCAGCGGCTCTGCTCTGCGTGTCGTGCTGCAGGTCAAACCCGCGCTCGTAGCGCTCCTGCGACTCCTTGTACATACCTTTCAGCCAATAGAGCTTCGAGAGAGTAAAAGCGATATCGGGATCGTCGGGACGAGCCACGGTCTGCATGCTGAGTTCTTTCAGAGCTTTGTCGTATTGGCGCGTGTTGATGTAGAAACTGCCGAGTTCCCAGGGGTGCATGAAAGGATCGAGCTCGACCGAACGCATGGCTTCGGCCTCAGCCTCGGCGTAGCGATGCTGGACCGTAAGAATGTAGGAGAAAAGATGGTGGCCTTCGGCGTAGTTGGGATCGAGTTCGACGCAGCGGCGAGCCTCAGCCTCGGCGCGGGCTGGGTCCCAGGCGTAGAAGAGATACCAGGCGGCCAGGGAGTTGTGGGCTTCGGCGAGCGAGGGGTTGAGTTCGAGCGCTTTGAGCGCGGCGGCGTGTGCTTTTTCGCTGACTTCGGACGCCGGGTGATTCTGCATGCCGTCGATGGCGTAGGTATCGGCGAGGCCGCTCCAGGCAGCTGCATAGTCAGGCTGCAGTTGGATGGCTTTCTCGAAATAAGGCAGCGTGTTGGCGACGTTGAAGGTGAACCAGAAGTAGCGGCCATGAAGATAGGCGTCATGGGCTTCGGGGCTGATGTAGCGCTGCGCGGGCGCAGGAGAGGTCGCGGCCTTCACTTCTTTAGCGATGGTCCGGGAGAGCTCTTCGGGTAACGAGTACGCCTGATTGAGATCGCGGTCATAGCTTTCGGCCCAGACGTGGGAATCGGTAGGCGCGTAGATGAGCTGCACGGTCAAGTGGACGCTCTTCGGCGTGCGCTCGATCGAGCCTTCGAGGATGCCGTCGACGTTCAGTTCACGGGCGATGTCGGGCAGCGGTCGTTTAGCTCCTTTGTACTGCATGGCCGAGGTGCGCGAGACCACTCGCAGGTTGCGGTTCTTGGCGAGAGCGGTGATCAGTTCGTCGGTCATGCCATCGGCGAAGTAGTCCTGCGCAGCGTCGCCGGAGAGATTGGTCAAGGGGAGCACGGCGATGGAGTGGATCTGGCGGGCACGACTTCCGGGGAAGAGGCGATCGCGCATTCGAGCAGTTTTGAGGGCGATCAGGAGCACGGCGACAACCAGAAGGATGAGAGCCGCGACCGCTGCTACGCGCGTGCGCGGCTTCGGCGCGGGTTGTGAGGAGGTCGGGGGAGCGGCAGGAGGCTGGACCGGGGCCAAGGCTTCGCTTGCGGGGGTGGCGCGAGCGGAGTCATTCGTCACATTTCTCTCGGCAACGAAGCGATAACCTTTGCCGGTGACGGTCTGGACAAAACGAGGCCGCTCAGGATCGTCGCGCAGCGCTTGCCGGATTTTCCGAATCGCGGTGTTGATGCCGTGCTCGGTGTCAACGAAGACCTCTTTGCCCCAGAGGCGCTCGACGATCTCCTGGCGGGTGACAACACTGCCTTGCCGCTCCAGAAGGAGGATCAGCAGTTCCGTGGGGATGCGCTCGAGGGGAATGCGCTCGATCTTCTGGGCGCGTCCCTGGCGTCGCAACTCGAAGCTGGCGCAATCGAGCTGAAATTCAGCGAATCTGTACTGCGACTCAGACATATCGCCCTAAAACCGGGGCACAGAACTATAGCATTGCCGGGGGCCGCCTGGGTAACGGCCTTGGCGTCAATTGGTTAGGGCTTCAGGTTTCTTCACCCAATCTTTACCTTGCCGTCCTTGCGGTTTCTGGGCATCCGCGACAGCATGCGGCTCGAGTTCGAAGAAGTTTTCTTCGCGCGAACTCTTCGAACAAAAACTACAAGGAGATGATTCATGAAGACAATTTCCAAGATGTTCCACGCAGGGCTGGGCCTGGTTCTGACGGGCGCACTCCTGACTGCGATGGCCGGTGCGCAATGCGGAAGTCCGGCGGCAAAACTCCAGAAACAGGCGTGGCGGGTGGGCGACACGGGGTCATGGTTGAAGCAGGTGGCCGATGATCAGGATCCAATCGTAGGCTTGTGGCATGTGACATTTACGGCGCAAAGCAACAGCGGCGGCCCGCCGGACGGCACTCCTATCGACAATGCCATGGTGGTGTGGCATAGCGATGGCACGGAAATCATGAACTCCGGACGGCCGCCGCAGGATGGAGACTTCTGCATGGGCATCTGGAAAAAGACCGGAAGAGTGAAGTACCGCCTCAATCACTTCGCCTGGGGTGGCAACGATACCGCCAATGCACCGGCTGGCATTGGGAACCAAGCGGGGCCGACTCGCATCACGGAAACGATTACCTTGTCTGCAGACGGGAACAGCTACACCGGCACGTTCACGCTAACGGCCACTGACCCTACGGGAAAAACCGAGGCGCACATCGTTGGCGTGGTCGCGGCTACGCGGGTGACCCTGGAAACCACCATTAGCGATTTGCTCTGAGAATGGACAGACCGGGCAGCGATTGATCGCGATCAAGAAGCTGTTTAAGCACGGGGTTGGGGAGACGACGTCCGGCGGTGCGGAGAGAGGCCGCGCCGCCGGATATCTGTTTCTGTCAAGAACGCCTGGTGCTCCGGATTGACGCTAGTTTCCTGGCGTTAGCGCGGCTTGCGTGGTGGTTACCGGTAACTCGTCGCCGCGGAAATATTTCGGGTTGTCTTTGGATCCCTCTTTAAGATTGGCCGCCTTCATTTCGGGCATGGCTTCGTAGGGTTTGGAGTAGTCGTTGGCGGCGTTCCAGAATAAGAATCCGATGCCGCCTTTGGCGCGGGCGGTTTCGACCTGAATCTTGATGTATTCGGGGGAATAGGTTTTCGTGCGCCAGTGGAAGGCTTGCAGCCAGGGGCGGATGACGACGCCGGATCCCTTCGTGATTAATTCGAAGCGGTCCATGGATTCGCCGATGAAGTGGGCGGGCTCGTCGCCGGGGTGCTCGATGTTGTCCATGCCGAAGAAGTGGCTGGGGTAGATCATGGGGCTGAGCACGTCGCAGTAGTGGGCCATGCCGACGATGTCTTGTCCGGTGTGGGCGAGGTCGACCTGGCGCTGCCAGGCCATGACGCCGAAGACGTCGAGGCTGAGCAGGACGCCGGTGGGGTGGAGCTCGGCGTAGGCTTTTTTCAGGAAGGCGGTGATGACGTCGGTGCGCTGCGGGCCGCGGGGGGCGTGGCAGGCGGTTTTTCCGTCGTCCCTACGGGACTTGTTCCCGTTTTTTGCGGCTACCCGGCGCTGAAGCGCCGGGCTATTTTCGGGCGTCCCTACGGGACTGGCGTTGGATGATCCGGGGATGGCATTCGGAGTCGCCTCAGTTCCGGCCGGCTTCGCATCGGCCGTCGTGACTGGGGCGCTCGGCTTCGCCGTTGCGGGACGGGCGAGTCGCCCGTCTCCACACGAGTCTTGCTGATCCGCTACTTCTGGTTGATCTTTTTGGTAGACGAACTTCGCGTCTTTCTGGTCGCCTTCGGCGGGGAATCTTACGTAGTCGAACTGGATTTCGTCGGCGCCGAGTTGGGCTACGTGTTTGGCCAGGGCGATGTTGTAGTCCTGCACCTGGGGCTGGCTGGGATCGGTCCAGACCAGCTTGCCGTTTTCGCGCCACGCGGTTTTATTCTGGCGGGACTGGACGGCTAGTTCGGGATGCGCTACGACCAGGCGCTCGTCGCGGAAGATGGCGATTCTTGCGATGGCATGCATGTTCTGCTGGTGCAGGAAGCGGACGAATTTGGGCACGTCGTGGATGTAAACTTTGTGCTCGCCGAGCAGCGGGTGCTCGAAGGGAATGGTGACGCTGCCGTCGGAATCTTTGATATCGAAGACCACGGCGTTGCCGCCGACTTCACGCCAATGCTTGATGATGCGGATGCCGTGATCGCTGCCGGCCATGAAGCCGGTCAGGTAGATGGCGCGGACTTCGAAATCCTTGGGCACGGCGATGGTCTTCTCGGTGATGGGCGCGGAGAGGATGCCGGGAATGATGATCTGTTCGTTATTTTTGAGAATGTTGGACGCGTCGGATTTATGATTCACGGCGCGGATGGCGTCGGCCAGTTCAGACGACGTCAGGTAAGAAGTCTTGCCCAGATAATGGTGGGCGATGGTGGGGATGGCCTCTCCTCTTTTAGCGGTATAGAGTTCGGTGCCGGGAGCCGCGACCAGCTTGGGCTGGGGAATGTCGGCGGGCTGGGCCGGTGCTGATGCGCTGATGACGCTGGCGTTGACGACGTGAGCGGGCGCTGCCTGGCCGGCGACGGCGGGTTTCGCGGTCTGGGCTTCGGCGGTGAAGTCGGACGAAGTGTGAGGGGCTACGCGCCATGCGGCGGCGGCGAAAAAGAGACAGGAAGCTGCAGTGACGAGGCGAACCGACGAAAGGCGCAAAGTTCCTCCGCGAAAACCTACCCGTTGCGATACTAGCCGCGCGGTGTACGGGTCGCTAGTTACGTGTGGAGTAACACGGTTGGTTTGGGCGAGTTGCGAGTGACAAGTTGCGAGTGACGGTCATTTCCGGCTTGAACCTTTAGATGCTGCCGGAGCGGTGGCGGGTTCCGCTCGGCTTCGCCTGCGCGGGACGGACGAGGCGTCCGTCTCCACACGAGCTGTGGTCGTTCCCGGTACAGGTTTCCTTCCTTGATGGTGCAAAGTATTTCTCTTTGAGTGTATGGGGTCGGTGGATTGGTTAGTGCAAATCGGGGATGGTTGGCGCTAAGCCTCGGCGAATGTGCAACTTGCGGCATCCCGGCTGGTGGCCAGCGGGGTGGCCAGCGGGTTGCTATTCCTTAGGCAAGGTCGAACGAGAACGATCCTATGAGAACAAACCTGGCTACTGTGCTTGATCCGAACCGTCGCAGCAACGATGCTGGAGAGTTTGATGCCGCGCTGCGCCGCCGCATTGTGGGGCAGGACGCGGCCGTCGAAAAAGTCGTTGAAATTTATCAGATGTTTCTGGCCGGGTTGAACGCGCCGGGGCGTCCGGTGGGAAACTTGCTGTTTCTGGGGCCTACGGGATCGGGCAAGACGCGGGTGGTCGAGGCGATGGCCGAGGCGCTGTTTGGGGACGCGCGGGCCTGCATCAAGATTGATTGCGCGGAGTTCCAGCACTCGCACGAGATTGCCAAGCTGATTGGTTCGCCTCCGGGATACTTGGGACACCGGGAGACGCATCCTTTGCTGACGCAGGAAGCGTTGAACCAGTGGTTTACGGAGAAGCTGAAGCTCTCGATTCTGCTGTTTGACGAGATCGAGAAGGCGTCGGATTCGCTGTGGCAGCTGCTGCTCGGAATTCTGGACAAGGCTACGCTGACCTTGGGCGACAACCGGCGCGTGGATTTGTCGCAGTGCATCATCATTCTGACCTCGAACCTGGGCGCGTCGGAAATGACGAACCTGGTGGATGGCGGGTTCGGATTCGCGCCGAAGGCCGTGGAAGTGGATGAGGCGTTCGACGACAAGATTCAGCGCACCGCGGTCGAGGCGGCGCGGCGCAAGTTTACGCCGGAGTTCATGAACCGCATCGACAAGACGGTGGTGTTCAAGACGCTGCGCGACGAACACTTGGCGCAGATTCTGGACATTGAACTGGGCATGGTGCAGCAGCGCGTGCTAATGGCTGCGGGCACGAACCAGTTTGTGTTCAACTGCACGACGGCGGTGAAATCGTATTTGCTGAAGGAAGGCACGGACCCGCGCTACGGGGCGCGTCACCTGAAGCGGGCGATTGAACGGAATCTCGTGTTTCCGCTGGCCAATCTGGTGGCCACGGGACAGGTGAAGCTGGGAGATTTTGTGCGCGTCGACATGGCCTCGGAAAATCAGATGATTTTCGTGAAGGAAGCCGAGAACAGCCTGGCGCCGGTGCTGCTGGAGCGTTACGGGGCTGCGGCCGCGACTCAGCCTACGGTACGAGCAGCGCGCACGGCGGTGAACAATCGCCGCGGCGGCGACTTCGGGGCTCCGTCCCCGTCGGTGGCCGAGAGCAAGTAAAGTTTTTGTCCAAAGTTATCGATTGGTAGGTAGGGACTTCTCGCTTGAACGCATCTCGCGAGTAGGGATTCACTCGATGGCGCCGGTTACCCTTTCCGGCGCCATTTTTTTTGTGTTCGAATGAGGATGTTGCAACCGACGCCGGAAGTGGGATAAAAGGAAATTCTTTGGTCTTAGGTCATAGGTAGTAGGTCTTAGGCTTTTAGGTCGAAGGCCCAAGACCCAAGACCGACAGGAGTTAAGTTGACCATCCTCACAGAAGAACAGCAGCGGGTGCTCGTGCAGTGGAAGAATCTGCTGGCGGAGTCGGGGTTGGAGCGCGTGCTGGTTCGCGATCCGGGGAGCGAAGCGCCGCGGATGGTGGAGAGACTCCGGCCGCTGGTGCGGTTGTTTGGCGAAGGCCAGGGCCAGAGTGTCGAACTGAGGGAGTTCGACGGGTGTGTGCCGGAGGAAGTGCGCACGACCGTGGAAGCGCTCGGCCTGGTGAAACGCGAGGCTGGCCGGGTCGCGGCAGGGTACCGGCTGGTGTATCACCTGGGGCTGTGGCTGTTCTGCGAATGGAAGTCGCCGACGGCAAAGTTTTACTACGGAAATGATTCGCTCTTGCTGAGCCGCACGCTGGACCGAGCGGTGGCGGGCAATGCCCTGGATTTGTGTTCGGGAGTGGGGACGCAGGCGATGGTGTGCGCCCGGACGGCAACGCGGGTCACCGCCGTCGAGATTGAGCCGCTGGCCGCGAAGCTGTTCTGGGTGAACGCTGCCATGAACGGGCTCTCGGACAAACTAGAGCTGATCAACGGCGATCTGCTGGAGCCGGTGGCGGGACGAAAGTTCGACGTGATTTCCTGCAATCCTCCGTTCATGCCGGTGCCGAAGGGAGTGCGGTATCCGCGGTTCGGAGACGGCGGCGGCGATGGGCTCGACATTGTGCGGCGCCTGATGGCTGGGCTGCCCGACGCGCTGGCGCCGGGCGGGCGCTGCGAGGTGATCGCCGCAGTTCTGGGCAATCGCGAGCGGCCGGATCTGGCCCCGTTCCAGAAGATGGCGGCGGATTCGTGTCTCGCGATTATTGTTGATTGCTGCACCCGCGACGAACTCGAAGGCGAAACCATGAAGCGGCTGGTCGCGTTGAGCCGCATGGAAGACGGCGCCGGGGAAGAGGTCGATCCGCGAGGGATTGAAGAGGCGTTTCGACGCCACTTCGCCAGCCTGGGCGCGACTCACCTGTATTGTTACGTGCTGCACGCCACGCAATCGCCCAGCCCGATGATGTGTGCGTCGTACCGCGATGATGCCAGCAATTCGGTTTGGATGACGCCGGTGAGGTGAGCCCTGCCAGCCTTTCGGGGGAACGCCGGAGCCTTCCGGCTCCCCAAGATTTAGTACCTAAGGGGCTCGATGGCAGCGCTGAAAGCGCTGCGCCCCCCCAAATCCACATTCCCTTGGCAAATCTACGTTTACTTGGCGCGGTAGACGGTTTTGCCGGCGACCATGGTCCACAGGACTTTTGTTTCGCGCATTTTTTCTGGGGAGATGGTTAGGACATCACGGTCGAGCAGGACCAGGTCGGCGCGCTTGCCGGGGGCGATGGTGCCGATGGAATCCATGTTCATGGCGCGGGCGCTGTTGCGGGTGTAGGCGTAGAACATGGCTTCGCGGGGCATGGCTTGCGCGGGGTCGAGGACGCCTTCCGCGCCCTTGCGGGTTTCGGCTTGATAGATGGCGTAGAAAACGTTGGCGGTCGAGACCGGCCAGTCGCTGGCTCCGGAAATAGTGCCGCCGTTGTCGAGGATGGAGCGGGCGGGATATTGCCACTTGTAAATTTCAGGGTCGAGATAGGGCTTAACGATTTCGATGGTGTCGTTGCTGGCTTCGGCCCATAAAAGTTGCAGGGCGCTGACCACGCCGAGTTCGCGGAAGCGGGGAAAATCTTCCGGGCGGACGAATTGTTCGTGGGTGAGGGTGTGGGGGAGATGCGAGTCGCCATTGGCCTGGCGGGCGGCGGCAATGCCGTCGAGCGCGGCCTTGACCGCGCCATCGCCGATGGCGTGGACGTGAATGATTAATCCTTGTTTGTCGGCGGCGATGCAGAGCTCGGCGAATTTCTTGGGATCGAACAGGAGTTCGCCATTGCGGCCGGTGTTTTTGTAGGGCTTGGTGAGGTTGGCGGTCTGCGAGGGGAATTCGACCACGCCGTCGGCGAAGACTTTGATGCCGGTGAGGTGCAGGTTGGGGACATCTTTGTAAACGTCGCGAGTGTGCTGCACGGCGGCCAGCTCGGCCGCGGGATCTTTCGCCAGGACCTGCGGAAAAGCGACTACTTGCGAAGTCAGCTCGCCGTGGTCGGCGAGCAATTTGTAGGCGTGCAGAACGTTGTCGCTGGCCAGGGGATCGAGCCAGGCGGTAATGCCGAGGCTGTAGTTATATTGCAGGGCGGCGCGGGCCGCGGCCAGCAGGGCGTCAGGCGTGGGATCGGGCAGGAGGGGCTCGATTTTTTCCGTGCCTGCATCGACCAGGAAACCGTTGGGCTGGCCATCTTTACTGATGCCGTAGTAGCTGCGCTGATCGGGGGAAAGTTTCTTCAGATAATCCGCGGTGATGCCGGCGCGCTTTAAGAGGGCGCGATTGGCCCAGGCGGTGTGGCCGTCCATGCCGCGGAGAAGAACGAATTGGGTGGCGTAGGCGCCGGTGCTGAAGTCGGCGTTGAGCACGTCAGTGTGCGACCAGAATTCCAGCGGCAGGCCATAGATCTCAAGAATGTCGCCGCGCATGCCCCGGCCCGATTTCTTGGCGCTTGCGACGAAGGGAGGAAGTTGCTTCAGGGTAAACACTTTCTCGCTGGCGTCGGCATTGATCAGGCCGAAGCCTCCGTCGATGGAGTGACTGTGCGAGTCGATGAAGCCGGGAAACAGGCTCTTGCCCTCGAGATCGATGCGCTGGGCGCTGGCGGAAACGGATTTGCCTACCTCCGAAAGGTTGCCGACCGCAACGATTTGGCCGCCGCGAATCGCGACCGCTTCGGCGTAGGGATTCTGCGGGTCGCCGGTGAAGACCTTGGCGTGAAAAAAAACGCGTTCGCCGGAAGTTTCCTGAGCTTGGGAACCGGTGGGCAAAAGAAAGAGTAGAAGAAAGAATGGGGCAGCGAGTAGAAGAGCCTGAAAACGGCGTGCGAGTGGTCTCAACCGATCTCCCTTTCAAAAGCCAGCCTGCAGCGGGATTCAACTCAACGGGATGCATCACTATACACAAGTTGGGGGGGAGGGAGCCTGCGTGGGCGCTCGAATGGCCCCGTTGCGCGGGAGATCCTTCCCTCCGCCTGAAAAGCGGCTCCGGTCAGGATGACAGCCATCGCAGGGAAGATTAGCGACTGGCCGATCCGGACCTGCCAATCCAGACCTAGTCAGTTCATGAGCTTCATCGTGAGATAGGTGAAATACTCGGCGTCGGTGCGGGCCTCTTGCTTTTTGTCGGCGCCGGCGCCGTGTCCGCCCTCGGTGATTTCGTCGTAGAAGAACGGTTTGTGAAATTCCTCCAGGCGCGCGGCGAATTTGCGGGCATGAACCGGGCCTACGCGATCGTCCTTGGTGGTGGTAAAGATCAGCGGCTCGGGATATTGCACGTCGGGCTTGAGCTGGTTGTAGGGGGAAATGGAGGCCAGAAATGCGCGCTCCTCAGGGACTGAGACCGATCCGTACTCGCCCACCCAGGAGGCTCCGGCCGACAGGTGCTCAAAGGCCAGCATGTCGAGCAGCGGCACCTGTATCACGACCGCATTCCACATCTCGGGGTGCTGGGTAAACTCGACGCCCATCAGCAGGCCGCCGTTCGAGCCGCCGATGATTCCCAGCCGGCGCGACGAAGTGATCTTGCGGGCGACCAGATCCTGGCCTACGGCGTAGAAGTCGTCGTAGATGCGCTGCCGGTGGGTCTTGAGCCCGGCGTCGTGCCAGGCGGGACCAAACTCGCCGCCGCCGCGAATATTGGCCAGCACAAACACGCCGCCGTGCTCCAGCCAGAGCTTGCCCGCCACTGCGTGATAGAGCGGAGTCATCGGGACCTGGAATCCGCCATAGGCGTTGAGTAGAGTGGGATTCGAACCGTCATAGCGCATGTCCTTGCGATGGACCACGAAGTAGGGCACCTTGGTTCCATCTTTGGAAGTGGCCTCCAGCTGCTCGACGACATCGTTGCTGGCGTCAAACTGTGGCTTCTGCGACTTGGCCAGAGCGAACGATCCGTCGCCGGCATCGCCCAGCCACAGCGAGGGTGGGGTCAAGAAGCCCTCGACGCTGACAAAAAAGCGGTCGTCGGTGAGGCTGAACGTACCGGAACCCACGGTGAGATTGTCGGGCACGGGAAGCGGCTTGCGGGTCCAATTGCCCTCGCTGCCCAGGGTGTAGACGTAGGCGCGTTGCTGCACATGTTCGAGCGTGGACATGATCAGGTGATTCCTGGTGGTGGCAAACCACTGTTCGAACTCCTCTGAAGTCGGGGCAAATACGACGACGGGTTTGAGCCGCGTATGATCTTTCTCGACTGCGGCCAAATCCAGCGCAACTACCGATCCCTGGACAAACTTGTTGGTTTGTCCTTCGGGCGTCCAATCCTCCTGCAACTCTACGAGTAGCTGACCGTCGAGCAGGCCGCTTACGCTGGACTTGAGCGGCAGGGCTAGTTTCTTTGGCCCACCGGGCGACAGCAGGTAAGTCTCTTGCGCGTATGTGCTCAGATTGCGCTGCACGAGTTTGGCGACGTGGCCCTGGCCGTCGATGAAAACCTCCGCGTAATCGCCGTAGCCGTTGTCCTTGACCTCTCCGCGGAAAACTTCGACCGCGCTCTCCAGGGGCTGGCCGCGCTTCCACCGCCGCACAGTGATGGGATAACCGGCCTCGCTCATGGTTCCCGGACCCCAGTCGCGGCCAATCAACAGCGTGTCTTATCGACCCACGAAACGGTCTGCTTGCCGCGGGAGAGAACGAAACCGCCCTCGACGAATTTGCCCGTCTTCAGGTTGAACTCGCGCAGGGTATCCGCATCCTCACCCCCGGCGGACAGCGCCACGAGACAGAATTCCTCCTCGGGAGGCAGGCAGTTCAGGCCGTGCCCTACCCAGCTCTGGTTGTCAGTTTTGGCGAGCGCATCGTAGTCCAGCACGGTCTGCCAGTGCGGCTCGGCGGTCAGATAATCCTTCAGCGTGGTGCGGCGGACGATGCCCCGCACATGCTCGGCATCGCGCCAGGTGTTGTAGACCGCACCGTCGTGAAGTACGGGCTCGGGCAGCCGTTCCGGAGACTCCAGGACTTTCAGCGCGTCGGCCTCGAGAGGCGCAAAGTGAGGGTCTTTCTCGAGCACCGCTGCCGTACGCGCGTTCTCGGCCTTCACCCACGCCATGGGCCGCTCGCCGTGAATATCCTCCAGCCAGGTGTAGTTATCGGGCTGCTCGGTGGTTGATTGAGCGCTCGATGGGATGGCACATATCCCCGAAACCACTGCTGCAATTGTGATGAGCGTCGCCAGCGGGCGCGCTGCCGTTGTTGCTGAAGACATTTTCAAAGCACACACTCCTTCGAAGATGATCGCCTGTGACTGGCTTACGGCCTGGTTATAAGACGCGAGAGCAGATTGCTGGTGAGCAGTATCGCATTCCCCAACTGGGTCCGTCACCGAA
The DNA here is from genome assembly GCA_963800405.1 of uncultured Acidobacteriota bacterium. Taxonomy (GTDB): domain Bacteria; phylum Acidobacteriota; class Terriglobia; order Terriglobales; family Acidobacteriaceae; genus Sulfotelmatobacter. The sequence goes on from CAWDBW010000068.1 coordinate 20,213, forward strand.
AAGTGGGGGACATATGAGATCGCAGCGCAGCGGGAAGGGAACGTTTCCGGCCGCTTCGACTGCGCTCAATTCAAGGCTCTTCAGTGTTGGGACACCCGTTAACCTGATGTCACAGGGCCGTAACAATTCTCTGCTACGCTTTGGCGTCCCTCCAAGGAGCCAATGTATGAATCACTCCGGGCAGCATCGCAACGGGATTCCTCTGGCCTGTAACGGCGCGCTGACTTTGGCGCTCCTGCTGGTAACCATGGCGGCAATGACCGGGGCGGCCCACACGCAAAGTACCACCGAGAGCGTGCTGTATTCGTTCAAGGGCGGGGCTGACGGGGGAAGTCCGAATGGAAGTCTGGTGCTGGACGCGCAGGGCAACGTTTACGGCACCACTAGTTATGGCGGGAATCTTGCCGCGTGCACATCCTATGCTGGTTCCGGCTGCGGAACGGTGTTCGCAGTGGATGCGGCAGGCAACGAGACTGTTCTCTACACTTTCCCCGGTGGTGCTGGCGGCAACAATCCCAGCGCAGGCTTAGTGCGGGATAGTCAGGGCAATCTCTATGGCACTGTGTTAACCCCCCAGGCAGCTACTCTTGCCGCTATCGTGTTCAAGATCGCGCCCCCGACAGAACCGGGTGGCTCCTGGTCTGAGAGCGCGCCTTGGGCCTTCGGTCTGCCTGCCTGTAGCTCTTTCTCTTATCCTGCCTGGCTTGCGAATATCACCAGCCTTGTGCAGGACAGTCAGGGCAACCTTTATGGCTCGACGGGCTCATCTCTTTGTACCGATGGCTTCTATGAGTTTTGGGTCAACGCGGGAACGGTGTACAAGGTGGATGCGGCGGGCGGAGGGAGCACTCTCTATACCTTTCCGGCCGATGGGGACCGTCAGAACTATTATTTTCCATACGGCGCGGACCCCTCGAGCTTGGTGCGGGACTCACAGGGCAACCTGTATGGCGCTACCGCATATGGAGGAGGTACGGGGGCAGATACGGGGGCGAATGTAGGGACGATATTCGAGGTGGGCCCGAGCGGGAACATCACCACGCTCTACACCTTCACCAGCATTTCCGGCGGCGGAAGTAGTTTGGTGCGTGACGCGCAGGGCAACCTCTATGGCACTAGCTTTCGCGGAGGCGCGAACGATTTCGGATCGGTGTTCAAGCTCGATACTGCTGGCAACTACACCGTGCTATACAGCTTCAAGGGTGGAACCGACGGCGCGTATCCCAAGTCAGGATTAGTGCTGGATGCCCAAGGCAACCTCTACGGCACAACATCACAGGGCGGGAATCTCAGCGCCAATTGCCCCGCAGCTTCCGCCTGGAGCTGCGGAACGGTATTCAAGGTGGATGCGGCAGGGAACGAGACCGTGCTCTATGCCTTCAAGGGAACGGGAGGGGATGCGGCAAATCCTACAACGGGCTTAGTGCTGGACGCGCAGGGCAACCTCTATGGCGCGACCGCCGCGGGGGGCGCTAACGGCAACGGAGCGGTATTCAAGGTGACGCCTGGGACTCAGACCGCGCCTCCGCCACCCCCTTCGCCGTACGTCGAGAGCATGTTGTACTCGTTTAAGGGTTCTCCGGACGGCGCTTCGCCCAATTTCGGTTTAGCTCTGGACGCGCAGGGCACCATCTTCGGCGCGACTGCGGGTGGCGGAGCTACCGGCAACGGAACGGTTTTCGAAGTGGGCAGCGATGGCCATGAGACCGTGATTTATAGTTTCTGCCTTCATCCGCTGGTCGGGGATTTCTGCCCGGATGACGGGATATCTCCTGCCGCAGGCGTAGTTCGAGATGGGCAGGGCAACTTATATGGCGTAACCGATTCTGGCGGCACAAATGAGATTGGCACGGTTTTCAAGGTGGATCCGGCCGGCGAAGAAACCGTGCTCTCTAACTTCACGAACGCGACGGGTGGACCGTGCTGTGACAGTCCCTTACCCGCAAGCGATTTGATTCTGGACGCGCAGGGCAACCTGTATGGCGCGAACGCGATTGGCGGAAGTTCCGGCGCAGGAGTGGTGTTCAAGGTAGATCCGAGTGGGAACGTGACCGTGCTTTACAACTTTACCGGCAAGGCGGACGGAGAAAATCCGTCGGGGAATCTGGCGCTAGACACGCAGGGCAACCTGTATGGCGCGGCGTACTCCGTTGTGTTCAAGTTGGATCCGACGGGCAGTGAGACTGTGCTATACACCTTCACCGCCGATCAAAATGGGTCCGTTCCAAACGGGTCCTTTGTATTGGACTCACAGGGCAACCTTTATGGCACGACCTACTTGGGCGGAGATTCGGCTTGCTATCCACCGTACGGTGGTTGCGGAACGGTGTTCAAAGTGGATCCGACTGGCACGGAAACCGTGCTCCATGCCTTCACAGGGCCGGATGGCGCAGACCCTCTCGCGGGAATAATACGGGACCCGCAGGGCAACCTTTATGGCACCACCTCCATTGGAGGGGAATATGGCCGCGGCACAGTTTTCATGCTGGATACGTCCGGTAAAGAGACGGTGCTCTACAGCTTCAAGGGCGGGCAGGACGGCGAATCCCCTGTCGCGTTATTGGTGCGGGACGCACAGGGCAACCTATACGGAACGACCCCCTCGGGCGGCGCGTTCGGCTACGGAACGGTCTTCAAGCTGTCGCCTAGGAGCGTGACGGGGACGAGGACCACGACCACTCTCGCATCTTCCCTGAATCCGTCGGAGGTTGGGCAGGCGGTTGCATTCACGGCGTCGGTTGCATCCGGCACCGGTGCGCCGCCGGACGGGGAGACCGTGACGTTCATGAAAGGCAGTGCGGCCCTGGGAACGGCGGCTCTGAGTGGAGGCTCGGCGGGGTTTACGACTTCGACGCTGCCGGCGGGTACCAGCATGATCAGCGCCGTCTACGGCGGGGACTCAAACCTCAGCGGCAGCAAGTCGAACCCGGTCAAGCAGGTGGTCGAGCGCTATGCGACTTCTACCGCGCTGGTCTCCAGCCTGAATCCTTCTGTCTACGGGCAGTCTCTGACTTGGACCGCGACGGTGACTTCCTCGGGGCTGGTCGCTCCTACCGGAAACGTACAGTTCACTTGGGGCGGCTACAGTCTCGGCGAGGGCGTGCTCAACGCCAATGGAGTGGCCACTCTGACCAGGTCGAACCTGAACGCTGACGGCTATCCGCTGGTCGCCGTGTACTCGGGTGACGCGAACAACGCGGGCAGCGCGTCTGCGATCCTTAATCAGGTCGTTCAGGAAACTACGAGCGCTGCTACGCTGACTTCGTCGGCGAATCCGTCGAGTGCGGGCGAACTGGTGACATTCACGGCCAAGATCACTTCGCCGACCAACCGGCCCACCGGCCCGGTGACATTCATGGCGGGGAAGACGGTGCTGGGAACCGCTCAGCTGAAGGGCGGCGCGGCGAAGTTCGCCATCTCCACGCTGCCCGCGGGCACGACCGCGGTTACGGCCACTTACTACGGAGACTCGAACATCGCGAGCAGTTCGGCATCGGTGACCCAAACGGTGAAGTGAGATTTTGTTGGTCTCGAGGAAAAAAAGCGCAAGTTTCGCGTCGAACCGTCCGTCGCTGGAGCACAGCCCGCTTGACTGTTGTAAACGGCGATGGCACTCATAATCCCGCCTTGGGGTAAGCCTTCCCTGAGCCGCTCGGAGTGACCTTCGTAATCCTGAGTGGTCGTTACCGCATTGCTGCTGCTGGAGCGCGCTCCTAGAATCGGTGCAGGGTTTACTCCGCCTGATTCCGCATGCCCGACATCACAAAACGACCGGACCGAGCCGAGATAGCGAAGCGCGTGGAGCGCGCGGAGAAGCTTTTGCAGAAAGGCAAGACTGCCGAGGCTCTCGACGAATATCTCCTTGTATTGCGGGACGATGGGGAGAACGATGTGGTGCGGCAACTGGCCGCCGATCTGTGCCTGTCGCTGAGCCGCAATGCCGATGCGGTCAAGTTGCTGGGCGATCTGTTCGAGCGGCAGGTGAACGCCGGGGACGCGACGCGGGCCAGCCTGACTTACAAGAAGCTGGCGCGGCATGGCAGTCCGACGTGGCAGCAGAAATTCCGCTTTGGCCAACTGCTGGAGGGTTCCAACAAAAAGCTGGCGGTGGGCACCTACGAAGCGGCGCTTTCGGATCTGGTAAAACTGGGCAAGAAGCAGGAAGCGGCCGAGATCTTGGACCGCATTGTGACGCTGGAGCCGAACCGGGCCAACCTGCAGCGCGTGGCCGAATTGGCGTCGGAGCGGGGAGATCACAAAGGGGCTGCGCTCGCCTTCCAGCAAGTGGCGCAGCTGGCCACGGCCGACGGCGGCGACGCGGCCCAGTGGTACGAGCGGGCTTACCAGGAGGACGCTTCCGATCAAGGCATCGCGCTGGCTTACGCCAGGACTTTGTTGTCGCAGGGCCAGGCGGGAGCGGCCATCTTCATTCTTGAATCGCAAATGAACTCCGGGCAGGTGACGGCGGCGTTGCGCGAAACCTACGCCGACGCGCTGCTGGCGGCGGGCCGAAATGCCGAGGCCGAGCCGCTGGTGTGGCAACTGTTTGAGCAGAATCCGGGGCGGGTGCAGCAGGTGATCTCGCTGATCGGGAGCTTGCTCGATAGCGAGCAGGATGAAGCCGCAGTGGCGCTGGCGCGCAAGCTGGAACAGTTCCAGCGGCGGCGCGGGGAACGCCGGCAGTTCATCGCCATCATGGAAGACATTACCGGCGGCGCGCCGGGCCTCGCCACAGATGCTGGAATTTCTCAGCGAACTCTATAACGCGTCCAATCGCGAAAACGACTACTGCACAGACTCTGCTGAAGTTGTTTCGATCTGTATTGCAGCACGGGCGAGTATGCCAAGGCTGCCGAGTGTCTGGATCGCGCTGCCGAAGTCGATCCCTATGAAGCCGGGCCACCTGAAGCGGCTGGATATGCTGAAGGGGAAAGTGGAGAGACGTACGCTTCAAGGCCGATCTCCTCGCGATTTTCCCCGACTAAGAAGGTGATCGAAGAGCCGGCGATTGAAGACCGGACGCTGGGGGCTTCGACGCTCCAGGATCTGATGCTGCAGGCAGAAATTCTGGTGCAGTATGGGATGCGGAACAAGGCGGTCGAGCGCCTGCAGAGAATTCAGGAATTGTTTCCGCGCGAGGAAGAGCGCAACGAAGATCTGCAGCGCTTGTACTTGTCGGCGGGCGTGACGCCGCGCTATGCGGGATCGGCGCCTTTGCCTCCGGTGGCAGCTCCAGTGGCGGCTGCGGCTCCGGTGGTCGCGGCGGCGGTGCCTGAGCAGTCGACGGATGTGCGGGCGTTCACTCGCGTGGCCGAGATTTCGCGCAAGTTGTATCACCAGGGCACGGCCCCGGCCGTGCTCAACACCGCGGTGCGGGAGATTGGAACGCATTGGGAAGCGACGCGCTGCATTGCGGCGATGGGCAAGGCCGGTTCGCCCGCGACCGCGGTGGAAGAGTTCTGTGTTGAGGGCCAGAAGAAGGCGAATCTCGCAACGATTGGCGAACTGGTTGCGATCCTGCAGAAGGCGGTCAACGGACAGGAGCCGCTGGCGATTGAAGATGCGCCCAAGGCGGTTGCCTTGCAGGCCGCGCGCAAGGCGGTGACCGAGCTGGGAGCGGCGACATTGCTGGCCATCCCGCTGAGCGACGGCGAGGAAACTGTGGGCATGCTGGTGTTGGTGCACAGCCGGCCCCGGACTTGGCAACAGTCGGACATGGTGGTGCTGGAAACTCTGTCGGAGCAGATGGTGATCGCACTGAATAACGCGGGGTTGCGCCGGCTGGTCAAGAATCTGTCGGTCACCGACGAGAAATCCGGACTGCTCAAGCGGGCTTCCTATCTCGATCTGCTGCTGGCGGAAAGTAAGCGCGCGATTCAAAACGCGTCGGCGCTTTCGGTGCTGTTGCTGCAGTTCGGCCGGAGCGCGGCCATGCTCAAGGAGTATGGCGAGAGCGAAGTGCAGGCGGTGATGGAACGGGCGGGACAGCTGATTGCCGCCAACATTCGCAGCAACGATCTGGCGTTTCGTTACGACACCATGACGATTGCGATCCTGCTGGGCGAGACCGCGGAAAAAGAAGCCATGCTGGCGGTCGAAAAGCTGCGCAAGATTATTTCCGAAGTGCGGCTGCCGGCGAAGGATGATGGCAGCCAGGGGCATACGGCGCAGTTTTCGGCGGGACTTGCCGAGGCTGTGATCCGCACGGAATACGATCCCGTCGATGTGGTCACCGAAGTGATCAATCGCGCCGAGCATGCGCTACAACAGGCCATGGCGCAAGGACCGGGGAAAATGGTCACGCTGGGCCCGGCGCTGGCCGCGGGCGCGGTGGCGTAGGGAATTGACTCATTGAATCAGTAACTGAATGACTCACTCCGGAAGGCGAATGCTTCCATCCTCGGCGATCGCGAACGCTGGATTCCACGCAACCTCCCATAGGAAACCGTCTGGGTCAGAAAAATATCCTGAATAGCCGCCCCAGAAAGCTTCTTCAGCGGGCTTGACGATATTCGCTCCGGCGGCGGCAGCCTCGTTGAGCACGGAATCGACTTCCGCGCGAGTGCGGGTGTTGTAGGCCAGCGTGATTCCGGGGAAGCCGTGGCCGTCGTCGGCGACGTTCGCGTCCTTGGCGAGTTCCTGGCGCGGATAGAGGGCAACGGCCATGCCTCCGGCTTGAAAAAAGACGATGCCTTGCGCGTCGTCCTTGGACATAGCCCGTCGCCATCCCATGCGCTCGTAGAAGGAGCGGCTGCGCTTGAGATCGGCTACGCCGAGAGTGATGATGCTGACGCGCTGTTCCATGGGCTCTCCTCGATGGGCGACTGTAACACGATATTGATCAGCGGCGCCCAAAGTAAAACCGCTGATCCGTTTGAGATGCGCGAGTCGATGTCATTCTGAGCGGGGCGGCAGCCGGGCGAGGGACCTTACGATAGGCCGACGACGTCAATGCGGTGGACGGGAGTGCGCTTTATGTGGTCAGGCGTTCCTCGCATCCGCGCAACCGATGCATGGTTTCGTCCTGTCCCTCCGGAGCGCTTAGCGCGCTCCTGCGGAATGACATCGGTCGGTGGATCCGTAAGCGTTCAACTTCAAAATTCAGCCGGGCGCCTCCATGGTCAAACCTGCTCACGCGCTGCTAAACTAACGAGTTTGGCTAATCGATTCTGATCGGTTCTGGCCGGATTTCTGCCGAGAAAAATCATGCTGAAGCCTGGGGACATTGCCATTGTCAGTGGGGCGCGCACGCCTTTTGGCCGCTATTGCGGCAAGTTGAAGGATTTTACCGCGCAGGAACTGGCGCGGTCGCGGCGAAGGGCGCGATCGAACGCTCGGGGATTGACGCCAAGGAATTCGATCATGTCGTATTTGGAAATGCGCAGCAGACTTCGGGCGATGCGCTGTATGGCGCGCGGCACGTGGGGTTGCGGGCGGGGCTGCCGATTGAGACTCCGGCGCTGACCGTGAACCGGCTGTGCGGGTCGGGGATGCAGGCGATTGTGTCGGCGGCGCAGATGATCCAGACCGATGAGGCGAAAATTGTGCTCGCCGGCGGGATGGAGGCGATGTCGCAGGCTCCGTTTGTGATTCGCGGGCGCGACGGGTTTACGCTGGCGCCGGGCGGAAAACTGGAAGATTCGCTGATGGTGGCGCTGCTCGACACTTATTGCGGGTCATATATGGCGAACACCGCAGAGCTGTATGGATCGCAGCAGGGCATCACGCGCGAGATGCAGGATGAGTTTGCGCTGCGCTCGCAGCAGCGGGCCGATGCTGCTTATAAAGACGGACGCATTCAGGAAGAACTGGTGCCGGTGCCGCTACGCAATCCTAAGGGCGAGGCTACGTGGAGAGATGTTGACCGAGGACGATCACCGGCGTCCGCAGACGACGATGGAGGGGCTGGCGAAGCTTCGCCCGGCGTTCGGGAAAAATGGAACAGTAACTGCAGGAAATGCCAGCGGAATTGTGGATGGCGGCGCGGCCGTGGTGGTGATGTCGCTGGAGCAGGCGGTGAAGCGCGGGTTGAAGGCGCTGGGGCGGATTTGCGGGTGGGGCATTGCCGGCGTGGAGCCGAAGCTGATGGGGCGCGGTCCGGTGCCGGCGACGAAGATTGCGCTGCAGAAGGCTGGGCTGTCGCTGGATTACATCGATTTGATTGAAGTGAATGAGGCGTTTGCGGCGCAGTATCTGGCAGTGGAGAAGGAGTTGGGTTTAGATCGCGAGAAAGTGAATGTGAACGGCGGGGCGATTGCGCTGGGGCATCCGCTGGGCGCGACCGGGACGCGGCTGGTGATCACGCTGCTCTATGAGTTGCGGCGGCGGAAGAAGAAATATGGGCTGGCGACGGCGTGCATCGGCGGCGGGCAGGGGATTGCGATGGTGGTGGAGAGCTTGAGCTGAGTCTCTGTGGGAGGAAGTTCCCGTGAGTGGCGTTTTTGAGAAGGTCTGGCCTCCGACCAGGAATTGGAAGCTATCAATTCTGTGGTCGCTCGGCTGCGGGTTCATCCTGCAGATGGCGGTGCCGTCATTTCTTCAGATTCTCGGCGCGCATCGAGCGGCTTTGTATGCGATGCTACCTGGTCTCTGGCCGATCTTGTGGGCCACGGGCGGTTGGTTTGCGGGCATCTCGCCGGAGGGTTACCTGGTGTTGTTTTCGATAAACACTTTGGCTTACGGGCTTCTGTTGTTTGCGGGTTTCAGAACCTGTGCTTGCCTGAGGCGGCACTACGCTTGAGTGGTGATGGAGGGTATTGAGCTAGGAAGGAGGCTTCTATGAAAAACGCGCTATTGATTGCTTGCGCGCTTTTTTATGGTTTCTTGCCTGCACTAATAGACTTTCAGCATGCCATCTTTATTCTTTATTGTGATCATCCCGATCTTGCTAGGGTTGATCTACTTCGTGTTTGAACGGCATGAATGGGGCGGGCCGCTTCTCCCGTGGTTGTTTGCCTGTATCGCGGTCGGAAGAGTCGCAGCTTATTGGTGGCTGAATGCCAGGCGTGGTCGAACCGGTCCGATCGTGGATCAGGAGGTTTGGGCGTTTGGGGGCGTTTCCGGTTTGTGTTTTGCTTTGAGCTTTTGGAAGTGGTTAAGAGATCACAACGAAACGCCGAATCCTGCAAACGAAAAATCGGCGTGAAGTTTCTTGTTCAGAGGGCTCGCCTGCCGCAGCGAAGTGCATAGGTCCTTCGCTTTGCTCAGGATGACAAGCTCATTTTTTCGAGGAAGACATTATGGAAATTAAGAAAGTTGGCGTACTCGGTTGTGGGCTGATGGGGTCGGGTATTGCGCAGGTTTGCGCGACTGCCGGATTCGACGTCACAGTGCTGGAGGTTGAGCAGAAGTTTCTCGACAAGGGGTTTGCCGGGATTGAGAAATCTTTGGCGAAGTTTGCCGAGCGGCCGGTGGAGAAGGGCGGGATTACTGCGGCGCAGAAAGACGCGATCCGGGCGCGGCTTCACGGGACGACTTCGAAATCCGACCTCAGCGATTGCGACATTGTGGTCGAGGCCATCATCGAGAATGTGGAAGAGAAGAAGAAGATGTATGCGTCGATTGATGGCGTGGTGAAGAAGGACGCGATCTTCGCTTCGAATACTTCTTCGATTTCGGTGACGGAATTGTTGACTTCGGTGAAGCGGCCGGAAAGATTTATTGGGCTGCACTTTTTTAATCCGGTGCCGCTGATGAAGCTGGTCGAAGTGGTGCGAACGATTGCCACGGCCGACGACGTTTATGAGACGGCTTACGAGTTCGCCAAGAAGCTGGGCAAGGTTCCGGTGCGCACTTCGGACAAGACGGGATTCATCGTAAACCGGCTGCTGGTGCCGTATTTGCTGGATGCGATTCGGGCGTATGAAGAGGGCGTGGGGTCGATTGAGGATATCGATAACGCGATGAAGCTGGGATGCGGGTATCCGATGGGGCCGTTCACGCTGCTCGATTTTGTCGGGCTCGATACCACTTACTACATTACGCATGTGATGTATGACGAGTTCAAGGAGCGGCGGTTTGCATCGCCTCCGTTGCTGAAGCGGCTGGTGATGGCGGGGTGGTACGGGCGGAAGTCGGGCAAAGGGTTTTATGATTATGCGGACCCGGAGCGGCCGAAGGCGAATAAGCTTTAAAGGGTTGTCGTCCTGAGAAGGGCGCAAGCGCTTCGAACGATCTTAGCTTCGGGATAAATTTCCAGTGCGGTTGTGCAGGCTTACTTCGCCTGCGTGCGCGTGGGTGGTCTTTTTCAGGACATCGGTGCTTCCGGCTGTCGTACGGTCCCTCGCGTCGGCTTCGCCGGCGCTCAGGATGACGGGGAGTCAATTTTATGAACTACGAAAATATACTTTTCGAAAAGAAAAATGCGATTGCTTACGTAACCGTCAACCGGCCGAAGGTGCTCAACGCGCTCAACATGGCGACCATGGAGGAGCTGCGGGGGGCGTTTCATGACATCAAGAACGACACCGCGATTCGTGTGGTCATCTTTACCGGAGCCGGCGAGAAGGCGTTTATTGCCGGGGCCGACATTGGCGAACTGGCCAGGCAGGATGCGGTGACTGGGAAGGAATATACGCATCGCGGGCAGAACGTTCTCAATCTGATTGAGAATCTGGGCAAGCCGGTGATTGCCTGCATCAATGGATTTGCGCTTGGCGGCGGCTGCGAGATTGCGATGGCTTGCACCATGCGGCTGGCCAGCGAGAACGCGAAGCTTGGCCAGCCCGAGGTAAAGCTGGGGATTATCCCGGGCTATGGCGGGTCGCAGCGGCTGCCGCGGCTGGTGGGCAAAGGGATCGCGATGCAGCATGTCCTCACGGGCGAGATGATCACGGCACAGGAGGCGCATCGCATCGGGTTGGTGAATGAAGTGACGGCGCCGGCCGATCTGATTCCGCGGGCAGAGGCGATTGCGGCGAAGATTATTGCGAATGCTCCGCTGGCCGTGCAGTATGCGATGGAGGCCGTGAACAAAGGTATGGAGATGACTCTGAGCGAGGGGCTTTACCTGGAGGCGGTTTTGTTTGCGGTGTGCTGCGCTACGGAGGATAAGGCCGAGGGAACGAAGGCGTTTTTGGAGAAGCGGGCGGCGCAATTCAAGGGCAAGTAGTTCCGCTACAGGACTTCCGCAGAGTCTTGTCACCCTGGGCGAAGCGAAGGACCTGTGCAAGTTGTTTGCGGCGCAGGCGCTGATGGCGAGTTGCATCGGTCCTTCGGCGGCAAAGAACGCCGCCTCAGGATGACAAGAGTTGATTGGAAAATCTACAAGAGAGGCATGGCGTCACGAAGAAGAAAATCAAATTGAAGATTGATGCGCCTCCTGCGCCTGCGGTTCATGCTCTCGAAGGTGAGCTTAATGCCGCCGGCAAACGCTTTGCGATTGTGGTGGCGCGGTTTAATGCGTTCATCACAGAGCGGCTGTTGCTGAGCGCTTGCGATGGGCTGCTGCGCACGGGGGCGAAGCGGAGCGACATTGCGGTGGTGCGGGTGCCGGGGGCATTTGAGATTCCGGCAGCGGCTCGAACTCTGGCGGAGACGGGGAAATACGATGCCATCCTCTGCCTCGGCTGCCTGCTGCGCGGGGACACGGCGCATTACGACGTGATCGTTAATGAAGTTACGCGCGGGATTGGGCAGTCGGCGCAGGAGACGGGCGTGCCACACGCGTTCGGCGTACTGACTTGCGAGACGCTGGAGCAGGCCATTGACCGGGCCGGACTGAAGATGGGGAATAAAGGATTTGAGGCGGCGCTGGCCGCGGTGGAGATGGCGGCGCTGAAAGAAGTGGTTAGTGGTCAGTGGCCAGTGGTCAGTGAAAAGCAGGTTCCTCCTTCTCGCTTCGCGAGCCGTCGGAATGACAGGACGAAAAACAAGAATGCGAAGAACAAGAATGCGAAGAACAAGAGCGCGAAGAAGAGGCGCAGATAATCTCTTCTGTGAAGTACACTGACCACTAGCCGCTAATCACTAGCTACTGACTTATGGGTACTCGCCGCAAATCACGGGAACTGGCGCTGCAGATGTTGTTTCAATCGGACATGGGAAAGCAGGATGCGGAGCAGGTGCGGCGAACGTTCTGGGCTGAGCATGGCACGGCGAGCGCCGAGGTGCGGGGATTTGCCGACGATTTGTTTCGGGTGGCGACCGACCGCAACGCGGAGATTGACGGGCTGATCGAGCGGCACGCCGAGCACTGGCGCATGGAGCGCATGGCGGCGGTGGATCGCAATCTGCTGCGGGCGGCGGTGGCCGAGTTGATGGCCTATCCGGAGACTCCGCGGGCGGTGGTGATCAACGAGGCGCTGGAGATTGCGCGGAAGTTTTCCAGTCCGGAGTCGGTGCACTTCGTGAATGGCGTGCTCGACAGTGTGGGCAAAGAACTGGAGAAGGTTTAACGGCAGTGGCCAGTGCTCAGTTCCTCTCGGTGTGTGAACCCTTGGTGTGTGAACCTTTCCCCGCGATTGCTGATTCTTGATCTGAAAATCGACCCTGGCTCTTAGCCCTTCAATCAACAATCAGTAATCCACTCCCCACTGCTCTTAGGGTCTGACGGCTATGAGGCTCAAGGAACACTGGCCCTGCGCGGGCGTGGCGGTGCAGAAGGGGTTCAGGTAGTTGGGCAAGCTGGGGAAGCTGAGTTGCATCTGGTCGCTGCCGCCGAGCAAGGTGGTGACGATGTGCAGCATGCCATCGCTGCCTGCGACCACGATGGTGCCGGTGTCCACCGACATCTGGGCGCTGATGGGCGTAGCATTTCCCGCGAGCAAGATGCCGCTGGTCACCGCCCCGGCGCCAAAATCGTAAACCAGGATGCTGGCTTCAGCGGCGGCTGCGATGTAGATCTGGGAGGCGTCGGCGGACACAAAGAAATTCACCGGCTGGAGTGGGCCCTGGCCCAATTCGATGCGCTGCACCTTAAGTTGTGGGTCGGGACTGGGGACGAAGGTCAGGGTCTGGGGACAGAGGGTTCCGGGCTGAGCCGGTGAGGTCACGCCGGTGATGACGTCGAGCCCGGTTGAGTCCAGTACCAGCACGTGGATCCCATCGGGAATCGAGAATCCATAAGAATCCGTGCCTTCGATGTGCACGCCGGGCAATACCTGCATGAAAAGAGGATTGGCAGGCAGGTTAACGATGGCGGGAACATTGCTCGGGCTGGCCGAGATCTGGTTGTTACAAGTGTTGAATGCGGTCAGGTTGGCCGAGTTGCCGTTAGCGGCGGCCTCGGCCACAAATGCGAAGGCGCCGTTGGGCGAGAAGGCGACGGTGTTGCTGTTGGCCGGGCCCGAGAGGGCGATGGGTGGCTGCAGAGCCTGCAGCGGGGAATCCACGTACATCGAGCTTCCGCCATTTCCGAAGATCAGGATCTTCAATCCGTCGGGAGAGAACGCAGCCGCCACGGTGTCAGAGATATTCAGCGGACTCACCGCAGGCGCATTGGCATTGCCAACGTTGACGAGGTAAGTCCGATTGGGGGTTTGGAGCGTATCGGAGAAGACCGCGAGGCCTCCGTTGTTGGAGATGCCAAGCACCGTTCCGGTTACCGTGCCGAGCGGGGTAAAGGGGCTGCTGCTCGAGCCAAAATTGGCCGGGTTGATGGCTTGAGCGCCGAACTCGCTGCCCAGGAGGGCTCGATCGCCAGCGAGATCGAAAAGCAGGGAATTGGGCGAAACCGGCATGGGGAATTCAGAACCGGCCAGGGTCTTGGAGGTCAAGACATTGTAGACGGACGTGCTGCAGGTTACCGGAGGCTCGGGCGCACATCCGGTGCTGGTGGCGAGCACGGATGCTGCCGTGGTGGAGCCGGTGATCAGGCCGGAGATGGCAGTCTCGGCGTAAACCGGGGCGGGGATGAGTTCCTGGCAACTGAACGTCGATGTGGCAAAGAACGCGTTGCATTGGGACAGAGGCGAGTTGGGGTCCGAGGCCAGCCCGGAAAGCGACGCGGGAACGAGGGGAAATCCGATGTTGCAGGTGGGTGGAGAGCACGAGGCGGTCACCGAACCGGAGCCGGGCAACGGGGTGCCGAGTGCGCAGGTCTGCAGACATCCGGAGCTCGCAGTCAATACGCCGGGCCGCGACGAGCTCCAGACCAGCGGAATCTTGCTGAGGACGATGCCGCCATTGGAATTGGGCAGAGAAGTGTAGCCCATAATGTCGGTGAGCACCGCCGTCGCCGTTTGGGCTGTGCCTTTCGCCGTGACGAAAGTGGTTTGACCGGACTGCTGCAATCCCGAGCCGAGTTCAAGAGAGATGCTCTTGATCGGGCAGGTGGCAAAGAAGTCGAGGATCGGCGCCGTTGTGCCTTGCGCATTCTGGTAGCTCGGCTGCTGAAAGGAAGAGCTCGTAACGCCGCCGGCCGAGGCGTAGATCTGCGTGATTCCCGGATACGAAGCTATCGCCTTGGCCTGATTGGTGGGGAGGCTGTACGGAAGATTGGTGATGGGGCTGTACACCGTATTGTCGATCGGGACCAGGGTGACCACGGTCGGGTTATTCGCGGAGAAAGTAAAAGGACCGACCGAAGCTGTGATGTCGGTGCCCTGGCTGAAAGCGTGGGCCTCCACGGTCATGGACTGAGTTTGGGAAAGGCAAGGCTCGATAATCGGAGCGCCGTTAAGGGTAGTCCCGGTCACGGTGATGTTATCGATCAGGGGATGCACGAAGACCCAGGTCGGGACGCTGGACTGGCCGAGGGCGGACGCAGTCACCAGGGCCACGCCGGTAGAGCCACCCACGCAACTGGTATAAGCGGCGTTGAAGTGGCCGGCACACGCCACGCCATTGGGCGCGATTGTCAGGATTGAAGTGTCGCTCGATGTATAGGTGATGGGAGTATTAATATTGGTGCCGGTACTTGATTGCGCGAATGCCGTAAACGACTGCGTACCACCCACCGTAAGGGAGAGGTTGTTCGCGGGGTTGAGGCTAACCTTGGTGGGAAAAATGGGAGTGCCTGACTTGGCGCCTTTACCGCATCCGCCGGCGCTCCATAGACAAAGTACTGCAACCAGCAACCACCAAACCTTCAAATGCGACCTACCCATGCACCCTCTTTGAGCCTTGTCCCGGCCTCGCGCCCCGACATGGCGCAGGACCAAGCGTTGAATGAGTTGGAAAACAGCAATACGTACTCGTTAAGTGTACACGTAACATAAACATAG
>CAWDBW010000069.1:0-5193 GCA_963800405.1 uncultured Acidobacteriota bacterium
GCTCATTTTGC
Source organism: uncultured Acidobacteriota bacterium (assembly GCA_963800405.1). GTDB lineage: Bacteria > Acidobacteriota > Terriglobia > Terriglobales > Acidobacteriaceae > Sulfotelmatobacter. The sequence goes on from CAWDBW010000069.1 coordinate 12, forward strand.
TATCTTCATTATGGTGGTTTTCGCCGTGGCCAGCGGGATCATTGTTTTCACGCTGCCCCGTGCCCACTCCAGCACGCCGGAGCAGTCCACTAACTCGAACCTGGCGAGCGCCGGCGTTTGATCTCATCCATCCGCTCGCGGATGCGTTTTTCGATGCCTTCATTCGTCGGCCGATAGTAGACCCGATCCCGCAGATTGTCGGGCAGGCACTGCATGTCGGCGACTTTGTCCTCGAGATCGTGGGCGTACTGGTATCCCTGGCCGTAACCTAGTCCCTTCATCAGAGAGGTCGGCGCATTGCGCAGATGCAGCGGCACGGAATCCGCCGCGGTCTGCTCCACGTCTTTCAGCACATCGCCATACGCGGTGTAGAGCGCGTTCGACTTGGGTGCCGCAGAAAGATAGACAACCGCCTGCGCCAGCGCCAGATTGCCTTCCGGCATGCCGATAAAATCGACCGCGTCGCGCGCCGCCATGCAAAGCGCAAGCGCGTTCGGATCAGCCAGTCCAATATCTTCCACCGCCATGCGCACCACCCGCCGCGCCACGTAGAGCGGATCTTCCCCAGCCTCAAGCATGCGCCCCAGCCAGTACAGCGCCGCATCCGGATCGCTGTTGCGCACCGACTTATGCAGCGCCGAAATCAGGTTGTAATGTTCTTCGCCAGATTTGTCGTAAAGCAGAATGCGCTTCTGCAGCGCATCGCGTACGATGTCGTCGGTAATCTCATTCGAAGCGGTTGCCCCATCCTTCTCGCGTTCTTTGCCAGAGGCTGGGGATTTTGCCAGTCCCGCCGCGACTTCCAGCACGTTGTAAGCGCTGCGTGCATCCCCGCTGGTGTAGCTGGCAATCTTCTTCAGCACATCGTCGGACGCCGTCAGATTCATTCCGCCCAAGCCGCGCTCGCGATCGCCGCAGAGCGCGCCGCAGCAACAGCACAATCTGCTCTTCCGTCAGCGGCTTCAGCACATAGACCCGGCAGCGCGACAGCAACGCCGAATTTATCTCGAACGACGGATTCTCCGTGGTCGCGCCGATCAGGCGAATATTGCCCTTCTCCACGTGTGGCAGAAAGGCATCCTGCTGCGCCCTGTTGAAGCGGTGAATCTCGTCGATGAACACGATGGTCCGCGTGCCGTACTGCCGCGCGCGCTCCGCGTCAGCCATCACCTGCTTGATTTCTTTAATTCCCGCCAGCACGGCGGAAAATTCGATAAACTCCGCCTTGGTCAGGTTCGCGATAATCTTTGCCAGGGTGGTTTTGCCCGTGCCCGGAGGTCCCCAGAAAATCAGCGATCCCGTGTCGTCGCGGTCCACTTGCGTGCGCAGCGGCTTGCCCGGACCGATCAGATGCTCCTGCCCGACATACTCGTCGAGCGTTCGCGGGCGCATGCGGTCCGCCAGCGGCCGAGTCGCATCGGCCGCGCCGCCCGCATTCGGAATGGGCTGAAACAGACTCACGGCGTCCCCAAACTCATAAGCTCCAGCTTACCTCATTCAGTTTTCACGCTGTCATCCTGAGCGAAGCGAAGGACCTATGCAACCGGCATTGCCCCTGCACAGGTCCTTCGCTTAGGATGGCAACGCCATTTATTTTGTAAATGAAATGTCGCAGAAGGGCGCGCGCAGCGGCAAGTTGCGCAGCCGACTACAAGGCAACAGCGTTCGTTGCGCCCACGAACTGCATCTCCGGCGCGGCCGGTAGTGCTCCGATCTCCGCCGCGTACTGATAGAAAAGCTGCAAGCCCTCCAGGCATCCCGCGTCCAGTTTGTAGTGAATATTCTCGGTCAGATAGCTCTTGACATCGGCCTCACCGATGTCCAATCGCGGAGCCCATTCGCCGGCAATCTGGTTCAGGCTGGAAGGTTCCAGCCCGTGATCGCGCGAGTTCTGAAACACGGCCGGAAGATCGAGCGCTGATTCGGTCAACGCTTCCTTGCGAATCGCCCAGAAAGCGAACACAAAGGGCTTGCCAGTGTGGCGAATCCATTCTTCCGCCAAGTCCAGCGCGTGATAGCGAGTGCGGTCGATCTTCAGCGCCGGATCGCCAATCAGCAGTCCGGCATCATGTTCGGCCAGCATTTTGTCGATCTCGGGCGGCATCGAGGTAAATGTCCTCCCCCCGCCCAGCCACTTCGCAAACAGAACTTTCGTCAACGCCACCGAGGTCAGCGAAGAAGTATCCAGCGCCACCGTCCGCACATTTTCCAGCGGAACTTTGCTCACCAGCAGAATCGAGCGCACCGCCCGCCGCGAAGCAATGGCGACTTCGGGCAGGATCAGTAATCCCGGAATCTCGGCATAAGCAGCCGCCGGAATAATGCCGATGTCCGCCGTTCCCTCAGCCAGCGAACGGGCGCAACTCGAAGGCAGCGTATAGGAAATATCGAAGTCGAGGCCGGCGTCTCCGTGCTCGAAATCCCACATCAGCGGAGCGGTATTCAGGTAGGAAATGGCGGAAATGCGCAAACGTCTCATTCTGGACTTCAATCGCCTTCTATTTCGGGTCTTTCCACAATATTAACAAACCCATTGTGACGCATAACCTTGACTCGGCGCTTCGCCGGTGATTACAGTCCGCTCGGAGAAACTTTGTGTCCAATGCCGCTGTATCCCCGGCCGCGACTCATCTTGCCGCAGTTCATCTTTTAGAGTGGCTGGCCATTTCGCTGACCCCCGGCCTCGGGCCCACCAAAGCGCGCAAACTAGTCGAGCATTTTGGATCGGCCGAAGCCGTCTTCCGCGCGTCGTTGACCGAACTCGAAAGCACCGGCATTCAAGCCGTGTCTGCGCAATCGCTGGCCACCGGCAAATCGGCAGAACTGGCGCGGGAAGAGATCGCGCAGGCCGCGGCAGCCGACATCACCATGGTTTCACTGGACGATCCCTCGTACCCGCCGCGCCTGAAGGAAATCTACGATCCGCCGCCGATTCTGCGCGTGCGCGGGAATCCTGGGGTGCTCACCAAGCCCGGCATCGCCATGGTGGGCACGCGCCATCCCACGCCCTATGGCTCGGGCATGGCCGAGCGCCTGGCCTGCGACCTCGCCGCGCAAGGCCTGGTCATTATTAGTGGCATGGCCCGCGGCGTCGACACCTCCAGCCATCGCGGCGCGATCACCGCCAAAGGCAAGACGATCGCGGTGTTTGGCACGGGCGTTGACGTGATCTATCCCAAAGAAAACTCGCGGCTCGCGGAGCAGATTCTCGCTCTCGGCGGCGCGCTGATTTCCGAGTTTCCCTTGGGAACATTTGCCGCGCCGCAAAATTTTCCCATCCGCAACCGCATCATCAGCGGCATGTCGGTCGGCGTGCTGGTGGTCGAGGCCGCCGAATATTCCGGGACGCGCATCACTGCGCGCTGCGCCCTCGAACAGAATCGCGACGTTTTCGCCGTGCCCGGCAACGTCACCAACAAAAATTCCTGGGGACCGAACACGCTCATCAAACAGGGCGCCAAGCTGGTGGCGACCTGGGAAGACGTGTGGGAAGATCTCCCGACAGAAGTACGACTTGCCTTGACTCCGCCTGCCTCGCCTGAATCCCAAGGCACTTCCTCCGCATCTCTATTCCCGGATGAAGGGCTCCCTCCTCACGAAAAGCGAATCCTGAGCCTGCTGAAAGCCGACGAAACCACGCACATCGACGAAATTGTCGAAAAGCTGGAGAACGATTTGTCGTCGTCCGAAATCTTTGCCGCCCTCTTCGAACTGGAACTGGCCGGCAAAGTCAGGCAGATGCCGGGAAAAAATTTTGTTAAGAGCTTCTAGCTTCTAGCCGCTAGCTCCTAGCTAACCCGGAAAGGGTGGATCGCCGATGGAGGACTTCAAAAACTTGAGGGTTTGGGTGAAGGCGCACCAATTGACGTTAGCCATTTATCAGAGCACGTGCACATTTCCGAGGGAGGAGATTTACGGATTGACCAGTCAGATGCGGCGGGCATCCTCTTCAATCGGAGCAAATATTGCGGAAGGATGCGGTCGGAGGTCGGATCCGGAAATGAAGCGGTTCGTTCAGATCGCGCGGGGCTCGGCAAGCGAGTTGGAATATCACTTGTTGCTTGCGAGGGATCTCCAGCTTCTGACGGTCGAGGAGTTCAAAGACTTGGAGCCGAAGGTTTTCGAGATTCAGCGCATGCTTGCCTCGCTATCCCAGCGCCTTGGAGCCTCTGTTTTGGCTAGAAGCTAGGAGCTAGCAGCTAGCAGCTTTCTTCCCGTAACTTGTCCCTTTCCGCCCATTCGTGCTAGCGTCGAAACGGAATCCATAGAAATTGAGGATACATTGTCAAAAGGTTTAGTCATTGTCGAATCGCCGGCCAAGGCGAAAACGATCCAGAAATATCTGGGTAAGGGCTTCACCGTCGAGGCCTCGCTCGGCCACGTCAAAGATCTGCCCAAGAGCACGCTGGGCGTGGATTCCACAACGGCTTCGAGACCGATTACGTCGTCATCCCCGGCAAAGAAAAAGTTGTCGCCAAGTTGAAAAAGCTGGCGGCCGCGGCGGATTTCATCTTTCTGGCGCCTGACCCGGACCGCGAAGGCGAAGCCATCGCCGCCCATCTGGCGTTCGAACTCGAGGAAAACGGCAAAGGGAAGAAAGCCAAGAAGATCAAATTAAAGAAGGGCGAGGTGGCGCCGCCCCCGCGCATTCAGCGCGTCACCTTCAACGAAATCACCAAGCGCGCCGTGCAGGCCGCGTTCGAACATCCCCGCGCCATCGATCAGAACCTGGTCGATGCCCAACAGGCGCGCCGCGTCCTCGACCGGCTCGTGGGATACCAGGTGTCTCCGCTGTTGTGGGATAAAGTTCGCCGCGGCCTTTCCGCCGGCCGCGTGCAGACCGTGGCTCTGCGCCTGATCGTCGAACGCGAACGCGAGATCAAGGCGTTCGAGAAAAAAGAATACTGGACCATCGACGCGCACTTCGCCGCCAGCAAGCCGCCGGCGTTCGACGCCCGCTTTGTGGGCAAGGGCGAAGAAAAAATCGAAGTCACCAACGGCGAAGACGCGGAGAAGATTCGCGCTGCGCTGGAAAAATCCGACTGGATCGTTCGCTCCGTCGACAAGAAAGAGCGCCGCCGCAACGCCGCGCCTCCGTTCACCACCAGCAAGCTGCAACAGGATTCTTCCCGCAAGCTGCGCTTCAGCGTGAAGCGCACCATGATGATCGCGCAGCGCCTGT
>CAWDBW010000070.1:0-11694 GCA_963800405.1 uncultured Acidobacteriota bacterium
AGGAAGGCAGGTCCTTCGCCCGCTCTGGCCCGCTTAACCAGGCGCGCTGCGATTTCGCTCACGGCTCGTACGTCCTGCCCGTCGACCTGCGCCGACTCAACGCCGAAAGCTGCGGCGCGTCCGAGAATCGTTCCAGCCGTGGTCTCCGAGTAGTGGGTATACTCGTTGTAGAGATTGTTTTCGCAGACGTAGATCACGGGCAGCTTCCACAGCTGCGCCAGGTTCATCACTTCATAGAGCGATCCCTGACCGAGAGCTCCTTCGCCGAAAAAGCAGACGGCCACGCGTCCGTTGCCCAGCCGCTTTGAGGCAAAAGCCGCGCCGGTGGCGATTCCCACGCTACCGCCGACAATTGCGTTGGCGCCCAGGTTGCCGGTCGCGGGATCGGCAATGTGCATCGATCCGCCTTTGCCCCGGCAATAGCCCGCTTCTTTGCCCAGCAGTTCGGCAAACATGCGGTCGGGGGAAGCACCCTTGGCCAGGCAGTGTCCGTGGCCGCGGTGCGTGCTGGTGATGTAGTCGTCGATGTGCAGGGCTTCGCAAATGCCCACCGCGACGGCCTCTTCGCCGCTGTAAAGATGGGCCAGGCCCGGCATCAGCGCGCGCGTGTAGAGTTCATTCACCTGCTCTTCGAACAGGCGGATGCGAACCATCTGGCGGTAGGCGCGCAGCCAATTTTCTTTTTCCGTGACCTCGGAACCTAGCGCTGCATTGGAAGTTGCGGTGGTGGTCACTTCTTTGCTCCTCCCGCGGTGACGGGCGTGGTCACGCCAGACATGGCGGCCAGCACGTCGAACATGCAGGCAAAATCGTACTTGGTCCAGCCCATGCCGCGGGCGGCGGTCAGAAACTCGTTGCTCACGGCCGTCGTCGGCAGCGGCACGTCGAGCTGCCGCCCCAGTTCCATCGCCAGCACCATGTCTTTCTGCATCATGTTCACGTCGAACCAAGCTTCTTCGGGCTGTTGCAGGACGAACGGCCCGCGGTACTTGATCATGGGCGAGGCCACGGCGCTGTTGACCAGCACATCGACAGCAACGTCGCGGGCGATGCCGCTCTTTTCCGCCAGCAGCACGCCCTCGGAAAACGCCAGCATCTGCACTGCAAGACTAAGGTTGATGGCGATCTTCATGGAGAGCGCCAGGCCGTTGTCGCCCACATAACTGACCTTGGGGCCGACGTCGAGCAGCAGCGGTTTAATCTTGTCGAAGGTCTCTTTCCGTCCGCCGACCATCACCGACAACTTTCCTTCCTGCAGCGTGATCACGCTGCCGGAAACCGGCGAATCGACCATGTCAGCACCCAGGGCGCGCACTTTCGCGGCCAGCGCGCGGCTCACCCCCGGGCTTACCGTGCTCATGTCGATGAAGATCTTCCCGGTACTCAGTCCGGCTAGCAGACCATCCGGACCTTCCGTAATGGAGGCAATCGCCGCGGCGTTGGTGACCATGGCGAAGATATAGTCCGACGCGCTGGCGACCGCGCGCGGCGAGTCGGCCCACTGCATGCCCTTCTCTACCAGCCACTGCGCCTTGGTGCGCGTGCGGTTGTAACCGGTCACGGCGTGACCTTTGCTCAGCAGCCGGTTCACCATCTGGCTGCCCATCACGCCCAAACCGACGAATCCAATTTTCGCCATCGGCTTTCCTTCGCGGCTAAAGCCGCTCTTAGTTTGTGCGCAGTTGCGATGCGGCTGAAAGCCGCACCCTTTCAAAACGCACGGTTCGTATCAATTTCAAACCGAAGTTCTGCCCCGGCCCAATTCAAACCACTACTAGTTGGTTCCGTGCTTGCCAGGAGCGCGTTTCGCTGCCGGCGCCCGGCTGTCGTCGCGTACCTGGCTAAGATGCGCTCGCATAGCTTCGCGCGCCTTCTCGGCGTTGTGCCGCTCCACCGCATCCAGAATTTGCTTGTGATGCACTTGCCCGCGCTCCGGCCCCCCCGGGACTTTGAAAATTCGCAGCCGCTGTTCCCGTAGAAGGGCAACGATGGAATCCAGCAGCGAAAGGATGATGGGATTGTTCGCACCCTCAGCCAGCGCCAGATGAAAATCGAGATCCGCTTCGATGTAGGTTTCCGGATCCTGCCCGGCTCGTTCCATCGCGGCTACCGCCTCCCGCATGGTTGCGAGCTCCGGTTCCTGGATGCGCTCCGCCGCCAGCGCCGCAATCTCCGGCTCGAGAATGGCTCGAACCTCCGCCAGATGAGTGGAGCCTTCCGGTTGACCGATCTTCACCATCAGGTCCAGTGACTGGCGAACCGCCTGCGTGGTGCCGTCGGTGATAAAGGTGCCGCGGCCGGAGTAGGCTTCGACCAAACCTTTCTCGCGCAGAGCTTTCACCGCCTCGCGCACGGCAGTGCGGCTCACCCCGAAGCGCTGGGCCAGTTCGCGCTCGGCGGGGAGCTGATCTCCCGCCTTCAGGGTGCCTTTGACGATGGACTCTTCAATCTGCTGAACGATTTGCTCGTAGAGTCGCGATGTGCGAACCAGTTTGTACACAGCTTTGCCCCCCGCACTTGGTAACGCGCAGCCAAGCCACAGGCTGGCGATGGTCCGGCTACTATACCGCACATGCACGGGGCGTTGGAGCGTTTGTCGGTCGAAGGACATGGGATTTGACAAAGGTATGGTGGTATGACCAGTCCCAAGGGTACTACACCGCTCGCCAGCAACGCAATCCCTGTCAACATCCCTTGTCTAAATCCAAAGATCGCCAGCCAGCTTTAGGGGTTGCCGTCTTATGAACTCCCCATGAACAACCTAACGGGATAACCTCTTGCAGCTTCCATCCAAGATTTGAAATGTGCTTGACACCGTTTCTCCGATAGTGGTATGGCTGTCGGACCAGAAACATGGAGGGGTTCCCAATATGCTATTGCGCACGCTCAGTGCCGCCTCGTCTCCCGACGTCCGGACGACTGCAGTTTCCCGGTGGATCCTCGGTGCGTTTGTGGTGTTCCTGTGGGCAGCTTCCGCTCTGGCCCAGACCACGGCGGGACGCGTTCTGGGCACAGTCACCGACCAGAGTGGCGCCGCGGTCGCGGGCGCCACGGTCGTGGTCATCGACGTTGAGCGCGGCACCTCACGCAGGCTGACCACGGATGAGTACGGCGGGTACGTTGCACCTCAACTGCTGCCCGGCGAGTACAAGATCCACGTGGAGGCGAAGGGCTTCAAGACAGCGAGCGGCCGCACATCGTCATCGAGGTTGCCACCGACGTGCGCGCTGACTTCGCCCTGCAGCCCGGGCAGGTTTCGCAGGTGGTGGTTGTCGAAGAGGCGGTTCCCCTGGTCAACACAACGTCCTCTACCCTGGGCGGCACGCTCAGTAACGAGGAGATCAACGACCTGCCGCTCAGCGGGCGCAACTATGAGAATCTGCTGCAACTGCGGCCGGGCGTGATCCGGTATCCGGGCGGCGGATTCTCCACCACCAGCGCAAACGGCCTGCGCGCCGAAGATAACGGTTATTACATCGAGGGTCTGTTCGACAGCGAACCTTACTCTGGGCAGGCCATTGTGAACGGGGCGGGCATCGCCGGAGACTCGGCAACGATTCTTCCCATCGACGCGATTCAGGAATTCAACGTCCAGAGTAATCCGCCCGCAGAATACGGATACAAACCAGGGGCCGTGGTGAACGTGGGCCTGAAGTCGGGCACCAACAAGGTGCACGGGACGGCATTTGGCTTTGGCCGGGATGGATCTCTGGACGCGCGCAACTTCTTCAACGCCGCCCCCAGTCCAAAATTGACCCGGACTCTGGAGCAGTTTGGCGGCAGCTTCGGCGGAGCGCATCGTTAAGGATAAGGCGTTTTTCTTTGCCGCCTACGAAGGCCAGCGTTACAACGTGGGCAATTCCTACGGAGGAGTCACCAGTCCCTCGATGATGCATATGACGGCCAATGGAACCTGCGCGTTTGATCCGTCAATCGGAGATTGCCAGAACAGCATCGTCGATGCGATCGCCGACCTACAGTCGCCTCTGAATAACAGCGGGTTCGGCGTCGACGCCGCCAGTTTGGAGATTGCGGGCTGCACGGGTACAGGCACTTGCGCTGGTACTGGGTTTCCCACCAACAGTCAGACGAATATCGGCACTGGCCTGACCGCCAACCAGGCCATCCAAATCAGCAACGGATTTAACAACAATGTTCACGTCGATAACATAGTCGGCAAAATGGACTTCCGGGTGAACGACCAGCACTCCATCAGCGGGACCTACTTTTTCGGCGACAATTCTGGAACGGTCGAAGATTTCCCCGAGCTACAGCAGAAGTGGCTCTCCGATATTCATACCCGCTCGCAAGTATTTGGCGGAAACTGGATCTGGACTCCTAGCGCGCGTTGGGTTAACGAAGTGCGTGCCGGCTACAACCGCTTGTACCAGCCGACGCTGCCCGGCGATCTCAACACCCCAGCCTCTTCTTACGGTTTGAACACCGGGGTCAGCGGACCTGATACGGGAGGTCTGCCGCGCATCGGCTTTGGCGGTTACTTCTTTCCCGGGCTGGGCGGTTTTAAATGGCCAAAGTTCCAGGGCCCCGATTCGATCACGCAGTTTGTCGATCAGGTCACTTACAGCGCGGGCAAGCACGCCATCAAGTTCGGCGGCGATCTGCACTACAACAAAGTGACGAACGCGGCTTATGGCAACGCGCGCGGCAGCATCACTTTCCTGGGCGGGCAGGCATCAGGCGCGGGAGCCGGGTCAACGCCGCTGGAAGATTTCTTTGCCGGTTTGCCCTTCAAGGCATCGGTCGAAGTCGGCAATCCGACGCTGCACTTGCACAACTGGGCGTATGCGGGCTTTTTCCAGGATGACTGGCGGGCCACCAAGAATCTGACGATCAACTTTGGCGTGCGCTACGAGTTCAGCAGTGTTCCGCAGGAAGCCAATGATCTGCTCGGCAACTTTGATCCGACCCTGGGCATGGTGCAGGTGGGCAAGCAGATCAGCAGCCTGTATAACGCGGATCACAAGAACTTTGGCCCCCGTGGGGGCTTTGCCTGGGACATCCTGGGCAACGGCCGAACGGTGCTGCGCGGCGGCGGCGGACTGATGTTCGAAACCGTAAACTGGCAGTCGTTTGTCGCCTTTAATAATGCTTTCGGTCCGGGCAGCGTGCCGACGGGAGCGCCGATCGACGCCGGGGGGGACACATCGGGCGGCACGATCACCACGGGGAATACCACCATTAAGTATCTCCCCACTCCCCAACTCTGGGATTCTCCGACCACTCCGCTCTATGGCGGCAGCACCATCAATTGCTTCCTGAGTCCGTGCCCCATCATGACAGTGGACCGCAATCTCACCACGCCCTACGTGTGGAACTGGACTCTGAACCTGCAGCATGCCTTCAACGCAGAACGTTTCCATGGAAGTCGCGTACGTGGGGAATCACGGCTCCAATCTGACGGGCATTCGAGACATCAACCAGCCGCCCGTGGGATCAGGCTGGACAGTCGGCACCGCACTCAACCCGGGCGAACTCACGCTCTGCCTGCAGAGCGCACCGCCTACAACAACTGCAGCGTTAATACCCTGGGAGGCGAGACCACCGACCAACCCTTTAACGCGAAGTTCCCCTATCTGGCCAATATTTTCCAGATGGGAAATATCTACCGCTCTAACTACAACGGATTGCAGGTCACGTTGAACGCGCGCAACTATCACGGCCTGAGCATGGTGGCGGGCTACACCTATTCCCACGCGCTGGACGACGTGGGGCGAACTGGGACTTCGGCTACGGCTCGGGCTTGCCGCAGAACGCTCACAATCCCGGCGCGGAATATGCCAACAGCGACTTCGACATCCGCCACCGGCTGACCGTTTCGTTCACTTACGCCATTCCCGGACGCAAGGGCTATCGGCCAGATGGCGGAAGGTTGGGAGATCAACACCATCACGACATCGAAAGCCCGCAGTTCTGGGGGCCGATGGACGAAGGAACCGATGCTGCCGGAGTTGGGCCGTTGCCTGTAAGTCCGCCGGCGAACTAGCCCATTCGCTGGAGTTTCTATCGCGCCGGAAGCGCGGCGAGGGGAAACCCATCGGACTTCAAGTCTGGGAAAGGCGTTGGCATTCCCTTCTATTCGAACACCACTGCGCTGCCGATACCCCAAAGTTGTATTGCGTCCGCCCTAGCGGAAGATGGAGGAACCCCGGCAGCGGAGACGGCAGCTTTGAATTTGTTTGGCTGCTACGCCCAGGCAACTCCGTAATGATGGCGCCACCGCTTGGCCAATTCGGAAACATGAGCAGGAATATGTTCCAGGACACCGGCTTCAAGAATTTCGATTTCTCGGTGGCCAAGAACTTCCATTTTGGCGAAGCCATGCGCCTGCAGTTCCGCGCCGAGTTCTTTAATATTTTCAACCACCCGAACTTTGCCAATCCGTATGGCGGGCAGAACGGTTTCGGCTTGAACGATCCGTCGGCGGCAAGCTTCGGCTGCGGTTGCGCCACGCCCGACATCGCGGCGGCCAATCCCGCCGTCGGATCCGGCGGTCCACGCTCGATTCAACTTGGGGCGAAGTTCGTTTTCTGATGCCGGGCAAGAGTCTTGCCGAGCAAGAACCTTTGCCGGGTACGAGGCTTTGAAAGGGCGCGGCTTTAAGCCGCGCCAGGAAGTCTGAAGTTGCCTTGGGGCTTCAGCCCCTGAGGGCCGCTCTCAGTTTTTCATCTCACCGCTGTCCGTGAACGAAAAAGGACTTCAGCCATGCTCAACGGAAACCGGATCGCTCTCCTGGCATTTGTGTTCGCCGCTCTGGCGGTTACATCCCCGGCGCAGGAGCAGTCCGGCTCCCGCCGCGAGCGCACCATTGACGAGGTCAAGACGGAGGCCATCCATCGCGCCGAAGTTGGACAGTATCCGCTGATCGGTCTCGATCCCGCCGACGTGAAAGAGGCCTTCGAGAGCATTCACACCGCCGACAAAGACGAGTGGGCCGCCGGTTTCATGCGCGTTGCCGATCGTTATTTCAACGAAGCGAAATCATCGGAGAAGACCGATCCCACCAAAGCCAACGCCGACTACATCCGCGCCTGGCGCCTCTATTCCTTCGGACGCTGGCCCATTCCCGCGTCTCCCGGCAAGCAACGTTCCTACGAAAAGGCGATTGAGGCATTCCTGGCGCACGCCAAGTTTTTCGATCCACCGCTGGAAGTCGTGCGCATTCCTTTCGAAGGCAAAGAAATCGTCGGCTACCTGCGCCTGCCGAAAAATGCCAACGGACCCGTGCCGCTAGTGATTGCCGTCAACGGCCTCGACAGCCGCAAGGAAGATTTGACCGAGAGCTTCAGTGCGATCCTCCCCTTCGGCATCGGATATCTCGCGGTCGATGGTCCCGGCACCGGCCAGGCGCCCATCAAGGTCAGCGAAACTTCCGAGCGCATGCTGTCGAAAGTTCTCGACTACGCGCAATCCCGCCCGGAGATCGACAAGAACCGCCTCGCGCTGCACGGCGTGAGTTGGGGAGCCTATTGGGCGACAAAAATGGCAATCGTGGAGCGCGCCCGCCTGCACGGGTGCAGCGCCCAGTCGCCGCCGGTGGACCGATTTTTCCAGAAAGATTTCCTGATGAGCTCACTGCTGGGCAATCGCGAATATCTCTTCGATCAGGTGCCCGCGCTCATGAACATTCTCGAAGGCGTGCACTCCCTCGACGAAATGGGCGAGTACCTGCCGAAAATGTCGCTGGTGCATCAGGGATTGCTGGGCAAGCCGATGGCGCCCATGCTCATCCTCGCGGGCGTACTGGATACGCAGGTTCCCATCGACGACGAATATCTTGCTGCTGAGCAAAGGCGACGTGCCTAAAGAAGCCTGGATCAACCCGCACGGCGGCCATCTCGGCCGACAAGTGGGGGTCTGGCCAGATCCCAGGATTTTCAAGGAAGTGATCATTCCCTGGCTGGTGAAAACGCTGCAGGCCCCGAACTAGAGACACACAACCACGAAGCACACGAAGTATCATGAAGGAGTTCAGCTTGATGGGATTCCTTTGCGTGAGTTCGTGTTCTTTGTAATTATGACGTTTCTTCTGAGCATCAAAGAGACGCATCGCTGTCTTTCTTAGGTTTCCTCCAACTTCGGCAAGCCTTAGAATCGGACGTAGGCCGCTTGGGCGCTCTGGGCGTCCTTCCTATGACGGTTACGGCAAAACCTGCGGTGCAACGGCTTCGCATCACGCTGCGTGGAGCGGTGCAGGGAGTGGGCTTTCGTCCATTTGTCTACCGGCTCGCGACGGGGATGTCGCTGACGGGCTGGGTGCTGAATTCCTCTGCGGGGCTAGTGGTGGAAGTCGAAGGGACCGTCGATCAGCTCAGCCTGTTCGAGCAACGCCTGCAGCAAGAGCGCCCCCAGGCATCGGTCGTAACCACGCAAGATTTCACGTGGCTGCCGGCCGAGGGCTCGACCCGTTTCGAGATTCTGGCCAGCGACCACGATTCCAGCAAGACCGTCAACGTGCTGCCCGACCTGGCCACCTGCACGGACTGCCGCGAGGAATTCTTCGATCCCGGCAACCGGCGTTTTGAATATCCCTTCACCAACTGCACCAATTGCGGGCCGCGTTACACCATCGTGGTCGACATTCCGTATGACCGGCCCAACACTACCATGCGCGAGTTCGCTCTATGCCCGGCGTGCCGCGAGGAATACGAGAATCCGGCCAACCGGCGGTTTCACGCGCAGCCCAATGCGTGCCCGGTGTGCGGGCCGCGACTGGAGGGCACGATTGAAGATGCGGTCGAGGCGCTGCGTCAGGGGGAAATCGTTGCCCTGAAAGGTATTGGAGGATTTCAGCTTCTGGTCGACGCGCGGAATCCCGATGCGGTAGCGCGGCTGCGCGAGCGCAAGCATCGCGAAGAAAAGCCGTTTGCGGTGATGATGCCGTCACTCGAAATAGCGCGCGCATATTGCGAAATATCGCCGGCAGAGGTGCAGTTGCTGGAATCGCAGGCTGCGCCGATTGTGCTGCTGCAGCCCCGGCTTCGGCAAACCCAGGCCGGTACCAGCATTGCCTGGAATGTGGCGCACTGTTCGCCCTATCTCGGTGTGATGCTGCCGTATTCGCCCTTGCACCACCTGCTCATGGAAGACTGCCGGTTTCCGTTGATCGCCACCAGCGGCAACCGTAGTGACGAGCCCATCGCGATTGCCAACGAGGAAGCTGCGGATCGGCTGAAGGATATCGCCGACCATTTTCTGATGCACAACCGGCCCATCGTGCGGGCGTGCGACGATTCAGTAGTGCGGCTGACCCGCGGGCGCGCTGGGATCCTACGGCGGGCGCGGGGCTACGCGCCGCTGGGCATTTACGTCGGGCACAACCTGCCCCCGGTGCTGGCGGTTGGCGGACATCTCAAGAACACGGTTGCGATCGGCGTGGGCCAGGAAGTCTTTCTCAGCCAACATATTGGCGATCTCGAAACCGTCGAGGCGCGCGCGGCGTTCGCCAAGGCGATTGACGATCTGTGCCGGCTCTACAGTTTCCAGCCGGAGATCGTGGCCTGCGATCTGCATCCGGATTACGCTTCGACGCAGTGGGCCGAGCGCTCGGGCTTGCCAGTGATCCGCGTGCAGCATCATCAGGCGCACGTGGCGGCCTGTGCCGCGGAGAACAATGTCGAGGGAGGGTACCTTGGCGTCTCGTGGGATGGCACGGGATACGGACTCGACGGCGCGATCTGGGGGGGCGAGTTTTTCCTGGTGGAAAATCAGCATGTGGAAGGCAATCACTTCGAACGCATCGCGCATCTGCGTCCGTTTGGCCTGCCGGGCGGGGATGCGGCGGTTCGCGAGGGCTGGCGATCGGCCGCGAGCCTGAGGTTCGAAGTTGATGAGTCTCACGGCAGTGATTCGCAGAACGATGGTTCTACGGCCGAATCTCATGATGCCGGGGAGCAACCGCCGGGGAAATCGCGGATGGATGAGGCCAAGATTCTCTATATGCTCCGGCACGGCATCAATGTGGTGCCAACCACGAGCGTGGGGCGGCTGTTTGACGCCGTTGCCTGCATGGTCGGAGTGGCCCGGCAGAACCGTTTTGAAGGCCAGGCCGCCATGCTCCTGGAAAATGAAATAGGCGTTTTACCGACGGAAGAAGCGTATGCTCTAGCGGGTGGGGACTGGGCTCCGTTGATTCGAGCAGTCATGGCCGACAGGCGTGCTGGGGTTGCCGTTCCGGTGATCGCGGCGCGGTTCCATAACGCGCTGGTCAACTGGATTGTAGAAGTTGCCATGCAGGCTGGGATGAAACAGGTAGTGCTGAGCGGCGGAGTCTTTCAGAATCGCTATTTGACGGAGCACGCGGCGGATGCGCTGGAGTCGCGCGGTTTCGTGGTGTACACCCACCAGCGGGTTCCTCCGAATGATGGCGGAATCTCGCTGGGGCAAGCGGTGCTGAGCAGAATGTAACGCCGCCATCCTGGTTTTGTTGCTGATTTTGGTCGTCGATTTTGGGTGGCGTAGCGCTTTCAGCGCTGCGATTAGTGCATCGGTTTGAGTGCGGCTTTAGCCGTTGAGGTTACCGGAGGCCACAACATGTGTCTTGCAGTTCCAGGCAAGCTGGTTGAAATCATCGACGGAGGCGACGTCGCTTTCCGCGTGGGCAAGGTCGACTTTGGCGGCATTCGCAAAGAGGTCAGTCTCGCCTACGTCCCCGAGGCGGAGATCGGCAAATACGTTCTCGTCCACGTGGGCTTCGCCATCAGCGTGATCGACGAGGAGGAAGCACAACGCGTCTTCAAATATCTCGAAGAACTGGGCGGGCTCCAGGAGGAACTCGGTGAAATTCCTCAGTGAATATCGCGATCAGAAGGCCGCCGAACAGCTGTCGCAGCAGATCTGGAAGAAAGTAACGCGGCCCTGGACGATCATGGAAATTTGCGGCGGGCAGACCCACACCATCGTCAAGAGCGGCCTGGAAGACTTGCTGCCGCGGGAAATCACGTTGGTACACGGGCCCGGCTGCCCGGTCTGCGTAACGCCGATTGAGTTGATCGACAAGGCGGTCGCGATTGCGCAGCGGCCGGAAGTGATTTTCTGTTCGTTCGGTGACATGCTGCGCGTGCCGGGCTCATCGAAGAGCCTGTTCGACGCCAAGGCCGAGGGCGCCGACGTGCGCATCGTCTATTCGCCGCTGGACGCGCTGAAACTCGCGCGGACGAATCCGGAGCGTCAGGTCGTGTTCTTTGCCGTCGGCTTCGAGACCACAGCGCCCGCGAATGCGATGGCCGCGTGGCAGGCCGATCACGACCACATCGACAACTTCTCGCTGCTGGTCTCGCATGTGCTGGTGCCCCCCGCCATGGAAGCACTGCTGTCGTCGTCGAATTGCGTGGTGCAGGGATTTCTGGCGGCAGGCCACGTCTGCACCGTGATGGGATACGAAGAATATTTTCCGATCGCGGAGCGCTACAAAGTTCCGATCGTGGTGACTGGCTTTGAGCCGCTCGATATTCTGGACGGCATTCTTATGACGGTGAGCCAGTTGGAGGAAGGCCGCCACGAAGTGGAGAACCAGTATGCGCGGGCCACGCGGCGGGAAGGGAATCGTCCAGCACAGGAACGGATTGTCGAAGTGTTTGAGGTGGTCAACCGTCAGTGGCGCGGGCTTGGCGAAATTCCGGCCAGCGGTTTTCAGTTGCGTGGACGATTTCAGAAATATGATGCCAACCGCCGCTT
>CAWDBW010000071.1:0-135307 GCA_963800405.1 uncultured Acidobacteriota bacterium
TGCCGAGCTTGTCTTCCTTCTTGCCGACGGTGAATCCAGGGAAATCCTTCTGGACTAGAAATGCGGTAATGCCCTTATACCCTGCGCTGGGATCGAGCGTGGCGAAGACAACAAAGAGGCCGGCTTCTTTGCCGTTGGTGATCCAGAGCTTACGGCCGTTGAGCACGTACTCGCTGCCTTGCAGCACGGCGCGTGTTTGCAGGGCGAAAGCGTCAGAGCCTGAGCCTGCTTCGCTGAGGGCGTAAGCGCCAACAATCTCGGTCGCCATCCCGGGAAGAAAGCGCTTTTTCTGTTCTTCGCTGCCCCAGCGCAGCAGCGCATTGTTGACCAGCGTGTTCTGCACATCGACGATCACGCCGGAGGAAGCATCGACGCGCGACAACTCTTCCACGGCCAGGATCGCTTCGAAGAACTTGGCGCCGCCGCCGCCGTACTGCTCCGGAATCTCGATGCCCATCAGGCCCAGCTGGAAAAAATCGTGGATGAGGTCTTTGTCGAAGACGCCCTTCTCGTCCATCTCCTTGACCAGCGGACGAATCTTCTCGTCGGCGAACTGGCGGATGTTGTCGCGAAAAAGAATTTCGTCTTCGGTGAGCGTGGTTAGAGGAGCGGGCGGGGCGGCTTGCAAGGTCTCAGGCATGGAAACACCTTGAAATACTGAGATGCCGAACCCGCAATTTTAGCACCGTGGAAGTCACAGGTTATCCGATGCGCGGCTCGTTTTGTCGAGATCCTTCCCTTCGCCTAGAAAGCGGCTCCGGTCAGGATGACGTCGACCCATAAGAGGAAGCTTAGAGCTTAGCGCGGGCGGGAATGAACCAACTTCAGCCCATCCGCCTGCAGGATGCGCTTGATCTGGCTGCGGGCGTGGACTGACCACGGTCCGGAAGTATCGAGCTTGACGTAGGACTGCCAGTGCTTGAGCGCCCGGCGAGGCTCGCGGACTTTCTCGTAGGCCAGCGCCAGATTGTAGTGCGCGTCGGCGTAGGTGGGAGCCAACTGCAGCGCCGTCTTGTAAGTCTGGATCGCTTCCTGCACGCGTCCCGTCTCGTCGAGTACGTTGCCAAGATCGAAATACGCGAGTGAGTAGCGCGGGTCGGCTTCAATCGCCTGCCGGTAATGTCGTTCGGCTAGCGTGAAATCCTGGCGGTTGTAGTAGAGCGTGCCCAGATTGATGTGCGCCGCCGCGTGCATGGGTTGGATTTCGAGTACCTGATGGTACGCCGCGATGGCGTCGGGCTGCGTGTTGGGGTCTTCTTCCAGCGCAATGCCCCGCGCGAACCACGACGTAACTTCGTTTTCGCGCGGACTGGGATCCGGCTTCGGCACTGGCGTGCTGGTCAGGACTTTTTCCCGCGATGAGAAGTCCATCAGAAATTGACCGGCGATGGGCTCCAGCAGTTTGCCTTCGTGGCGAAACGCCACGCGGTGCTTGGCCGTCGACAGCGCACTGGCTTCGAGCAGCGGATTCTCCACGCCTGACGACTGTTTGCGCATCGGCGTCGAGCGACTGGCGAATCACCGCAGGCCGTACGCTCATGGCGCACAGGTCGCGAACTTTCTTGATTTCGAGGAGGTCCGAAAAAGAATAGGCTTCGGCAGACGTTACCAGGCCGTTGCGCTCCCAGTTGGCTAACTGGCGCGGCGTTACGTGCAGAATACGCAGTAAATCAGCTCGGCTGTACACAGGATTACAAACGCCTTACTACGAACGTTCGCGAACATTATCTTCAACTTGCGGCAGCAAACGCAACAGCAAACCGTGCAAAAGTCTGTGGAGAACCTGGTTAATTTACATGCAGCGAAAATGGTGCAAACGGCGCCCCAGGGGCTAAAGCCGCATCAGTTCTGCCTGCTTCACGCGGCGCTAAAGCGCCGCTCTTCCACAGGGACGTGGCGTTCACAGGACTGCAGCGTTTAAGGTCTGTCACCGATTGCCAAACCGAGCTACACCGTCGCGACGGCGGCCTGGTAGTCCTCGTAGGTGCCCTTGAAGTCGGTAATCTTGTGGTCGCTCTCGAAGTGCCAGATGCGGGTGGCAACTTCGTCGATCAAATCATGATCGTGGGTGACCAGAAAAACCGTCCCGTGATAGCGCTGCAAAGCAATGTTCAGGGCGTTGATCGATTCCAGGTCGAGGTGGTTCGTGGGTTCGTCGAGCACGAGCACGTTTGGCTTCTGCAGCATGAGTTTGCAGAAGAGCAGGCGAGCGGCCTCGCCGCCGGAAAGAACGCTGGTCGACTTGGTCGCCTCTTCGCGCTGGAATAGCATCTGCCCAAGGATTCCGCGCAGCTCCTCCGTAACGGCCGCTTCGTCCCACTGATGCAGCCATTCGATTGCGGTCGTGCCGCCGGCGATCAGGCTGCGGTGATCTTGCGCGAAGTAGCCGATCGAGGCTTCGTGTCCCCAGACCACTTTGCCGGAGTCGACGAACGGGCCGTCGTAACCGCTGGTCTTGCGCAATTCGGCTTCGGGCGTGGTCGGAGAATTCGCCAGCAGAGCGTTCAGCAGCGTGGTCTTGCCCGCACCGTTGCGTCCCATCAGCGCGATTCTTTCGCCGCGAATGATGCTCGCAGTGAAATCACGAATCACCTGCTTGTCGCCGTAGGCCTTGCTCAGATGTTCGATTTCGAGAATATGTTTACCCGACGGCCGCTTCTGTTCGAACTTGATGAAGGGGCGGGCGATGTTGGATCGGGCCAGTTCCGTGACTTGCAGGCGCTCGACCTCCTTGCGGCGCGACTGCACCTGGCTTGACCGCGTGCCGGCGGCGAAGCGCGCAATGAATTCGTTCAACTGCGAAATCTTTTTCTCGCGCTGTGCATTCTGCGACTCGATCTGCGAGCGCACCTGCGTCTTCGCCACCACCATGTCGTCATAGCTGCCTGTGTAGGTAATGATAGTTTCGTAATCAATGTCGGCGATGTGGGTGCAAATACTATTCAGGAAATGGCGATCGTGCGAGATGGCGATGACGACGCCGTCGTAAACATTCAGAAATCCCTGCAGCCAGTGGATTGAATCCAGGTCGAGGTGGTTCGTAGGTTCGTCGAGCAGCAGGGCTTGCGGATGCCCGAACAGAGCCTGGGCCAGCAGGACTCGGACCTTCTGTCCGCCCTGCAACTCGCTCATCTTGCGGGTGTGCAGCTCGTCGGCAATATCGAGGCCCTGGAGCAGGATCGCGGCATCGCTCTCGGCGGTGTAGCCGTCTTCTTCGCCCACAATGCCTTCGAGTTCGCCGAGCTTCATGCCGTCGGCGTCGGTAATCTCAGGCTTCTCGTAAATGGCGTCGCGTTCCTGCATGGCCGCCCACAGGCGCTTGTTGCCCATGATGACTGTGTCGATCGCGGAATAGGCATCGAAGGCAAACTGGTCCTGGCTCAGCACGCCGAGCTTGCGGGGGCGAACGACTGTCCCTTTTTGCGGCTCGAGTTCGCCGCTCAGCAGCTTCATGAAAGTGGATTTGCCCGCGCCGTTGGGCCCGGTCAGGCCATAGCGCTTGCCCGGCGTGAATGCCGTGGAGACTTCATCGAACAGTATTTTGGCGCCGTAGCGCATGGACACATTGCTGACTGAAAGCATGGTTTCTTTGTGACTTCTTCAGGACCTGCGAGGAATTCCGCCAAGACGGTGCGCAGCTGGAGTTAATAGAATACCATGCCACCCGTTCCGGGCTGCATTCAAGGCTGGGTAGTGGGTTGCTTTTGAAATCGCAGAATTACGGGGCGGTTTTAGGATTAAAATCCAGGCTGTGGAAACAACTGCACCCCTCCACAGGACACCGAACCTCGCCTCCCTTGGAAAGATCCTTCACGTCATAGGCAACCACCATGTGGGTATTAAACGGGTGTCCGCACTGCCTACAATTGCCGTCGGCATCGTCTAAGCTCGGTTTTCTTGTCCGCTCATGCAGATTGTCAAATGTTACATCAGTTGTGCGCGGGCGCTGCGCTGGCCTCCACTAGTTGCTGCACCGGCGCTACGACCATGAGCAGCATGTCCGCCTGGCGCGTCTTGGTCTGTGCGATCACAGCGAGTTGCTGCGTCTTCCACGCATCCGGCGCAGGCTGGCCTTTATCGATAAAATCGAGCGCCTGCAGGCCGGCCGCTGCCAGCGCCGCGAGATTCTGCGACAAGGTCACATCTTCCTGCAGAAGATACGATTGCGTGAGCAGGGGATGCAGCCGGGCGTCGTTTTCCCGCCAGGTTGCGAGCCACATGCGAATCTGCGCTTCGTAGGCCTTATCTTTATACCCGCCTTGTGCGAAGGTCTGCACCAGATCGCCAAATTGCCGAGCCACGACGCTCTCCGGATACACCGCGTCGATCATGCGAGTCAACGGCGCGTGGAAGTCGATGGGGCCTTGCGCGTCACTCCAACGGTCATAGTCCTTGACTGGCTCGACCACATCGGCGAGGACGCGCAGCGCCGTGATGTCAGCGGCTCCGGCCATGCGATGCAACATCTGCGGCCTTGCAGAACGATGCCTCAGACCCAGAAATTCAAGGTTGAGGCTCACGGCATTCATCCGAGCGTACATCGAGGCGACATCCGTGACCGATTGCGGCGACCACAGGCGCTCGGCGATCGCGGCATTGCGCGGCCAGATGTGTGAATCGATATTTTCCGGTGTGACCCACTCCGCCCACTGGCAGGATTCGCCGCCGAGGATGCGGCTCTTCTCTTCGGGAGTTAGCGTCGCCGCCGCGTCCGCCATGGGATCGACCGCATAATGCCGCGCTGCCGGCCACATCAGGTCGAGGTAGTATCCGAACGAAAGGAGGCCACTGTAGCCCTGTTTCGCCGCCGCGGCCAGCGACTCCTGCCCGCGCCACGACTGCACGATGATTGTCTTCGGCAAATCAGGATGCAGAATTTCATCCCAGCCCACCATGGTCTTGTGGTTCCTGGCGACGATCTTCTGCAGGCGCTGGTTGAAATAGGCTTGCAGGTCCTGATTGTTCTTCATGCCGTGAGCGTGAATGAACGCCTGAATTTTCGGATTGGCGTCCCACTGCTTGCCGTCAACCTCATCGCCGCCAATGTGAAAGTAGGGGTCGGGAAAGAGCTTGGCCATTTCAGCGACGAACTTTTCCAGGAACTTGTAGGTCGATTCCTGCGTGGGATCCATGATGGGGTAGATGTACGCGGGGCCGCCGCCCTCCAGGGTGTACGGGCCGGAACCGCTGGAAAGTTCGGGATATCCCAGAAACCACGAACGGCTGTGGCCGGGGATGTCGAACTCCGGCATCACTCGGATGCCGCGCTCATGCGCGTAGGCGATGAAGTCGCGAATCTCGTCCTGCGTATAAAACATTCCGTCCGATCCCATTCCGGCGAGTTTGGGAAATACTTTGCTCTCGACGCGGAATCCCTGGTCGTCGGAGAGATGCCAGTGCAGGACATTCATCTTCACCGCGGCCATTCCATCGATATTCCGCTTGAGCACGTCGATGGGAATGAAATGACGGCTGACGTCGATGAGCATGCCGCGCCAGGGAAAGCGCGGCTGATCTTTGATGGCGACGGCGGGCGCGGCGAAGCCGTTGGGAGTGATCTGCACCAGCTGAAGAAAAGTCTGCAGCCCGCGCAGAGCGCCGAGCGTGGTGGGCGCGGAGAGCCTCGCGCCGGAATCGACAACCGTCAATTCGTAAGATTCATCCTCGCCGAGCTGCTGCACCGCCTGCAGGCCATGGTCGGCATGAATCTGGAGCGTCGGGGCTGCGCCCGGCTTGGGGCGAAATGGAATGCCGGTCTGCCGCGCGAGCTGAGTTTGGAATCTCTGGACCGCGCTGTCGAGGGAGGCGTCGTGACTTCCTGTGACCGCGACCGAGAAGGATGGCGTGATCGGCAATTGCCCCGATCCCGGCTGAACACTGGCGGGCATGGGCATCAGATTGAGTTGAGATTGAGATTGGGCCCCGGCAGAAAAAGGAAGGAAAGAAATCAGGGCTAGAATGCCCCATCCTTGCAGAATTCTCATGAGTTCACCTCCGAATAATGTTTCACGGCCAGTCTTGCGCACTGTGGTAGATGCGCATTACTTCTACAGTCTGATCTTGAATCCTGTAAACCACGATGTAAGGAAGGCCGGCGAAAACCAGTTCGCGAGTACCGCCGATGCGCCCCTTGCGACCGAGATGCGGAAACCTTCGCAGGCTCTCGCAGCCATCGTACAGTGCTTCGGCCACTTCGGCGGCTGCATCCGGGTTCTCGCGTTGAATGTGACGTACGATGTTATAGAGATCGTCAGCGGCGGGAGTAGTCCAACGCACGCGCATCAAGGCCGCAGGATTTGCTTCAGCTTTTTGCCTACTTCTTCGTGCTCTACGAAGTCCCCGCGCTCGGCGGCCGCCAGCCCAATGTTAACGGCCTGAATAAAACGGGAGTCGTCTTCCAGATAATGACTCAACACCTGCTGAGCCAGTTCGTCGGTCTTGAGGCCGCGCTGAGCTGCAATTTCGGCTAACTGCGCCTCTTTTTCGGGTTGAAGGCGGACTTCCATAGAATCAGTCTAGGAAGGTTGATCGGGGCTGTCAAATGCTCTCGTGGTCAGCTCCCATTTCTCCCGAGAGAAACCTAACTTCGTAGTGAGTTGGGGATCGCACAAACAACTAACATGCCCTTCCGAAGCGCTAGTGGCCGCCGCCCAACTCGCGCACAATCCCGCCGACAAACTGTTTCGCATCGCCAAACAGCATCAGCGTGTTGTCGAGGTAATACAGCGGGTTGTCGATGCCGGCGAAGCCGGGATTCATACTGCGTTTGATGACCATGACGGTATGCGCCTTGTCCACATCGAGGATCGGCATGCCGAAGATTGGGCTCGATTGATCGGTGCGGGCGGCGGGGTTGGTCACGTCGTTGGCGCCGATGATCAGGGCAACGTCGGTCTGCGGGAAGTCGCCATTGATCTCATCCATTTCAATGAGACGGTCGTAGGGGATGTCGGCTTCGGCGAGCAGCACATTCATGTGCCCCGGCATGCGCCCCGCGACCGGATGGATAGCGAAGCGAACCTCGACTCCCTTCTTGGTGAGCAGGTCGTAAAGTTCGCGGACTTTATGTTGAGCCTGCGCTACCGCCATCCCGTAGCCGGGGACGATGACAACTTTATTCGCTGCCGACAGAATCGCAGCGGCTTCTTCGGGTGTGGCGCTGCGCACCGGCTTCACTTCCTGTCCGGCGGCGGCCGATGTCTGCACCTGGCCGAAGGCGCCGAACAGCACGTTGGTAAACGAACGGTTCATGGCCTTCGACATGATGATGGAGAGGATGAGGCCGGAAGATCCATCGAGCGCGCCGGCGATGATCAGCAGCTTCGAGTCGAGGACGAATCCCATGGCCGCGGCGGAAAGTCCGGCATAGGAGTTCAACAGCGAGATCACGGTCGGCATGTCGGCGCCGCCGATGGGAATCACCAGCAGCACTCCGAAGATCAGCGACACGCCCACAATAATCGGGAAGAAGATTTTCGCTTCGGGATGCAGCACGAGATATACCGCGCTTCCAAGGGCCACCAGGAACAAAACTAAATTGACAAAGTTCTGTCCCCTATAAGTAATGGGCCGTTGCGGCAGAATTTCCTGCAGCTTTCCCGCCGCCATCAAACTGCCGGTGAATGTCAGGCCGCCGAGGATGACTTCCATCGACAACACCGACATCATGAACTTCGGCACGTTGGGCGAGCGCAGATAGAATTCGGCGGTGCCGACCAGCGTTACGCAGAGTGCGCCGAAGGCGTGGCTGAGCGCGGTTCGCTGCGGCACGGCCGTCATCTGCACCATGCCCAGCGGGATGCCGATGCCCGAACCCAGCACCAGCGCGATGATGATCCACTTGTAGTCGATGATGCCGTGGCGCAGCAGCGTGCCGCCGATGGCCAGCACCATGCCGATTTCGCCCGCCAGAATGCCGTGGCGCGCAGTCGCGGGAGAACTCATCCACTTCAGCGAGAGAATGAATAGAGCGCTGGCGATGAGGTAGATGATTTCGATGAGGTACTGGCTTCCGGCAAATTCGGTCATGATTGCGCTCAGTTACTTATTCGTCGGACGGCTGGTCTTGAACATACGGAGCATGCGGTCGGTGATGATGAAACCGCCCACCACGTTGCTGGTGGCGGCGACGATGGCGATGACGCCCAACACCGTCGCGAACGTGCTCTTCTTCTCGCCCACCAGCACAATCGCGCCAACCACCGCGATGGCGTCGAGAGCATTGGTTAGCGACATGAGCGGCGTGTGCAGCAGCGGCGAGACGTGGCGGATAACTTCAAATCCAATGAAGGCCGCCAGCATGAATACGAAAAGCGCGTCAATCAGGTTGGAACCCATGTGCTCCCCCGTCCTCGTTACATTGTCATCCTGCGCTTGTCATCCTGAGCGCAGTGGCTGGTCCGCGAAGCTGAGCTGCCACGGAGTCGAAGGACCCCTTGCACTCCTGCGGCGCCCCAATCACAGCAAGGCGTTCTCACCGCGACCAAGAGCACCTTGAGAACTCCCTGCTACTGGCGCGAATCCTTGACGTGCCGCAGGGGTCCTTCGACTGCGCAAGAGTTCGCTTTGCGAACTCTTGCTCCGCTCAGGATGACAGTTCTAGAAAAGAGCCGAGTGCGGCGCGGCTTGAAGCCGTGCCCTTTCAAAACAAATCCGTCCAGGCATCCTGAGCACAACTATCCACCAGCCGGCGTCAGAGCCGGCATCTTAAAGAAATCGCGAACGCGAGCGTTGACCACTTCCCCGCCGTGGGTGATCATGGTCTCGCGAATGATTTCATCCTGCAGGTTCAATTGCAGCTTGCCGTCCTTCACCATGTAGAGCAGAAACGTGGTGAGGTTGCGGGCGTACATCTGGCTGGCGTGGTAAGGGACGCTGGTGGCCAGATTGATGGCGCCGATAATCGTTACGCCATGCACCTTTACAGTTTCTCCGGTGCGCGTCAGTTCGCAGTTGCCGCCGCGTTCGGCCGCCAGGTCGACGATGACCGAACCGGGCGCCATGCCTTTCACCATATCCGCGGTGATCAGCACCGGCGATTTTTTGCCGGGGATGACGGCGGCGGTAATCACGACGTCACTCTCCGCGACCACGCGGGTCAGCAGTTCGCGCTGGCGGGCATAGAAAGTTTCGTCCTGCGCGGTGCCATAGCCGCGGGCGTCCTGGGCATTCTGCGCTTCGATCGGAAGTTCGACGAACCGTCCGCCCAGGCTCTGCACCTGCTCTTTCGCGGCGGGCCGCATGTCGTAAGCCGAGGCCACGGCGCCCAAACGGCGGGCGGTTGAGATGGCTTGCAGTCCGGCCACGCCTGCGCCAATCACGAACACACGCGCGGGCGTGATGGTTCCGGCAGCGGTAGTCATCATGGGAAAAATTCGTGGCGAAGTTTCCGCCGCCAGCAGCGTCGCTTTGTAGCCGCAAATCGTGCCCATGGAAGAAAGCGCATCCATGCTCTGGGCGCGCGTCGTGCGCGGCATGAGTTCCACAGAAAATGCGGTCACGCCGGCCCGCGCGATCTGCCCGACCACTTCCGCTGAACCCAGCGGCCGCAGGAATCCGATCAGCGCCTGCCCGGGGCGCATCAGGGGAAGATCGGCTTTGCCGGTGATGTCATTGGAGCCGTAACACAGCACCTGCACTACAATGTCGGCGGTGCTGAATACGGCGGCGCGGTCGGGCACGATCCTGGCGCCCTTCTCTACATAGGCTGGGTCCGGATAGCCGGCTTCCTCGCCCGCACCGGCTTCCACAATGACCTCAAGCCCCGCCTTGACGAGGTTGGGAATGGCAACGGGAACGAGCGCGACGCGCCGTTCTCCAGGATAGCTTTCTTTCGGAACTCCAACGATCACGCGGAGTCGTCCTTTCGCTCAGGTCATCTGCAAAAGTGAACTGAAAACAGTAACAGATTGGAGGAGGAACTGGAAGACAGACCACGGAATTGATACTGTCTAGTGAGATTCGAGCCATGAGGGGAGTGCGGGACCTGTGCACACAAAAATATTAATGAGCCTGAGCGCATTTTTTCTGGCGGTTCTCGGGATTGGTATTTCGTTTATGCCGCAGGAGATTTTGGCTCACTATGGCACGCAAACGACCGGCCCGGTTGTCTTGCTGATTCAGATCGCGGGCGCGCTGTACTTGGGCTTTGCAATTTTGAACTGGACTGCGCGGAGCATCCTGATCGGAGGCATCTACGCCCGCCCGGTCGCGCTGGGCAACTTCCTCCACTTCGCAGTTGTTACCGTCGCGGGCTCGAAGGCAATTGCTCACGGCGGAATCGGAGGAACCGAAATCATGGTTGTGGGTGCGATGTACTCGGCCTTCGCGGTGTGGTTTGGACTGGTCCTGTTCACCCACCCGTCGCAGAAATGAAATCGGCTACTGTTTCTGGCACGAGTCAGGCTCTGGCTTGAAAACGATAGTGCCACACTCTGGCTGCGCCGATGAGGTTGGTATCTTCTCCCAGAGAAGCGAGCATGAGTCGCGTCTTCTCGGCTGGGACGAAGCGGCAACCGCTGGCGATGACTTCTCGAATGCGGTCGAGAAAAAGCGGCGCGCTTTTCATGACGCTGCCGCTGAGCACGATCGCATCAGGCGTAAACAGGTTGATCAGATTGGCGAAGCCCAGGCCGAGGTAATACGCCTCATGTTCGACCGCTTGCAGCGAGACTTCATCGCCCTGTTGCGCAAGTTCACAAATCCTCTTGGCGGTGATCCCTTCGCGATGCGGATAGCCCGCAGGCGCGTGGCTTTCGACCCATGCCACCATGGCTGGACCGGCGGCCAGGGATTCCCAGCAGCCATGGAACCCGCACGAGCACTGCGGGCCCGCCGGATCGAGGACCTGATGGCCGACCTCGGGATGCGCGCCGTCGACGCCGCGATAAAGCTGGCCATCGATAATAATTCCGCCACCAATTCCGGTGCCGACGGTCACATAGATCAGGCGTGAGCGATTCCGCCCCGCGCCCCATCCCGCTTCGGCGAGCGCGGCGGCGTCGCCATCGTTTTCCAGCGCGACGCGCACATTGAAAATCTCGGCAAGATCCTTGACTGGACTTTTCCCGCGCCATCCGGGCAGAAAATCCACGTCGCCAAACTCGCCGCTCATGGGATCGACCGGCCCCGTCGATCCGATGCCGATGCCGGTGAGTTCCTCGCCCGCCTTACTCGCGGTTTCAAGCAGCATGCCGGCAATCAGATTCAGGCTGTCCACGTAATTATTGGGATCGGTCGGCGCCTGCATCCGGGCAAGCACCTTGCCGGCGGCATCGACCATACCCACCGCGATCTTCGTTCCCCCGATGTCGACCGCGCCGATCATCGGGCTTTCTCACGCGCCATCATTCGTTTCCCTAACCAATTCTTGTCATCCTGAGCGAAGCGAAGGACCTATGCAATGGCGGAAGCTCGGCGCCGGCAAGTTACATAGGTCCTTTGCTTCGCCCAGGATGACAGACCGTAGAATTTATTCCACCTACTCCCGATATCGCCCTAATACTCTGGCGTGATCGCCTTGGCTTCCTCCAGCGTGAGCCGCCGCTTGTTTTTGTAGGACAGGTTCGACATGTGCACCGCGATGGCCGACCGGTAGCCGATTTCCGGCGGAGCGTTCGGAACACCGCGGCTGCGGACGCAATCGATCCAGTTGGCCATGTGATCCTGATCCTTGGTCTTGCCGCGTGTGGCGTCTCCGCTGGGACGGTTCGTCTTCTCGGGCCAGTATTGCAGCGGCTCTTCGAAGTGATGTTCGAACGTTCCGTCGCTGCCCAGAATGCGGTCGCCCAGTTCGTAATGCTTGTTGCTGAAAGTGGACTGCCAAGTGACAACAATCTCGCCGGGAAAATCGAGCGTCACTGCGATCGTATCCGGCACTTCGCGGCCGTCCTTTTCTGAGAACACGCCGCCCGACATGTAGGCTGCCGAGGGCAGCGGCAAATCGAGCGCGCCCATGATCCAGGCGATCTGGTGCACCATGTTCTCGGCGCAGTTGCCGCCGGCGAATTCCCAGAACAGCCGCCAGTTGATGAGCTTGTAGGGATCAAAAGGGATTTCCGGCCGGCCATTGAGAAACGCGCTCCAGTTCACATTCTGCGCGGTGCAGTCCGACGGAACCTGCCGCACCCACTGGCCCTTGCCGTGAGGAGTGTTGCGGCCCATCCAGGATTCGACCTGAGTGACTTTGCCGATCCATCCGTCTTTGATCATCTGTTTCGCGTCGACCAAGGCGCCGGAACTTTGATGCTGCAATCCGATTTGAATGACGCGGTTGGAAGCCTTGGCCGCAGCCAGACATTTATCCGCTTCCGGAATCGACCAGGTCATGGTCTTCTCGGAATAGAGATCTTTGCCGGCGGCCAGCGTGTCCAGAAAATGCCGGCAGTGAATGTGCAGCGGACTGGCCACGATGACCGCGTCGATATCCTTCATGTCGAGCAGGCGGCGGTGATCGTCGAAGGTCTGAATGCCGGGCACTCGGCCTTTCGCCTGGTCGCGACGGCGGCTGTAGACGTCCGCCATCGCCACGACCTCCGTGCCGCGGACGTTGAGAATTTCTCCCAGCAAATCGTTGCCGCGATCGCCCACCCCGATCATGCCCACGCGTACTCGATCATTCGCGCCCAGCACTTTCGACGTTGGATAGGCCAGTACCGCTGCGGTGCCCAGCGCGGCCTGCTTCAGAAATGTACGCCTACTTTGATCGGTCATAATTTATTCGCTCGCCTCCAGTGCTCCAGGATAGAGTTCCCAGCCCGGGTGCCCCATTTCTCGCGCGCCCTTTGCGCAAGAAGTAGGTCTTACGTGTCTTACAAAGCGTCCGCGTCTTGCAGGAGTTTCTTCATGCCTGCCCAGCTCTTGCGCGAGCATTCCTCGGGCGTGCCGCCGCCGCTCCAGTGCGTCTCCAGGCTCACCGCATAGTGGTAGCCATCGCGCTTGAGCGCTTTATACTGGCCGGCCCAATCGATGAAGCCCCCGCCCATCGGCGCCCAATCAGTTCCCTTACCTTTCTTGACAGCATCTTTGCAGTGGCAATGGCCAATGCGTTCCTTAGGGAGAAGATTGTAGCCATCCGGATACGGCGTTTCGCCGGCAGCAGCGGCGTTGCCCGGATCCCAATTCAGCATGAGCGCAGGCGACTGCACCGCGCTCAAGACTTTAACGGCTTCCGCAGCCGTTGCCGTATTGCACGCGGACTCGTTTTCGAGCACCAGGATGACGCCCTTCTTCTCCGCCTTGGCGGCCGCTTCCCGCAGTTTGTCGTTGATGGCAGCGCGATACGGTGCCTGGTCTTCGAGTCTCCAGAAATCGAAGCAGCGCACGCGATCGGTCTGGAAAGCTTTGGCCAGATCCATGGCGCGGTCGAGGACTTCATCCTGCTGCTGCAGCTTAAAGTCCGCCCCGAAGCTCTTGGCCTCGCTGAATTTCGATTTCGGCGCGCCCGGCCAGTCGACCTTGAACAGCGGGCTGGCGATGTCGGTAACTTTGAGCTGATATTTTTCGAGAATGCGGCGCGCCTCCGCCACCTCCTGGTCGTCGAGCTTGAGGATGTTCTTCTTCCACATGCCGCGCAGTTCGATCCAGCCCATGCCAAACTCCTTCGACGCGACTTCACAGGCGTGGCCGAAATCCTGGGAAATCTCATCGTTGATGACCGATACCCGGAACGGCGAGCCTGCATCGGCCGAGCCGAAGCGGGAGGTCCGGGAAAACGCGGAGGTCGAAGTAAGCGAAGATGCGGCCTTGGCGGCCGTTAAGGCGACCATTCCCGCGAGAAATTCGCGGCGGGCAAACTGGATGGGCATGACCTGCTCCTTGGGAGACGTCGGTTACGGCCGCGAAAACGGCGGAAGGGACAATCTACCACCATCGAAACTCAAGCGGTAGAAGAGCAAGGAGAAAGTTATGCGGAGCCTGCGGCAGGATAGGAAGTGAAGAGCCCCTGAGACAGGAAAGCTGAGCGCAAAACAAAACGCCCCAGACTCGATTTGAGTCCTGGGACGTCTGTTGATCAGCCCTCCCCCAAGTGCTGCTCAAGAACACTCTAACTCTACCCTTGAACCCGGTAAATGGCTCGGTCGTGCTATAGGTGGCACGAACGGCGCATGCCAGGGGAAATTCTTGCCCACAAAACAAAACGCCCCAGACTCGATTAGAGTCTCGGGACGTCTGTTGATCAGCCCTCCCCCAAGTGCTGCTCAAGAACACTCTAACTCTACCCCTGAACCCGGTAAATGGCTCCCCCGTGCCATATGTAGCACGAAGGTGTGACCCGCCATAATCCATTGATAATACAGGTCCTTAATCAAGTTTCGCGACGAGTCCCATTGGCCAGAAAGGCCTGCAAACCCCAGTGCGCCCTCTGCGCCCCGGTTCCCTTAGCTGATACCCACCTTATAACGTGGCCACTGCGAACGGATCGCGTTGTGGTCGATCACTGGCTCGCCTTCGCACTCCACTTCGAAGACGGTTGTGGGACGGTCCGGCGCCTGCGTGGGCAATCCCGTCAGACGCAGCGAAAACTCGTCCTGCGCAAACGTTACGCTCTGGCCGGTCTTCAACAGACGCACGGATTTCACTTTGGTTTTCAGACCGCCAATGGCAACCACGGTGGGCGGTTGAAAAAACGGCAGCCACTCCGCCGCCGGAGAATTCCCCGGCCAGTACTGCTGGTGGATATACAGCGTGTTCCCGCGGCGAGTGTAGTTGGCATTCGAGTTCCAGCTATATGATCCGCGTTCTGTGCCGTAGATCGACTTGCCGTTGCCGTCGAGCCACTGGCCAACCGTTTCCAGAATCTCCACCGATTCGGCGGGTACCGATCCGTCGGGTTTGGGACCAATATTGAGCAGATAATTTCCGCCGCCCTGCGCACAAGTGGCCAAGTTACTCACGATAGTCTTGGCGGTTTTCCATCCATCGTCGCCGCGATTAAAACCCCAGCTGTCGTTCATGGTCATACAAGTTTCCCAGGCGCGTCCCTTTTCGGCCGCCGAGATCTCCTGTTCGGGCGTGGAGAAATCTCCGTCCAGACCATTGCGGTTGTTCACGATGATCTCGGGCTGGAGTTCGAAGACCATCTTGTTCATGCGCTCCGACTCCCACTGTTCCGCGGTCAGCGGCCAGTCGACGTCATACCAGAGCACATCGATTTTTCCGTAGTTGGTCATCAACTCGCGGATCAATCCATGCGTGTAGGCCACAAAACGCTGGCGCGCCGCTTCGTCTGTCTTGCAGCGCATGCCATCGGGATGGTGCCAGTCCATCAGCGAATAGTAGAAGCCCACGCGCAGCCCCTCGGCCCGCGCCGCGTCCACAAATTCGCGAACCAGATCCCGGCCCGGCCCCTGGCGCGGAGCACAGTAATCGGTGAGCTTAGTGTCGAAATGACAGAAGCCCTCGTGATGCTTGGTGGTCATCACCATATATTTCTGGCCGGCGCGGCGCGCCAGCCGGGCCCACTCCCGCGCCGCGTTCGGCTTCGGCTGAAAATGTTTTGCCAGCAACTCGTACTGCGGAATCGGAATTCCCTCCACCTCCATCGCCCATTCATGCTGGCCGACCACGCTGTAGAGTCCCCAGTGGATGAACATGCCGAATTTGGCTTCATGCCACCAAGCCATGCGTTGCTCGCGCGTGGCCGCTTCCTTGGTCGCTTCCGCAGAAGGGCGTGCAGTCGGGCTCTGCTGTTCGGCGCCGGCGATGCTCGCGGCATTCGCAGCGTGCGCCGAAGCTGCCATCGCGCCGGCACCAGCTATTCCTGCGCCGGCAATTCCAAGATTCTTCAGAAACAACCGCCGGGAAACCGTATCCGTTCTCATGGACGGTATTCGCTCCTCCCTGGAACTTTCAACTCGTAGAGTATCCCTCGGAAAGTGCGGAGCAGCAACTGCATTGTCACCAGCGGTGCGATTGTGACAACCAACCGAGGTGCGGTGAAGAATTGAGCAAGATTCCTAGCCGTCTCTCAAGGAAGCGATGGCAGTCCGCTCTCAGCAGACTCAATTGGGCGAACGCAAATTCGATCCCAAGCCGATGATCTAGCATCGCTAAAATAAGAGTTTCAACGCCACCTGGATCACCCGAGGACCCACATCCGACTGGACTTGCCCGAAGGTCGGCGATTCAATGTCGCTAACCGGCAAGCGGAAATTGGTGTGGTTCAGCAGATTGAACAGTTCACCACGGAATTGAATCTCTTTCGATTCCGTCAGCCGAATATTCTTGAAGGCCGAGGCATCCCAGTTCATGTATCCCGGACCCTGAACTACGTTGCGGCCTTCGTCGCCGAACACTTCGAACCGGCCCAGAGGGTCCGGTTGGAGTTGCTGGAAGGCGCTAACGTTGAACCATTCCTGCGGCGTGCGCGGACCAGAGTTTGGATTGCCAATCACGTTTGGACGGTTCGCGGAAAATCCCGTGATCTCCGGCGCCTGCCCTTGCAGCGAAGGATCGCCTGAGTCGTATACCGTGAACGGGCCGCCACTCATCGCAGTCACAATTCCGTTCAACTGCCAGTTGCCGAGAATGTGCCCATACCATGTACTTGAGTGCTGCAAGAATGGAAGGCTCCACTGGTAACTCAACACGAAGCGTTGGTGGGAATCGAACATGGACCGGCCGCGCTCGGCCGCAAGATCAAATGGATTCTGCGCCAGATCATTTTCTCCTGCTACGTCCTGTGCTGCCGACCCAGTAATGTTGAAGGAAGAAACGTCATCGATGGAGTGTGACCAGGTGTAAGACGCAAGGAAGGATAACCCGTGGCCAAAACGTTTGCGCAGGCTCGCTTGCAGGGCGTTGTAGCTCGAGTTTGCGATACTCGCGATCTCGCCGACCGAACTGTAGATGCAATTTCCCGCAGGCTCCGCCAGCGTACATCCAGAATAGAGACGACGGTAATTCACATTGTTTTCGGTGGAATTCAGACACGGGTTTGCTACAGAACAGCCCGAGCCAGTCGTGGTAAACCCGGGGACAAAAACGGGCGGGTCGCCTTCAATGAATCGCGGCAGCCGCACACCAGTCGTGCCCACGTACCCGATCTGCAAGAGCCAGTCTTGGCCAAGAGACCGTTGGATGTTTAGATTCCAATCCTGCGCGTAGGGCAGATGCAGATTGCGCGCGACCACCAGCAGCGTCATCGGTTCGGGGAAAGCCTGACTGAAAGGATTCGGAGTATAAAACGGATTGGCGAATGAGTTGACGGGAAAACTTATCTGCTGAGTCTTCAGGTAAGGAGGCGCGCTAACAGGATCTTGCAGCGGCCCACCTTCTCCGGTGTAGTAAGGCTCGTAGAAAATACCGTAGGCCGCACTTACCACCGTTTTGGAATCTCCACGCGGGTCCCACGCAACGCCAAAGCGTGGAGCGAACGCGGTCTTCTGGGTTGGAATCAAACCCGCGGGCACGCCGGGATCACCGGGATAGAGAAGTCCCACCGGAGCATCGGGAAGCACTTGGGATTGTGCTCCCGGAACGAAGAGATTCACCTCGTTGTTGTTCTCAGTGGAGGGGAAGGGCACCTCGTAACGAAGTCCCAGGTTCAGCGTCAGGCGAGAATTGACCTTGTAGGTATCCTGGCCGTAAGCATCTAGAGCTCGGTCGCGGATTTCACGAGCGAAGTTACCGCCGCCTTGCAGGAAGACCACTGGATTGCCGGACAGGAAGCTGGCAAATCCGTCGCTGTAGGGAAAGTTGGCGAACACAAAAAAGCCGTTGCTGGCGATACCCTGCAACGCGTTGATCTGATCCCGCCGATAGCCTCCGCCAAATTCCAGCTCGTGGCGGCCGTGGATCCAGCTCAGAGAACCGGAGACATCAAATGTATTCTGAAATGTGTTGCGGGGGCCCGTGATGGGGTCGCCCACCGAAGCGTATCCGCCGACCTGAACGAACGGCGGTCCGGCAGCCGAAGGCAGCGTCGGCGCGTACTGAAAGCCGAAGTCCGCCGGCGACTCGTGGTTCAGGTGCTCGTCCAGCAGAAAAGTATTGCGCAGGAAGGAAAAGCGCGCGACGCCAATGGTGGTAGGCGAAAAAATGTGGGTCTCTTGCGTGACGAAGTTCTGCGCGCGGTCATACTCGCCCACGGGAAAGCCGGGAACATTGGCGCCCACTGGCGACAGAGGATCCGTCGTCGGTCCGCTGCTGTACATGTAGCGGAAATTCAACGTGTCGGCACTGGAAAGGTACTGATCCAGGCGCAGTCCGAACTGGTCGTTATTCTCGCTCAGGGTCTGCGTGGCGATGAACCCGTTTTCTCCAACATTGGGCAACGGGAAAAGCGGCAAGACATTCGTCGCCGTCGGATCGATGGGCGTGAACAGCGTCATCTGGTTGAACGGCACCGGGGTTCCAAAAAACGTAAGTTGCCCATTCGGGTTACTGCACAGACCGGTGGTCTGGTCAAACGTGGCGTTGAGGTCGGTACACTCTTCCCCGAAGTTGCCCGTCCGTTCCGCCGCGGAAGGCACGGTTGCCGGCACGGTCTCCCCCTGCCGGTTGCGAAAGCCTTCGTAATATCCGAAAAAGAAAGTCTTGTCCCTGACAATCGGCCCGCCGAACGTGGCGCCGAATTGATTCTGCTTCAAGGGCTGCACGCTCTGCGTGAAGTAATCGGACGAATCCATGGCATCGTTGCGTAGAAATTCCCAGACCGCCCCGTGAAATGAATTGGACCCTGACCGGGTCACGATATTCGTCGTGGAGCCGGTGTTACGTCCGAACTCCGCATTCGCGTTGTGGCTAAGAATTTTGAACTCGGCAATCGCATCGATCGGTGGCTTGAGCACAAATCCGCCGTCCACGGAGCTCACATTGTCGGCACCATCGATCAGGAAATTATTCGATTCCGGCCGCTGGCCGTCCACGGCGTAGCCCTGATTCTGCCGCGCCGGACCGCCAGCTTCGAGTAGACCAGGAGTCAGGGGCACGACGCCGGGCTGAAGCAGCCCAAGCTGAGAAAAGTTTCGGCCATCCAGCGGGAGGTCGAGAATCTCGCGCTCCATTACCGTCTGCCCCAAACTGCTGACTGTGCTCTGCACTAAGGCGGCATCCGCGCTTACGTCAACTTGCTGCGTCTCCGCTCCCAGCTTGAGGTGAATGCCGATCGTCGCCGTTTGGTTTACATCCAGCGAGATCCCCTGCTGCACATACTTCTGGAAGCCCTTCGCCTGGACCTCCAGCTGGTAATGTCCGATGGGCAGTTCGACCAGCAAGTACTCTCCCTGCCGGCCTGTGACTGCTGCGCGTGTCAGTCCGGTTTCGATCTGCCGGGCGGTGACTGTAGCGGCTTGGACGATGGCCCCGCTGGGATCCAAAACGCTTCCGCGGATGTTCGCTGTGATCTGCTGTCCGGCAACATTCAGAGCTGCGACGTTCAGCCCGGCAACGACAGAGACCAGCGCCAGGGCCAGCCTTCTCAATTTGCTCATACGTCTCCCCATTTGTCTTCAGTAGCTACAACTGTTGAGTTGAAGACATCCCCGCGAGCGAACCTGGAGTGCGCCCGAGAATTTTTCCCACAGAGTGCGGCGATTATAGGGAAGCACAACGGCGGGTCAATAATCTGAAAAGAGTATGATTCGAACTTACAAACGAACTTGCAACGAGATAAAAGAAAAGGCGGCGAGGAAGACCGCAACAAACGGTGCGAAGTTTCGCTGTTGACTTCTACTGCTTTTGCATTATTGCGCCCGATCATCCTCTCGTTTAGATTCCTCGAACTCGTACAGTCGTTCGCAGCAGCCCTGCTCCGGCCTATTGTTGATGGAGCATTCGACTTTATAACCAATGCCCAATAACCAATGGCCAACGCCGCAACCGTAGCTCCTGCTGCTTCTGGGAAAAATGCGTTACGGAGGGAACTGGGTCTCGCCTCAGCGACTGCGGCTGTTGCCGGCGAGTCCATCGCCGTCGGCATTTTTCTTACTCCGGCCAGCATGGCTAAGTCGCTGGGGTCTCCCTTCTGGCTTCTTGTCGTCTGGCTCATCGTGGGGGCCATGACCTTGAGTGGCGCTCTGTGTTACGGCGAACTCGCGGGACGGTTTCCGCGCTCCGGAGGTCTCTACATTTATCTGCAGGAGATCTACGGCCGAAGAATCGCGTTTCTTTACGGCTGGATGTGCCTTCTCGTTCTCGATCCCGGACTGACTGCCGCTCTGGCCACGGGAATCGCAGGATATGCAGCATACATTTTTCACTGGTCTGCTCTCACCATCAAGCTTGCGGCTGCGGCCATGATCTGGACGCTCTGCTTCACTAACATCCTGAGCATTCGCGTGAGCGCCGGATTCCTGCGGTGGATCACCGGGCTGAAACTCGCCGTCCTCGCCCTGCTGACCATTTGGGCGGTAGTCTTTCGTCTGGGGGCATGGTCGAATTTCGTTCCCTTTATCGATCGCCGCCCGGGATCCTTGCCCATTGCTTCCAGCCCTGGCGGCAGCTATGGTGGGAGCTTTTTTTTCCTTCGGCGGTTGGTGGGATGTCAGCAAAATTGCCGGAGAAGTGCGGGATCCCGGCCGTGTGTTGCCGCGCGCCCTGCTCTATGGTGTGTTGACGGTCACTGGAGTCTACATTCTGGTAAGTATGGTTTTCTGGTACGTGGTCCCGCTCGACCAGGTCACGTCGGATGTTACTTTTGTGGCTCAGGCCGGCGATAAATTGTTTGGCCCGGCGGGCGGAATCATCTTCGCCGCTATTGTGATGCTGTGCGTACTCGGCGGCCTGGCCGCGTTCATGATGTCCGCTCCCCGGGTTTATTACGCCATGGCACAAGATGGCTTGTTTCTTCGTTCCGTGGCAAAACTGCATCGCCAATTCAACACGCCTGCGAATGCGATTCTGATTCAGGGCATCATCGCCTGCGTTCTGGTCGGTGTAGGCACTTTCCAGCAGATCATTTCCTATATCATCTTCGCCGCGGTTGGTTTTATTGGATTGGCAGCGGCTGGACTATTTGTACTGCGGCGTGGTGACCGCGCGAGCGGCAGTTCCGTCGTCATAGCTTCGGAGGCCATGGCTCCGGAGGTCCTGGCTCCGGTCATCCTGGCTCCGGGCTATCCCTTTACGCCCCTGGCGTTCTTGTTGCTGATTGTCATCCTTCTGGTGTTGATCGGCGTAAAGAGCCCGCGGGAAGCGGCGTTCGGCGCTCTGGTAATCGCCACGGGCTTGCCCGTGTATGAACTTTTCCGCCGCAGATCGGCTTGACGAAATGGAAGATTCAGCATGACGACAAAAAATAACGATGACGAGAACACCAGGTCCAGAACACCCAGGTCCAGAACACCCAGGTCCCGAACGCCCAGCCTCCGGCGCCCAAGCCCGCTACAAAAATCCGAATCACCGAAGATGCCGAAGCCACCGGCGCGACCCTTGCCGCCTACGATTACTGGCGCGCCGACTCCGGCAGGCAACAAGTCCCCGGCATCATGAAGTGCTTCGGTGCGCGTCCTGACTTCCTGCGCCAGGTAGTGGACTTCTCGAACACCATCCATTTCTCCGAAGGACATCTCACCCGCCGCCATAAAGAGATGATCGCTAGCTACGTCTCTTACCTGAATCGCTGTCCTTATTGACTGGACAGCCATGCTTACTTCCTGCGTGTTCAG
Organism: uncultured Acidobacteriota bacterium; assembly: GCA_963800405.1. GTDB lineage: Bacteria > Acidobacteriota > Terriglobia > Terriglobales > Acidobacteriaceae > Sulfotelmatobacter. The sequence goes on from CAWDBW010000071.1 coordinate 21,609, forward strand.
GGAGCCACCGATCAATGCGTAAGCGCAATTCTCGAAGGCAAGTTGGACGAGGCCGGCCTGACAGTGGCGGAGCGCGGGTTGCTGGATTACGTCAAAATGATTACCGAAGCCGCCTATCGCTCCACCGCTGAGGACGTTCAGAGGCTGCGAGACGCCGGCTGGAAAGAAGATCAGATCGCGGAAGCTGTGTACATTACCGCCATGTTCGCATTCTTCAACCGCGTAGCAGACGCCTTTGGCGTTCCCGCACAGAACTATCTTGAAAAGGGAAAAATGACGCCCTAAGCGCCCTCGCAGTGGTCCGAAAAGGATCGCGTCATGGGAAATCTCTCGCTGACCATCGCTGAGATTCTTCCCGAGTGAAAGACAATAAGAACTCCTTGCGACCTCTGATATAACATCGTGCAGCAGAAGTGTCTGGGAGGGCCAATTGGCCAAGAAAACGATCCCCCAACGAGAATCCGCGGCTGCCGCAGAAGCCACCGTACCCAGCCGGGTGTTGGGCATTGTGCTCGCTGGAGGGAAAGGAACCCGGCTGTTTCCCCTCACCCGCGAACGCGCCAAGCCTGCGGTTCCCTTCGGCGGCAAATACCGGATCATCGATTTCGTCCTCAGCAATTTCATCAATTCCGGAATCTACTCGATTTACGTGCTCACTCAGTTCCGCAGCCAATCGCTGCTGCAGCATCTGAGTGAGGGATGGCAGTTCGGCGGGATGCTGAAGAGCCACTTCATCATCAACGTGCCCGCCCAGATGCGCATGGAGAACGAAGTCTGGTATCAGGGAACGGCCGACGCCATCTTCCAGAACATGAACCTGATCGAGCAGTCCGATCCGCACCTTGTGGCCATCTTTGGCGGCGACCATATCTATCGCATGAACGTCGCCAGCATGGTCGACTTCCATAAGGCGAAGCACGCGGAAGTCACGGTTGCCGCCATCCCGGTTCCCAAGGTTCATGCCGCCGAACTCGGTGTGATTGAGGCCAACGATGAAGGACGCATCATGGGTTTTCACGAAAAGAAGCCAGATGCGCCCACCATGCCGGGCGATTCCAGCCGCGTCTATGCTTCCATGGGCAACTACATCTTCTCCACGGACAGGCTGCTGCAACTGCTCAAGGCCGACGCGAAGAACCCCAACAGCCATCACGATTTCGGCATGGACATCCTGCCCAAGCTCGCGGGCAACGCCCCCATCTACGCCTACAATTTCGAGGCGAACCGCATCCCCGGCGAGGCCGATGACGCCATCCCTTACTGGCGCGATGTCGGCACCATCGAGGCCTTCTACGAAGCCAACATGGACTTGAACCATGTGAAGCCCGAACTCAATCTCTACAATCGCGAATGGCCGGTGCGCAGCACCAGCTATCCCGATCCTCCCGCGAAATTCGTATTCGACGATGAAGGCCGCCGCGGCGAAGCCCTCGACAGCATCATCTCCGGGGGATGCATTCTTTCCGGCGGACTGGTGCGCAAGTCCGTTCTCGGACGCGGGGTCCGTGTGCACACCGGCGCGCATGTCGAAGGCTGCGTCATTATGGACAACTGCGACATCGGGCGCCGCGCCAAACTGCGCCGCGCCATCCTCGATAAGAACGTGCGCATTCCGCAGGACACCACCGTCGGCTACGATCACGACGCCGACCGCGCTCGCGGATGGCACGTTACCGAGTCCGGCATCGTCGTCATTGGACGGGAACACAGCTCCGTGCCCGTGGCGGCGCTGTTCACATGAGCGGTTGTCCCCCTTGCGCAATTTGGATGGGGTAACTGTTGCCGGAGTGACCGTTCGTAATTTGAAAATGTGCTGTGCCAGATTCAGAATCATTTTGCCCACCACTTCGTAGTTCGGCCCGCCGTAGCTTCCTGCCGGGAAGCGAGGCCGCTGAACGAATCCACTCTGGCCTGATTGGAACTGTGAACAGTCATGTCTCGCGCCAAGGCAACGATTCTCTGCATTGACGATCACTGGAACGGGCTCATTGGGCGGAAGATGTTGCTCGAACAGAACGGCTATAAGGTTCTGGAGGCCAGCGGCGGGGACGAAGGGCTGAAGCTGTTTCTCTCGCGCAACGTCGATGCTGTGGTCCTCGATTATCAGATGCCGGGGATGAACGGAGACGTGGTCGCGGAGAGGATGAAGCGAATCAACTCCCATGTCCCGATCATGCTTTTATCTGCCTATGGACCGCTGCCGAAGAGCAAGCTGCGCGCAGTGGACTCGTTCTTGACGAAGTCGCAACCGCCGAACATTCTCTTGTCCACGCTGCAAGGCCTGCTGGGCAGCCAACACAAACCATTTTTCTCCCGTTGGCTCGATCAATGGAAGAACCGGAATCAGGTGAGCTCGTGAGATTCTTGAAGTTGCTGCTTCGGCGAGGTTGCGCGCACCGCTTCTCGTGGCCTCGCATCGACGACCACGGGCGTCATTACCAGATCTGCCTGGCTTGCGGAACGGCTTACGAATATGACTGGAGAATGATGCGCCGGACGACCCGCCTGCTGGTGGCAGCCGTCCAACACCAATTTGCGCAGCGGTAGTCTCGCCCCCTAATACTGGGCGAGCAGTCGCGCGGTGCGCCAACTGAAACACGGAAATGTCCAGTGACTCATTTACTCATTTTCTTCAACGTCGGCATCCCCGACGGGCCCCGCGCGCGAGTCTTCGCGGGAGCATCTCGGACGACAAACGACCAAACCGAATAAGGCAGCCACAGTCCGCAGGTCATGCTTGGAGCCGCTAGGCAGAGTCCTGCAGGTCCTCAGGGGTGGAAAGCGTGTGGTACCTTAAGGCGCAGTGGAGTGGCACTTTGTTGGTCCGAAAATCGGGCCAGAACTTCTGCAGAAAATAAGGAGTACGCCGCAATGAGATCGGTTGCGCTGAAACGATTTCTATCGAATGCCGCTGGCACAGGGTTGCGTGCCAGATGCGTTTGTTTGGGTACCCTTCTTGCCCTGGCCTCGGCTGGTGCGGCACAAGATTTGGCCTATCGCTCGCCGTTTCTTCGGGTAGAGATGGCGGCCGAGCAAGTGAACTTCCGGACCCTTGCGCTTGACTCGCTGGGCAAGAACAAGCTGGATGTGAACGTCATGCTTCCGCTGGTGGCTGGGGGATCACGCTACCAAGCGTTTCGTCAAGGGCAGACCATTGAATATCGGGTATCCGGGGAGAGCACTGCGGCGTGGAGTTTCACCTTCAGCGAGCAAAGCTTCGTGATGCACTCGCATTATTCAGAGAAGCTCCCACCCCAGGATCTGGTTCTTAGTTTTGATCCCAAAGGCAGCCACGCCACTCTGCTGGGGTTGTTGAGCGACGAGGGACAAGTTCGTCTGCCCGCCTTGCTGCATTTTCCGGATCGCGGGACCTTTCGCATCACGACCACGGCGAAGGAGGTTAGTCTGGGCTATGATGCATTGCGTTTCCGCGACAACTTCATACGTGTGTCGTTTCCGGCTGCCGACCGGCATCAGCGAGACCTCGAATACCGGTTCGAAGTAACGGCGATTTATCCGCACGTTCCAAGATTGGAAGGCGACTCACGCTTTGACGGATTCCGCCGCGACTTCCTCAATATCCTGCAGCTCAATCCCCGGCGCAGAGTTCTTGCCAACAACGCCGCCAGTGATGCCGTAGCGTTCACGCTATTCGAATACTCGATGATGGCGCGTCAAATGCCGCCGCTGGCCGATGGCTTGACTGCGCTCGACATCCTCGGCCAAAGCCTGAACCGCTACGTGGGAGGGATGAAGGGCTATGGCATGCAGGGTTACGACAATATCGCGGGAACGAAATACGACTTCCTCGATACCTATCCCTCGCTGGTAATGGCCTCCTCCGACTACGTGCAGGCCAGCCACGATCAGGCGTGGCTCCAGCGGAACTATTCGGTAATCAAGACTTGGGCCAACAAGATGATCGAATTCGACCGCGACGACGACGGCCTGATGGAATACCCGCTCAGTGGCAATTCCGGCTCTTGGCCGGAGCAAGTGAGCATACGTCCGTCTAATTGGTGGGACACGATTGGCTTTGGCCACAAAGACGCCTATTCGAATGCTCTGGCGTATGCAGCCTTCAATGACATGGCAGAGCTTTCCAACCAGGCCGGTTATAAGACCGATGCCAAGATGTACAAGCGGCGTGCGGAAAAGCTAAAAGCGGTCTACTACAAAACATTCTACGATCCCGCGACCGGCGTGCTGGCCGGATGGAAAAGTGCTGATGGGAAGCTGCACGATTACTACTTCTTGTTTATCAATGGAATGGCTGTGACTTATGGCTTGGTAACGCCCCAGCAGGGCAATGCGATTTGGGACAGGCTGATGGCCAAAATGAAGGAAGTCGGCTATACCCGATTCGATTTGGGGCTTCCTGGGAATCTAATTCCGGTTCGAAGAGAAGACTATGTTGATTTGCAACATGAGTTTGGCGGTCCGCAGAAGGAGGACGGTTCCGACGGATTTCAAATCTACGAAAACGGCGGCGCGACCGCCTGCTATGCCTATTTCACCATTCAAGCATTGCGCGACCTGGGCCGTGACAAAGAGGCGGATACGATTCTCTTCCCCATGCTGAAGGCATTTGAAGACGGCGGATTCCAGGGCAGCAACGCCAACGGCGACACCTATGACTGGAAGGGATGGGACGGGTCTCCGCATGGCTACGAGGGCTTGCTGGTGGATGGTTATCTGACACTGCTCGCGGCCATCCCAACCGAAGCGAGAAAGTAATCGGCGCGCTCCACAGGAAACCTAAATGACGGCTCTAGTTTCTCCGCAATCTCATCTTGCTAAGGGGAAGCTAATCGGGTCCTCACGTCGCCCAGCAGGGCCAGCGATTCCGGGCTTAATTTTCCGGACCGGTCGATATCGACGTTGAACGTGACCGGAACCCGGCTCTGGTTACAGCTGCGCACGTAGTCCAAAACCTGGTCTGTCCTGTACCGCGGACTTGCCAGCGGAGTCATCACCTGGTCGTGCACCCACTGTGTATTATCGAGGCAGACCCAACGGTGACCTTGCAAATGGTCAATCGTGAACTGGCTCGACGGTACCGCCACCAAGTCATTTGCTTCTCCGGATTCGTAGTCCTGGTGGGTGGAGAACAGAAAATGAGCCAGCATGCCAGCGCTCAGAGTGACCAGGCGCCCGGAGTACCCGGTTTTAGCAGCTTCGGTCCACTGCTCCCAGGGAAACTGGAAGCCATGCATATTGGTCGTCACGCTATCGTAGAAAGTGCGCGGATCGAGCGCGAACCGGGGATCAAGCGCGAAGCAACTGTCGAACCACCAGCCTTCCACCCGCGAGCCGTAACGTGCCCCCATCTCGCGAAGAATTCCGAGCAGATTGCTCACCAGTCGAGACTTGTCTGCCGCGTGATACCCAACGGCGTACTCCCAGTCTGGGTCGTTACCGTGGTTGCAGGAGTGGTTGTAGTAAAGGACAAAATGCAGCCCCCGCGCCCGGCAAGCATCGGCCAACTCTCCGATGAGATCCCGTGCAGTTGTGCGCCGAGGGGCGATACGATCGATGGCCGCGCTCGGTGCGGCCAGCATGTGCAAAGCGTGAGTTGCCGTGAAGATGACGTACTGCGCTCCGGCCCGGGCGATCTGGTTCGCAAAGTTCGCGGGACTAAAGCGTGCCACGGCCTCCTCGAAGGGCACCCAGTCGTCCTCGCCGACGGACTGGGATTGTGCGGTCCAATGGGTGGAAATACCGAAGGAGCAAGCCGCCAGCCAACTTGCGTCCGCGCGCTGATAATCTGCCGCTCGCGCTGCCCGGCTTGCCCCCACCCCGAGAGCACTCGCTCCCAGCAACCTCAGCAGTTCGCGCCGCGTCAGTGTTTGGGCAGTTCTCATCGATTCCTGGTTTAGCCAATAGTAGCATCATGATTTCGTTTATAGGGCGATAGCCTCTCCGACATTTCGTTCCTTGCAGCAGATTGGCGTGCTGCACCGACCTGACGCTGGGCAGCGCGTAAACCTGTCGATGCGCGCAAGAGCTGAAGAGTGAAAACGCCCAGGCTCATCTCGTGAGTCTGGGCGTCTCTTTAATTAAGCTTCCCGTTCCAGCCGGAGCTTCTAATTGACGGTGAAGTTGGTGGAACTGCTGACGCCGCCACCTTTTGTGGTCACGACGATTTTGCCGGTCGCGGCTCCGGCGGGAACGGTGGCGGTGATTTCGGAATCGGAGACCACCGTGAACGGCGCCGCTATTTTGTCGATCGTCACCTTCGTGGTTTGAGTCAGGCCGGTGCCGTTGAAGGTCACTACGGTTCCGACTGGGCCACTCGGGGGCGTGAAGCTTTTGTAGGTCGGCGTGATCTTGTAGATGGCGGGGGTCGACAACACCGTGGATCCAGTGGTCACGGTGACGTGGCCGGTTAGTGCGCCCGTTGGGACCGTAGCTAGAATGTAGGTGGTGCCGGTGAGTTGTGTGGCGGTCGCTGGTGTGCCTCCGAACTCAACCACAGACTCCGAGCTGAAACCCTGGCCCAGAATGCCGACCTGTGCTCCTACTCCGCCGGACGTCACATTCACCAGGGAGATGAAGGGCTTATAGCCATTGCTCAGGCTGTAGAACGAGCCAACGCCCTTCCCGCCCTGCTCGGTCGTGCTGTAAAACGTGCCGTTGGTGGAAAGCAAGAGCGGAGCCTCGGGCTGGCCGCAGTTCGAGCAAACGAGCGGGTAGAGATAAAGATTCTCGTACGCGCCCTTGGTGGTGATGTCGAAGAGTCCGGCTTGCGCGCAGCCCCCGCCCGCGCAATCCGTTGCGGCGCCAAACAACAGGCCATCCGGCCCCTGCGTCAACGGCAACGTAGGATAGGCGCCGTCCGTCTGATTGGGGAAGCTGTAGAGCACCGTCTCTTTGCCCCCCGCGGTGATCTCGAAAATGGTTCCTTCCCCCGCACTGCCGCCCTCATAGGTGGTTCCATAGAAGTCGCCATTGGAGCCCTGAATCAGATTGGCATTCGGGTACGCGCCATTCGGGAATTCGCCATCCGCGTTGGCCTGGAACGTGTATACCAGCGACTCCTTGCCCGCGAGCGTGATTTTGAATATTCCGCCATGGCTGATGATCCAGCCGTTTCCCACCCCCCATAAGACGCCGTCAGTGCCTTCGATCAAGCCGTAGGGCAACACCGTGTCGTTCGGCGGACCCTGGAAGTTGTACAGCACGCTGTACGCTCCGGCCAGCGTAAGCTTGTACACCGTTCCGGAATTATTTGCCCCGCATAAAGCTGTGGTTCCGTAAAAGTCTCCGTTACTGGCCTGGATCGGGGGCGCGTAGGGCTCGCATCCGTCGGTGGTCGATCCATAGGCTGCGAAGTTGTGCAACACGGTCAAGTTGCCAGCGGGCGTCACTTTGAAAAGCGTGCCGTAACTGTTGGCTCCCCCATTCTGACAGGCGCCGTAGAAATTGCCATCGGTGCCCAGAGTCAGGCCGCTGCATGTCGTTCCGTCCGATTGCGCCATCGGGTGCAAGCTGGTGAGCGCTCCCTCGGAGCTGATTTTGTAAATCGCGCCCTGGTTCGCGGGACCTCCGCCGGACAGGGTAATTCCGTAGAAGTTTCCGTCTTGTCCCTGCGCCATCACGCCCGCAGGAAGATTTGGGTTCGTCCCGCTGCTGAACTCGTAAATCGTGCTCACCGTTTGCGCCGGCGCAGCGATCGATATCGCCACCAGGAATATGCCCGCGAGAAGCTTTGCCTTGAGAACTGTAGTCATTAGTTTTCTCCTGAAATTTGATTCGAAGTTCTGCCGCTATGGCTTAAGGGTCGCCCGTCAGTGTTTCTGTTTTCCGGCGCGGGCCGCTCGCCCACTGGCACGCCGACTATCACCTGAATCTGGGCCTGGGGTAAAGCGACCGCTCGGCTACGTCCAAGCGACGAGATATTTCATTTACCTACAATGGGTTGCAAAAAGTTCTTGTCTGGAGGAGTACCCCGAAAGTGCTAGTCCAGCGGGGCTTTCCTCGGTGATAGACTTGGGAACCGTCCTCCCCTGGGAACGTCGACGCTTATGGCTGAGTCCAGCGAACCCCAGACCGTTGTACGCTTCGGTGTATTTGAGGCGGACTTGCGCGCGGGGGATCTGCGGAAGAAAGGAATCAGGGTCAAGATTCAGGACCTACCCTTTCGTGCGCTCGGAGTCCTGCTCAGCCGGCCCAATGAAGTCGTGACGCGCGAAGAATTCCGGCAGGCACTCTGGCCGCAGGATGTTTTTGTCGATTTTGACCGTGCCATCAGCAGCGCCATCAAGCGCCTGCGCGATGCCCTGGGCGACCCCGCTCAGAATCCGATCTTTATCGAAACCGTCGAGCGCCGCGGATACCGGTGGATCGCTCCGACCTCTGGAGTGCCGGCTTCGAGCCCAGTCACGCCGCATGCGTCCGATGCGCGTAAGGCGGAGTTAGCGCCGGCCGTAAGTTCGGCAGCCGTTACCGATCGTCTGATTTCGCCACCGGTGATTTCGCCACCGAGGTTTTCGTTTCCATCGCGAAAGTTTGAGTATGCGGCGCTTGTCTTGGCGCCACTGTTGGTGGCGGGGATCATGCTCTTCGGGTTTCACGGAATCAAGGCCGCCGGCCATTCGCCGCATGCGGCTGCGAATGCCAGGTTGCATCCGGCGAATCAGGAAGCCAAGGATCTTTATCTGCAGGGCCGCTACTACTGGAACAAGCGCACGCCCGACGATCTGCAAAAGGCGGTGGACGATTTCACCCAGGCGATTGTGCACGATCCGGGATACTCGGACGCCTATGTTGGACTGGCGGACTGCTACAACCTGCTGCGCGAATACAGCACGATGAAGAGTAGCGAAGCCTATCCGCGGGCGCTGGCGGCGGCGCGCAAAGCGGTTGAGCTCGATGACAATTCATCGCAGGCGCACGCTTCGTTGGCATATGTTTCGTTTTGGGGAATGTGGGACGCTGCGACCGCTGATCGCGAATTTCGCCGTGCCATTGAGCTCGACCCGAACAACGCCAATGCCCACCATTGGTATTCTCCGGTGCTGGGAACGATGGGCCGCTACCCGGAGGCCCTGACGGAAATTGAGCGCGCGCAGGCCCTCGACCCCACCTCCAAGTCGGTGCTGGCGGACAAGGGGATCATCTTGTATGGGATGGGGCGGCGACAGGAGGCGCTTGACCTGCTGCGGCAAATGGAAAAGGCCGAACCGGGGTTCGTATCCCCACCCCGCTACCTGGAGAGAATTTATCTGGGCATGGGCGACTATCCGAACTATCTGGTGGAGTTGAAAAAGAGGGCGGTACTAAGCCATGACAGCGCGGCGCTGGCTGTGGCCTCGGCCGCCGAGAAGGGATATGCAGCTGGCGGAGCGCACGCCATGTTCGAGAACATACGCAATGAACAGCAAAAGCTCTACGATCTGGGAAAATTTTCGCCCCTGGCCCTGTCCGAGACCTGCGCCCTCGAAGGCAATAAGCGGGACGCCTTGAAGTACCTGAAAATCGCTTACGATCAGCACGAGGATGACGTTGTCGGCCTCGCGGGGAACCGCTTGTTCGACAGCCTGCACGACGATCCGGAAATGCAGCGAATTCTGGCCGAAGTTAAGATCCAGCGCGCCCCGGGGGCTGGACAGAACTGAGTTGCGCAGGCGTTGACCCTTGCACCAGAGATGTCAGCACGACGCAGAGAAGCTACATCAGGACGGTGCCCAAGCTGTGACCGACGCCATGAATCAGTTGGAGGCAAGAATAGCTCGTGCAGCAGTTATGCAGCAGGCCGCGGTGAACTGATCGCAAGTGCTTGAAAGAATGGAGCCGACGAGCGGACTTGAACCGCTGACCTGCCGATTACGAAGTTAGCAGCCACTACCCCGCCCCATTAAGATTCATACAGATACGACCCGCCCAGCCGCGTTGAATGGGGACGTTCGGCGTTGGTCGGGGTGGTTTTGTGGGCCACAATGTGGGCCAGTCTTTTTATTTCGGGCTCGCCCAGCGCGGGGTTGTCCTCAACGCCTCAAGTTGAGCATACGTCACGGGCGGCGACGAGAAGGACATGAAATCCTCGGTCGTGGTCACGACCGCGCGCTCGACCTGCTGAAACAAAGTGACGGCAGCCGTCAGCGTGACGAGCACACTGCCAACCTTCTTCCACAAAGAGGCTTTGCGACGTTTACGCTGGGGCGTCATCCCCCGATTCTACACCCGGTCACTTCCCCGCGCTGGCGGATTTGCTCTTCTTCTTTCCCTTCGGCGGCACGATAACGGCCTGCTCGATAAGGACAGTGGAAAGGTCCCCGAAGTCACCAACCCCGATGTGCATTTGTAGGTTATCCAGCGCGCGCACTAAGTCGCCGAGTTGCTCGCCCAATACACCGCCCTCGTCGTACTCGGGGCGGTCGGTGCCGTACAGCGTCCGCAACAACTCTTCGAGCACTTGGCACGCACGACCAACCTCACGCGCAGCCATGTCCTGAACACTCAACTTCTTCTTCGCCATCGGTGTTCCCTCCAGTTTGTGACGTTAAAAGAGGCGGGCGCGGAGCGGCAAGTTACCGTAGTGTGCAGAATGGATAAAGTTGGGGCCACGGGTGACTTCAGGCGCGTGAGGAAGGCTGGGGTGGGCCGCCGATACCACTTCGAAACCGAGCTGATGACTCAGGAGGATTGCAGGACCAGAAGTTTCACGTTCACGGTACCGTCCTTTGTCTTTCTCTCGCCCTCCAGGTCCTTCTTCAATCCCTCGGCGTTTCTTATGAGGTGTTGGGGGTCGTAGACGACGCACCACAGGGCATCGCACTCCGGGTGCTTTCGATAGTGCTCAATGTCGATAATTAGCTCGTTGCCAATCTTCGTGGCGTGGTTCGCATCACGCACGAACTTCAGCTCAATCACGAGCCTGTGTGCGGGAAGAAGGAAATCCATCCGCGTGCTGGAGCCAGCCAAGCTGGGTGTGAACTCCTCGGGCCTGATGTCAGCGACCCACGGGCGCAACAGCGCGTGCAGCAAATCCTGAACGTCATACTCCGTGGAGAAGGTCAGGGCGACCGCGCCTTTCCGCCTTTGCGTCAACGGATGCATCGCTCTCCGAAGGTTCTTCAAGAGAACCAGCAGCAGCTCGTCGATGTCGCCGGGCTTCCTCGGGCCGCGCGCGCTGGCCGATGCAGGGTACGCCTCCTCTGGCGGTTGGCCGCTCGGCAACACGCGACCGCCACGGTAGTAGCGAAAGCCGTTCTCCTCTAACACCTTGACCACGCGCGCCCGGTCCTTCTTCCAGTCGCTGACTGAGTAGTCGTCGTTCGGGTCATCATCGTCCGGTTCGACGTCCATGAACTCTTCGAGGATGTTGCCCAGAACCGTGAGGCTGTCGACTGCGGGGTCGCTCCCCGCACGAAAAAGCCAATCTTTCCATTTGGTCGCGTGAGAAAGATTCGAGGGTTCGCCGGGTGCGCCCGACGAAACGAACAGAGCTTCGAGATTTGCGTGGGACCCACGCAGGACGGAGGCGACGGCGGCGCATACACCTCTCGACAATCGAACGTTCGTCATGCTCAGGAGTGATGCTACCAAACCAGTAGGCTTTACGCCCGGCATTGTGCCCTTAGTAAGTGTGTCTTTCGGTGCCCCGCACACTTACACACGGCACTTGCTTGGGTTTTGGGGCGGAGTGAACATCCGTCCCATGATGAAAACCAAACAGCAAGCGGGCCGGGTCGGAGGGCAGGCGGTGACGCCTCGCAAATCCGAAGCGGCGCGGGAGAACGGGCACCTCGGCGGACGCCCTTGCAAGGCCGCCATTACGTACAGCGAGGCCCGCACGCGGGTACTTGCGCTGGTCACGGACCTGAACACGATGCTGATGGAGCACGCGGCCCGGCAGGAAAAGGACCCGACGAATTACGGGTACGCAGGCGACATGAATCACTACGCCGAGTTGCTCGAAGAACTTCTCGGTCGCCGCAAGTAACGCGGGCCACGGGGCTGTTGAAGCAGCACCGTGACCCTTAACCAAGTACCGGGCGCGGAGGCCCGACAAAATGGCTGTCACCAAGCATACCGCACGTCCAATTTTCCACTACGTCCTGAAGAACCGCATCGTCGGCGGCGAGGTCTCGCTGCCAATCACGCGCGAAGAGGCGAGGCGGATAATCCGCAAGTGGTCGGTAGCGTTGCGGCACAGGCAGCGCGGTCACCGTACCCTTTTCCTGCTGGAAGTTCACCGGGGGCGGAAGTGGGACCGCCTGACTCTGGAAACACATCATCACAGAACGCGGAAAAGGGTCATGGCGGAGGATTCCGCATGTGCTTCGAAGAAGTGGGTGACGGAATGACCACGCGCGAAACCGTTAACGGAAGGCTGGCGACCGTCTCTCACCTGACGGAGGCGTGGGTGCCTTGCGCGCCGAAGGACGCTTCCATCGTGAAAGTGGTATTCGATGACGGGGAGGTACTCTTCGGCTTCGTAAAGGAGCACTGACGGGTCAGGCAAGCCCCACGGCCTCCGGTTCGCGCCGGGGGCCTTTCCCGTTTTGCGAACGCCGGGCCACGTGTGACTTCAGGCGCGTGAGGATGGCTGGGGTGGGCCGCCGATACCACCGCTTACGACTTGGTCACCAGCAACGCTTCCTTGTCACCAATCCCGCTCGTGCGGGTCAGCAGAAACAACACGGTGTCGCCGTTGCGTGCGGAGTAGGTTCGGTTCGCCTCGCTGACGCGCACGAGGGTGGTTTCGTCCGTGTGATTCCGAAGGTCCAGCGTCGGCGTGATAATTCCCTCGCCGTTGCCGTTCGCTTCCAAGCCGGAGATGACTCCCGCGTACACGATGCCGTCGAATACGTGACCGAGGTCCCTGCTGGTGGGGAACAGCGTGGCCATCTGAGGCGCGGTCAACTGGTCGCCTGCGGAGTTCGCGGACAAGTCAGTCCCGTTAAAGCTTCCACCTCCTCCACCGCCCACGCCGATTGCGGTCGTGAGGTAGAAGGCTTGCCACAGCAGCGCGCCAACGCCGATGTTGTCACCCGTGGGTCCGCCGAAGTTCGTTTGCAGCGACGAGCTGGTCTCCACCAACTGCGACTGCGCACCAATCGTGGCGGTCTTCGCGTTCAGGGTTGCGGTCGCCGCGCCGTCGAGCGTGTAACCAGATGACGTGTTTCCCGTCAGGAGCGCGGTGTCGGTCGTGAAGAGCGCGCCGACGCCCACGATGAATCCACCGTTGCCTTCCAGATACACGCCGGGGATGATGCTCGCGCCCGATAGCGGCTCGGTGATTCCCGTCGCGGGCAGGCTGTAGTTTGCGGTCGATGCCGTGCTCAGCCCGTTCACCTCATAGCACGCGATGCCGACCTGACAGTTGCCTGCGGCTGAAATCGGCGCGAAGGTGAACGTCACCGATTCCGCTCCCGAGCTGGGCGTGATGGTAAAGACGCCGAGGAGGATGGTTTCATTGTCAGAAGCCGTTGGGTAGATTTCAACGATGGTCGGCGTCGAGCTGTTGCTTTGCGAATCCGTCACCGTGGCGAAGCCAGAGCCGTTCCCACCAAGGGACGCGCCGATACTGGCTGAGTAATCCACGGCCTGCACTGCGACGACGATTTTGTTCCCCGCTGTGATGTGCGAGGGGAAGGTTGCGGTAACCGTCGCTGCACCTGTGGCAAACGCGGTCACTTTCTGAACGATGCTGGACATGGTAAGGAAGCCCTCAGTGTCCCCGAAAGGTGTTAACCCCTTGCCGGGGAAAAAGCAGGCAGAGAAGGTCCTGACGAACCCCGACGTGGTGGTCGTCTCCGTCCTGCGTTACGAACTCAAGAAGCCTGCGCCTGCGAAGCCCCCGCGCCTGCGGTAGCTGGCCAGCCGTGCTCGGCGCGATACCGGGCGATGAAGTCCTCGCGCTCCTTGCGGCGGTGGTAATACCTCCGCTTCTTCTCTGCATCAGCGGCGAGACGGGCACTGACGACGTCGTTCACGCCGGGCCGCATCACAATAATCTCCATCGTCGCCGGGTCCTGCTGCGGCGTCATCTGCTTGTAGGTCTTGTTGAGGCGGTGAAGAATCGCACGCACGTGCGGCGGTTTGAATCCGAACATTGCTCCGACGCCGACCGAATCCTGACCAACGTTGTAGGCTTGATAAAGCATCCCAAGGATGACGGCGGGCGCGTTCTCCTGCGTCAACCGAAGGTCGGTGTCGAGCGTTTCTATTGACCGCCTGAGCACACGCTGGCGGTCACCATCCACGTTCTTCGAAGCCACGAGTTCGTTGCAGAGTTCGTCCATCACCTTCAGCTTCGCGGGCAGCTTGGCACGCAGATGGTCACACGCGGTCTTCAACCGTTCGGCCTCTGTTCCCGTTGTCGACAGCCGCTGCTTTTTACTGAAAGCGCGGGCTTCGAAGTACGCGACCAACACGGCGCGCACGGTCGATTGGTTTCGCGTCCATTCGGGAATGCCACGGCAGAGAGAACGTCTTCCGTGCCGGGCGGTGGACGTCTGCATGCGGGTGTAGTCCTCGAACGCAATTCCGTTCGAGACGATTTCACCGTCAGCCTCGACGTGAGCAGAGATGGGAACTTCGTGGCGGCCAAAAAACTGATGTGCTTCCGGTTCCGAACCGTGAGCGGCTGCGGGTGGGCAAAAAGTTATTGGGGTCATCAGAACACTGAGAAACTGTGAGGGGGTCTCCGCCAGCGCGCGGACAGTTTCTTCACGCGCGCCAACGGAAGGTTGAGAAATTGTTGGGGGCTTTCGGTCGCCCCCGGACCAACTCTTCTGCATTCCATCCGCAAGAGTCCCAGAGATGGTCGAGGCACGACCCGCACCGCGTTACCGCGTATGCTGGGTCCCCGCTCGACAACGGGCACGCCCCCAGCTCTCGCCGGGGGAACGTCGTAAAAACTTATTTGCGGTTCGGGTTCGCGGGCGTCGGCGCGGGCGACTTGAACGGCAAGGGCGGCGCGGGTCGCACGCCGGAGTTCGGTTGCTGATATCCGTTGTCGGGATTCGGTTCGTTATTGATTTCCATGACGGAGTCTCCTTTTAATTTTGGGTCCGCAACCAGCCAGCCTCTCGACTTTGCTGGTTGCGGAGTTATCGCGCGGGGGCTCAGGAGAAAGCGGCCTCCGACTGCCCACGCTTCTTTTTGTCTCAGTCGGTAGACAAGCTTTTTATTTCTTCGGCTGCGGGCGCGCGGGCGCTGGTACGGTCGGCTGCGATTGCGGCCTGCCCCACGGCGGAACCGTCGACGGGTGAACGTTGGGGGTGAGAATGTTGGGGCGGTTGTCGTCGCTCATGTTGTTAGCTCCTCTTGCTCTGAATTCTTTTCGTTGCGGCGGCGTGATGCTCGGCGCGGTAAACTTCGCCCAGCCTCTTCGCTTCCAGATACTTTCCGAACTCTGCATTGAGCGGGGTGACGATAGCGCGCAACTCGGCCAGCTCTTTTCGAACCTGCTCCAACAGCGCGGCGGAGTCAGGACCAGCCGGGCCACGGTCGCCACGGTCGCCCTTGATGCTTTCGCCCGGTCGCCCTTGCGGGCCGGGTGTGGTTGACGGCTCCCCGCGTTCGCCGCGTTCACCACGCTCACCGCGCGCCCCTGTGATGCTCGCGCCATCTTTGCCCGGCTTGCCTTCCTTCAGCTCGATGGTCTTGATTTCGCGCTGGAGTTCGCCGACCAGACTCTCAAGCTGGTTGAGACGCCGATGCACGGAGAATTTGTTGACATCGAGTTTTGTCAGCGTCGCGGTCACGTTAGTTCCTGATTTCCCACGGGAAAAGTTCTGCCGTGACAATGGCAGCGTTGTGCGCGGCCTGTTCGTTTTCCGCAGCCAGCGCGCGGCGGTCGACTTCGACTTGACGCCCGAGGTTCGCAAGCTTCATCCGCAAGTCTTGGTCACTGACGTACACGCGTCCTGTCTGCTGGCGATATCTCTCTTCGAGAGAAATCTGCTTCACGCGCGCGGGCGCGGCAGAGCGAATTTCAACACCCACGGGCGCGCCGGGGATTGCGCTGTCGAACGTCCAGACGTTTTTATTCGTCCTGAGATTGGCGGCGCGCAGCTCGGCGATTTTTGCCGCGAAGATTGGGGGACAAGAATCGGGGACGGCTGCCCACCCTCGGGCTTCGTTGCGCTCGTTCATGTTTCTGATTTCAGTTGCGGTCATAAAATTTCTCCTGCTCCAGCTCTCCCCACTGTTACTCGAAAAGTGTTCCGCCCTTTTACAGAGGCTTGCTTCCGAAAACCGCCGACATGACGGTGCGATGTCCCGCCCACTTGTCCTTGCGCTCTTGCTCCTCCTGAGACTTCTTCGCGGCAGCGATTGCGACAGCGTTCGCTTCAGGCGAGAGAGACGCGGCGTCCAAAAATTGCTGCGTGATACTGCGCGGACAGTCGGCTGGCGGTGTATCGAAGAAGAAAGTGTCAGAGCCGACGCGCTTGATGACGGCGACCACTTTCCCGCTCTGGTGGATGCCCCACTCGACGCCCGAGACACCTGCGACGGTGTCGTGAGCGTCAGGAACGGTCGCGGTCGCGGCCTGCTCGTTACGCGCGGCCAGCCATTCCTTCGAACCACGCGCAGGCATGGGCACGGCTTTCGCGGAGCCCTGCGCGATGAGAACCTGAGCAACGTGAGCTGGTAGGTTGGTGATGGTATTGCGGAGAGATGGGTCGGCAACGAATTCGGTGTACTGGATTTTCATACTGTCCTCATTGAAAAAGGATTTATCGTTCAAGGCTGTATTCCGCCTCAGTCTTACAACCGCGTGTGACGGCATCTACTGGACGAACCGTGACGCAGACTTCGCCACTTGCAACGGATACTTTTTCATCGCCTCAACGAAGGCGGCAGAGTGTTCGAGGATGGTCTTCGCCGCGTCCATAGGAACAAGCGGCTCCAGACCCAGCTCGTTGCACGCGTCGTTGACGGCGCAGATTGCCGCGATGAGTTTTTCCTCTTTTGTGACCGACCACTTCGGCTTCTTCTCTTTCGGTTTCCTCATTGGATTCCTTCCGCTGTGACCAGCAGCCTGTCAAAGTCTTCTTCGGGGTCCTCGGCGGGCGGCTTGACCGCTTCGGGTTCGCGCGAAAGCAAAGCAGCATCCTCGGTCGACAGTGCGGGCTGTTCATTTTTCGGGGGCTTCGTCAGCTTGCGGCTGACCGGGGTCGCACTCAACTGCACGAGGTACGCGCGCATCTGGGACTCCAGCCTTGCGGCAATTTTCGACGCTGGGGATTCCTCAACTTTTATGTGCTCGTTGTTGTTCTTGTCCAGCCACGAAGTTTCACTCAGCGGGTTCGCGGCGGCCATCGCTTCGACCTTGCGCCAGCGGGCGTAGATGCGAACGTAGATTTCCAGCGTCGATGCGTCGGCCTTCGTCAGTTGCCTGCGCTTGCAGAGCTTCGGCACGAGACGTCGCCACTCAGCCTCGGCGACAGGGCACAAATCCGCGGGCATTTTCGGTCGGCCACTGGCGAACTCGGGTTCGGGTGACCACGCGGGCTTGGTGCCGTTCAAAACGTGCGTCGCTATGTCCTTGCGGTCGGTCGGCATCAGCGCGTCTCCTGATTGGGCGCGAACAGGACAGGCTGGCGGGTCACCACGACCTTGCGCTGGTCCGGGGTCAGCGTGTCCATGAACGCATTGTGGCGAAGGGCACGCCTGATAACTTCAGCTACGGGCGCACCGCTTTCGGCAGCGATGCCCTTGATGCGCGCGGCGAGGGCGTCCTCGGCGTGAAAAACAAATCTGGTTTTCGTGGTAGCCACTGGTGGGCCTCCTGTCTCTGTTGCCCACAGGTGTGACGGCCTCCATAAGCTGCTTATCGGGTCATCAGGCGCGCCCCAGCAAAGGGGCCGGATGTCAGGCCGATGTCACCCTGAAGGCGCAGGGCTGGGCGGGCAAGGGCCAAGGAAGCGGTCCTAAAGGGACCGGGGGGTCTCGCTATTCATGCGGGCGTGTCTCTCTAAGAGCGGCGCGCGCGGTATTGCGCGAGGGCGTGGGAAAAACATCCCGCCTACCCCCTACATAACACGGGGGTTAGCTCGGTCGGGGGCATCCAAGGCGCAACACGTAACTTGCTGAGTCGTTGGGAGTTAGGTCAGGTGATGAAGCAAAGGCGAAGGGTCGCTTGGGCGCGCCGGGGATTATGTCAACTGACAAAATGAGGCTGGATTATGCTCGGTTCGCTGCGGAATACGACCAACGAAAGGGCCGACGCCGGGCCACGTTTGACGACACGTGGGCTCCTCACGCACGCGCCGGGGCGAAGGGTCACGTTGGTTTGCTTATCGCCCACGCGGTCACTGTGGGGGGGGGGTTCACTGGTTATCGTGTGATTGGGTGTTGCTGGGTCTCTCTGCTCTACTTTCGTTTTTTTGACCTTACGCGGGCGCGCGGGTCACAGGTCTGGGATGCCTGACAGCAGCGCTGCGATGTCATCAGCGTTTTGTGGAATTAATTCGTTCAGTTTGCGAACGTCAATGGTGGATGACTTGTACTGCTGTCCATCCTCACCTGTGACAGCAATGTGGTCTTCTTTTCCTGCCTTCGGTGCGTTGCCAAATCCTCGGTCATAAGTA
This sequence comes from uncultured Acidobacteriota bacterium, assembly GCA_963800405.1. Lineage (GTDB taxonomy): Bacteria > Acidobacteriota > Terriglobia > Terriglobales > Acidobacteriaceae > Sulfotelmatobacter. Next base: position 40,160 of record CAWDBW010000071.1, read on the forward strand.
GCGGTCGCCGTGTTGTGGCATGGGGCGCACAATCCCCTCAAATTTTCGGGCGACGAAAAAAGCACCCAACTCACCGTGCCGTCAGGCGCGATGAAAGGCTTGATGTGGTCGACGACCGCGCTCGCTCGCTTTTGACAAATTCTGCAAATGGGGTCGCGTTGAAGAATGAAGACACGTAATTGCTTCCGCCAGAAGGCTCGGTTCTCCCACGGATGTTTGCACGTCCGGGGAACCATCGGGCCGCCTTCGTACTCTTGCCAAGTGTCGTTGCTCACTGCGGTCTCTTCCTGCCGTCAGGTGTCTCCATGAGAAGCTTGCCGTGGCGGTCGTAAAAATCGTACTCGCCGGGCAGCGTCGGCGGGATGCCGCGTTCGGCTGCGTGATGGTTGCAGACGACTTTTACTCCCAGCGCATCGGCCAACTCGGGCGATTGTGGGACATCGTTGATAACGCCCGCGCATTCGAAGCACACGGCATACTCTGTCCCCTCACTGCTACCCACGAGAACGTCGGGTGGTGACCCAGCCATGACGTGGGCGCAAAGAAGGATTGCTGCTCGGCAATCGGGACTGTGACTCATTGGCTTTTTCGCCTCCGGGGTCGTGTACTATACCGTCCTTCACTTCGGAAAGTGAAGTTCTATTTCCTCGGCCAAGGCAGACTTTCGATTTCGCTCTCGCCGCGAAGCATGGCAGCAACGACTCGATGCGCGCCATCGATGAGCAATAAGTGACCAACATCCTCAACGTAAATCGGCGGGCATGTTGACGCGGGAAGTTCGGCGTACTTTTTGCAAACGTCCGGGTCACGCATTAAGGCTTCGAGGATGTGGATGGAATTTCGCGCGACCAGCTCTGCGATTTTCATTGGAACCGAGTTCTCTGCGTTCCGCGTCCAAGCATGTACTCCTCGGCGCGGGTCATTGGGGGAACGGTGGATGCGTGTTGGGGGCGTCGAGAGGAGGCGAGTTCGTCGATGGTTTCCTCCACCGCGCTTTCCTTGCGACCGTACTCGTCGTAATACACTGCTCTGATTGTCATGGGATTTTTTGAAAGGCTGGGCTGGAGGTCATCGCCGCACTCCCACGGTGGTAAGAGTGTTCTCGGCTCTCTCCAGCCCACGTCACACAACAGCTTTCCACTGACTTGCGTCTCGCTTTATAGCTGTCAATGTATCCGTGAGGTGTGACCGGGGTTATCTCTGCCGTTTCGGTCGGTTGGTGCTGCTGCGGACAACGCTGACGGCCTCACCGTCCAACTTCACTGGCTCCAAAATCCAGTTCAGGATTTCGACCAAAATGTCCTCCGTGACGGAGAAGATGGCGCAGGCGTGAAAGTCATATGTCCGAACGCTTATCAGGCTCGGCGGAATGTTCAGACCGGACTGCTGGTAAAGGTCTGCGCTCAGGCTTTCGGCGGTGGTTCCCTTTGGAAGATGACGGATGGTTAACCACGTGCCGAGTGGCAGGGTTTGCTTCGCGTTCGGTACGGCTGCGTTCATTTCTGGGCTCCCAGTCGATTTCCTCATCCACGTACAACGTGACGCACGGCGGTATTCGCGGCCTTAGCACGCGCCCCCGCTCTTCAGCGTTCTCTGCCACTTCGGTACGGATTCGAGGAGGGCCTTCGTCTCGATAAACGAATCGATGACTTCGGGAGCGACTCCCAACTCGGTAAGGCGGTCTTCGAGTTCTTCGGGGTCGGAGGGCAGTAACTCTGTCGTCTTTTCCTTAAGCATTTTGTTCTCTGCTTTCTCGCCTCGCGCGGAGGCGTTCCTCGTAGCGGTCTTCCGCTGTTTCCCTGATGTTGGGCAATGGCGTAGGAAACAGGCGCTCGACCGTGTGTTTGTATGAGCAGCCCTTGCCGCACGGACCCTGCGATACATCTCTGACGAATTCCTCGCTCCCAAGTTCGATGTGAGTCGTGGCGTGACAACGGCTGACACTTCCGTAGTCACCGCTCCCGTGGATTTCTGCGGTCGGATATAACTTACGGGCGTGCGTGTAGCTCACGGGTTTCCTCTTCCTGCATTTTCCGAACTGCGCGGCGGATGACCGCGCCGACCGATTCGTGACCGCGCGCGGCGGCCTGCTCCAGCCAGACGGTCAGGTCGGCGGGCATGTACGTCACGACGGGCTTGTTCGGTGTCGACACGGTGTTCATACTGGCAGGGAGGTGTTACGAGGGCCGGGCTGCGGAAAATGAAACGGCACCGTTCTCACGCACGGGGTTCGGTGCCATTTCGGAAGGACTCAAGGGGTCTCAGAATCGGCTTGTGCCGTTTTGTGCCAGTACGTTTTCAGGTGATACAAAACACGCCGTTTAAAATTCGTCGGTCCTCTCATAAGGAAAAAGTGTCACTTCGTTTGGTCGTCAGAGTCATGTTGGCACCCCGTGACACCGGGGCTTGCTCCCGCGCGGCGGGTGAACCGCGCGGGCAGAACAAACGCCTGAACCCACAGTCCTTCGGGGCCTTGGGACCAGCCAGCTTCACTCAGTATGCGGCGGACAACAGTCACCCATAAACCGATTCCTCGTTCCCTGCACAAAACCGTCGCATCTATCCTTGGGTTCTTGTGGATGATTCTTTCCATCCTTTTCAAGTAAAACTTGTCCGCCTTTGCTCTCGCCCTTTTGTGCTTCATCAGCGCTTCACCTTTCTTACAACTTTTACGCGCCCGTTCTTGCTGAGTTCGATGTCACCGCAAACCTCCAGAGAAGCCAGCGCCCGGTTGACGATGGACGGACCCCAGTCGATGACTACGTGCGTTGAGCGGAACATGTCGCGCTGGGAAATCCAGCCATCACTGTCGCCTTGATGGTCGGCCAAGTAGTCAGTCACCTTGCAGGCAACAATCGCCTCGGGGTTCTTGCCGGGGTTCGGCTTGAACCTTTTCCGCACATTTATCTGGTAGGCAATGAAAGCCTTCATCGGCCCGAGGTCCGCGCCGTGAAGCGTGCGGCGACCGTCCATCGAAGCCGCGATGAGGGCGGCGCGCAGGCCCAGCTCAAGCAGGCGACTGTCAGCCGCTGTCAACTTCAACTCCTCCGCGATGCGGTCACGGGCATCCCAGACATCGTTGTCGATTTCCACGGGGACCGGGCGTTCGGTTCCGAACACCTCCTCCGGCTCGGCGAGGTCGGGCGTCCTCAGCGCGGGCTCTCCAGTAAACGCGCGGTATTTGTAGGCGTACCCTGACGGCGCAACTCCGAAGATGAACCTGTCGTAGAAACCACCCGTGGTTGCCGCGCCGAAGAGGTCGTTGAACATCTCGTCAACCACGCCTCCCGCAACTGAGAGACGGCAGTTGAAATTGACCTTCGCGTTCTTCGCCAGAATGAGGTCCTGCTGGTCCTCGTAGAAGATGGTGTTCAGAATCGTTGCGAACGCAGAGCCTTGAATCGTCAGCTTGAGAAGCAGGTGGGCCAGCTCATCCGTGAAGTAAAGCCGTGACGCCCCACCGACGTCGCCTATCTCTTTCGTCAGGCCCTCACCCGAACCCGCTTTCAGTTTGAGGAGTGCGGGGACCTTAAGGTCGAGCAGCCGAATAGCGTAGTCGAACGCGCTGGTCTTGCCCGTGCCCTTCCCACCGACGAGCGCGACGAAAAGATTGGTGCGATTGCTCGGGGTCGGGCTGTGCGGAACCAAAACGCTGGCTACCGAGAGGAGCGCGGGCCACGAGAATGCAATCGGAAACGCGCCCATGCGCTCTTTGCAAAGCCGTCCCAGCCAGCCGTCAAGAACCTCCTCGGGCATGTCTTCGATGCCGACCTTCTGCTCGGCGATAAGAAGCTTCACGGCGTCGTGTACTTTATCGAGTGACCACACGCCGTTCTTGTCCGGCTCGATGGTCACCACCTGAGTGCAGCACCGTTGAAGCCGCGCTTCGACGTCCGAGTCTCTGAACGTCAGCACGACAGGCTTCCATGACAGCGGCCCGGTCACGTCCTCGGGTCCTTTCAAGCCGAGAACCGCCTTGCGCGCCCGAGGGTCCATGACGTACACGCAGTTGTAGGCGTACCAGCGGGTGATTTCTCCTCGGCGCAGGCGGTCGCTTATTTGCATGTCGAGGTACAACTGGCGCGCGTCGCCGTTGTCCATGACAACGAAGACGGGTTCGTTCGCATCGTCCGGGACGTTGCTTCCGTCAATCCAAGTCGTCGTGGAAGTTTTCGCGGCGGCGTCACGCAGTCGCTCGATGAGACTGCCGACGCCCACAGGCCCGAGGTTACGGGTCAGCGATTCCCAGCCCGGCTCCGTTGTGGGTGGAGGCGTTGGGAACATCTGAGTGCATCCTGCCTTCGGCTCACAGTAGCACTTGCGACCGCATTCTCCGTGGTCGGGGCAGAGAGTACCGTCGTCAACGTGCGTGTACACATCAGTGGCGGTGAAGGAACAGCCGGGCAGCAGGTCTTGAATACGCCGAGCAGCTTCCTCCTGAAGAGCCAGCGGAACACACGGCTCGCCTGTGGGGAACTTGCTGTTTGTCAGGAGCCAGCGAAGGCCCACCTTCCCACGGTCGCCGGGCGTTCCCAGCCATAGGTGGTGATAAGGGCAAAAGTCTGCTGGTTGCTTGCGGGTGAGTTCGAGCTGTGCCTCTTGGTAGAGTGCTTCGATGGTCGGGCTGGTTTTGAAGAGTTCGTCTAACGTCATTGATTCTCCTTTTTGCTGCGAAGTTTTTGTTTCTCACTCCACGCGATGAACTCCTCGCGTGTCATCTCTGGGAACACCGCAACAACACGCGGCGCATCGCCCGGCTTCTGGTCGAGGATGGCGTCGATGAACACCTTCGGCATCGATTCCATCCGCGCGTTCACGAGAACCTCGGCCTGCGCCAGCAGTCGTTCGGCCCTGCGAAGCAGAATCCCGCGCACGACGTTGTTCGCCGTCAGCGAGTGTTCCAATACGCTTCGGGCCTCCGTGGTTAACGCGCGAGCGCTCATGCGTTCCCTGCCGAGTTCAGTATCTGAATGTGCTCGTCGCACAAATAGACGACCGTGCCCTCAAACTTTCCCCACAAAGCCTGCTGACGAATTGCGGGCCTGCCGCATGGAAACATCGCGACCTTCGGGTCACCGTCAATCTCTCCGCAGCGATGACGGAACCTGTGCGGCCAAGGTGCGAGTACTGACTGCATGATGCGCCGTGGCGATTCCTCGCCGTCGAACCTCACAAGGTACGGCGCGCCGTCCTCTTCGAACGGGCCGCCCTCGATAGTGCCCGGCATGTTGTACGGTTCGTATCCGTCGTCGAGCAAGCCGACGCGGTCACCAGTTTTGTATGCCATCTTTTTAGTTCTCCTTTTTGTCAGTTCGTGAAAGCAAGGTGGAGTTGGCTGTCGGCGGGGACCCAGCCGGGTTGGTCGTCAGCCCAAGCGAGAAACTTTCCGTCGTGAAAGAGCGGCCAGCCTCCGTCACCCGGAAAGTCGCCGTAGCCCTCTGTGAGTGGCGTGGGCTGCCCACCTTTGGCAATCCACTCCTCGGCTTCTTTGCGTGAGTGGAACCGCTCGTTGTACACGTATTCGTCAATCGCTGACGCGATTCCGAACAGGCCGTTGGCGTACGCGAATACCTTCAGCTTGTCGTGGCCCTCGTGCACCACCGTTATCTCTTCCGGCTGTTCTGGAAGACCATCGATAATGCGGTCGACGCAGCTCATCGGGCACCTGCCTTGCTGGTTGGCTTGCTGAACGTGGGACTCACGGGCCGGAACTGGAGCAGTATCGCTTCCGGGTTTTCGCTGAGTTCGGCAGCGCGCACGAAACCTTCTTCCACGCCCTGAGCGAACGCGACCTTCTCTTTCTTCGTCATCACCTTCCTCCTTTTGTCAGCCGTTTGGCTGTGTTGTTACCGCGACTCAAAAACCATTCGAGCAACGTGTTCTTCTCAAAGCGGACGTAGCGCCCGATGCGGAAGTGCGGAATCTGGTCGTGGTCACGGGTCCTGCACTTTTCGGTCACCCAGCCGGGCTTTACCCGCAGTAGCTTCGCGGCCTCAGCCGCTGTGAGAATTTCGGTAGCGGGAGTGTTCATAGTCCAACCCCGACCGCAAGCAGAGACTTACCTTCGAGAACGAGACTTCGGTGACCACGCGCGAACGGGCGTCTGATGGACGGCTTAATGACGAGTCCACATCCGCAGGCACAGCGTGTGTGAATAGTCAGACCTTCGGCTGCCGCCATGCGCTCCATACGGTGCTGGCGGAAATTGAACTGACGCGCGGCGGCGTAGCGACGGGCGCGTGCGTTACTATTCTTCGGGTTAAGCGGGCACACGGGTATCACCTCTCAAAATGACGCGAACCGTGTTACCCGTCACGGCCTATTAAATCGTTACATTGGCTTTTCGTTCGCGGGGTTTTCTTGGGTGTATCTCCGTGAGTTGCCGAGTTTGAGGTCTTTATCGGGGGGACCTTCGCCTGTTCTTTCCGAGAGTTGTCTTTGGGCGTCTGCAACCCGATGATTCGACGGCAAAAATAATTCTTGAGACGTGCCCACCTACCCTTCGCTTTTCCACGGTAAACTTGCGGGCGCGATGCAGCGAGGCTCAATAAGGAAGAGGCGCGGGTCGTGGACCCTACGGTACTGGACGGTCGAGGTCGGCCCGAACGGAACCCTGCGGCGACGTCAGGTTTCAACCACGCTGGCCAAGGTCAGTGCGGAGTATCCCACGGAGCGTTCGGTCCAAACGAAAGCCGACAAGATTCTGGCTCCGTACAACGCGAACGAGGTCGCCGCTGAGGGCGCGATGACCGTCCAGCAGTTCGCCGAGCAATATTTCCTGCCTTGGGTGAAGGAGCGAAAGCGAGCCAGCACACATCGCTTCTACTCGAACACCCATCAGGTCCACGTCACATCGACGGTCGGCAACATCAGGCTCCGTGACTTCCGCACGGTGGACGCGCAGCGCGTTCTCGACGGCATCCAACTCTCACACGGGACGTTGCAGCGAATCAAAACCTGCATGAGCGCGCTCTTCAGTTATGCCGTTCGGCTCGGCTTCGTTGAATTCAATCCGATACGCGAGACGAAGGTGGAGGGCAGGCGGTCCACGTTTGACGGTCACGCCTACTCGCTCGATGATGTGCTCTGGATGCTGGAGAAGCTTCCCGAACCGTCGAAGACCGTCGTCGGGGTCGCCGCGTTCGCGGGCCTGCGGGAGGCGGAAATTCGCGGCCTTCGCTGGGAAGACTACGACGGGCGGCTTATTCACGTTCGCCGCTCTCTCTGGCGCACCCACGTCGCCGAAACCAAGACTGTGGCGTCAGAGGATAGTGTGCCCGTCATTCGCCCGCTGAAGAAGTTGCTCGACGCTCACAAGCGGCGGGATGGACGCGGGCCTTGGATTTTCGCCGGGCCGAAGAAGGGGTTCTCGCTCAGCCTCGACAACCTGTCACGCCGGGAAATCAAGCCTGCCATCGGCGACCGCTGGCGGGGTTGGCACTCTTTCAGGCGCGGCCTCGGCACCATCCTTTACGGCCTCGGGGTTCCAGCCGAGACTGCGAAGGTGATTCTCCGGCACAGTGCGGTTGCGGTCACGCAGAAGCATTACATCAAGCTGAAGTCCGCCAAGGAGGGCCGCGCGGCCATGAACAAGCTGGAAAAAGCGATTGCGAAAAGTGGGCCTGTGGTGGGCCGCAAAAAGTAGCGGGCCTGCACGAGACTCGCGCAAACCCGCATGGATACAAGCGATTTCTGGAGCCGACGAGCGGACTTGAACCGCTGACCTGCCGATTACGAATCGGCTGCTCTACCAACTGAGCTACGTCGGCTTCTGGTTTGCTTTCTTTAGTTTACCAAATCGCTTAGTGGTTCTTGCTGTACAACTGCTGTACCAGCGATCTGGGCTTCAAGCTGTTTCATGGCTGCGGTAACTTCTCGCGGCACTGTCTTGTAGCCCCGCTGAGTCGTTCGGATGTCCTCGTGCCTGAGTATCGCTTGAATCACAATATCAGGAACACCGAGTTCATGAAGGTTCGTGGCTAGACCGCGACGATAAGCGTGCCAGCCTTTCCACTTCAAACCGGTTCCCTCTGCATCGCCCCGATCAGGCAGCCGGCGATTGCCATCTTGGCGTAGCAACGGAGAAAAGCATCTGAGCCTTCCTTTCCCGGCAATCGCCCAGAAAACAAAGAGCAAAACCTCGTCGCCTGTTTATGAGAGCGGTTCTAATCCCGTGATCAGTGCTCCAAAACGAGCACCCAATCGTGCGTGATAGGCACATTGGGGGCGCGCCAAAAGTTCTCGATGACAAGGTTAGGGTTGGCATCTGGAGGAATGGCATCGATCTTGTAAGCCGCAGCATCAGAAAATGCCTGGTGATTCGGCGCAGGTACGTTGAGCATAGTTCGACACCCTCCCCAACCGCCGAAATCATCGCAGGATAAACTCTCACTCCATAAGCCTGCGCTCCCCGCGCGATTGTTTTGGACTTGAACCGGCGTTGTTCGATAAGTATGTTCACCGTCGGTGATAGTAAAACTGACGTTGGTTCCATGGGCCTCTGCAGTCATGCGCATCTTTGGACCAATCTCCGCAACGTCCGTATACCCAAGCCGCAGACCATACTGGCCTTTTTGTCGGTCTTGAATCCAAATCCCTTTCATGCTGGGTGAGTACACCGCAACAATCGAGTTGTCGCGATCGTGAAATCTAATAAGAATACCCGCCTCCGCATCACTTTGTGCATCTACACTGACCAGAACATCAGACTCATTCATATCTTTCAGAACGGTCCAAGTGGATCCGCGGGCCAGAAGTTTGCCGTTCTGAACCGACGTTTGATCTCCACTGTCCAGCCAAGCAAGCTTCTTTGGGTCGTTGAAAGAGTCCTCGGCCACATGGGTCAGCTCAGGGCGGAAGAGTCTTCCCAGGAGATACTGCTCACCCGTTACAGGATCGTAATAAGAAGCGTGATAGTCCACATCCGTTTCCAACCCCTTTACCAAGGGTCCCCATGCATCATAAGTTCGCGGAGGAATGTAAATGAATCGAATCTCCTTAGGAATTCCGGAGGCATAAGGAAGAAGGTAGTCACCTTTTTCTTCCTCCCACCGTTTATTCACATCGAACCACTCCTCATGTGGTTTCTGAAACGTGGTACCGCCTTGCTCGACCCATTCAGGGTGAGGCTGGAAGCGCCACCAAGGGTACTTCATCAGAATGCTCTTGCCGATCCCGACCTGCTTAGATCCTGGCATCTGCATCGCCTCGTCCCACGGCGTATTTTCGTACGTGACACCCCAAGGCGAAGGCCCGTGCGGAATAGCTTTGGTATTCATCTGCCAGATTCCACCAGCTCCGTAGGTATGACCAGCCGCTCCATTCATCATGCACACCCAGAACGCGAACCGTTCAGTGTCCTGCCAGTTTGTTTGCTGGGTTCCCTCATAAACCGTCTCACCTACGAGGACGGGCATCGGAGGTGTTTTTGAATAGTGCGCCGAGATCCATGAGACCGTATTTGCTGCTTTCGACCAGCTTTCATGACCTGTCTGGAGCATGTCGAAATCGAGAGCTGTGTCGTCGAGCAATTCTTCTCGACCGGAATGTTGGGGATGAATGGTGATCAAATGATGGTATGGATCAATGCTCCTCACGTATTTTGCGAGGGCGGTGAATGCCTTAACTTGTAGTTCGCTGTCTTCTTTCGGGTGTGGGGACAGGTAATAAGGCATGCTGACCTCACCCGCCATGATCCACACCACCGGGTAAGCCCCATAGCGGGCAACCAGATTGCGCCAGTGCTTCTTCATCTTGTCCATGCCCATCAGAGGAAAGTAGTAACCCCAACTGCCGACAATTGCGGGCGCGAGTTGGGCATCGACGATGGCTCGAATCCGGGGATCAGCAGCGTCAAAATAAGCGGGATTGATCCTTGTAAATTGCGGCTCCCACACGAATCCGCCCTCATTCTTGGCGCGATCATCGAAAGGTGGCTGATCTGAGTAGAGGCCCGCCACAACTTGGACGACGCTGAAGCCCTTCGCCTGCCGATCCGCAGCCAAGGTCTTGATGTCCTCCAATGATATCCGGCGGCACAGCCCTTCCCACCAGGTGTCGGCGAGCCAGAAAAAGGGTGTTCCATCCGCATACTGAAAATAACGGCGATTATCACTCACACCCAGCGGACCATGCACCAGGAGAGAATTAGGAACTCGGTACGGTGCCACTCGTAGAGATTGTTCGCGTCCACCCAGTTCCACGTCACTCTTATCGCTGCTCTCCCAGTGCAACCTGTAGTCGCCTGGCTCCGGGGCTGAAAAACGCGCTTTCCAGAGGTTGCCGCCGTCCCAAAACGCCGGAACTCTCCATTGTTGCCCATCACTTCTGATGAAAACCAAATCGAGTTCGACTTCGTTAAACGGGTCCTGATAATGCTTCGTCGGTTGATAGACGAATTCGATCGGCTCGTATTGCTCTCCCTCGCGTACTGTATTCGGGCTCAAAGTGGACTGCGCATCCGAGTGGCCACTTCGCGCTGGTGATCTCCTGGTTTCAACCTCAACTTGAAGGGCAGAATACCTGGCGATCTCCGAATCGTTAACACCATTGGGAGTGCTGACCGCAACGCCACCCGCTACCGGATGGCTCAAAACAAAAACTGCACAACTAGCGACCCAAATCGATAGATTTCTGCAGATAGGCGACAACACTCTTAAGCCCTCTCAATCATCAGATGAATCTGGCTGCAATCAGTGGCCGTCGTAGTTAACGCGGACAGAGACAATTTCGTACAGGTGAACCGAAACGACAAATTGTATCGATTCCCTTGATAGCTCGAGAGAAAACGACCACGGGTTGCCTATCTGGGTTGCATACGAACTTGAACGACCGGCGCTGGAGGCAATGAATCCTCACCCCGGACCGACTGCCAGATGACCCGGTTCAATTCGGCTGTAGGCGCGCGATCTGGATGGGTAAAGTCCCAGCGCGACGATTCCTTAGCGCCGGGCGCGTCTGGACGATTCATCTCGGTAAGCGAGATGCCGGGTTGAAGCGCTGTGTACGGCGCAAGTCCAGGCTGAGAATCAAAATCCACGAGAAGGCTGGGCGCGCGATCGTCGAAGAATGTAAGGCTCCCCATGCCCAGGATTTGCTCCATGGTTTTAAGAGCAGAGGCCGTTTGAAAATGCTGGTGCTCCACCATGTGGCGGCGGGTGAAAGGAGAAATTACCAGCAGGATGGAACGGTGTGCATCCACGTGGTCGGGACCGTCCTGGGCATCGTCTTCCAAAACAAAGATCACGCTGTGGGGCCAGAAGCGGCTGTGTGAAATGGTTTCGACAATCCGCCCCAGGGCAAGATCATTGTCGGCGACCATGGCCCGAGGAGTGGGATAGCCTGGCCGAGTGCCGCAGGTATGGTCGTTCGGCAGGTGAATAATGTTCAGCTGCGGAAGATTTCCGTCTGTTTCGAAGGCGTGGAATTCCTTTTGCCATTCAGCAACGCGTTCCTGATCGGTCACGTCGCCGATTTCGTCGCGGTAGTACGGGTCAAAATGATTTTTGAGTCCGGCTAGATACACCACATCCTTCACTTGGTCTTTCGTGTCGTGGATACCCCACTCCCCGTAGTCGCGATAAGTAATCCCGAGTTTCTGAGCGCGGTCCCAGAGGAAACCTGATCCCGGAACTGCAATGGGATGTTCGTGCTCCTCATCTCCGTCGTATGGTGCGTCGAATGCCGCTTCGGCATGGCCGGAGTAAGTAGTGGTCCAAAGCCTCGCCACGTAATCGGTGGCCGTGGCCGCCATGGACCAGAAGTGGCCATCGGCGCTTACGTCGCCATCGACGAAGAAATTGTCATAGAGAATAAAGTCCCGTGCCAACGCATGATGATTCGGAGTATAGGCTTCCCCAAACAGAACCAGCCGCGGGTCTCCATTGCCCTCCGGAATATCGCCCAACACCTGGTCGTAAGTGCGATTCTCTTTCAAGATGTAAAAGACGTGCTGAATCGGACCCGGTTTTGCTCCGGCCGCGGAGAAATAAGCGATCCGTTCCCTGGCGATTGCCGATTCGGCTGGTGCAGCATCATAGACTTGATGACGGAGAGTAGTGGTTTTCACTTCGTCGCGAAGCTGCGCGGCAGAATACGCTTCGATCGCTCCACCCAGAATGGTTCCAATTTTGGGGTATCTCGTCGCAGTGGCGTTCGGCGGCGCATTCGAACCGGTGACCAAATTTCTTCCATCCGCAATCAACAGCGTTCTCGATCGGCCGGAAAAGAACAACGCTGTAGGATACGCCCCCACACTGAAGAGACTGCGGAATGAATACTCGATCTGTCTTCCAGATTTGATTTGAAACACCACCACGGAATTGACGGCGGCCAGGGCAACATAGATGTTTCCGCTCGCAGCATCCGCTGCCAAAGCGATGGGCTGAGCACCACCCACCGGCACGTCCGGCACATCCAGGTGAAAACGCCGGGCTTCCACCTGTTTGGCGACGTCGATCACGGAAACGTCGTCGGAATCAGAACATGCGACTAGCAAGTGCTTCGCCTGGGGCAGGTAGAGCATGTCGGTGGGATGACTGCCCACCGGAATCAGCGCCACCGGTGCAAGAGTTGCGCCATCGATAATCGCAACCGTACTCTGGCCCCACAAGCTGATCGCAAGTTTGCCAAGAGGAAGCCTAGTGACGGCATAAGGGAATGATCCGACCCTGGCCGAGTGCAAAACTCTGCCCTGCACGTAGTCGATTCGCATCAGGGTTTCATTCTGGTTGCAGGCGACCCATGCCGTACCGTCGGCTGCAAGTGCCAGTCCGGCCGGCAAGCGGCATTGGTCTACCGCAATCTCCCGCTGGCTTCCGAATTTTCCTTCCTCGAGCGGAATCACATAGACCGCAGAGTCTGGAGATGAAGCGAGCACGAGTTTTCGTTTGGCATCGTAGGCGAGACCATACCAGGCGCTGGGGAGATCCAGACGGGCCGAGACTTTGTGCAGCTGTTCGTCGTAGACTTGGAGATAGGAGTTATGCCAGCCGGAGTTCGTGCTGATCACCCACCGCCCGTCCACTTCCAGCAGATTGAGAGGCATATCGCCCCCGGCAATCCGATTCGCAAAGACCGCCGGTTGAACATCGTGGTCTCGAGATTCTGCCAGCGCAAACGGGGCGTGAAACATCCAGAACGCAAGAACCAGCAACGCGGGAATCGTTTTCTTAGGTCGCGGCGTGTCCGTTGGTAAAACAGCTTTAGACAAAGGCCCTGCCTTTCCTTCTTCTCACGCCCTCGGTTACGCCGTCAGGCACGAAGGAGAAAACGGAAACGCATATCCTCACCGAACCACATGATGTAGTTGGTTCCCCAGGCATTGTTGAAGAGGTTGCAATGAACCCCGGCGGAAAGATCAGGCTGGCGGTTCGGAAAAATACAAGGGCGACTTGACGCCCAGCGTGACCAGCGGCGCATCCAGAGTCTCTACCAGAAAGTCCCCGCTCTCATCCTTATAGCCGAAGCCCTTCGAGACTACATGCATATGGCGATTGCCGGATTCGACCACATCCAGGGGAGAAACCGGTTGGCCTGATTTTTCAAGCATCCAGCCTGCCGGATTGGCTGCCATCGGATGAAAGCTCAGCCAGAGAGCTTCGGGAAGGCGCGTTGCCGGCTTCTGAAACCAGGAAAACTTCAAGTCGATCACGGGTTCCGCGTTCGGCAGCAGCGCTTCCAGATACATCTTCTGGGGGAACGCTGCCCGCCCGCTGTGCAGAGCCTCCGGATCGCGCACCTCAAGATGCGCCAAGATGCGATGGCCTTCGTGGTCTTCCTCCGTTTGCAAATCCACAACCGATGGCAGCCACTCCCGGCTTTCCGCTCCAAAACGCTCAATGTTGGGCTTACCGAAGTCCTTCTTGGCCCAATCTTCATCGCTGATAATGTAACTATCAAAGAATCGCGAATAGTCTGGTTGCGAGAGCGTCTGATAGGAAAAGAGAGCCAGCAGGTTTTCGCTCGAGGCCCACTCCCGCTTCAACTTCTTATTACGCAACCGCACGATGGCGCCGGTTTTGGCGTCGATCCCCACAATAAAATGCGGCGTCTCGATCTCGCCTCCAGCCGGTAGAGGTTTGGGGTGCGGCAGCTTGGGCGGGATGGCCGCCAGATTACGCACGGCGGTCTCTGCCTGCTGGCGCAACGGCGAGGGAAGCGTAGCGATCCCATCAAACAGGTCCTGGCGCTTCTCCTCCCAGCTAAACTGGACGACTTTATAGTTCTTGGTGTCGAGCATCGCGCTCAGATCGCGCGGCGTGTAGTGATCGAAATCGAGCCAGGTTTTGGTGTCGGTGCCCCAGGTGTGCTCAACCTCCAAAAGTAGATGGCGGAGCAAGGCGAGATCGGTCGCGTCCCCAACCGAAAACTCTCCCTGCGCCAGCCAGCCCTGTCGCAGCCGGGCGACTTCGCGATAGCGCGCGAGCTTCAGAGGGTCGCTGGCGACACCGTAGATCCAAGTGTCCCCGATTTCGCCGGTGACTACCGGCAGGGAGGCGCGGTAGGGCTCGACCTCATTGGCAATCTCGGTCAGGTTGGTGGCGATAATCTGAGCGTTGGGGAACTGGGCGCTGAGGGTGGAATAGGTCGCGCTGATCTCTTCCAGGGTGTGGGGGCCGCTGTTGTCGTCGCGCACCACAACGGCGATGGCCAGATCGGAGTCCGGTACACGCACCACGCCTCCGTAGCCGTGGTGGTACATCACCACCAGCGTCGCGCCGCCCGGATCCTTCCAGAGAAACAAGGGGGGAACGACGGGCGTGGTGCTCGCATCGTTCACGCCAATATTCAGAAACTTCACGCCGTGCGCGGCCAATGGAGCGATCAGGCCGCGGGTGTGGCCGGGTACGTCGGTCATCTTGGCGCCGGTCGTGGTCCGGCCAAAACGCCGGTCTAGCGTTCGCGACAGGCCCAGGCTGCCGGAGATCATCGACCCGTCCATCATCTCGGTCTGCGAGTTGAATGGAAGGGCATGCCATGCAATGTCGCCCGCGGAGATCGCCTTCTCCATCCGCGAGCGCTGCTCAGGCGTGGCCTGCTCCAGGTATTCGTAAAGCAACCATGATCCTGTGGTCCACACATAGCGCTGGCTGCCCGACTGGCGCAGTTGGCTGGCGAGATCCATGGCTTGTGGAAAGTATTCCGTGAAATAGCGGTGAACCACGGCTGTCTGAGTGTCGATAAAGCCGGCGTCGAAATGACACTTGAACATCACCAGGACGCGCTTCACCCCAGGATCTGGCGCCGGCGTGGAAGCGACTTGGGGCGTGAACCAGGCAGGCGCCTTCCACAACAACGCACTGCCCATGACGGATTTTATGAATTCGCGACGCTGCATGATCCGGCGGTCCACGCCTCAGAAGCTCGCTAGAACTGAAACTTAAGTCCGAACTGTATGATGCGCGGCGGATTGGCCCCGGTCACCAGCCCGAAGGTCGAATCGGTAATGTCGCCATCGGGTAGCCCAAACTGCGCGTGGTTGAAGGCGTTGAAGAATTCCGCTCGGAATGCCACGTTCATACTTTCGGTGATCTTCGTAATTTTCTGCAAATTGATGTCCCAGTTGTTAAGTCCAGGTCCATGGAAGAAGAAGCGAGGGGAATTCCCCAGCTGACCCAGGGCTTCGTCAGAAAACAGGGAGGTGTTGAAGTACGGCTGCCTGGAGCGAGGATTGGTGAACCGCAGAGGACCCGGTGTGTAGTTTGGGGTGTCAATGGGAAGCTGGATCGGGCCCGATCCTGAGGTGCCCAATAGGGAATTGTCGTCGTTCTCCAGCATGAATACAGGTAGGCCGGTGGAGAAGTGAGTGACTCCGCTTACCGTCCAGCCATTCGTCAGCCGGTTCGACTTGAGCTTGTAAATCGGCAACTGGTAGTTATAGCTAATCACGAAATTGTGGGTCACATCAAAAGAGGAAAGCGCCCTCTGATTCGGGTCTTCGAAATTGATTCCCTCTCCGTAACCCGATGCATTGTCCATTGACTTGCTGTAGGTATAGCCAGCCAGAAACTCCATGTCATGCACCGAGTGGCGGAGGCTGATTTGCAGAGAGTTGTAGTCGGAATTCCCGATGGTCTTGAAATAAGCATCACTGGTGAAGGCGGGGCCGAATGGGGCACGCGTACCATTGATGGTGCCTCCTGTAATCGGGGAGTAAACTCCATTCTCCCCGTTTTGTCTGCAAACCACGCCATTCGTGACCTGACTTGGCTGGCTCACGCTCAAACATAGCGCCGGATTCCCCGGGTTGGCCTCCTCCGCTGAGAGTAGGTGGTGACCCTCAGTTCCCACGTAAGCTAATTTCAACAGGGTGGCGCGGCCAAACTGCCGGTCGAGGGCAAACTCGAACTCCTCGGCGTAGGGGTTAACATTCTTGTAATAGAAGCCGGGTGAGCTGCCGATGGGCTCTTCATTCGCCCAATTCACGGAAGTGTCTGGATTGCTGGCGGAAACATTGAAAGGCGGCGGCGGAGCTGGGAATCGCTGGCCCTCGTTGAATCCGGTGCCCCGGTCGATGAAGGGATTGGCGAACTCCGGCGGCACAGGACTACCGTAGTAAAATCCGAAGGGTGCGTCCCCGATTTCGTTGTAATCGGTTCCTCCTTCAAAGGTAGTGTAGAACTTTCCAAAGCTGGCACGGACGCTGCTGTTCCCTGGACCACCGGTCAGCTTGCGCAGCAAGCCGCTCTCAAAACTCGGCGAATAGGCGATTCCGATTCGGGGCGCGAAATTGTCATACCGGATGGGTGCCAGTGTTTTCGGAATGCCGGGATCCCCGGGAAACACCCAGCCCGTGGGTGAGCCAGGGAAGACTTGCGACTGCAACCCCGGCACCAAGGTTTGGATCTCATTATGCTGCTCCCACCAGGGAGTGGCGATTTCATAACGCAAACCATAGTTAAGGGTAAGGTTCGGACGCACGCGCCAACTGTCCTGCCCGTATCCACCAAGGTAGAAATTGCGGCCATTCGATGGATAACCTTGCCCTTGTTGATACGAGGTGGGAGCACCGATGAGATAATCGGCAAAATCAATGCCGGTTTCGCTCCCAGAAAAAGTATAACTTCCGTTGGATCCTAAGTTCTTCCAGATCTGTTGGGTGTAACGAACATCTCCACCAAATTTCATGGTGTGTGTGCCCATCACCTTGCTGAAGTTATCCAATCCCTGGTATGTGTTCTGAAAAATGGGGGAGGGAGCGCCTGAGTTGCCCGTGCTGAAGTTATTGAAGTTAATTCCGGGCACGCCGGCATACGCCGGCTGCACTGGGACAATGCCGGTAAAACCCAGCCCTTCTAGGACGCTAGGACCGAGGTCGCCGCCCGTCGAAAAGTTCACCGTGTGGAGGCGGGTATAGGCGATGCGCGCCTCGTTCACTGCCGTGTTGCCCAGAGTCTTGGTAACACCGAAGTTGGCCACCTGCACTCGGCCGGTATTCTCGCCGGTGAAGGCGGGGGTAACGGGATTGCCAGCATCCGAAACATATTTATCGTAAAAGTAGTAAGCGGAAAGCAGGCCGATGCGGGTATTGCTGTCCACGCGAATGCTGAACTTGTTGTCCCGCAGATACAGGTTCGTATTCGAGGTTTGGAACTCTGGGACACCATTGATTGAAGTATTGGGCGCCGGAATGTACGGGAGGACGTTTATCGACGGCGTCGAAAACGCCGCACTGGGTATCACGGCATTGGGGAAGACGCAGTTCGCCGAAGAGGTGCACCCGGCGGTGTAGTACGGTTCAAGAGGGCTCACCGGATACCCCAATGCGGTCGCAAGTTGTTGCGCCCAGTACGGGCCCTGGACCGTCCCTGTCATCTGGGAACTCAAAGCAGAGAAGTCGCCGGTACGCTCCGCGATGCTGGGAACCGCTATATCGCCGCCAGCTTGCCCGACTTGCCCGATCACCTTGCGGTTTCCCTGATAGTCTCCAAAGAAAAACAGCTTGTTATGCAGGATCGGGCCACCTAAGGTTCCACCGAACTGGTTTTGCTGAAAAGCGCCGAGTTTGCTACCCGGCAGATCGAAATAGTTGTGCGCATCCAAAACCGTATTGCGCAGGAATTCGAAGGCGTTACCGTGAAACTGATTCGTCCCCGCCTTGGTGATCACATTGATCTGACCGCCAGCGTAGTTACCGTACTCGGCGTCAAAGTTGTTGGTTATGATGCGGAACTCATCGATCGAGTCGAGGTTAGGAATCACCGCGGTGCCATGGACGGCCGTTTCCTCGACGGTTGCTCCGTTCAACAGGAAGCCGTTCGAAGCTTCCCGCATGCCGTTGACGGAAAGATTGCCCGCGTTAAGATCGCCTGAGACCAGGTTGATGGCGAACCCAAGCGAGACGAACTGTCCGTTCGTACCTCCCGAGAGTCCGGAGGCTACCGGCGTGACTCCCGGCTGCAACGCCAGGAGGTCT
The DNA here is from genome assembly GCA_963800405.1 of uncultured Acidobacteriota bacterium. Classification (GTDB taxonomy): domain Bacteria; phylum Acidobacteriota; class Terriglobia; order Terriglobales; family Acidobacteriaceae; genus Sulfotelmatobacter. The sequence goes on from CAWDBW010000071.1 coordinate 58,575, forward strand.
GTGTAACTGCGGGTCACCAAAGGCACTTCGGTCATCTTCTGGCTGTCAATCACCTCCCCCATCTGAGTGCTGGTCGTTTCCACGTGCACGGCGTTGCTGGTAACGGTGACATTCTCTACCACTTTTCCCACTTGCAGCGCGACGTCCACCCTTAGAGCAGCGTTCACGGTTAGGACGAGGCCAGCCTGGCGGTACGCCTTAAACCCGTTCTTATTGGCCTCGACGTCATACGTTCCCGCCGGGAGCGCCTGGAATGAATAGAATCCCTGCGTGTCGGTGGTGGTGGTCCACTGGATACCGGTCAGGGTGTTGTGGGCAACCAACTGCACTGCGGGGACGGTAGCTCCGCTGGAGTCGCGGACCACGCCGGAAATACTTCCGGTAACACCGCCCCATGCGAGTTGGCTGCCAATGAGGAACACAATAACGGCGAAAATGGTTGCCCACAACCAGTTGGCGGAAGAATTGCGAACGCGGCTGACGCCCAGGGTAGCTGAATTCATACATCCTCCTCAGCGTTCGCGGAAACTCCTCCGTCGCGGACCCGCTTGAGATGACTGCCAATTTCTCAGATTTAGGTTCATTTGTCAAAGCGTTTATATCCCCTCATTCTTGCTCAGAAATCAATATTTCGTTAATTTGTCAAAGCGTTTATACACTGCGCCCGTTTGCTGAAAATCACTGTGCAGCAACGTTGGTTTTGTTGAAAATCGCTTTCATTGGGTACTGGTTCGAGCGCCGTGCAGCGGCGGGGTGAGATTCCCGGACCACAACTTGGGTGGCAGCGCTGGAAGCCCTCCGAGCGGGCGAAGCGATCACACCAGTGAGACGCCCCGTGCATAGATGGCTCTCACTTCTGGCACGAAACTCAGCCCCCATCAAATTCACCCGGTGCGGTCGGCATGGGCGAGCGGCACGGCCGCCAGCGGCATCGCCGGCGCAGTTAGTCTTTCAGTGTTGCCACCGAAACCGAGAATGGCCGCAAGCGGATTCGCAACTCTCTCACATCCTGGTTCACCACATCGGGCGACTCGCCACCAATGGTCTGCAGCATCGCCCCTGCACACTCCTTCGGCAGCTCCACCACGATTTCGCGATTCCGCTGGTTGATCAATAGCAGTTTTCGCTGGCCGCCGGGCTGGCTGCTGGTCTGATTGGTGATGAAAGCCTGCGCTGCAATGGCCTCGGCGTCGGCCGGAAAATCATTGTTCTTCATCTCGGTCTCGGCTAGCTCGTCGCCGGGCCCAAAATTGTTTTTCAGCAACTCGAGAACGGTCAGCCGCGCGTTGGGTTTGCCAGTAGTCCAATTCAGCATGCTCACACTCGGAAACTGGCTAGGATAGCCCACCAGCTGCGATTCGCCCACCGCATCCACGCCCAGCTGGGCCAACTGGATGTAGTCGTAGGCGTACAACGCCCCGCTCAGGTTCCAGTACGCCGGCGGAATCGGCTTCTCCACGTGATTGGGCTCGCCTTGAAACATGTCGCCGTTAAGGATCGAGCCGGCTTCGTTAATCATCACCTTGGTCGAGGGCGACAACCGGTCTCGTATACGCAAGATGTACCGGGTCGCGGCCAGAAACTCGTTCGCCCGGTCAAAAAACGTGTACTGCCATTGATCCATGGTCTGGTCGGCGCTGGGCGTCGCGTACACATGGAAAGAAATGTAATCCAGCGGGATCCCCGGCTTGTGGTTCTTGGGATCCAGAAAATATTCAAACATGTGATCCCCGCCCTCGGGATACGACAAAGCCAGCGCCACAAACTTCATCTGCGGAGCGACCTTGCGCACGGCCTCGACAATCGCGTCGTAACGTTCCACATACTGCGCCGGGGTCGGTTCGTGCTCGCCGTCGACTTCGTTGAAGAATTCCGCATAACGCATGTCGTAGTGGTGCCCCGACGCATGAAACTTTCCCAGCTCGTCGGTGAAGCCGCCTTGCGTGTACCAGCTCACCAGGCGCGCGTAGTAGTCGGCCAGCGCCTGCACATCGTGCAGTTCCTTGCCCTGCGAATAGTTCCACATGACCTGGTTAGGATCGTCGGGATACACCACCGGCTGCGGCGTGGTGAACATCCACTGCGGAGCCGTGCTGAAGCTCCACACGATCGGATGTCCGTTGCTGGCCGCCTGAAAATCCTCGACCAGCGGGTCCATATATTGGAAGTCCCAGTAGGTCTGGTTCTGATCAGGAGGCCGCAACTCGGCCACCGCCAGCTTAGGATAAGGGTACCAGAAGGCATAGCGCACATAGTCGCACCCCAGCCCGCGCAGCGCCGCAAACGCCGCATCGTGGATCGGCGACCCCCGCCGCAGCATCGGATTCACCACCGCCTGCAGCGTCGGCGTCGTGTGATTCGGATTTTTCTTGCTCCAGTTCACTACCACCGACAGGCGGCGCGCCCTGCGCAAGAAGACGGCCGCCGCACATCGCCAGCAGCGCGAGCATCAGCATAAGCAAGGCTCGAAGGCTTCGATTGATCCCTGCCGGCTTGCAGATTACTTTCACGGTCTTCACGACCGCCATGTTAGGGATCGAGCTCATAAGAGTCAATCACGGGATGGGTATATATGTATACGATGTACAGATGTACACACCCCTGATTGACCGTGTCCCGTATCGCTGCTCGGGCTCATCTCTGGCATAGCTCAAGCACTCTCAACAGCTCAGCTTACGTCTGTCCGAATCAGGTACTAGCGGGCGGATCTTGTTTTGCTTGTCGCGGACGTGCGGGTTTCCTGCGTCGCGTTCCTCGCTGATATTCCTCGTATGAGCGTCCCGTTCCGAAACTGTAACAAGGCGTGGGACGCGAGATCGTTGAACCAAACATTGCTGTTGCTTAAACCAGAGAACTCATCGCTATTGCACAAGTGGAACACTTTCATTGCCTTGCAGGCGTTCTGATATCGACCAGAGCGTACCGCCATTTCCGGGTTTCGTAACGAATCGTCGGTAGAGCTAGTCCGGCTGCTATTGGTGTGTTACAACCTTCGGTCGTTTTTGTGGGAAGAATGCACTGCACCGTTCTCGCCTCCATCACTTGCCCTTTGGTAGATGCTCCGTCATCGATTGGGTCCTGGCCAACTGGTCCTGGCAAAATCGGAAGTACTGGACTCGGATTGAACTGTTCGCAACGAAGAGGTTAGAGGAGACTGTATGGACCGCCTATTCGGGATACCCCGCGTACGCCTTTCGTGTATAGCCTTTTTGGGTCTACTGGCGGCTTCCGCCGCACAGGCACAAATCATAAGCCTCGACGACACAACCTCGCCCCCGATCCCAGGTGTGGGCCACGACTACATCAGGACATTATCCGATACGGTCAATCCAGCCAACGGATCCGTAAGCGTCAATATCAGACTGCCGTTGCCGAACGGACGCGGAATTTCGCTTCCGTTCTCGATTATCTATAACTCGAATCCTGTTTATCACGTCATAGCCAACCCAGGGAACGGTTTCGGTGAGGTCGTGGATAACCTCGGCTATGCAGCCGGAGGTGGCTGGGCATATTCAGTGCCAACGATGAACTATTCTTCCTGGTCGGTCAACGATCCCACCCACAAGTTGATTTGTTCCTATGCAACGAATTACATGTTTCAGGACCCTGGCGGAGGACAGCACCAACTTGGCTTAGGAAGCATGCAATCACTCGCAGGACCCGGCTGCAAGTTCTCGGGACTCGAATACCCTAATGGCGGGGACAGTCAAGTTCTGTCAACGCTCACGGATGGTCTCGTCGTCACTGACATCCATGGAACAACCTACGATTTTTTCCATTCGCCCAGCACGCTCCCTCTGCCCAGTCTCATCACAGACCGCAACGGAAATCAGATCAGCCTTACCAACTCGGGAAGCGGCCAATTTACGGTCAAAGATACTTTGGGGCGAACCCTGGTCTCATCCACAGGTTTTGGACCAGCCGGACAAACCAAGACGATTTCGACACCCCAAGGGAACTATCAAATTACATGGGAAAGTGTTGCCTCGAACTTCAATCTCCCGAACTCGAAGGTCACGAGTCTCAGCGATAGCACCTGCGTCTTCCCGACCCCACAGAGGTCGGTTACTGTCATTTCGAGCATTACGCTTCCAAACCTAAAGCAGTATCAATTTCATTACGATCCGACCTACGGTTTGCTCGATGAGATAGACTACCCGACCGGTGGTTGGGTTAAGTATTCGTACACAACCAATGTTCCACTGTTCGAGCTGGCTGTATTCACGGCGCCGAACGGTGGCGGCTGTGTGTACCAATATGCGATACCAGTGGTGGCGACGCGACAGGTCAGCTTCACCGGAAGTGCGACAAACCTGACCCAAGCTTTCAGTTTAACGAACACCTGGTCTTCTGATGATGAAACGTGGACAGCCCGGACCGCAACTGTCACAACGACCGATCCGATTTTGGGTAGTGCACAGACCTCTTACAGCTACGCACCACACAGAGAACCAAACCAGCCATATTCGCCGGCCTGGCCCAACAATATTCCTGTGGAATCAGAGATTCAATACTATGATTGGAACAACAACTCGACTCCCCTCGAGACCGTCACGAAGGGATGGTACGACCAGTACCTCTTGGAGTGCCAATTCGAAACACTCAACGATGGTTCGGCCTCGGGAGGCTTTTACAATTATTCGTATGGCCAGGTGTCAGATCATCTGGAGTTTGACTTCGGTCAGATTACGTCTCCTTCAAGCGTTTGTTACAACAATGCTGCGTGGCCTACGTCTCCAAGAGCCGCCCGTGAGACCGTTACGACGTTCCAGAGCTTCGCTGGTCCATTCTATGTCACTCTCGGACTGGGATTCGGGAGGCCTTCGTCGGTCGTCGTAAAGGATAGCAGTGGGAACCCAGCGGCGGAGACAGACTATTCTTACGATGGCAGTTCAGTATCGCAGGTTACCGCCGTGCAGCACGACGATACTGACTACGGCACGAGCTTCAACTTCCGAGGTAATCGCACAAACGTCACTCGGAAATGTACGGGATGCACTAACGCTCTCACGACTTACACCTACGACATGACGGGGCAAGTCCTAAGTAAGACGGACCCTTGTGGCAACACAACCTGTGGCGATATTACGAATGGCACAAGCTTTACTACCTCTTACTCGTACACCGACAGCTATTCTATTGGTACGCCGCCAGGCAGCACGAACGCATATGTGACTACTGTCACGCTGCCGACTGTCAATGGCGTAACCGCACATGAATACTACAAATATCGCTACGACGACGGTCAACTCACCTTTTCTCAAGATCAAAACCAGCACAATGCCGGTGGAACCGTCGGCACGAGCTATACTTTCAATGATTCTCTCCACCGCTTAACTCAGGCGAACTACCCGGATGGAGGTCAGACATCATATGCGTACAATGATTCGGCTTACAATCCATCCACACCATCACCGAGCGTAACCACCACAACGGAAATCACTTCGACGCTCAACGAACAAACCGTTGGTGCCCCGGATGGGCTTGGGCATCTAGTGGAGACAATTCTCAGTACCGATCCTGACGGCGCGACTTACACAAACACTCTGTACTACGGCACTGGAAAGGTCTACAAGCAGTACAATCCGTATCGTAGCAGCAGTGATCCGACCTACGGGGTCACCAGCTACGTATACGACGGCCTCGGGCGCTTGTGTCTGGTCGTTCCGCCTGATGTCGGTTCTGTTCCGACCAGTTGCCCAGCATCACATCCAGCAGGAGCCAAGTGGACGACATATTCCGGTCCCTGTACTTCGGTCACTGACGAAGCAGGCAACTCGCGGAAGTCCTGCGTCGACGGATTGGGACGCTTGACAGGAGTCTGGGAAGATCCATCAGGTCGGAACTACGAGACTGACTATACATACGATGCCCTCGGTAACCTTCTCAACGTGACCCAGAAGGGGGGAGCATCTTCTGGAAGTTGGCGGATTCGGTCGTTCCAATACGATTCACTGTCGCGACTGACAAGTGCAACCAATCCTGAGTCCGGAACCACCCAATACACCTATGATGCCAATGGGAATGTGGCGACTCGAGTGATGCCCCAGGCCAATCAGACTGGAACAGCGCAAACGACCACCAGCTACACGTACGATGCCCTGAATCGGCTTCTTCTCTTGACTCACTCTAATCCCAGCAACGCACAATCTGCGTACAGTTACGACGGAACGACAATTTCGGGCTGCCCCGGCGTGGCCGTTCCAACGATCACGTCCCCAACGAATCTTATCGGACGCCGGTCCGCTATGTGTTCTCAGCAGAGCGCGTCTGCCTTTAGCTACGACCAGATGGGCCGGGTCATTTCAGAAGCGCGCACCAACGGCCTTCATACGCCCCCTCCCATAACGTATACGACAGGATATCAGTACAATCTGGATGGTTCTCTCTATAAGCTGACGTATCCGAGCGGGGATGTGGTGACCTACACAGTGGGGGCCGCTGGACGTGTCACTCAGGTCAGCGATGCGACAAACAACTTTGTTGTCGTCCCGGCGACGCTACCAATGTACGCACCTCAGGGAGCATTAGTGGGGATGAAGCAAGGATCGGGTATTGTGACCGCAAACATTTACAACAGCCGACTTCAGCCAGTTCTCCTATCGGCAGGTCCAACGGCAGGGGCGGTCGTCAGCCTGTGCTTTGATTTCCACCTGAAGGTCGCAATTAACAATTCTCCTTGCCAGTTCGCCGCGTCAACCGGCGACAACGGCGATTTGTTCCAAGCGATTAACAATATTGACTCAACCCGCAGTGCAACATTTGCTTACGATTCGTTGAACCGCGTTACTCAGGCGAACACTGTCAATACGACTTCCGCAAATTGTTGGGGCGAAGCGTACACGATCGACGCCTGGGGAAACTTGACCAATATAGTCGGGGCCCCTGGGATTGGGGGAAATTGCTATACGGAGACTCTTAATGCTGCTCCGGCAAACATTGCCAACCAACTCAACGGATACTGCTATGACGCCGCCGGGAATCTATTGTTAAACACTCCTTGCCCGAACGGGAGTTTCACCCCGACGTATGAATACGATGCGGAAAACCGCCTATACAATCCCCAGGCGACGTATACGTACTCCTACGATGCCGAAGGCGTGCGCATCCGAAAAGCCAGTCCGAGCGCAGGAACTTTCTACTGGCCCGCTCCAAACGGGGAATATCTGACCGAAGCCGATGGGATGACCGGCAACATCAATGAAGAATACATTTACTTCAATGGACAGCGCATCGCGCGAATTGACCGTCCGAGTGGAACGCCGCACTACTACTTCTCCGATCAACTCGGTTCGGCGAGTGTTATCACAGATGTATCGGGGAACGTGCAAGAACGCTACTTTTATTATCCGTATGGCGGTCTTGTGGCCAGCATCGGCAGCGATGCCAACCACTATAAATTTACCGGCAAACAGCGTGACAGTGAAACCGGTGAGTTCGGGCTGGACAACTTCGGGGCTCGCTACTATGCGAGCACGATGGGCCGCTTCATGACGCCGGATTGGGCTGCAAGACCGACGGAGGTGCCATATGCGGTATTTGGGGATCCTCAAACCTTGAATCTGTACACTTACGTGCAGAATGCACCTCTAAACCGCGCTGATGCCGACGGACATGTTGCTGGCTCACCGGTTTTGCCCAACCCTTCATGCGAATTTTCGGGTTTTGACTGCGACAGGGGCTGCGCTATGTGCTTTGATGAGAGTCCGTCGACAATGGAGGTTGAAGCAGAGGCTCAATTTAACGCAACGGTACATGCCGCGTTCGCGCAGGCGCAAAATCAGACGCAAACTAAACAGTTGACGGCTGATGATGTGTCGAAGGCCGCTAAGACGTACGACTCCGACAAAGGCGATAAGAACCCCGCGCGCTTGGTCAAGGCTTTGGACACTCTTGGGACCGACTTTACGGGAACCGGGGCCACAGTGCAATCGGGGGCGAAGGAAAGCGGCGTGAAGATGCCCGGGGCAGCTGAAAAAGTTTTGGGCAACGTTGACTCCATCTCCCGAAGCGGAGATACCGTAACAATCACGAACCAGAAGAGCATCACCGTAGATGGTGTCGCGAAGTTAGATAAGACCATCAGTTTTAAGGTTGTTTCCGTAGATGGGAAACCTGCCTTGCATGATATTTCGGGAATTCACCTGGGGGTCGGCAAAGGCTGGGCTTTCGTCGTACTTGACACACCAAAGAGTTGGGGCCCGTGAGGAGGAAGCTGGAGATGCGACGTGCGGGAGGAGCGCCGCTTCGATCGGTGGTCATCATGTCGCTGTCGTTGGCGCTTTGGCAATCAGGATTTTCTAGCGATCAAAAGGCTGGCCCGCCTGCCAGTGCGCAAGAAGTCACGGGCATTGTCCACACGGATGACCAAGTGGGCCCCGCTTGCTCTCCGGATGGGCGTTGGCTTGCTTTCGAATATCACGAGCCCGGTGATCTGAACTCTCCGCAGGTAGGAATCCTGGATCTGAGACAGGATGCTCACACGTGGGGTCCTCTGCTGGAAGGGAAAGGAGAAGGGCACCTGTATGTCGGGGATTTTAGTTGGTCACCTGATAGCCGATGGCTGGCAGTGATCACAGACTATCCTAAGGGCAGGAACAGCGTTTGGTCCGAATCGAATCGCGAGCTTGCGAAAGTGAATGTGTACACTCACGAGGTGGTTAAGCTCACGCACCTTCCCCCGAACACGTACTTCGGGCCTACGACCGCGTGGCTGCGCTCCGGCAACATCGTTTTTATCGGCGACGATCAGAACATTTACGGCGTTTCGGAGAGGGGCGGGAACGTGCGAAAACTTCTCACAACTCCAACTGACAAGTGCGACGGCGTTACAAACACTCTAGCTGTCTCTCCCGACGAGCAAAGCATTGCCTTCGCAATGGAGGTGGATAGCGATAAGCAGATCGCCGATTGCAAGGCCCTGTGGATCGGCGACCTCCGGACAGGCAATTTGCGGTCGGTTCCGACGGGTGGCGTGCACCCGCTTAGCCCGTTCTGGCTGGACGGGAATGCCATTCTTTTCTCGGGTATGAACGTTGACGGCGGAAAGTGGCTGCCGGTGGGCCTTTATCAAGTGTTGTTAGGTTCCGCGAAAGTAACCCGCCTCCTCGATGGACTTTACCTGACACCACATGTTTGCGAGTCTGGCAACACGTTGTACTTTTCCTGGAGTCCGAGTGCGAAAACCGAGGCACAAGCTAAGGATGGTCGCCCCAGGTTGAACGACGTCGCCGGTTTCCACATCTGGAGAATACCGTTGCGCGATGTGCTACAGCAGACCAATGACGGGGAGCGCCCAGGAGCCAGTAAAGCGAAGCAGTAAATCTACGATTTGAAGGAGGCACAACTACGACGGGCGTTCCGGTGAGTTGGCGCAAAATGAGCCCCAATATGATCCAAAGAAAAGTGGCCCTGAAGATCCCACAAACCCAGGTCATCCGTTATCGCAGAACTCGGTCGTAAAGAAAGCCTCTGACGAGGCCTTCATGAAAACGACCAACGGCCAGGCGCGCAGCGGGCTGGCTGAGGCGGGCTTTGCCATCGATTACAAAGATGGAAAGATATCCATCGTAAACAAGGTGGACTCGGTCAATAGCGACAAGAAGGCCAACGAACTCCAAATAACAACCGACGAGAACACGAAAGCGATCTTGCATACGCATGGGAACAGTGCGCTACCGACGCCTTCTCCGGGAGACCTGAAATCGCCAGTTCCGAACTTCGTAAGATCGCAAAGGGACCTGTACGTCACGGTTCCTGGCACAACCACGTACATCGAGTTGCAACGAGCTGAGGAGTGCCCGATGATTTATCGAATAGTCGTAACATGTGCGTTGTTCTCTTGCATCCTTTTCGCTGCGACAGCGAGTGCTCAGCCTGGGGATCGCAACTTGGATATGAAGGCCCGCGTTCTCGACATTCTTTTTCCGCTGGACCTTGGACCAACGCCCTATTTTTCGAAGATGGTTCTGCGTTTCAGTGACTCCGACACGCAGCTTGTCGTGGTCGTTTATCCAGGCGGGAAAGGCGAGCTGATCCGTTACAGCTTGGCGGGTGTGAAGAGTGGCGATCTGTCGCAGCTGATCTCCAAGATGGTTGCCGAAAACCCCAAGGTGACAGATCGGGAAATCGCGGCCAAGCTGAAGGTAGACGTAAGCCGCTCACCCGTTGAGCATGAAGCGTTGAACCGTGCCCTTGATGAATTAAAGGCCATTCGGATATCGCCGGTTCTGAAGAGCCGGGTGGCTGTCGATGAGTACTCCGAGTACGAATTTTGGTACGACACTTGGCAGGAAACGGTTCACTACGTGATTACCAGCCCGTTTGGGAACGATCCGCAGGATCAGTTGGGGAGATGGATGACGAAGTTTAGAGATAACGTCCCCAACTTGTTAAAGGCTAGCTTGGGGCCAAATCCCGAGAAGCCAGGTCGCGCGGAAAAATGATCGTGAGGAGCATCCTCGTGTTCGCGATCAGCACGACTCTGTTGTTGTCGGATTGCTTCTCTCAAACGAAGAGTGCGACGCAGGAAGAGCCGGTTTTCCGTGCTCCCGTCAAGCTGAAGCTGCACATCGATAACGACCGCTTCTACGAGGGGACCTTCGATCACGTTCCTTATGTTGCGGACAATGACGTGTATCTCTTTGCTGGGGAAGCCTTCGGCATCGATGTCACCGTCACTGAGGGCGAAATATCGCACATAGCCTACGAGCGGAACTGGGCCAAAGCCGACGTGGAGTTGAGGTTCACACAGGAGAAATCGCAAAACGGTTGGATGATGATGCTGGTGATTCGGAACAAGCTGAAGCGCCGGTTGTACCTCGATGCTGTAATGACCCTTCCCGGAAAAGATGAACTCTTCACAACAAACGTGCTTCCAGTCGAACCCAACCTCAGTGACTTCGAGTCCTGGCCTCATCCCATCGTTCAGCTAGTGCTTCGCAACTTCCGTTTTTCCGAGAAGCCGAAAGAGCAGACAGAGACCGTCGATCCAAAGACCGGGAACGTCCACTAAAGGAACGTTCTGGATGGCAGACCAATGGCCGGGGGGTCAAAAGCCTGTGAGCATCTGGAATGTTGGCAGTAATCCGAATAATGCTTCGATGAACGCGGCATCTTACCGCGTTATCATCGTGCAAAATCCGTGAGACGAAAGAAGAATGAATGACTATCCTACGGTACATATCCCTCTTTCTCTTGGTCACATTGCTAGGTTATGGCCAAGTTCCGCAAAAGCCTCACCGAATTGAGTTGCCGACCCAGGCCGAAATCCCTGTCCGGGGGCTCTATCGACGACTGGTATCTCAACAAATCGAGGGCTTTCCGACGCCGAAGAGGATGAAGGTACTATCCCCTTATCTCAGCAGCTCATTGATCCATAGAATTCACCAAGCACGTGCCTGTCATGATGATTGGTTTCGCCTGCACCCGAAGAATGACGAAAAGGCACCGTCAACGTGGACGGAATTCGGGCTTTTCTCGGGTGCCGACGACCGAGGCCATCCACAAGCTTTTCAGATCGAGAAGACGGAATCGGAGGAGGATGGCTCTTTTCGCGTTTACGTGAGGCTAACAGAAGGTCCACAAGAGAAGCCGTGGAATTGGCAAGTTGCAGTCGTAGTAATGTCGGAAGAAGGGAAATTTGTAATCAATGATGTGATTTTTCTCAGAGACAAGGATGTTGAGACTGAAAGTCGTTTGTCGGAACTCCTAACGGTAGGATGCGATGGCTCTCGCTCTCGATGAAGGATTTTGCCATCAAGGCCGCTGGAACGACCAAGACAGCACCGAGCCATTAGGTTCGCTGATGAAGCCGGATGAGGAATAGCTGTTGCTGGCGCTTCTGGACGGCCAGGGCGAACGATCCATGAGCGGGTGAGGGTCGGGAGAGGCGCTCTGATTGCCGGGGCGTTCTGAGAGTTTTTCTTTTAGCCGTGGGTTGGGTGTCAGGCGGCACCGATCTGTGGCGCGACTCGGGTGCTCAATGTTTGTTAGAACTCTCATTGTCGGTGCGCTCGCCACCCTACTGCTCTCGTCCTGCGGGGGGGCCGGAAATTCCGCTGGCAATGGCGGAGGTGGTGGCGGAGGCGGGGGAGGAGGCGGTGGTGGCGGTGGAGGCGGCGGTGGAAGCCATCCTGCTCCATCGATTTCCGTCATCTACCCCTCTACAATGATGGTCGGATATGGGCTGGGATCCATAACGGTGGTCGGCCAGAATTTCGGCGCAAGTTCCGAGGTGCTGGTCGACGGTCAACCGCCTTCTCAAATGCAAGTTGTGAATTCTGGGCAACTGGTGTTCGACACGCCAAGTTCCTTCGGAACAACGGTGGGGACACATCAGATCTCCGTTCAAAACGGCAGTCAAGTCTCCAACGCGGTGCCGTTTACGATCTACGCCGCACCGCAGGGTCCGTCCGTGATGCAGGCCATACCCGGTTTCCTTGTCGGGGAAAACACAAGCGATCCACCTTTCATTGTCGCCGCAGACGTGAACGGCGACGGCCTTTCCGATGTCGTCATGCCTGGTCCGACGCTCGCAAATTCTGGAAGTATCGCTATTCTGAACGGGCAGCCTGACGGTACTCTGTCTGCGGCTCAGTACATTCCTGTGCCGATTACACCGTACGCCCTCGCCGTCGGCGACGTGGACGGAAACGGCACGCCCGATTTGGTCTCAATTGTGAGCGAAACGGGGAATCACACAGTGTCAGTCACTGTTCTATCTGGGGATGGACATGGCAGTTTTCAGTCCCCAGTCACGCTACAGACATTCCCCGGTATCTATCCCGGACCTGCATACCTGGCTGATCTTGACGGGGATGGCCGACCCGATCTGGTTCTGGGAATGTTCGTGAACGCCAATACTCTTTGGTGGCTGAAGAACAATGGCGGAGGCTTCGCCGCCCCGGTCAGGCTCGCAGGCACGAACCCAAATACGAGTCAGAATTTCGCGGTCGCTGATTTCAACCTCGATGGAAAGCCGGACATTCTGTACGCCGCCGCCGACTTGAGCTTTCACATCCTGTTGAACCAGGGCAACGGATCATTCCATGATCAACTGGCAGCCGGTATCAGCGGAGTGACGGGCGTGCCAAATGTGATGGATTTTAACCTCGACGGGATTCCCGACATCGTTGTGGAACAACAGATTTCTGGTTCGCTACTCGTCTCTTTTTCGGGTAACGGCGACGGATCCTTTACCCAAGTCGCCACCCTGGACACACCCGGCATGGCCCAGCTCGTCTCAGGCGATTTCGATCATGACGGCTTCCCCGATTTAGCGGGTCCGACTGGAACCGAGCCATCGGAGATAGTGTATTTCTTAGGCGATGGACGCGGGCACTTCACTATTCAGCCGGTCGTTGGTCCGGAAGGCTCGTATGCGGCTGTCGGAGATTTCAATGGAGATGGACTTCCCGACGTCGTTGTGCCCGACCGGTTCAATTTTGTTTCGCTGGCTTTAGGTCGTAAGGACCGCCAGTTTCCGTCGCCGTTGGCGCTGTCTCCTGCGACCATGACCCAATTGTCGGCAGGCGATATCAACGGAGATGGACTGCCGGACCTCTTTGTGGGAGGAGATCCCATTGGTGGAGTTCCCGGCACCGTCTTCCTAAACCAAGGTGCTGGATCATTTCAACTCGCCGCCCATACTGATCCGCTCTCGTTCGAGATTGCGGACATGACAGGAAAAGGAGTGGCTGATCTACTCGGTGGGGACACAAATCTGGAGATTTGGCCGAACAATGGCACACCCAATTTTTCACCATCGCCAGTCACGGTTCCCCAACCGATCTCCGATATCACCGTTGCCGACATGGATGGAGACGGTCACCCAGACTTCATTTCGGCCTGCCAGTATTCCCAGTGTCCTGGGCAGATTTTCTACGGAAGTGGCTCCTATCAATTCAATCCCGTTACCGTGCAGAACCTGACCTTTCCGTACATCGTCGGGGATTTCAATGGTGACGGCAGACTTGACATCTTGTCGGGCTCAGGCACGTTTCTTAACAGCGGCAACCGCGCTTTCCAGCAGGTCCAAAGCAACCTGCCCGACTTGGTTGGCTCCCTCACAACGGTTGGTGATTTCAATGGCGACGGAAAAGACGACATAGCTTTTAGCTCCCTGGACAGTTCGTACATAAGTATTTGGTACAGCAACGGTGACGGGACATTCTACGAGGCAACCATTCTGGATGCTGGGCAATATCCAGGAGCGCTGTCGGTTGCTGATTTCGACGGCGATGGCCGAATCGACCTTGCGGTTGGACTGATGAACAGCCAACAAGCCTGCTTGTTGTTCAATCAGGGAAACGGAATATTTTCGCGATCCTTTCTTGCATCGGGAGCGAACACGGTCGCTATGGTCGCCTCGGATCTTGATCGAAACGGCAAACCAGACCTGGTAATAGGGAACTTCGCTCTGGACTTTACGAACGCCAACGTGGACGTTGTGTTTCACAAATGAGTGTTTCGACCACTCTGCGCGAACACTTCGAAGATACCGACCAGCTTCGCAAGAGCTAGCCAATGCATCGGGTGCGGAACGTGACGTCCTTTCCGTACTTCCGCAGCGTAGGGTTCCGTTACGTTCATCGTGCGGGCGAGAGTGGGAACGCTGAATCCGGCCAGTTTGGGTAAGATCATATCGCGGTAGCTCGATTGCGTGAGCCAAGGTGGAAGGCTAGAAGGTAACCAACCGCGTCTCGCCGCATTTTGTCTCTTCTGGGATGCGGACAAGCGCGCTCTCGATTTCTGACTATTCGCAAAAGCGACTCGGCCCCGGCGGGCGAGCGCAATCATGTTGGTTCTTGCAGTATTGATTCCGCAGAGAGCGCAATTACTTACCTGGTTGCTGCCCAGCACGGCCCCACATCCGCGACAAACTCTCTGCGGGCGAGGGGCCAACACGTTTTGGAGTGCAACTTGTCCTTTCGCTTCTCTCCGGTGCTGTTGAGTTAACGGAGTTGACGGTAGACGACCGCTTCTTGGCCGTGACGTGCTGGTCCACAGCGTACTTGCCACGTATTCGGCCCAGGGCGCAACGAGTTTGCCCCAGGTCGGCGCGGTCTCACTTAATTTGGAGCAGAGATGCGACCTCAGGCGACAATTACCGCTTGATGTCTCGAAGAAGTCGGCCCTGCGAAATGGTTCCCGCATGATCCACGAAACTAACCAGCTCTCTATATCAGGGCGCACCGGTTCTAGCACATCCAAAGCCAGCGAATCACGGTTAGGAGTATCGGTATGCAATCCCAACCCGAGCGCTGGTTCTAGACCCAGAGCGACCAGCGCTAAGCGACTCTCGGCCTCAAGCAACGCGAAACAGTAGTTGAGGACGGCGTGGAAAGGTGTCACGGCCAGCCGAGGCCCACCCGAGAGGGGCGATTGCCTGGCGCCAACGGTTCGCCAGTGGTCTGGGATATGGCGCAAGTCCGCTTTGGGCCAGAGCACTGCGACATTCCGCAGAGCCCCAAAATATGCAAGCGCCGCGTGTGCTTCCAGCCAACGGATCGCTTCAGCAGTGTCTGCTGTCTTGAGTTTGTCTCGAAACGCTGCGATCTCCTCTGCTACAACCGAATCATGCAAATGTTCCCTTACTAACCGCTCCTGACCAGTGAGCTTTGCATCAATCAGCTTGCGGCAGATTTCTGTGCCGACACCGTTGCCAAGGGCAGCATATTGAGCACGCCGCAACCGGGCGTCGCTAGGTGCGGTTGGGCCGGTGACGAACAAGACCTTACCGTTGCGGTTTAGCATCACGAATGAAGCGCCAACGTCTGCTACCCATTTCAGGGCGCTCAGGGTAGTGAAACCGTCCTCGGAGATGCAGACTAGACGCTTCAGCCCGTGCCCGACACGAGCAAGCCTGATCTTGCGGCGCTCCGTGCCCACACCATCCTCGACTTGGAGATGCCCGGCTTGAACACACACCTTGATGCCAAAACCAGACAACGTGAGGATCGCGCTTCGGTTGATCGGAGATTTGCGGGAGCGTGGGAATTGCGATACGGTCGGGTGAGCTGCCATCGGAGTAGCACCTCCATGGTGGTCAGGGTCTGTCGCCGTGCTGATCACACGCGTCAGGCCCGCTTTGTTTATCTCATTATACATCAATAACTTACGAAGGAGTTAGAGTATTGTCGACGATTTGCATTTGACGGGAATTGCAGGCAGGGATAATAATCTTGCAACCGCAGCGGTTGCGGCCAACTACGGCGAACCGCTGGAGCGAGGCAATAGCCAAGCTTTGGGTTCCTAGTAGAGATGCCTACGGACCGAGACTCACGAAGTTCAGGTCCCGATGGGTACAGCTCTAGTATGACCGTGCCCCTGGGTGGTGGTTGTAAGGTTGGCCGACCACCAAGTCTTTCCAAGTAGACCGTCTTCATCTGGTCATCGTGGAGGGGACGCAAAACAGAAGGACGGGGCAAGGGACGCAAAACGAGCTTGGGCTCAGGCGGAGCAAACGGAAACCGGCAGATGACACATCCGACGTTGGAGTGTGTCTATGCCAAGACGGCATCTGCCCCGCAAGAAGTCTCGTTCTCGCAGCTCATCAACATCTAAGTACAACACCAAGACCACCCGAAACAACCAGCGGTCCGCGCCGAAGCTGAGCAGGATAAAATCGGCCGCTCCTAAACAACCAACATCAGACCGCGAGTCACTGCGCGTCGAGCGAGGCCAGCATGTGATAGCTGACATGCTCGGTGACCCGTCTCTGTCGTTTACGGCCGCAGCTCGTAAATGGAAGGTTGATCGGCGCTGGCTACGTAAACACTTCGCCTCTGACCTGCTAAGGGATTCCTCTGGCAGGATCACGGCGAAGGTGCGCAATCCGCGCCACAAGACGCTTTATAAGCCAACCGCAACTCCGGGCATGCCCGTTCCAGTCGTCACCAAGGGCAAGAGCGAACGGCTTCTGCTCGGCGAGTGGATGGCCGCTCTCAATGAGGCGGGTAGAGGTCACTGGTCGAGGATTCGAAAGTTCCCGAAGGGGAAGCGTGTCGGGGGCGTCCTACTCGAGACCGATCCGAAAGAGGTTCAAGAGATTCTGGAGGCTCTTGCTGATGAGGAATCGCCTTTCGAAGCGCTTTATCGCGCGGTTGCGAGGCCCTCATGAGCACATCCGAGGGAGTTCGCAAATGCGTAATCTGTGGCAGTCCTGAACGGGTTGAAGCGAACCACGTTGGTGGCCAGAATCACATCGGGTGGTTCACCATGCCGCTTTGCGGCGAACATCACGACCGATTTCACGCACTGCTCCGCCAAATTGGCGTTGATCTCCGGTACACTGCCGATCCGGTTGAGCGGTTCATTCGCGTGCTCAAGTGCATTCTAGTATTCACATGGATGGTGCTTGAGGGCTTTCAGCACGCTGCGAGAAACAGGAAAAGTCAACATGAACGAGGTGCGTGATATCTACCTTCGGGCGCATACCATTGTGCTCGACCAACCGAAACGTCCATCGAGGGGCACTACCAGTGCCCCTCCCAAACTTCCGAAGTGGCCTGAGTATGCCATTGTCTTTGGCTGCGAATCCCGCACGGATATCGCACAGGAGCTGACGTTTGGGTTCTATCGCGTTTTGAAGCTCACGGGCAAGACTTACTCATTAGAGGAAGAGGGTGCGTTTTTCGATGACTGCCTGCGCAGGCGAGAGCGCAAGGTCCTAGAAACTTACTTCCAGACCGAGGTCGCTGACACAACGTGCTTTCCTCCACATTTCCCGCTGAGGTCACGGTCGGACTTTATCAAGAGCGTGTTCTACAAGTATGCTCGCAAGGGTGCGCTGATAGTGGGTTTCGATCTGTGCTACGCCCTGGGACGGCTCGCACGAAAATGGACGCCGGGAGACCGAGATGAATGGTCCCTGGTTCTTTCGGTGTTTCCGGACGGCAACGAGAACGAGTACGACCCGCGCGTGCTGATCGCCCCCCTTGGCAGCAAAAAGGCGTTCATCCGATTTCGGGCCGAATTTATTCCCAAAGACAAGAGCGGGCATCCGCTAAAGAAACGAACCGATATCTACAAGGCACGGTTTCTCGACGTGCGGACCATCGTAGCCGCACTGTCCGGAGAAACGTTATCTCTGAAAGCTGCCTGTGAGCTTACAGGGTTCGAGAAGTATGGCCTACCGCATAAGAACGACTATGCCCCAACGGGTCAGGTGACGGTCACTGAGATTGAAGAAGGCCGACACAGCGTCCGCTGTGTGACCGCCCTGCTCAATGCCATCAAACCGGAGTTCGACTTGCATCCGATACCTAGGAGGTCGGACTCGGTTCACTCCACGGCTTCATTTGTTAAGGGATATCTCGATGCCATGGGGATCATTCCTCCAGCCCAGAAGTTCGAAGTGCCCAACGAAGTTCTAGGCATCGCTATGGAAGCGTTCAGCGCTGGCCGCTCGGAGACGAGAATCCGCCATGTAGAGGTGCCAATCGCTCCGCTGGATTTCATGTCAGAGTACCCGACCGTCGCTGCACTCATGGAACTGGTGGAAATCCTCCGTGCCCGGACTCTCACTTTCGAGGACGCTACGGCAGACGTGCAAACTCTTCTGGAATCGATGTCGATACACAGTTGCTTCCAACGGCGGCTCTGGCCAGAATTACGATTCTTTGCGCTCGTGGTACCTCAGCGCGATGTGTTCCCGGTGCGCACCATGCATAGCGGTTTTACCGCGAGCGTAGGCAACGACTACCTGACAGATACCAAACCGATTTGGTTCGCTGGTCCGGACATCGTCAATTCTGTCCTGCAGACTGACAAAGTGCCGCGAATCCTGCGAGCAATCAGGCTTGTACCACACGGCAAGCAGTGTGGCCTGAGAACCGTTAAGCTGCGAGGCGCCGTCCGAATTGATCCCCGCCGCGATGATCTCTTCCGGAAGGTCATCGAGGAGCGCCACCAACACAAGGAGGACAAGGAGCTGTATCACTGGCTGAAAATCTTTGCTAACTCCATCTACGGCTGCTTTATCGAACTCAACCCTGAGACTCTCCCAAAAGGGAAGGCAGCGCGAGTACGCGTGTACTCCGGAGAGAACGCACCCTACACCACCAACAAGCGTCTACTAGTGGAGCGCCAGGGCAATTGGTACGCACCATATCTCGGTTCGCTCATCACCGCCGGCGGCAGGTTGTTGCTCGGAATGTTGGAGAGATGTGTTGAGGAATCGGGTGGAGAGTATGCGTGGGCTGACACTGACTCGTTAGGCGTTGTGAGTGCGGCCGATGGCGGGAGTCTGAGCCACGTACCTGGTTGTCAAGGGCGGGGCATATTGCTTCATTCACAGGTACAGGAGATCATCGACCGATTTACGAGCCTCAACCCGTACCGTTTCGGCGGCTCCATCCTGCGGTTTCTCGAGTGCAACTTTGTGGATTCCGACCCGGATAAGGGTTTTCGCAAGCTGCTCGGGTTCAGCATTTCGGCAAAACGCTATTGCATTTACGAAAGAGATGGAGCGAGGGTCACAATCATTGATCCAAAGGCTCACGGGCTCGGCTATGTTTATCCCCCATCCGAGTCCCCGCAGGGCTGGGATGAGAAACAGCAGGTTCCTCACTGGGTCCATGAGGCCTGGAAGTGGCTCGTTCGACACGGCAACGCCGTAGTCCCCAACCAACTGCCGTCGTGGTCCAGACTCCCGCAGATGATGCGCATGGCGGTGAATACCCATGGGCTGCTGAAGCGCCTTCATTGGTGGAATCGGTTTCGCCCGTTCAACGTCTT
Source organism: uncultured Acidobacteriota bacterium (assembly GCA_963800405.1). Lineage (GTDB taxonomy): Bacteria > Acidobacteriota > Terriglobia > Terriglobales > Acidobacteriaceae > Sulfotelmatobacter. The sequence goes on from CAWDBW010000071.1 coordinate 78,315, forward strand.
CCTCGCTCCCGTTTTGGCGAACTCCGGCCAACCTGCCAACGTCGATCCCCATCATTTCACGCTCGTCACCCGCTTCGAGCACGATCAGAATAGATGGCTGGACGCGCCGTGCTTCAACGTTGATGAGCGGTACGATGCAAGAGCATACAAGCTCGCGACCGGATTTGATTCGCCACACTTTGGCGAGCGGCCAATCGTCGAAACATTCGAGGAGCTGCTACACCGGTACTTTCATCATCCCGAGTCAAAGAGTCTCGGGCCGGATGGCGAGCCCTGCCAGCGTAAAACGCGCGGTCGTCTAGCAAGGCCTCATGTGATTGGAGGGAAGCGCCACCGGATTGGCAAGGAAGTCGACCGGCGCTGGGAAGAGGGTGATGATACTGGAGTCAATACGGCAAGCCCCCAACGAGTTCACGCCTGCCGCAAGCCACATAGCAGGCCCGACCGTAATACCAGGCCCGCATCTCGGCCAACTCGTGGGTGAGATTGGTATTCGGAAGCTGGTGCGGCAGGGGTTTGGCAGGCGCATCCTGGAGAAGATCAATCGTCGGCAGCCCGTGAATGCCGCCACGTACCGCGATTACGAGCGCCGCATCGAGGAATATCAGCGAGGAACGCGACGCAGGAAACCCGCACGTCCGCGACAAGCAAAACAAGATCCGCCCGCTAGTACCTGATTCGGACAGACGTAAGCTGAGCTGTTGAGAGTGCTTGAGCTATGCCAGAGATGAGCCCGAGCAGCGATACGGGACACGGTCAATCAGGGGTGTGTACATCTGTACATCGTATACATATATACCCGTCAATCACGGGATTGCATGCCAATAAGGGCAGATGGCTGGGAAGGAAGTACGATCGATGGGGCGTGGAATGCGTTGTTCTTCGCCCGCCGTTGAGGGCTCGTCGACTACGGCTTCGCTTCCACCAGGCGCATGTACTCACTCAGGGTTACGAAGCGGTAGCCGCGCGCTTTGAGAGTTGCGATCAATTCCGGCATTACCGCTGTTGTCGTCGACAGCTCATGGAAGGCAAGAATGTGCGTGTACACTCCATACCTTTCCCTCTGTTCCACCTGCTTCAAGACCGCATCCACCAGAGAGGGCTTGGGGCACTCGCTGGCGTTGCGGGTACACAAATAGTCGAGAGAGTTCACGTCGCGCATGGCCATCGGCCTCTGCGCCGAGATCGTCAACAGGTGATAGCCCTGCCGCTCGAGGTCGAGGCGGGCGTCATCGGGAATAATCCAGTCCGGAGGACGGAGATAGTGCGGCTGGGTGCCGGTGACTAACTTGATCGCGTCCGCACCCCGATTCACGTCGCCCAGCACCCACTGCTCTCCCCGCTTGCGCTCGGCGCCGCGCAGTTCGATATGGCTATAGGTGTGGTCTTCCAGTTCGTGGCCGTCCCGCACCAATCGCTCGGCGGCGTCGATGCACGTGATTCCGATATTTTCTTCGTAACGCCGTTCTCCCCAGGTTTTCGGGGAGAGTCGCCATCCCACCACAAAAAACGTCGCCTTGACCCCATTGTCGTCGAGCACTTTCACCAGGCTCAGACCAGGGCGGGTGCCCTGCGTGCCAAACAAAACATAAGGTCGCGGGCCATCGTCAAAGGTGAGTGCAATCAGCTTGTCGGTTGAAAAAGCCGCCCCGGCATTCAGGAACAGCAGCACGGCTGCAGCGAACACTTTGTGGGCAGACATCCCGGTCTCCAAGAATGGCTTTCGCCATCGCTTCTTCCATTATTGGAGCCGAGTCTCGCCCTGGCTAATTACCTTTGTGGATGGCCTGTCGGACAGCCAGCGCGGGGCAGTTCGATAGCCTGGCAGGCTGCGGGAAAACCTGGACGGTGCACTTGATTTTGGGTGGCGCAGCGCTTTCAGCGCTGCGATAAAGCCTTCTTTTCTCTGAGGGCTTCAGCCCCTGGGGCCTCCGCAGCGAGTTTTTCAGCAAACTGTTTGGCCGCCGAGGTCGCACTTTTGGCGGGGTAACGAGTTCTTCCGCAGCCTGCTAGGCAGCTCGAGCCTGAACCAGCGCGTCATATTCCTGCTGTGATGCGCCGGGAAGCAGCGCCCACATCGTGTATACCCCGATCGCCGTGCCGAATGGAATATTGAACAGGGAAATAAACGACAGCACCAGAGCGACGACGCGCGCCCAGGGTTCGCGATGCAGCAATCCCCAGCCCGCGAAGAATCCGCATGCCGCCTTGGCCAGCACGATGATTCCCAGCGTGCTCACCAGCGCAGTCAGGAATCCTGTCGGCACTTCCTGCGGCGCTCCCATTTCATGCAGGTGGGCAAACAGTGTGTTCGCCAGTACAACCAGAAATAATCCGCCCACCGCGTTGATCGCCGACATGGCCAGCCACAGAATGCCCAGCAAGTGTACGTGCGACTGCACCCGCCCCGGAAACCGTTGCAGGAGCGACACTGGACCCACCACCTGCTTGCCGCACCGGCTGCAAAACGCCTGCCCCGGCTGCACCGCTCCGCCACATCCATCGCAAAACATGAAGACCTCCCCCGAATTATTCCGCCAAGAACGATTCCGCCAACCCCGCGTGCATTTCACAAAACATGCTCAACATCTCTATCTCTTCGACATTTCAACGATACGCAGAAAATCCCGCCGCAGTTCCGTGTTTCACCTCAAGCCAACGGCGCGCGTTTCGATGCGCGCTTCAAATGCTTACACGAAGAATGAAATGAAAAAACGAAGAGGCTACCCGGCAACAGGGCGGCCTCTTCTTCAAGGGAGAATAGTTCCAACGGAGCTATGAAATCCGTCAAAACTTTCTGCGAAAATCTTATGAGCCTAAAAACGGGGGTGTCAAGCGATTTTTGTGAAATAAATGTCTTTAGTTTTCAATTATTTACAGAATCAATCAATACCTCTCCCAAATGTACCAATTTGAGACAAAACGCCCCCGAAACAGCCCTAAGCCGATATATCTAAAGGCACTTACCCAGAGCCAGGAGCGGGTTAGAGGGGTCTCAGGCGGGATTTTGGGGCGCCTGCGGCCGCCGTCAGGCCCAGTTTCGGGAACTCCCTGAACCATGGTTTCGGTGACGGTTTCGGCGACGATGGTTTCCGTCAGTCGCAGTGAAATGAATTCCATCTGCTCGGGCCGGTCAAAGACTTTGTCGGGATACAAGCGCTTCATCAGAATGCGGATTCCGCCAAAAGCCACGCCCGCCACGATCGCCAGTCCCGCGAGAATCCCGCAGAGCACCACGATGTTGAGGATCAGCATGTACAGGTCGCGCACCTGCGGATCATTGGTTGGCTGATTCCAGGTGACGCTGGCTTCGTAATTCACCTTGCCCAGCAGCGACTTCGCATCACCGTCGGAAACGCCCCCGCTCACGATCGCGACGATCGGCCCGGTGCGCTTGTCGAAGAACGAACCCCCATTTCCAACGCTCGAAACCCCGGCCTGCGGCTGCGCCATCTGATGCGCGGCGTCGATGCGCCGAAAATGTTCGGCCGCGAGTTGCGGCGTGGGATACGAAATCAGCATCAACGTCGCTTCCCCACTCGGCGTGTTGTAGCGCGCCAGTGTAACTTCGGAACTGGCGTTGAAGTCCACCAGGTCCGCGGAAACCGGCAGCGCCAGCGCGGCCAGCGCGGCCGGGCCCATCACATATTTTTGCGTGTTGGCAACGTAGCCCTGGTGCGGCATGAAATCGATGAAACTCGGTAGGTTGGCCAAATTTCCGCCGGCACGCGGCAGCGCCCCCGCCAACTCGCGCAGCTGCGCTCCCGACATGGCCGATTCCCGGCTGAACTGCGCGTCCACCAGGATTTGCCCGCGGTAAAACAGGACGCGCTGTCCCAGGGCCGCCGCCTGATCGCCGATCTTGTCATCTTTCGTATTCTCCGCCGTCATCTGCGGCTGCAGATAAAACGTGTAGGCGCCGAATGCGCCGGAAGCGTCGGCAAAGCGCGCCGCGCGAATCTTCAGCGTGCGCCCGTCGTCTCGCGTGTAGGTGGCGATGGCTGCGTCCGCAAAGCCGTACTCCTTCAGCACAGCGGAGTTGGCCGGGTCCGCAGTCGCGGGGTCGGTGCTGGTCTGGGCCGAGCCCTGCATCTGCCATCCGCCAAATTGCTGGGGAAGAATTGGCTGAGGAAGCGCCGCCGAAGCCGGCTCCGCCGGACGAGCCGGTTTTTGCGCCGCCGGCTTATCCGCCGCCACCGCCATACCCCACAAGCATGCGAGAGAAACTGCTATACCAGCCGAACGGGAAAAACTCATGTATCCCCTAGGATTGGGTTCCCCATCCTTGTCGCGTTCTTTGCGAGATGGTGGGGCTTTTGACTTTCCGACCGTGACCTCTGCCATGAAACCCGAATCTCGCGAAACTATGCTAATTAGACCACAGAGCGCAATAAAAAGTTTCCTCATCCCCGCAAGTAGTTGACCAGACAGCTCTTACGCTGGCATCGAGCCCCGCCTGGCCGTCGCCACCGAGGCTGGTTACCTTCAGGCCTCATCCTACACATCGGGGCCATTCCCACCGCACGAATCTCGCGGCACACTAGCTGTGGGTGACGGAATGCCATCTGAAGAAAGCAAGAATAATCGGCGCGGGAATCGCACCAAGGCAGTGATCCCCGTAAGAGTCAAGGGCCGCAACAGCAGCGGAAAAGCTTTTGAGGAGCTGGTGATTACGCTGGACGTAACGCCAGACGGTGTTCGTCTGGGCTCGGTTCATCACGAGCTGAACTTGCACGAGGAACTCACAGTTTTCTATCGCCAGCGCAGGAATCAGTATCGCGTGGTCTGGACCAAGAAGATGAAGGGAACCTCTGAGTTTCAGGTCGGGCTGCAGGCGGTAACCCAGGACGCAGAAGTCTGGGGACTGAATTTTGCCGACTATAAACGTCAGCCTGTCGCGCAATCGGCAGCTGCTCAGGCGTCAGTCGTTGCATAGTCTTTGCATAAAGGAAAGGGAGTCATCGGATAAATCTATGGGGCATTCACTTAGCAATCCTTCAAGCCATGCGTGGCTGAACCGTCTTTGGTCGGACGAAGAAGGTCAGGACATCGCCGAATACTCGGTCATGCTGGCCGTAATCCTCGTCATCGTAGTCGGCACCGTCCGCCTGATCGGCTCCAACGCCAACAACGTCTTCTCGCAGGTAGGCAGCGCCATCCAGTAAGCCTGGAGGCTCGAACCTAGGATTGGGTAGGAATGGGTGCCCCATCCTTGTCGCGTTCTATGCGACAGGGTGGGGATTTTGATTTTCGAGGGTGCCCCATTTCTCGCGCGTTCTTGGCGCGAGAAGTGGGGATTTTAAGTGATTTTGATCTTCAGGTAATCATCCGAGCGAACGGTTCACTGCCCCGCCGCCTTGTCCATCTTGCTGGCCACTTTCACTCCGCTCAATCCATCCACATACTTCGCAATCCCGCGATACAGCGACTCGGCAATGCGCTGCCGGTATTCGCTGGTCTCCAGCCGATGCTCGTCCGTAGGATTGCTGACAAAAGAAATCTCCGCCAGGATCGACGGCATGTTGGCCCCGATCAGCACGATGAACGGCGCTTTCTTCACCCCCCGGTCGCGGATGGCCGGGCTCTTCGCGGCCAGCCCGCTGTGCAGCGACTCCTGCACGTCCCCGGCAAATTCGCGCGACTCTTCGATTTTTTCCTTCAGCGCGATTTTCTTCACCAGATCCTGCAGCTCGTAAATGGATTTCTCCGAGACCGCGTTTTCCCGCGCCGCCACTTCCAGCGCGTCCGGCGAAGAAGTGAAATTCAGGTAATAGGTTTCCACGCCGCGCGCCGCGCGGATCCCGGCTCGAGTTGGCGTGGATCGAGATAAACAGGTCGGCGCGCTGCTGGTTGGCGATCGCCGTCCGAGTCTCCAGAGGAATGAACGTATCGTCCTTGCGCGTGTAAACCACTTCCGCGCCCAGCCGTGTCTCCAGCAGCTTGCCCAGCCGCCGCCCCACTTCGAGCACCAGATCTTTTTCCTGCAAGCCCATTGGGCCCAATGGTTCCGGTATCGTGGCCGCCATGGCCGGGATCGATCACGATCCTGCCAATCTTCAGCCCCAGCGCACGAATCAGCGACCGGTCTCCGCTCGCCGTCGGCTTGGCCTCGTGAATATCCAGGTCAGTCGACTTGTGGCTTTCGCTCAGATGCGATAACGGCTGGCCGTGCGCAGAACCGGCTGGCGGAGCGTCGCTTCCTGCCTTCTCGTCGGGCACAGCGACATCGGGATCCGGCTCACTCTCCTTCGTATGGGAAAGAGCGGCAGGCATGACTGATGACGCATGCGCGTGTCCTGCCGTCGGCGAGACCTTCGCGGCCTTCAACGGAGGCGTGTCATCGTCATCGCCCGCTTCCACGATTACCTTCTTGACGGTGCTTGTTGCCTTGCTGTCGACCCCAGCCGTCTTCACCGCATCAGACGAATGCGGATCAGACGACGGATGCGCCTTCGAACTTTCCGCCGCGTCCTTGGACGCGACGTTGACTTCGTCGTGAATCTGCTCGTTCTTGCTGACCGGCTTTCCGGTAAGCGCTTTCACATCGGCCTTCAACTCAGCCTTCGGAACATCTTTCGGAAAATCCGTCTTGAGCCCATCGGCCTTCGATCCCGCCTTGGGCGGAGCCTCCACATCGGCCGTCGCAGTGTCAGCCTCCTGAAGCTCTCTGGCGCGCGCTATCTTGCTGTCTCTTCCCGTGAATATCCTTGCCGTGAATGTCGATAATCAGCCGGTAAGGATTGGGCAGCAGAAACGCTTCATAATCCGAGAGGTCTGGCTACTTCCAGCACCACCCGCGTGCGCCCCGGCTGAAACTGCGCCACCCGAATCTTCTTCAGGAACCCGTCATCCACGTCGAAGCTCTTGCCCACCAGCGTCGACGCCAGCTTCGTATCCCGCAAATCGAAAAAGATGCGATCGGGATTCGCGATGCGCTGCGAACCAAACTTGATGTCGCTCTCCAGGTCAATGGCGACCCGCGTGTAATCCGGAGTCGACCAATGCCGGATTCCCGTCACCCGCGGCAGATGTCCCGCACGCGCCCCCGACGACGATTCGGTCGACGCCTCCGGCGCGGTCGTTTCAGCCTTGGAATCCGCATTCGCGTCGCCCCTGGAATCAGAATGCGCATCAACCTCCGGCCGCGGGGGATCCTTGGCCGTCTTCTCCTCGGCAGATTTCCTGCCCGGCTTTTTCTGCGCCGCGGCCTTTTTCTCAACCGCGGCATCGCGGTCCAATTCCGCAACCGCCTGCCTGGCGTCTTCGACCAGTCGGTTGTGCGGATAGCGGTGCAGAAACTCCTGAAACACGCTGCGCGCCTGCTCGGGATCATTCAGATCATCTTTGTAGATTTCGCCCATCGTGAACAGGGCGTCGCACCGGTACTTGCTGCCGGGATACTCTTTCCGCAGAAACTTATATTGGGCAATGGCTTCATGCAGAATCTTGTCGTCATCGAAACGCCGCCCCATTTCCACCAGCGTCTCCGCCACCGCCACGACACTCGGGTCAGCCTTGGTCGAGGTGGGCGCTCCAAAATAAATGCTGCGATAAGAGTTGATGACCCGCTGGTAGTCGTGCCGCGTGCGCTCGGCCGGAGGACGCCCGTTCAGCGCTTCCCGCATGCGCTCGGCAGCGCCAAAGCGGTCGCGCGCCCATGCGTCATTATGATGCGAATCGTGGGCTGAATCATTATGACGCGCGCGGGCGTAAGCGTAGTTCTGCACTCCGGGAAGCGCCACCAGCAACAGCAGCGCTGCCCAGCGCAAGCTGCGCTGGCTCGATCTCATTTTCAAGTCGTCGGTCCGTTACTGTCTCGATCCAACGTTGCAGTTGAACTGCCTGGGTACCTGAGAAATTTCAAATACTACTTTGCTGATTCAACTCACTTAGGGTGCCCCATCCTTGTCGCGTTCTTTGCGACAGGGTGGGGATTCTGACTCCCGACGCTTCTAAACCGATCCCGCCACCTAATCCGTATTGCTGATGTAAAGCACCCCCCGCGCATCCCGCTGCACCCGCACCGGATCATGCGCCGGGCCCGACGGAGAAAGATCGAATCCTCCGTAGTAGAGGTTCGTAATCCTCCGCACATAATTTTGCGTTTCCGAATAATGCGGCACGCCCGCACTTCGCCGCACCGCGCCCTCGCCCGCGTTATAAGCGGCCAAGGTCAAATTCACGTCGCCGTTGTAGCTCTCCAGCAGGTACTTAAGATGCCGCACACCCGCATCCACGTTCTGATCGGGGTCAAACGGATTCTTCACCTTCAACTCCCGCGCCGTCTGCGGCATCAACTGCATCAGGCCCATGGCGCCCTTGCCCGACACCGCATTGGAGTTGAAATTCGATTCCACCTTGATCACCGCCCGCACCAGGTTCGGATCCACATTGTGCCGGGCCGCCGCCATCACGATCGAGGAATCAACCTCATCCTGCGAAGCCTGATGTCCCCGCGAATTGGCCGCCAGAATCTTGGCATTCGCCGACTGCACCGAATCGTGGCCATAGTACTGAAAGCCCTGGCTGACCTCGGCCGCGGCCGACCGCGCCGCCTGCATCGACGCCGTTCCCGCCGACGGCACGGGCTTCCAGCGATTTTCCTTGCTGCTCCAGTACACCAACTTCGAGCGTTTGGGCTGCGGAGCTTCCACCGGTCGCGCCTTCGCCGGCGCGGGATCATTCACATACACCTTCCGTCCGTGCTCGTCGGTCGGCGTAATGACCTGAGGCGTGTCTTCGCCGCCTTCCGGCGCGCCGTCAGTCACCGCCGCCCCCGGCGCGCGGCGGCGCTATCAATAAAGAGGAAGAGAAGGAGGTCGCAACTGCCGTCGTAGCCGTCAGCATCAGTGCGAGTTGCAGGCGCTTTCGCATCATCCGGGCGTGTTCCCTTTCACCGAACTTTCGCTGGAGGGCCATCCAGACAAACTCTCGCCCTCCCATTTATCCTACCCGGAACCTGACGGAGAATCCCTTACCAGAGTAGAACGATTATAGGCGGGAGGTAGGACGTGGGCAATCTCTCCGAAGGGAGTAGAACCATCGGAGTAATCGTGGTAACTAATTGAAAATATGACCGTTAGAATTGTCTCAAGATCGCCGCCCACGATCATCGGTAACCAGAGCAGTGTTACGAATGCCCCTGCGGGAGCAAGCGTGAAAGAGTCGGGCGGGCCAAGCTGTAAAGGCTGTCGGGGGATGGACGACCACCTGGAGTGGCTGGTTAATTGACGAAATCAGACGGGATGAGAAGGCCGCCGGTGCGAGAACACCCAGCCGGCTAGTTAGCTGTAGCAGACAGGGAGGGTTGCAACAGAATCTGTTGTTGGTCACCGGTTCTTATCACCTCGTAGAATGTTCGCAGGGCGGGGTAGTACTTGACCTGTAGTAGGAGGAGTTCAACACCGAATTTCCTGACAATCCGCACTGTGCTGCCGCCGTTTTCCGCCTTCAAATCGTAGAACATGACCTTGACGTCTTGCGTCTTCTGCGGCGGTACGCTGTCGATCTTCCATCCTGGTGGAAGTTCCACCGTCACGTCGTCGACTTTCTCGTAGGGGTACTCAAAGTAGATGGGGAACACACGGTTGGAATGTACGAACGTGAGTTTCTCATGTTCCGTGAAAAATCCCACCGGTAGCAGAGCACGTTTCCCAACGCTCGACACCCAGCCCGGGATTTTCAGATCAAATTCCGCGATCAGCGGTGTTTCGGTGCCGGACCAGTCCGGCTTGTTCGTCAGTTCCACGTCCGCTGCCGACGGGATCTGCTCCTTGATCCAGTCCTCGAGATACTTCTTGCGCGCGGTGTCGTCTTCATGTTGTTCTTCCAGACGGCGGTACATGGCTTCCAGTCCGGTGGAGGTCACGGTCAGCTTTCCTTCCAGGTCGCCGGTGTCCGACAGCTTCAGCTTGGCTTCGAGGTGAATCTGCGACTCCGAAGCCTGGGGCAGCGTAGTCGCGATCCAACTTCCCCCCTCCCCGTCCAGCCGCAGCCCTTGCACGCCGGTCTCGGACCAAGGGAGCAGCCCGAAGGGAGTGAACGCCCCGCCGGGATCAAAATACCTGTCCTTTCCGCTCACCTTAACCAGCACGACGTTCGCATCGAGTTTCCCGCTCTGCATCAGTTTCGGGTCGAAAAAATAATGCTGGCGATCCGCCACCCAACATCCATAAGCCTCAAAGCCCGCGGCCCGCACCAGCCCCAGAAACAGCCACGTCAGTTGCCGGCCATCCCCGTAACCTCGCTTCCAGAGCTCTTCGACGTTGTTGATTTCCTTTTCTTTATCCCGGTTTTCCTCCTGTTCGGTCTTCTTGATCTCGTAAGAAGTATTGCGAATCTGCTGCACGCGGTCGTATATCTTCCGCAGTTTTACTTCCGGTGCGTCGCCAGGGGCGATGATCTGCGACACTGCTTCCTCCATCGCCTTGCGCTTTCCTACAAAAGATTCCAGTGTGCCGTTCCGCTTCTTTCCGAAAGTCCGCCAGTACTTATCCGGATCCGACTCCGGGTTTTCCGGGTCGTAGACGAAGTACACGTGCGCCTTCATTTCGTTCTCTGGCGGCATATGGTCCTCGGGTATGAATGCCGGAATGTTTTGCGCCTCCATCGTCACCACGCCATTGGGCAGTTGCTTCGGATCCGCCCCCGGCGGCAATTGTTGCCCGGTCCAGCGCAAATGAAACGCGTTGTAGTAGTTCGGATAGGGCTTAAGCGTAAACTTGGCCGCCCGGGTGAATAGTTCCTGGCTGAGAATCCACTGCGATTCGAAGACGTAGCGTTCGTTGAACTCGATCATGTAGTAATACTCAATGATCCCGCCCACTTCGACCGCGGGCAGCGTGAAGGTTTTCGCCAGATAGGCCGCGCTCCGGCTCTTAACGATCGCCTTCTCGAAGGCATTCCCGTCGAACTCAACGGTCGATCCGTCCGGTTTGATGGTCCGGGCGCGGATGCCGACTATTTTCTCGTACCGTTTGGAGAAAGGGATTTCCACATTGGCATACTTGCGGCCTTCCTCGGTCAGGATCTTGATGCGCAGATAGTTGTCTTCGTGCGGAGTGTTGCGGCTGTCCTCCCGATCGACCTGGCGGAACAGAATGATCGCAGGCGCACCCGGAGCCTGGGGTTCGCTCGTCATCTTCAGCTCTTCGGGATTGACCGGCTGAAAGCCAATGCCGGCTCGCGCCGATAGCGGGACCAGAAGGCTCATTGTGAAGAGTAAAATAGCAACCCACATCCCTGTGGAAAAGCGAAATGAATGCCCTGCAGACATGGCTCTAACCCGAGCGGCTGAAGCCGCGTGCAAAACGGAATCCTCGGGGCTGGGGAGGAAGAGGAAACGCCAGATCGGCTGCGAGCCCGAGCTTCCGCAGCCATCTAACTGCGGACGATACCGCCGTCAACCGCCACTGTCAAGAGAATCCGAGATGGCTGGGCGCGTGCCGGGAAGCTCGACGCGCTGCAGGATGAGGGGGCCCTGGCGTCTCGTCGCGGAGCGAGAAACGCTTTCTCTCCATCCCGTCGTTCTTCAAAGGCTGACTCGACTCCAATTCCTGCCAGCGGTACACTGGTCCGCTCCAAGACTTTCTCGTCGCAATCAACTTCCGATAGAAACCTAGAAACGGAGAACTCCACGTGCTCAATCGCAGAAATTTCCTTCGCGTCGCCGGCACCGCGTCGGTGGCAACCTGGCTCGGCCCCAAAGTAATCGCGCTCACCTCCGACCATCCTCCGGCTCGCACCTTCGCCGCCAACGATACTATCCAAATCGCCCTCATTGGCGCCGGCGGCCAGGGCCAGGGAGACACCAAGGTCGCGGTTCAGGTCCCCGGCGTGAAACTTGTCGCCGCCGCCGATTGTTATGACGGACGCCTGCAGCACTGCAAGGAACTCTGGGGCAACGACATCTTCACTACCCGCGACTACAGGGAAATTCTGGCTCGCCCCGACATCGACGCCGTCATCATCGGCACGCCTGATCATTGGCATAAGCAGATCTCCATCGACGCCATGAATGCCGGCAAGGATGTTTACTGCGAGAAGCCCATGGTCCACACTCACGCCGACGGCCCCGGCATGATCGAGACCTCTCGCGCCACCCGCAAGATTCTGCAACTCGGCAGCCAGCGCGTCAGTTCCATTGTTTATGCCAAGGCCAAGGAACTGCTCGCGGCCGGTTCCATTGGCCAACTCAACATGGTCAGCGCCCACTGGGACCGCAATTCCACCATGGGGGCCTGGAGCTACACCGTCCCGCTGGATGCGTCGCCCGAGTCCTGCGACTGGCCGCGCTTCCTGGGCACCGCTCCCAACATTCCCTTCAATGCCGAGCACTTCTTCCAGTGGCGTAAATGGAAGGCCTATGGCACCGGCGTTGCCGGAGATCTTTTCGTTCACCTGTTCTCGGGCACGCACTTCATCACCGGCAGCAACGGTCCCACCCGCGCCCTGGCCACCGGCGGCCTGCGTTTCTGGAAAGATGGCCGCGACGCCAACGACGTCGTGATGGGCCTGTTCGACTACCGCGAAGGCTTCAACCTGAGCCTGCGCGTCAACTTCGTGGACGGCGGCGAAGAGGCCGAAGGCCTCACCTTCATCGGCTCGGAAGGCACCATGGAGATTGACGGCAACAGTGTCACCCTGAGCCGTACGCCGCGCGAAACCGAGCCTGGTTTGTTCATCGACAGCTTCGCGGACTCCATGCAGAAGCGCATCACGGCCGAGTACAACCAGAAATATCCGCGCCAGCATCCCGCCGGTCCGCCGCTGGCGCGCTATGAAAGGTACGTCGCGCCCGAGCACTACAGCGACAGCTACGACCACTTCACCAACTTTTTCGCCGCCGTGCGCTCGCGCCAGCCCGTGGTAGAGGATGGAGTCTTCGGCTACCGGGCCGCCGGAGCCGCCCTGCTCAGCAATCTCAGCATCGAGCGTGGCGCCGTGGTGAAGTGGGATCCGGATACCATGAAACTCGCGGCCTAGCAGTGATGTTTTTGAAAGGGCGCGGCTTTAAGCCGCGCCCTTTAGGGAACCTCTGATTAAGCCTTGGGGTTCCTCTGTGTCCTCGTGGTTTAGCCTTTGTGTTGGGCTCTCGCCCGGTCAACGCGCGGAGTCGCGATCCGCCACGCTTAACGCCGCCGCAAACGCGTCCAACGACAACGACCGCAGCAGATTCCGCCGCATCCCACGCTCCACTTCGGCCAGCCGGTCCGACGCCGCCGTGATCCACTCGAAGTCGGCCGACTCTGCCAGCCGCTTCAATTCAGACGCAATGTCGGTATTACGAATCAACTCCGGCGCGCCCGCTTCCATCGACGCCAGATCGCGCAACAGCGAATAAAGTGTCCGAATCAGCTGCTCGGTTTTTTCCCGCCCCTCCGCGCCCGGCCGATATGACTCGGTGATCTTGAACAGTTCGCTGTGCTCCCCGCCCCGCAACGCCGAGTTCAGAATCGCCAGCGCATGTCCGCGGGCTGCCACGTACGCCGCCAGATCGAACCCGCGCGCCCGTCCCACCGCCCCCTCCGACAGCCGTGCCACCAGAGCCCGCTCGCTCGCCTTCCACTCCGGACGATGCTGAGCCAAATATTTCTCAATCTCCTCCGCCGGCAACGCCTCCAGCTGAAACACCATCGACCGCGAACGAATCGTCGGAAGCAGTTCGCCCGGATTCTCCGTCAGCAGAAAAATCGTCGCGAACTCTGGAGGCTCCTCCAGCACTTTCAGCAGCGAGTTCGCCGCCTCCTTCATGAAGGCCGAGTCCGTAAAGATGTAAACCCGCTCCGCCCTCCGCCGGACGGTAATAAATCGTCTCAATCACCCGCCGCACCTGGTCCACCTTGACCATCATCTGCGGCGGATCGGGCGGAATGATCAGCACATCGGGATGCGTCTGCACAAACAGCCGCGTCTCTTTCTTGTCGGCATCGCGCAGATTCTCGCGCGCCTCCACGGCTTCGGAAAAGCGCGCATCCAGATCCGCCGCCTGCGCGATCCGCGTGCAGTTGGCGCATTTCCCGCAGAAATCCGGCAACCCATCGGTGGTAGTCGGCGCAAGACAATTCAGTGCCTGCGCCAGCATCAACGCCAGCGTATACTTCCCCGCTCCCTGCCCGCCCGCAAGCACCACCGCATGCGGAAAGCGCTCGCGCGCCAGCATATCGCGCAAGCGGTGAACAACCTCGGATTTCCGTGAAAATCAGAAAAAGGCATATATTGTTTTCAACACACAGACGCGGAGAGAGCCTCAAACCATTGTAGAATTTTAAGGCTGTCTTCAAGCAAGGAACTTTCTGGATAGCTTCTCCATCAAGCGCAGCCGAGGTAGAGCCCGATGGTGGGCCGCCCTGCCCGTCTGCCTTTGCACTCTTCCCTGCCTCGTCGGCGCACAGGTTGAAGCGGAGAGAGGACAAGCCAACAAAGGTAATGCCGATTCGCCCTCGCTCAGCGTGTTGGAAGTACAACACGCCGGTCCCCCGTCCCTCAGTTGGCCCGGTGGTGCGGCGCTATCGCCGGACGGACGACGATTCGCGGTCTTGACTTTCACCCGCGTGCGCTCTGGCGGTTCAAACGTCGTGGTGCCTGACGTCCAGGTATCAACGTCGGCAGTCCGGATCCTTTCGCGAAAAAGCAGTTGCCGGAGAGCGCGCTCGATACTCACCCAGCTCCAGTCAAGCTCAGTCTGGCCGGCTTCGGTGCAGTACTGCAACCGTGGTTCGGGCCTTATGGTGTCAGACCCCGGCGGAACCCTTTACTACCTGAATCCGGATACGCTGGAAGGTATTGCACGCAACGCCGCTGAACATTCCACTAGTTCCCGCTCCGGAATTTCGCCGTGTCTCAGAAAAAGTGGTTTGTTCAGAAAACAGTCCGCGCGCCATGATCGTGGCTTACGGTGGTTTTTTTCGGTCCGGCGGCCGATCTCCGGATGCTTCGACCTACTATGGCTATGGCAACGGCCTGATAAGAGTCTACGACCTCTCCTCCGGAACGCTCGTTAGAGAGTGGGACATGACGGAGTCGCCCTATGACCTTGGAGACATCGCCATTTCCCCGAGCGGCAATCAAATCGCTGTTTCCCATATCCCGCGAAATCCACCCACGACCACTAAAAAATCGCGCCCCGGCGTCAAAACAAAAGAAATCAACGACATCGAACTGTACGACGTCAGTTCCGGAAAAATGACTCTCCAAGTGAACCCCGGACACGAGCCCGGCCGCATCAGCTTCGCCGGCGAACAGCGAATCGCCAGCGACGACACTCGTATGCCTCAGCCCATCTACCCGCACCCCACAATCAGACTCTGGGACTGCAACGACGGAAAACTCTTGAGGGAGTTTAGTGACCCCAAGGTCGGAGCGCGGCGTTTCGTCGGCGCTTCAAGTGACGG
Source organism: uncultured Acidobacteriota bacterium (assembly GCA_963800405.1). Taxonomy (GTDB): domain Bacteria; phylum Acidobacteriota; class Terriglobia; order Terriglobales; family Acidobacteriaceae; genus Sulfotelmatobacter. Next base: position 93,707 of record CAWDBW010000071.1, read on the forward strand.
TAGCGTGATCCTCGGGTATATTCCCAGGGAAACGCTTCATACTGGTTGGGGCGGACCGTTGAGTGAAACTCTGGAGCAGCGGTTCCGGTTGTGGGATGCGGCAACCGGCCAGGTCATCGCGACTTCTCCGTCCTTTTCTTCCCAACCTTAATACGTTCTCCGATAAAGGCCGGGAGGTACTCGATCCTAGCCTGGAGTTGAGTGCCGACGGCCAATCCGTCATCGTTTTCTGGAAGCCGGAGTGGATGGAGACATTTCCGATCTACGTTTTCTCCGAAGTGCCTGCGGGCACAACCCCAACCACTCACTAAGACGTAGTCCGCCTGGGTTCGGAGCGCGCCTTACAACTTCAACTTCCTCCGCACCACTTCCACGATCCGCGCATGCGTCTGTCCCGGAGTCCCGCGCGCATCCACCACCGTAACCCGCGCATGCTCCCGCTTGGCGATCGCCAGATACCCTTCGTGCACCCGCGCAAAAAACGCCCGCGTCTCCTGCTCGAAGCGGTTCTCGTCGCCGTGACCGCGGCCCGCGGCTTTCGATTTGCGTTTGTTCCGCCGGCGAGCCCGGCTCACACTCGCAGCCGCATCCGAATCCATCAGGATGGTCAAGTCCGGCTGCAGATCGCCGCACAGAACGCGATGCAACTCGCGCACGGCATCGCTGCCCAGCTTGCGGCCGCTGCCCTGATACGCCTCGGTCGAATCGGTGAACCTGTCACACAGTACAACGCTGCCCGCGGCCAGCGCCGGCTCGATTACCTCGGCAATATGTTGCGCGCGCGCGGCGAACATCAGCGCCATTTCGGCCAGCGGCGCCAGCCCCGCCGTTCCGGAATCGAGCAGCACCTTGCGAATCTTCTCTCCCGTCGCCGTCCCGCCGGGCTCGCGCGTCTCGACCACTTTGTGTCCCGCCGCGCGCACCACCGCCGCCAGCTTTCGCATCTGGGTGCTCTTGCCGGTTCCGTCCAGCCCTTCGAACGTAATGAATTTCCCGCGCCGCGCCATCTGCGGAATTTTAGCAGCGCACAGTCCTGTGCAGCATTCTTCGAATCGGGGACCCTCCCTGTGCCCCATGTCATCCTGAGCGCGGCGAAAGCCGGGCGAGGGACCCTACGCCGGTCGACACTGCCGATGCGGTAGATGGGAACACCTGCGCTTCCTGCAGCGTAGGCGCCCCTCGCATCCGTACGACCCAAGGCGGGTTTTCGTAAGGTCCCGCCTGCGCGCTGCGAGCGCTCCGGCGGGATGACATCGGTGCAAGTCTCAATTTCAAACTTAGCGACAGCCACCGTCCCAGCCTCTCTGTACCGCCGCACGCCCGGACTGCTATAGTTTCAACTTCGCATCCTCAGGATTCACCTCGCTACACATGGGAGCCAGGCAAGAATGAACCTCGCAAAAACCTTGGGAGCAGTCTGCACCGCAGTCGTGGCAGTTTCCGCCTCAGCCGCAAGCACGCCCGCAGCGTCTCCCGCGACTCCGCCCACCGTCACCATCGCCGTCGACGCCACCCACGCTCCCCGAAAAATCTTCCACGCCTCCCTGAAAATCCCGGCGACCCCCGGCGACCTCACGCTCTACTATCCGAAGTGGATTCCCGGTGAACACGCCCCCGACGGCCCCGTCATCGATCTCGCCGGCTTGAAATTCTCGGCCGCCGGCAAGACCCTGAAGTGGCGCCGCGACCTGCTCGACGGCTTCACCCTCCACGTCGAAGTCCCCGCCGGCACAACCGAAATCGCCGCCGAACTCGACTTCCTTTCTCCCCCAACTTTCGAAGGCGGATTCTCCGCCGGTTCCTCGGCCACCGACAAGCTGGCCATTATCAGCTGGAACCAAGTCCTGCTTTATCCCAAAGGCTGGAAGTCCGACGACATCAACTATTCCGCCAGCCTGAAACTTCCCGACGGATGGAAGTTCGGCACACCGCTTCCCGTTGCCAGCCAGAGCGGAAACGAAATCCACTTCGCCACCGTCTCCCTGACCACGCTGGTCGACTCGCCGGTCATCACCGGAGAATTCCTCAAAATCGTTCCCCTCGCTCAGGACCCTCTCACTGAGATGGACATCGCGGCCGACAGCGCCGCCGCCCTCGACGCTCCGCCCGAAGTCTGGGATCACTACAAGAGTCTGGTCGACCAGGCGCAAAAACTTTTCGGCGCCCACCACTACCGCGACTACCACTTCCTCTACACTCTCAGCGATCACGTCGCCCACTTCGGCCTGGAGCACCACGAATCCGACGACAGCCGCGTCAGCGAAAACGCCCTGGTCGACGAAGGCGCACGCAAGCAGTCCGCCGGACTTCTGCCCCACGAATACGTCCACTCCTGGAACGGAAAGTACCGCCGTCCCGCCGGCCTCGCCACACCCGACTACCAGCAGCCCATGCAGGACGATCTGCTCTGGGTCTACGAAGGCCTCACCAACTATCTCGGCTTCGTGCTCACCGCCCGCAGCGGCCTGCTCACCGCCGACCAGGACCGCGACACCTTGGCCATCACCGCCGCCGCGCTCGATCACACCCCCGGCCGCGAATGGCGCAACCTCCAGGACACCGCCGACGCCGCCCCCGAACTTTATTTTTCTCCGCGCGGCTGGGGATCGTGGCGTCGCGGCGTTGATTTCTATGAGGAAGATACGCTGAACTGGCTCTGGGTCGACGTCATCATCCGCCAGCAAACCAAAGGCGCCAAGTCGATCGACGATTTCTGCCACCTGTTCCACGGCGCGCCCACCACCGGACCGATGGTCAAGCCCTACACGTTCGAAGACGTGGTCAGCGCGCTCAATCAGGTCGCACCCTACGACTGGCGCGGCTTCTGGACCGAGCGCCTGACCAATCACGGACCCGGCGCGCCTCTCGGTGGCGTCGAAGGCAGCGGTTGGAGATTGGTATACGACGAAACCCCTTCACCGATGGAAGGCGGTCGCGGCCGCCGTTTCGTGAGCACGCGCTACTCGCTCGGCCTCGAACTCAGCGCCGACGGCAGCATCGGCGACACCATCGAAGGCATGCCTGCAGCCCTCGCCGGAATTGGCCCGGGAATGAAACTGGTCGCAGTCAACGGCCGCCGCTTTTCCTCCGAGGTCCTGAAAGACGCGCTCCAAGCCGCCAAAGACAGCCCCGCGCCCATCGAACTCCTGGTCGAAAACACCGACTACTACAAGACCTACAAAATCGATTACCACGGCGGCGAAAAATATCCCCACCTGGTCCGCGACGAATCAAAACCCGACCTGCTGAATGAAATCCTAAAAGCAAAGTAGCCTCAAACAAACCGATGTCATACAAGCGATGTCATCCTGACGAGGGCGCAAGCCCTCCGAGGGACCATACGATGAGCCTGCGGCGGCAATAGCGCTGGCGGGAGCACCCATGCCGCATATGCCGCAGCGACTTCCCGTCCGCTGCATCGAAAAGTTCAGCCCACGTAAGGTCCCTCCCGCCGGCTTCGCCGCCGTTCAGGATGACGGCACGTGCTCCACGCTGACAGCACCTGTTAGCATGTGGTGCGACTGAACTGCCCAACATCCATGCTCCACAAACATTTGATCGCGCTGTTTTTAATCGCACTCTCGCCGCTCGGCGCCGACGCTCAAAGCCAAATCCTCGGTTTCACTCCCACCCACGCCACCCGCGAATCCGCAGTCGAAGAAAAATTCAAATCCATCCCCACCCCCGACGAAGAACGCCGCCAGCACCGCATCTTCACCGCCGAACCCCACATCGCCGGCTCCAAGCGCAACAACGAACTCGCCGAATATATTCGCGACGAGTGGAAAAGGCAGGGACTCGAAGACGTCATCATCCGCCGCTACGACGTCTACGGCACCAACCCCAAATCCGCCTCGCTGGAAATGATCGCGCCCACGCACTATCAAGCTGTCCTCCGCGAGACCCCGCTCCTCGGCGACGACGACTCGAAAAATCCCGCGATCTCGGGCGCCTGGCTCGGCATGTCGATCTCCGGCGAAGTCACCGCGCCCGTCGTCTACGCTCACAGCGGCAATCCCGAAGACTACGACCTGCTGCGCAAGAACGGCATCAGCGTCAAAGGCAAGATTGTTCTCGTCCGCTATTCCAATCCCTACAGCTATCGCGGATTCAAAGCCCTCACCGCCCAGCGCGAAGGCGCAGCCGCGATCCTCATCTATAGCGACCCCGCCGAAGACGGCTACAAAAAAGGTAAAGTCGATCCCGACGGCCCCTGGGGCCCCGAATATAAAATTCAGCGCGGCGCGATTACCTACGACTTCATCGTCCCCGGCGACCCGCAAACTCCCGGATGGGCCTCAATCCCCGGCGCAAAAAGAATTCCTATCGAAGAGGCGAAGTCCGCGCCGAAGATTATGGCGCTCCCGCTTTCCTGGCACGACGCCAGACCTCTGCTCGAAAACATGAAAGACGACGGCCCCGTCGCCCCAGAAAGCTGGCAAGGCGGCCTGCCCTTCCCCTACCACCTCGGCGGCGAGCGCGTGAAAGTCCATTTGAAAATCGAGATGGACAACGGCACCCAACCCTACTACGTAGTCGAAGGCCGCATCCGCGGCGCCGAGTTGCCCGACGAGTGGGTTGTCCTCGGCAACCACCGCGACGCCTGGGTCTTCGGCGGCGTCGATCCCTCCAGCGGCACCGCGAGCATGATGGAACTCACCCGCGCCCTCGGCCAGCTCGCCAAAGAAGGCATGCGCCCCCGCCGCACCATCGTCGTCTGCAGTTGGGACGGCGAGGAAGTCGGCCTCACCGGTTCCACCGAATGGGGAGAACAGTTCGCCGACGAACTCCGCTCCAAAGCCGTCGCCTACATCAACGTCGACGAAGCCACGTCCGGCCCCAACTTCCACGGCCAGGCCGTCGCGTCGCTCGCGCCCATGCTGGAAGAAACCACTCAGACGCTGCAGGATACGTCCGGAAAAACTCTCTACGCCGCCTGGAAAGAAACCATCGCGCGTGAAAGAGAAGCCGGAAACCAATCCGGCCCATTCAACTCCGGCGCAGCCAACTCAACCCTCGCCGACACCCGCATCGGCAGCGGCAGCGACCACACCGTCTTTCTGAACTTCATCGGCATGCCCGTCATCGGCCTCGGATTCGAAGGCGACTACGGCGTCTACCACTCCGGCTACGACGACTTCTACTGGATGAACCACTTCGGCGATCCCGGCTACCACTACCACACGCTCATGTCGCAACTGTGGGGCGTAACCGCTCTGCGCCTCGCCAACGCCGACCTGCTCCCCTTCGACTTCGCCACCTACGCCGCGAATGTCCGCCAGTTCGTGCAGGAACTCGCGAACCAAAATAAATCTGTCATCCTGAGCGGAGTGCAGGCTCCGCGAAGCGGAGCACGCACGCAGTCGAAGGACCCCGTGCCCACCTGCGCCCCATCCGGGAGTTTCCACCAAGGATTCGTTTCGAACTCAGCCTCGGTCCCGACGACTCAACTCGACCTCCGCGAAATCGAAAAACAAATCGACGCCTTCGAAGCCGCCGGCCATCGCCTGAACGACTCGCTCACCCACAAACTCGCGTCGGGAACCATCGATCCCCAACTCGCCCTCACCCTCAACCGCGGCATGATGCAAGTCGAACGCAACTGGCTCAACCCCGACGGCATCCCCGGCCGCCCCTGGTTCAAACACATCCTCTACGGCGCGAGATTCACCTACGCTCACCTCGAATTGCCGGGACTCACCGAAGCCGTCGAGGCCCAAGATTGGCCCACCGCCCGGCAACAGGCAGAAATTCTCCAGCGCGCCCTGGAGAAAAACAAAAAGCTACTTCAAGACTTGAATGAATCCGTGAACTCGAAGTAAGGGTGCCCCATCCTTGTCGCGTTCTTTGCGACAGGGTGGGGATCTTGACTTGAACGCACGTGAACGACCGCAGGAATTTGGCGATCGAGCAAGAGTCTCCGAGAACGAGCGCGGGTGCCCAATTTCTCGCGCGTTCTTGGCGCGAGAAGTGGGGATCTTGATCCCGGAACATCCCTGCTGCACCTCACCCGATAACCACTCGGGCACCCTTCCCAGCGCCAGATACAAAACCAACAATCATCCTCGCTATCTTCGCTCCACCGATCGATGAGGGCTCAATCGGGTTGGCGTAATCTTCAGGCAACGAACAGACCAACCGGAGGTCAATGATTGTCAAACCGTATTCAATGCCGACCCTCAAGATGACATCATTGAAGACCATGAGAGCCGTTGAAATCAGGCGCTGATACTCCGGATCGGGAAAGTGGCCGTTGTAAATAGTGCAGATTGCCAGCGGCAGGCGCAATTGCCGACACGATTCCACCGCTCGACGATAATTGTTCTCAAATTTCTGCGAAACAGCGCTTAGCTCGGCGAGCGCTTGAGTGGTTGATTGAGCGGGCATGCGCAGGATGTCCGCATGCATGATCGCATCATTCCCGCCCACACTCAGCACTATGTGGGAAGCGTCGCTTGGCCGTCGCTCCAACTGGGCAGAAACATTCTCAGTCGTCGAGCCATCCACGGCAAGCAACGACGCCTGCCACCCTCCAGGCAGGAACTGGCGGACCTGGGTGACCACATCTGGGTCACCCTCCGTGTAACGTGCGTTGTCGAAAATCGAATCGCCAACTAAAACAACGTGCGCCATGGCCACCAGTTGCACCCCTACGCTTTCATCTCCCGCTCCATCACCCTGCGCAGCGCCGCGTTGATCCGCGTCTGGTAGCGGCGTCCATCGCGCTTGAACCAAGCGATCACATCGGCATCCAGCCGCAGCGTGACCGGCTTCTTGATCGGCTTGTAGTACTCCAGCACTTCCCCCATCGAAACATGCCGCTTCGACTCCTCGGACGCAGCCGACGAGCGCCGCCCTGTCTTCCGTCGCGAAGCCGATGACTTGGCTGTATGCCGTACGTCCTTCCCGCTCTTCCCAGCTCGTTTCTTATTTTTCATGCGTTCCAATATACCGATAGAATTGTACGTACATAATTGTAAACAATGTTCCTGCAGGAACATATGTAAATCTTACCCACTCCCCTAACCCGCCAGATCCTCAGGACTTACCTCATCCGGCTCATCCTCAGCCATAAACGCGAACGCTTCCTGCGGCACCGGATTCTGCCACACCGGCGCGAACGACTGCCGGTGCAACGGCGTCGGCCCCAACTCGCGCAGCGCGGCCAGATGTTTCGGCGTGCTGTATCCCTTATGCGAAGCCAGCCCGTACGCCGGAAACACCGCATCCCACTCGCACATCATGCGGTCGCGTTCCACCTTCGCCAGAATGGACGCCGCCGCGATCGACGCCGACAGCGCGTCGCCATGAATGATCGGAACCTGCGGTTGCTCGCAGTCGAGGCGCATGGCGTCGACCAGCAGATGGTCAGCCGCGGGCGCCAGCCGCAGCACCGCTTCGCGCATGGCCGCTCGCGACGCATGATAGATGTTGATCTGATCGATGCGCGCTGCGTCCACCGCCGCGACCGCCCACGCCACGGCGTGTTCGCGAATACGCTCGGCCAGCACCTCGCGCCGCTCCGGCGGCAGAAGCTTGGAATCGCGCAGCCCGCGCACCCGGTACGCGGGATCGAGAATTACCGCAGCCGCCACCACGCACCCGAACAGCGAGCCCCGTCCCACTTCATCCACACCCGCCACCAGCCGCGCGCCCCCTGCCCACGCCTGCTTCTCGTAGCGCAGCGTGCAGCGCAGCTTCTTCAGCAGCCGCAGCTTGGCCGCGGACGGCGATAGCGTTCGCGCAGACGTTTGTAGGGACGACTTCATCACTGGGAGTTGCTGACCATCTTCTTCGACCGCACGAATTCGCGCAAGAGCTTTCACTGCGCAAGAACGCCGACGAAAAAAAAGACTTGTCATCCCGAGCGAAGCGAGAGCCTGCCCTGAGCGAAGTCGAAAGGAACCTGTTTTCTTAGCCAGTGGCACGCCCGGGCCAGGCCAACCCCACGCACGTAACGCCACTTCGTAACCATCCCCAGGATTACGGTCGTACATTGCCCGGTCGTACATGTACTGGTAACTTCGCCACAGCTGTACGCGAACACGAGAAGAATTTTGGAACGCAAAACCAACCCGCACGAGGACGGCCTGCTCACGGGCAAGGTCGTGCATCTGGCGCTTCCCGTCCGCTGGAGCCTGGTCGGCCAGGAAGGCCGCGGTTCGGCGGAGATGGCGTGTACCTATGACATTCACCCGCGCGGCGCGCGCCTGCTGAGCGCGCGCAAGGTTAACCTGGGCGACTTGGTGATGGTGGAGCGCGGGCGCAACAAGGCGATTTGTCAGGTGGTTTGGGCCGGCGACCCTTCATCGCCGCTGCGCGGTCAGTTCTCGGTGCAGTGTGTCGAAGGCAGAACGCCGTGGGATGAAGAGTTGCGGCAGATGCAGATCCAAATGCAGGAGCAGAGTGAAGACCAGTACCAGCCCGTCGTACTCGATGGATTAAAAAGCACATCGACTCGAGGGTTCGACCGGCCGTCGGCCAACCGGCGGCGGCGTCCGCGGTTTTATGTCGAGGGCCGGGCCGAGGTGATCGACGGAGTGCAGCGCGTGGCGGGCGAGGTGCAGCAGATTTCGGAATACGGCGCGCGCATCGCGGGCACCGAAATCCTGCAGCCTGGAACCGACTTCCGGCTGACGTTGAGCATGTTCGACATCAGCGTGGCGGTGAAGGCGCAAGTGAAATATCTGGTCGACAATCTTCACATGGGCGTGGAGTTTCAGGAAATCCGGCGGGGCGACCGTCCCTTGCTCGGCTATGTACTGAGCAAGCTGAAAACCAACAGGGTCGATGAGTTCGCCGCAGTGGAAGTAGTAACCGAGCTGGCAGCGGCCGGTTAGCTGGCAAAGACGAAGCGAGCCGAGCTTTCGCTCGGCTTGGCCGGGTCAAAGACCCGGCCCCACACAATCAAACCTAGCTTTTTTCCACGTCGCGCAGGCGGGCGGCTTTGCCACGGAGGCCGCGGAGATAGAACAGGCGGGCGCGGCGAACCTTCGAGGAGCGCAGCAGTTCAACTTTGTCGATCACTTTGGAGTGCACCGGGAAGATGCGCTCGACGCCCTGGCCGAAACTCATCTTGCGCACGGTGAAGCTGGCCTGCGGTCCGTTGTCGCGCTTGATGACCACGCCTTCGAAGGCCTGCACGCGTTCCTTGTCGCCTTCCTTGATCTTCACGTGCACCCGCACGGTGTCGCCGGGATGGAATGCGGGAATGTCGGTGCGTTGCGATTTGGCCAGCAGCTTTTCGATGATTAAGTTTGACATTGTCGTTATCCTTCTTCTTTCGCAGCGCCTAAAGGCGCGATTCTTTCCGTTCCTTCTTGGGTGTGCCTGAAGGCATACCCTGATACGAATCTGTGCCGACCGTCGTTACAGCCAGGCTAAATTCTGCCGGCCTTGATCCGCGCCAAAACTTTCGCGTCTTCCTCGCTGAGCGTCGCGCCCTCCAGCAAGTCCGGACGGTTGCGCAGCGTTTTTCCCAGAGCCCGCTCGCGGCGCCAGCGGCGGATTTCCTGGTGATCGCCGTTGAGCAGCACTTCCGGTACAGCCATCCCGCGAAAATCCGCGGGGCGCGTGTAGTGTGGATAGTCGAGCAATCCGCCGGAACCACAGGTCGAATCCGCCGCGCCTTTTTCCGTAACCTCGCCAGCTTTCTCAGGCGCGGTGAACGATTCCTGCCGCGTCGAGTTTTCATTCCCCACCGCACCCGGCAACAACCGCGTGACCGCTTCGATGATCACGGCCGCAGCCAGTTCACCGCCGCTGAGCACGTAGTCGCCAATCGATAACTCGCGGTCGGCGATAAAATCGGCGACGCGCTCGTCCACGCCCTCATAACGGCCGCAGATCAGAACCATACGATCGAGTGCCGCTAACTCCGCGGCAACTTTCTGCGTGAAACGCTGGCCCTGCGCTGAAAGCAAAATCACGCTCTGCCTCGCAGCGCCAGCCAAGCGTTGTTCACGCGAAGCTAGCCCGAGCGGTTCCAAACATTCAAAGATCGGTTCCGGCTTGAGCACCATGCCCTCGCCGCCGCCGAACGGGCGGTCATCCACGGTGCGGTGCCGGTCGTGCGTGAACTGCCGCAGGTCGTGGACTTCGATTTTCGCCAGCCCCATTTCGCAGGCCCGGCGGGTAATGCCGTGATCCAGCGGTCCGCGAAAGAAGTCCGGAAAAATCGTTACGATGTCGGCCTTCATTTCTTAGCGAACCTGTGGAACCCGAAATCCTGTTTTGAAAGGGCGCGGCTTTCAGCCGCGCCAAACGCTGTTATTTGTCAGGACCTTTGCGGCGCGGCTTAAGCCGCGCCCTTTCAAATCCCTGCAGTTCCTGCTTCTCTTCGGCCGTGACCGGGGCATTGATTTCCAGCATGCCCTCGGGAAGGTTCATGCGCACTTGCCGCTGCGCCAGATCCACGCCTTCCAGGTACGCTTCGGCAAAGGGCACATCGAATTTTTCCCCGGCGCCGTTAGCTACAATCAGCAGCGGGGCTTCGCCGGCTCCGAACTGAACATCTTCGATGCGTCCGATTTCGCGGCCATGATCGACCACGGTGCAGCCGATCAGATCGCTCACGTAGTTCCAGCCCGGCTCCAGGCCCGCGCGCCCGGCCCCGGGAACCTGCAATTCCGATCCGATCAGCAACTCGGCGTCGTTCATCGAATCCACGCCGCGGAACTTCAGAACCACCAGGCCTTTGTGCGGCCACAAATCTTCGACTTCCAGTTCGCGCCGCGACTTTTGTTCGTTCAAATCTGCCTTCGCGTCATGCGACTTCGGGAGAGCCAACAACTTCATCCCTGCGGCGAACCGTCCTGGCACGTCGGTATGCGTTTCTGCGGCGACCTCGCCGTGCCGGCCTTGCGTCTTGACCACGCGGGCCAAAGTTATAAAATCGCGCTCGCCGCTGGTTTCGGAACTCACCGTCTACTCGATGATTTCAAGCGTGTAGCGCTTGTGAGCCCGGTGGCCGGCAGCGCTCAGCAGGGCGCGCAGAGCGCGGGCCGTGCGTCCCTGACGCCCGATCACCTTGCCCACATCGCTTTCGGCGACTTCCAGTTCGATGACGTCGTCGTCGAATTTTTCGACGAAGACTTCGGCAGGGTTGTCGACCAGCGATTTCGCAATCAACTCAACCAGAGCGCGCACATCTCCAGAAGGCTCAGTCATAGTCTGCATTCTCACAGTGAAAAGTACCGCGTGGGCTAAAGCCCCCGAGTGATTGGTCGGCGCCGATCGCAGCGCTGAAGCGCTGCGCCACCCAAAAGCTGCGACACCCCAAAACCGCGCACCAAAAAGCTGCGCACCCAAAGCTGCGACACCGAAAACACCCGCAGGATCGAGCGCTCTCCGGCTGCACTGGGCGGGCGACGATCCGCCAGAAAGGCGCCGCCAGTTTAGGCGACGGAGGCGGTGGCCGGGGCCGGAGTCTTGGTGAACAGCTTGTTCACCCGCTCCGACATCTGGGCGCCCTTCGACACCCAGTACTCGACGCGATCGCGCTTCAACTCGACGCTGGCGGGATTGGTGCGGGGATTATAGGTCCCGACCACTTCCACCGGGCGGCCGTTGCGGGCGCGCTCCTTTTCAATCACCACAATGCGATAGTGCGGTTGTTTGCGCGCACCACGGCGCGCCAGACGAATCATTAACACAGGTCTTATATCCTTGTTCCGGAAGAGTCCGGTGAGATCGAGGCAAACTCTTATTATGCCGGAGGTTAGGTGGAATGGCAAGGGCCTCAGCGGCATCAGCACGATGGCCGCACGATCCAGCCCTTGCGCACACATTGCAAGTCAAAATAAAAACTTGTCATCCTGAGCGGCGTCTCTTGCTGCGAAGGACCTATGCAGTTCGTCGGCGGATTGCATAGGTCCTTCGCTTTGCTCAGGATGACAGAGTATTGACTACGGCTAATGTTGAACAGCCATCCGGCATCTTAGGCTACGGCTTTTCCCTTCGGGGCCGATGACCGCGCTTTGGCGGCCGGCTTCGCCAGGAAGTTCAGCAGGGCGGTGTTGACTTCGTCGGCGTGCGTCCACGCAATGTTGTGCGGACCGTCTTTAATGACGACCAGTTCGGCACCGCTGATCAGCTTGGCGGTACGTTGCCCCGCGGCCGAAAACGGAACAATGCGGTCGGCCTCGCCGTGGATGATCAGCGTGGGAACGTCGATCCGGGCCACGTCGTTGCGGAAATCCTCGCACCAGGTAGGCACGCAGGCCAGACTTGCCGTGGCCGACGCGATGGCAGCGACGTTCCAGCTGGCCTGCACTGCCTGCTCGCTGACCCGCTTTCCCAGGTAGACGTCGGTGTTGTAGAAGTTCTTGAAAAATTCTGTGAAGAAGGCGTAACGATCGGCGGAGACCGCTTTCGCGATGCCTTCGAATACGCCGCCATCGACGCCCTCAGGGTTGTCGGCGGTCTTCAGCAGAAACGGCGGAACGCCGCCTATGATGACCGCCTTGCTGACCCCCTTCGATCCGAATTTACCGATGTAGCGTGCCACTTCGCCGCCGCCCATGGAGAAACCCACGAGAGTAAAATCGCGCAGTTTGAGATGCGTGATCAGCTGGTGCAGATCTTCGGCAAAAGTGTCGTAGTTGTATCCGGTGGTCGGCTGGCTGGATTTTCCGAATCCGCGGCGGTCATAGGCGATCACGCGGTGGCCCGCCTGCAGAAGGGCGGGAACCTGTTTTTCCCAGGACGCGCTGCTGAGTGGATATCCGTGAATCAGAACCACGGGCTGGCCGGAACCGTGGTCTTCGTAGTAAAGATGGATCGAAGTTGAATTCTCTTTCCCTATATCAATGTAGGACATGATGCTCCTCCTGGCGATTCGATTTTGATTATTGGCGATGCTGAAAGTTAGCTGTGATCTTTGTCTGCGTGCTATGGCCATAGATTATTGATGAGCTGCCTAGGATGCATTCTTATGTTGCCGATGACAAAAGGATCCTAGCCGCGGGACAGCACATCCCGGGCTTCACCCTGCTAGACTCAAGCGTTTGGAGGTGCGGATTTGCCGGGGATCTATCTTCTATCGGGAGTGCGGACGCCGATCGGGAAGTTTGGCGGGATCGCTGGCTTCGCTGACTGCGGCGGACATGGGCGTGGTCGCGGCAAAGGCTGCGATAGAGCGGGCCGGCATTGAGCCTGGGCAGGTTGACGAGACCATTGTTGGCTGCGCACGGCAGGCGGGGGGCGGGCCGAATGTGGCGCGGCAGATTTCGGTGCGCGCTGGCATCCCTCAGGAAGTTCCGGCGTTCACGGTGAATAAGGCTTGCGCGTCGGGGATGAAGTCGATTGCTCTGGCGTATCAGTCGATCCTGCTGGGCGACGCGAATTGCATTCTCGCGGGCGGGACGGAGTCGATGTCGCGGCGTTCCTTATTATCTCGACGGGGCGCGCTGGGGATACCGGCTGGGCAATCAGGAAATGGTGGACGGGATGTATCGCGACGGATTTTTTTGTCCGCTGGCCAAGATGGTGATGGGCGAGACCGCCGAGGTGCTGGCCGAGCAGTACAAGATTACGCGCGAGGAACAGGATGAATTTGCGCTGGCATCGCAGACGCGCGCGGCGCGGGCGATTGCGGCGGGACGGTTTGACGCAGAGCTTGTTCCGGTGACGATCGAAGGAAAAAGGGAGCCACAATTTTTTCTCGCGACGAGCATCCGTTTGCCGACGCGAGCCTGGAGAAGCTGGGGAAACTTCCGCCTGTGTTCTCCAAGTCCAAAGAAACGCCTGGAACGATCACGGCGGGAAATTCTTCGGGAATCACCGACGGCGCGGCGGCCGTGGTCGTAGCCAACGAACATTTCGTGCGGCAAAACAATTTGAAGCCGCTGGCGAGAATCGCGGCGATCAAGTTCAGCGGGCGTGGATCCGCGGACGATGGGGATTGGTCCGGTTCCGGCGCTGCGCAAACTGGAAGACAAGCACAATCTGCGGCTGCACGAGTTTGGGCTGGTCGAGTTGAACGAGGCGTTTGCGGCTCAGGTGCTGGCCTGCGACCGCACGCTGAATTTCAATCGCGACCGGCTCAATGTGAATGGCGGGGCGATCGCGCTCGGACATCCCATCGGCTGCACGGGAACACGCATCACGGTGACGCTGCTGCACGAAATGTTGAAACGCAACACGAAACGCGGCGTGGCTACGCTGTGCGTGAGCGGCGGCATGGGCATGGCCCTGGCCCTAGAGAACGTGGTGTGACGATGCATCAGCGTTGCCTCAGAGGCTAAAGCCCAAATTCTTTGGGGATTTTTCCGCGGCGCTGAAGCGCCGCTCTTCCACATGAGCGACGAGCCACAATTTCTGCTGGCGGATGAGTCGGACGCCGACGTGATTCTGAAATTCATGCAGGTGTATTACGCGTTCGACGGGCACGGCTTCGAGCGGGAGAAAGCGCGAGAGGCGTTGACGGCGCTGCTGCGCGATCCGAGTCTGGGGCGGGCGTGGCTGATCTTTGATTCGGACAAGCCGAAGCCGGATACGCCGGATGGCGACGCAGCCGTGGGCTATATCGTGCTGTGTTTTGGCTACAGCCTGGAGTGGCTGGGGCGGGATGGGTTCGTCGACGAGTTCTATCTGCTGGAGGAATATCGGGGGCGCGGGTGGGGGTGCCGGGCGATGAAGTTTGTGGAAGATGCGGCCAGGGCGGCGGGAATTCGCACACTGCATCTGGAAGTGGTCGAGAGTAATACGGCGGCCTTGCAGTTGTATCGGAAGCTGGGCTTCACTGAGCACCGCAGTACATTCCTGTCGAAGTGGATCGCGCAGGATTCCACCAAGCCCCGCGGTCGCACCGGGCTCTGAACCTGCAAACGCACCTCCGGCGGGATCGCCTTCTGATATGCTTTGCCCATTCTTTTCTCTGGCGTTTCCCGGCCAATGGGAAAGCTATCACCCTGCAAGGAGACTGACATGGTTCGAACAATGACTCAGAAGACGATCCTGGCGACGATGCGGACTTCGATGCGGACTTCCGGTCTGATCGCATTCCTGCTGGCCGGAAGCTTTGCGATGGCGCAAACCGAGTTCTCTGCCGATATGTTCGATTCGCAGAAGGGCAACACCGGGAAAATCTACTCTTCCAAGGACAAGGTGCGGTTTGAGTCGGTGAACAAGGACCCGCGCACCGGCGGCGTGGTCATCATGAATCTGACGACCCAAACCACAACCGTGCTGATGAACCAGCAGCACATGTACATGGAACTTTCTCAGCAAATGGCGAGCCAGCGCGCGGCCTACAACTTCTTCCGCACGGGCGACGCGGAAGCCGCTTGCTCAGACTGGACGCAACTGCCGCAGAACAAGGGCGGAAGTTGCCGCAAGGTCGGCAGCGAGACGGTCAACGGACGGAGCACGGTCAAGTACGAGGGCACGAACGCGAAGGGTGAGGCTGGCGACGTTTGGCTTGATCCCAAGCTGCATTTTCCCGTGAAGTGGGCAGGCAAGAACGCAAGCTGGGAGCTGCGCAATATTCAGGAAGGTTCGCAGCCGGAAAGTCTGTTTGAGATTCCCGCTGGCTATACGAAGTTCGATATGGGCGGGATGATGCAGCGGCCGCAGTAAAAGAAAAGCGCTCACCACGAAGCACACGAAGGTTCACGAAGGAAACCTGGCTGCCTGCATTGCGGCGGGATAGTTGCGGACCTATACTCAGGTCAGCGGTCTGTTGGCCAATCCCACGTCTCGCAAAAAACCGCGAGACGTGAGGCACCCGCAGTCTCGCGGAGCGACCATGGTTTTATCCGCAATGATCGTGGACGACGAGCAGCTGGCCCGCGACGAACTCGCCTACCTGCTGAAGAATTCCGACGACGTGAATGTCGTGGCCCAGGGCAAGAACGGGCTGGAAGCGGTCAGCCTCATCCGGGAACACAATCCTGATTTAGTGTTTCTCGATGTGCAAATGCCGGGACTCGACGGCTTCGGGGTCATCAAGAAGCTGCTCGACAAGAAAATTCCCCTGCCCAAAATCGTGTTCGCCACCGCCTTTGACCAGTATGCGGTGAAGGCCTTTGAAGTAAATGCGGTCGATTATCTGCTGAAGCCGTTTGACAAGAAGCGCGTGGCGCAAGCCATCCAGAAAGCGCGGGCCAAGCAGGAATCCAATGCGCTGCCGGCGGAGAAGATCGAGACCCTGGTGCGGATGATCGAGTCGCAGAAGCAGCCGGCCGCAAAAATCCTGCTCAAGACCGTGGGGCGCATGTTTCTGGTGGACCAGCGGGATATCTGTTATGCGTGGATCGAAGATGGCGTGATTACGGTGGTGACGGGAGGGGCCGCCGGCATGGAGGGCCAATCCAACTGCCGCACCCTCGAGGAGTTGCTGGCTAGTCTAGACACGAATCTTTTCTGGCGGGCGCACCGCTCCTACCTGGTAAACATCAACCGCATTCGCGAAGTGGTCCCGTGGTTCAAGAGCTCTTACCAGTTGCGGATGGACGACAAGAAGCAGACCGAGGTCCCGGTCAGCCGGGCCCAGACCAAGCGGCTGCGGGAACTGTTTCGGCTCTGAGCTCTCCCAGGAGCACTGGCTGTCCCGGGCGTGGGGTTGACTGGATTGCAGTTCTGCGTCAGAGGCGCGCGCATCGGCGTGCGCCCGTGCGGCGCGCAACCGCTTGGCTCTTACTCGATCCACCAACGCGAACAGATCGTTGATCAGCGTGCCGGAATGCATTCGTTCTCGTCCTCCAGCTTCGCAAACATCCGTCTAACCCTGTGCGGCGGGGCCGCGTTCTGAAGAAAATCCGGAGGACGGTGAGAGAAAGAAGAACCGTCCTCCGGTCGGGGGAAAGGCTTACACGGCCAGAGCTTTCAACGCGGTGCGATCGCGAATGACCAGCGTCGACCCATCCAGGCGAATCAGCCGCTTCTTCTTCAGATCGCTCAACAGCCGGGTCACGGTTTCCCGCGACGCACCTATGCGCTGCGCCATCTCTTCATGGGTCATGGCGGAACGGATGCGGGACTCGGCGTCTTCTGGAACTTGCGTGGGCGAATGCGACAGCAACAACCGGGCCAGCTTGCCGGCGGAGGACCGGGTGAGGACCAGATCGTGTATGTCGCGATACGCGGATTGGTAGTCGCGGCTCAAACACTGCGCCGCATGCGCGCTGACCTCGCTGTGAGACTGCATGAGTTCCAGCAGGTGATTGCGGTCCAGAAAGCTCAGCTGACAGGGGGAGGAAGTCTCGGCGGTCGATTCGTAGCCGACGCCGGAAATCGTGGCGCTCAGGCCGAGGGCTTCGCCGGCTTCCGCCGTCTTGAGAATCAGAATCTTGCCTTCGCGCGAGGTCGTGGAAAGGTTCACTCGGCCCGAGCAGAGGACGAACGCGCCACGCGGGCTTTGCCCCTCGACAAAAAGGATCGCCCCCGGAGGCAAGGCGCTCTTGTGGCTGATCTCGTTCAGCGCCAGCAGCGCCGATTGAGACAGGCCGCAAAAGAAGCCGTTGGTGGGGTTGGTGCACTCCATACAGTCGTCGATGATCTCCGGGTCGTAGGGCGACTTCATGTTGGTCTCCGTAGCGGGCCAGCGTTTTTTCTTGGGCGCGAAACCCGAACCGGCGCCCAACCCTCCGAAATGGTGCGAACTGGAGAGCAGGGCACGGGCGTGGGCCCGCGTATCGGCGTCCAAACTCTGCGCCGCAGACAGCAGTTCCCAGGCGGCACTGGGCTCCTCATGCTGTTGCCACTCGAGATAACAGGCAAACAGGTAGAAGGGATCGACCCCCTGCGGGTGCGGGTCAGGGCAGGACTGTAGATCCGGGCCCTGTGCCGTGGGGTTGCCCGATTGCCGGGGCGGCATTAGCTCCCGCAGCGAGGAAGTCCATCCCGTCTTGAGGCCGGAATAATTGTCGGCGTTGCGACCGCCCGGCTGGGGCGGCGGTAGGACTGAGGAAAGAAGGTGGTCAGAAGCGCCTGCGGTTAACAACCGACATCGGTTCGTCATTGCCACGTTTCTCAACCCCACAAAACCGGCCAGCAGCGCCGGGAACTTCAACCCCTGGTAGAACCCATTTCGGCAGAACTTATTCCGCTAGAACTTATTTCTGAAGAACCTACTTCGGAAGAACCAGACCCTCTCTGCCAGAGGTCGGGAAGGAAACACTCGCCGGCCAGGGGCAGAGCATGTCAGAGGGATTGCACGTTGGGGTCCGCAAATGGGAGGGAACGGAAAAGTGGGAACTTCCCTGTTTGGAGCGAGTTCCCGAAATGAAAACGACAATCCGTGACGACAACCTGTCGGCAATCGGGCACAACTGCCGATTAGTCGTCACGCCAAGACTTTCCCTAATCAGGAAAGCATGTAGTCGCCGCGCACGATTTTCAGGCGCTGCATTTTCGATTGCAAGGTGGTGCGCTTTACTCCGAGTCGATGTGCGGCTCCATTTGGCCCGGAGAGGATGCCATTAGTTTCGCGAAGAATCCGGATAATGTGCTGGCGTTCGGCGTTGTCCAGGCTGCGATCCGGGGCGGATTCCAGGCCGCGATCGGGCGCAGAGGATGCGGCATGAGTTTCGCCGCGCAGTTCCGACAAGGGGACACGCAGGGCATGACCCTCGCTGACAATGACCGAGCGTTCCATGAGATTCTCGAGCTCGCGAACGTTGCCCGGCCAAGACCATTCGGTCAGTGCCTTCATGGTTTCCTTGGGAACGGTCTCGATGCTGCGGTTCATGCGCTGGGCAAACTTGTTGACGAAGTGGCGAACCAGCAGCGGGATATCCTCCCGGCGATCGCGCAGGGCCGGCACGCGGATGGGAAACACGCTGAGCCGGTAGAAGAGGTCGCTGCGAAATTCGTGGTGCGCCATGCTTTTGGCCAGATCACGATTGGTGGCGGCGATCAGGCGCAGGTTGACTTTGATGGTGCGATTGCTGCCCAGCCGTTCGAACTCTTGATCCTGCAGCACGCGCAGCAGCTTGGGCTGCAGGTCGAGGGGGATTTCGCCGATTTCGTCGAGGAACAACGTTCCCCCGTCGGCGAGTTCCATGCGTCCGACTTTCTGGTTGACCGCGCCGGTGAACGCTCCTTTCTCGTGGCCGAACAGTTCGCTCTCCAGCAGGCCGGTGGGGATGGCGGCGCAGTTGATCTTAATGAAGGGGCGGTCCTTGCGGCGGCTCAGGCGGTGGATGGCGTGGGCAAACAGTTCCTTGCCCGTCCCGGTCTCTCCGAGCAGTAAAACGGTGGCCTCGCTGGGAGCCACAGTAAACACCTGCTCCAACGCCTGTTTGAGGATCGGACTGTCGCCCGTGATTTCGGGAAAGCTGCCAGTGGAACGGAACTCGCCCAGCAGATATTTTGTTTCTGCCGACAGACGCTGCTTGAGAGCTTCAATTTCGGCCATGGCCCGTTGATTTTCGAGAGCGATGGCGAACTGCGCCGCAACTTGCTGCAGCAGGGTCAGGTCGTCGGGATGAAAAGCGTCGGCGCGCGTGCTGCCCAGCACCAGAACTCCCAGGGCGCCTTTGGGCCGGGAAAGCGGAACGCAACACAAGGACCGAAGACCTTCGGCGAGCAAGGTCCTGGTGATCCCGGCTTCGAAACTCTGCATCTGCTGTTGCGAGAAAATCAGCGGGGCGCGCTCCTGCAGGGCCAAGCCTCCGGGGCTGTTCAGGGGACTGATGGGAACGGCGGACAGAAGTCCCTTGCCCAGGGGAAAGTCTTCGGCCTGGCGGATCAGCAATCCGGTGGCTGCATCATGCAACTCGAAGCCGGCGTACTCATGCCGCAGAACGCGGCGGATGCGGGCCGAGACTTGCGGGAACACCTGGTGCAGATCCATGCTCGAGGCCATGATGCTGCTGATATCCAGCAACAACTGCAGCCGGGCCATCTCTTTGCGAAGTTTTCCGGTCACGTCTTTGAGCGCCTGGCGCAACTCTTTCTGGGCGCTGACTTCGACCACTACCAGGCCGATTCGCGTAACCACTCCGGAGCCATCTTTGATGGGAAAGTGGTTCGCCACCCAGTGGCCGCTTCCGGTTCGCGCGGCAAACACGGCCGAAACATCGAGGTTCAGTACGGGCTCTCCCGTGTTCAACACGCGATGAAATTGAGGCTCGATGAGATCGGCAAAGTCGCCCAGAATGTCGCGCACCGTCTTACCCAGGTGGTCGGGAGCCGGAATGCCGTGGATTTCCGCCAGCGTATTGTTGATGGCTAAATAGCGGAGCTGCGAATCGAGGATGGAGAGGCCAACGGAAGTGGAACTGAAGTAGGTCGCGAGCAACTTCTCCGGTTCGCTGAGCGGCTCAATGTGGGCGAGAGGAAATCGGTAGGTCCGAGCCTGAAAAATCGGGGTCATTGGGCATGGAGACGAACCTCCGCCGAGGGAGAATCGGTTGGTGGCTTGCGGAAAAGGCGGGAAGAGAGAAAGCTGCCGCCACACCGGGGGGTGAGGGCGGGCAGGGCGCATGCGATTTTTTCAAGCGTGGCGCGCTTGAGGAGTACACGGGTACGACCTCGGGCCGCCTCCCCCTCAAAAGGCGGACTTCTGTACGACTCTAGGAACGCCCCAGAATAGCAGGGATTATACCCACGAAATCAAGGGATGCAGCATTTTTTGTGGTTTTGTTACGTTTTCAGGAATTGAGCGGTCGGGCGGTACGACCGCTCCTGATTCGCGGCAAAGAGGCGACCCGCGGAGAACTATAATCTGTCCCGTGGCCCGAGGATGGGAAAGCAAATCGGTGGAAGCGCAGCAAGCCGAAGCCAGCGAAAAAGTCGGCCCAGCGGCGTGCCCCGATGAGCGCCGAGGAAGCCGCCCGCTGGCGCGAAAAAGAGAGTCTGCGACTGTCCCGCCAAAGAGTGCTGCAGCAGCTGGAAGCGAGCCAGAATCCGCGGCACCGCAAGCTGCTCGAAGACACGCTGGCAGATCTGGATGAAAAACTGAAGGGAAATGAAACTATTTGAAAGTTTGTCGTTCCGAAGCGCAGTCTTTTCGTTAGGAATCTGTTGTCTGCTCGGGAACAGCAGGTTCCTCACCGGGCTTTCAGCCCGGTTCGGAATGACAAAATGCAATTTGCTCAAACTGACCGATCACCCCGGGATTCTGAGTTCTGAAGTCGGAGGTCGGCGGTCTGAGGTCCGGGGTCTGACGCCCTCACGTATAATATTCTGGTCTATGACAGCCTACGTCTACGTTTCGCTCAAGAAAAGCGTGCTCGACCCCCAGGGCAAGACCATTCAAGGCGCGTTAAAGAAGATGGGCTATAAGGGTCTGGAGAGTGTGCGCCAAGGAAAGTATTTTGAGCTCACCCTGGACGGGGGACTGTCGCCGCGCCCAAGCGCAGGCCGAGGTGGAGCGGATCGCCCGTGAAGTGCTGACCAATCCCGTCATTGAAGAGTTCCGTTTCTCCCTGGCCGAGTAGGAGCATGGCCGGGAATTATCCTTTTGAGGTTTCTGCATGTGTGGCATTGTCGGCTACGTTGGTAAGAAAAGTGTAGTTCCGATCATCATCGAAGGGCTGCGGCGGCTGGAGTATCGCGGCTACGATTCGGCGGGCATCGCGGTCGGCGGCAACGGAGACGGCCTGCAATGCGGCGCGCCGAGGGCAAGCTGCGCAACCTGGAAGAAGTCATCCGGCAGAAGCCGCTCGGCGGCACCTATGGCATCGGGCACACGCGCTGGGCCACGCACGGACGTCCCACGGAAGAGAACGCGCATCCCCACCGCGACTGCACGGGCAAGATTGTGGTCGTGCACAACGGCATCGTGGAGAACTATCTCAGCCTGAAAAAAAAGCTGACCGAAGAAGGCCACAAGTTCACCACCGAGACTGACACGGAAATCATTGCGCATCTGGTCGAGAAATATTCCGCCAGCTCGAACGGGCGGCGGCCGTCGCTCGAAGATGCGGTGCGGCAGACGGTGAAACAGCTGACCGGAGTTTTTGCGCTGGCGGTGATTTCGAGCGATGAGCCCAACAAGATTGTGGCGGCGCGCAATGGGCCGCCGGCGGTGATCGGACTGGGCAACGACGAGTACTTCGTGGCCTCGGATGTGCCCGCCATCCTGAATCACACCCGCGACATTTTCTTTTTGGCCGACGGCGATATGGCCGTGGTCACGACCGACGGGGTGCAGCTCTCCGACTTCGACGGACGGCCTGTCCAGCGCCAGATCCAGCACATCACCTGGGATCCGATCCTGGCGGAAAAGGGCGGCTTCAAGCATTTCATGCTCAAGGAAATTTATGAGCAGCCGCGCGCGGTTCGCGACACCACGCTGGGCCGCGTCTCGCAGGATACCGGCCACATTTTTCTGGATGAGATGCAGATCAGCGACGCCGAGTTCCGGGGCGCGGCCAAGATCAACATCATCGCCTGCGGAACCAGTTGGCATGCCGGGCAGGCGGGCAAGTTCATGATCGAGACCCTGGCGCGCGTGCCGGTAGAAGTGGACTACGCCAGCGAGTGGCGATACCGCAACCCCATCGTCGACAAGGACACGATCACGCTGGTGATTTCGCAGTCCGGAGAAACCGCCGACACGATTGCCGCACAGCGTGAAGCCAAGTCCAGGGGATCGAAGACGCTGGCGATCTGCAACGTGGTGGGTCGATGATCACGCGCGAAGCTGCAGGCACGATTTATACCCATGCCGGGCCGGAGATTGGCGTGGCTTCGACCAAGGCCTTCACAGGACAGCTCACCGCGCTTTATGTCTTCGCCATGTACCTGGCGCAGGTGCGGGGAGTAATGACCGCCGAGCAGGCGCAGGCGGCGATGCTGGAACTGACGCGCATTCCGGCAAAACTGGAAACCGTTCTGGCGCACGACCCGGCTTGCGATGAGTTGGCCAAGCGCTACCAGAAAGTGCACGACTTCCTGTTTCTGGGACGCGGCATTCATTATCCGATTGCGCTGGAAGGCGCGCTCAAGCTGAAGGAAATTTCCTACATTCATGCCGAAGGCTATCCGGCAGGCGAGATGAAACACGGCCCCAACGCGCTGATCGACGAAAACCTGCCGGTGGTGGTGATCGCCACGCGCGACGTGAATAATCCGGGCTCGGTGCTGCGCTACGAGAAAACGATGTCGAACCTGAAGGAAGTGAAGGCGCGTTCCGGAGTGGTGATCGCACTGGCCACCGAAGGCGATGAAGAAATCAAGGAAGCCGCGGACCACGTGCTCTATGTGCCGGCGGCGCCGGAAGAGTTGTCGCCGATCCTGGAGATCGTGCCGCTGCAGTTGCTGGCATATCACATTGCGGTGCGGCGCGGCTGCGACGTAGATCAGCCGAGGAACCTGGCCAAGTCGGTGACGGTCGAGTAGCCTTCCGTAGATGTTGCTTGCAACGTCTCTGCCGATAGCGAGGCGAGTCTCCGGTCAAGTAGCACTGCCTATCAGTCAACCGACCGAGACTAGATCCCGTAGTTCAGGCGGCGCAGTTCATCTTTATAGGCTTCGCGTTTTTCCGTGGCTTTAAGGTGCGCGTCGTGCTCTTTGAAGTGAGCGGCGTCCCACTTTTCCCAGGCGATCATCGAATGGTCGGGAGTGGCCAACGCCTCTTCTGCGCGGATGGCCTCAACCCATTCATCGACCGCTTTCTTGTAGTCCAGCGCGCAATTGGTCTAGATCTTCTTTGCTCATAGGCGTTGAGAGTAGTTCCACCTCGCCTGCCCGGTCAATTGCAGACGCCGAATTTAATGGAAAATTAACAGAGGAGGAATTCTGCCCTCGTCCCAACCGCGTCGCGCCAGCCGCCGTCCCAGTCTGCGGGCAATGCGTCTCACAGTTGCAGCGCGTCCATGCGGGGATTCTCGTAGACGTCGTCCTCGCCGGGATAGCGCAGCTCTTTTTCGAACTTTCCGCTTTCCTTGGCTAACGCCCAGATCAAACTCTCTCCGGCGGGCAGGATTTTTGGCTGGCGGTCATACACGTCATCTTTGTACGCGTATTCCGCGTCGACCGGCTTCCATCCTTTGTTGCGGAACAGCGTAATCAAGTGATCCAGAAACATCGCGTTGAGCGCATTGTGATGCAGCAGCACCGTATGCCGCACGGGCCGATCGAGCACGCGCCGGGCCAGCGAATCGTAGAACTGCGCCCGCTCCCAGATGTGCTGCAGAAAGAAGTCGCGATATCCCGTCAGGGCGGCGTGGGGCTGCGCGTCGATCCGCTTCTGCAAGCGAGCGGCGATGGCCCAGTCGGACGCGTCAATGGTGGCGCGCCCGATGCGATAGCCGTGCTCGCGCAGAAAGGCGCGCATGCCGTCGCGCTTCTCCACCGTGTCCCCTTCTTTGAAGTAGGGAAAGCGAAACAGCCGGGTGAAATGGCGGTAGTCGCGAATGAGCGGTTCATTCTTGAGACAGTCGGCTTCGAATTCAGCGAGCGTGACTTTCTTGAAGCCGTCGGGGTCTGTGTCGGCGGTCACGTTGAAATAGAGATGGGAGTAGGAATGATTGCCGATGAGGTGCCCGGCCCGATCCCAGGCGGCGACCAACTGTTGTCCGGACTCGCTGTCAACGCGTTTGCCGCAGACAAACAGGATTGACTTGAGATTGTAAGCGGAGAGCGTGGCGAGAATGCGCTGGTTGAGTTCCTGCCACGTCAGGTTGCCGCCGCCGTCGGTGGTGGGGTCGTCGAAGGTGAAAGCAATTTCCGGGCCGGAAGTTTGTGCCGAGGCCAGCGGGACGCAGGCCAGAGTCGCGGTGATGGCGGTGTCGCGGAGAAACTGTCGGCGATTCATGGGCGGCGACTCATGGATGGTTTCTCCACTCAGATTACTGGGCAGGACCTGTCTTGCGGTCTATTTTTTCGCAGCCTCGATATCCGTGCGAGTGAAATCGCTCCCTTTAAACAGCAAAGGCTCGTCCGTTTCTCTTGCTAGAGCGTAGCTGAAGCAATCCCCGAAGTTAAGCCCCGCCTTGTGGCGTCCTTTGCCGAAATCGCGATAGGCGTCTCTCGCGATTTCGGCCTGCCTGGGCGTTACCGTTTCTATTCGCATATGCAGATCGCGAAGCAGATCGTCGAACCGCCGGCTTAACACGGGATTTCGATTGCCATCCGTCACAATGGCGGACTCGACCCAGGTTACGGCCGACATGCGGCGGACTGGCGCTCGCAGCAAGGCCGCGGCCAGTTCACTGGCATCCGCTTCGTTCTGCAAGATAGCGATGATCGCTGAAGTATCCACGATCATTTGGGCATTCCCTTTTCGTCGTACAGCAAGTCTCCGTGGTCGATCGAGCGGTACGGCTCCTTCCACAACGGCCCGCACTCTCGTGCGATCTCCATAATGCGCTCGGCCATTTCTTTCTTGGAGCCGCGCACCCGGTCCAGACGCTCGCGAATCGCCTCACTCACGGCGACCGTCATGCTCTCGCCCGTGGCCTTGGCCAGTTCCCGCGCCAGCCGGTGGGCTTCCTCGTTTTTGATATTCAGGCTCATGGTTCCACCTTTCTACCATTCAATTCTACCATTCTACCATAACCGGCGGAAGCGGTCTTGAGCAGGTTCCGCAACCGCAGCAGCGCTGCGGCCAGTGCGGCGATGCCTGCGACCCATACTGCGAACGCCACGTCCACCACCCACGCCGGGGCCGCTCCGACTCTGCGCAGCAGAAATGGCAGAAAATTCCAGGTGGTGATGTGGGCATAATCCCACTGGTCGTAGGTCATTTCTTCCGTGTTCAGGCCCCATGCGTCCATTTTGCCGAGGGCGAAGGCAACGATGTTCTTAAAGCGCAGCGCGATCACAAACGTGGGATGGCCGAGGGATTCCATCTGGTAAATCTCGAGCGGCAGCCAGAAGGCCAGCGATGCAATCTGAATCACCAGGCTGGCGGCGATGAGGACGAGACTGCCGCGCCACATCCACGGACTCAGATTCGCGCGATAGCGCACCAGCAACGGCACCGCGAGCAGGGCCACCATTTCCACCGCGGAGGAAACATAGCGGTCTCCCCAGGAGAAGTCTCCTGCCCAGAAGGCGTAGCGGGCATAAAAACAGGTATAGCCGGCCAGCAGCAGCAGCGACGTGACCGCGTAGGCGCGCACTTCGGTGGTGAGCCGCTTCCACAATAAAATCAAGAGCAGGAGCGCGAGCACGAGAAGAGGATCGAAGAGGAGGATCGACTTCTCGGGCTTGAAGAGCGCTCCCAGAACGCCTTCGTGAAGGGGCGTGCTCCAGGGGAAGCTTGCGGGCAGGGTGGGATCCTGCAGGCGCTGCTCTTTTGCAAAGAGCGCGAGATACGTGCCGGTCCACGAGCCGAAGCGATAGAAATGGTAGCAGCGATCGATGGCCAGAAAGAACCCATACACGGGTGCGGCTATTTTGCAGTACTCGAGAAATCGCCGCTCCAGAGCGCGGTCACGCGCAGGTTCAAACCAGAGCAGGATCAGCAGGAAGACGCCGGCTGCCATCAGGTCGAGACCGGTCGTGAGGCGGGTTATCAGGTTGAGGCCCAGCGCTGCCGAACCTGCGAACAGGGCGCGAACGCTGCCGCTGCGCAGCCAGTCATACTGAAAAGAAAATCCGGTCAGCGTGAGCAGCAGGATGTAGTTGTTCTCCTGCATGTTCTGGGTGTAGTGCAGGTGGGTGGTACAGAACAGCAGCGCCAGCACGCCGGCTACGGCCTGATTCACGCTGAAACGAAACTGGCGTAAGAGGCGGAAGGCGATCAGGACGGTCAGCACATTCAAAAGAATGTTGGTGCTATAGCTGACCACGATGCTGCGCACGGCGGGATCATCCTCATATTCAGAAAAGACGCGCCAGTGCGAAATCAAGGTCCCGACCAGATCGGCGGGCAACATGAGCAGCGACTGGCCAATACCGTACCAGCTATAGATTTGGCCGCGGCGGCCGGGCAGGCCGAACTCGGGATACTCGTTGGGAAACACCTGCGGCTGGCCCGTCCAGAGCCAGTGCGTGGTCTGCAGACGGTGCATGGTATCAGCGGTGCCGAGTTCGCCCGATTGCACGACAAAGGCCAGCAGCCCCGCCGTCAGGCACAACAGAAATAGAGGATCCCGCAGCCACCGGGCCAAGCGTGAAGTCATCGCTTTGGATGGTAACAAAACGGGCGTCGGGCGTCGGGCGTCGGACCTCGGACCTCGGACCTCAGCCCGGCCGCGAAAGGGTTTGTGAGGGCCGACGTATAGGTGATCGCTCAATTTGAAGTTGCGCACTCACGCATCCACCGACCGATGTCATCCCGCAGGAGCGCGCCAAGCGCTCCGAAGGGATCTTACGAGACCTAGGCATCGGTTGTACCGATGCGGGGAGCGCCTGATGGCATTCAGCGTGGGCACTCCAATCCACGGCATCCAGAGCGTCGCCCGGCGTATCCCTCGCGGCCATCGCCGCGCTCGGAATGACTCGGGCTGAAATAATTTTCGAAATTGAACGCTACGGGGGCTCGAGGTCTGGAGTCTGAGGTCCGAGGTCTGAAGTCTGCCTCTGGAGTAGACTGGATCGGGAATTTTCATGGCCAAGTGCTCAAGCTGCGGGAACGAGTTAGCCGACAACGTTGCCTTCTGCTCCGCCTGCGGAAGGCCGGTCGCGAATACTGACGACGTGGCGACGCTCGACTTTGCCACCGCGACTTCACCGTTGCCGCCGCGACCGGCGTCCGGGTCTTCGGGAAAGTCATCGTCGCGGCCTTCCAGTTCCGCGGAATACCTGCTGAACGAGGGGCGGTTCTTGCCGGGGCGGCTGGTGGCATCGCGTTATCGCATCATCGCGCTGCTGGGAAAAGGCGGCATGGGCGAGGTCTACCGGGCCGACGATCTGACGCTGGGCCAGGCCGTCGCCATGAAGTTCTTGCCGGATGAAGCGGGACGCGACGAGGGCTTGCTGGAACGCTTTCGCAATGAAGTGCGCATGGCGCGGCGGGTTTCCCACCCGAATGTCTGCCGCGTCTACGACGTTGGCGAGGTCGAGGGCCAGACATTTTTCACCATGGAATATGTTGACGGCGAAGATCTGGCTTCGCTGCTGCGGCGCATCGGTCGGCTGCCTCCGGACAAAGCTCTCGACATTGCGCGTCATCTCTGCGCCGGTCTTGCCGCAGCTCATGCCAAGGGCGTTCTGCATCGCGACTTGAAGCCGGCCAACATCATGCTCGACGGGCGCGGGCAGGTCGTGATCACCGATTTCGGACTGGCAGGAGTGGCCGACGACATCCGCGGGCAGGAGGTGCGCAGCGGCACTCCAGCGTATATGGCGCCCGAGCAGTTGGCGGGAAAAGAAGTCAGCACGCGCAGCGACATCTATGCGCTCGGGCTGGTGCTGTATGAAGTGTTCACCGGCAAGCGGGCGTTCGCCGAGTCTCCGGCGAAGCTGGCGGTGGTGGGTGGAGACCGCACGCCCAGCCGTCCGTCGTCAGTGGTCAAGGATCTTGATCCGGTCGTCGAGAGGGTGATCCTACGCTGTCTGGAGCCCGAACCCGGCGCGCGTCCTGCGACGGCGCTGGCTGTGGCAGCGGCGCTGCCGGGCGGAGATCCGCTGGCCGCGGCGCTGGCTGCGGGAGAAACGCCGTCCCCGCAACTGGTCGCCGCCTCCGGTGAAACGACGGGCCTGCGTCCTCGGGTCGCGGTCACGTGCCTCATCGCGGTACTGCTGGGGCTGACTATCGGAACCTACCTCAGCATCCGCTACAGCGCTGTCGAGAAGATGCATCTGGAGCAGACTCCCGAGGTGCTGGCGCACAAAGCGCGCGAGACGCTCAGGCAGGTCGGCTATCCGGAGAAGCCCGCAGACACTGCTTTCGGATTCGACTACGACACGAATTTCCGCGACTCCGTGGAAAAGGAAAGCAAGACGCCTCCGAACTGGGATGAAGTGCTCGCCGGGCGGCCGGCCATGCTGCAGTTCTGGTACCGGCAGAGTCCAGACCTGCTGGGAGCCAGCGGCTATCGCGATAGCTTCCTGGTTCCGGGCGTGATCACCGAAGAAGATCCGGCGACCACGCTGTCGGGCATGGTGAACGTGAAGCTCGACGCCAAGGGCAGGCTGATCTACCTGCAGGCGATTCCGCCGCAGAAAGATACGGCGGCTCCATCCACTGCGCCGCCGGATTGGAGTGCCCTGTTTACCGCGGCGGAAGTGGATGGGTCCAAGCTGCAACCCGCGCCGCCCGAATGGACTGCACTGGGCATGGCCGACGCGCGCGCGGCGTGGACTGGATTATGGCCGGGATCGACGCGTCCGCTGCGAGTGGAAGCCGCCGCATGGCATGGCAAGCCCGTGTTTTTCGCCATGATCGGCGACTGGAACAAGCCGTGGCGGATGGTCGCTGAAAAATCCGCCGACGAAAAGAAAAACCGGGTGGGCCAGATCATCGGACTGTCGCTCTTGATCGCAGTGCTGGTGGGGGGCGGGCTGCTGGCGCGACGCAATTACCGTCACGGGCGCGGCGATCGCGACGGAGCGCTGCGGCTCGCGGCGGTGATGTTCGTCCTGCAATTCGGGCTATGGCTTTGCCGGTCGCACTTTGTCGCCGGCTTTCAAACCTTCGGATATCTGATGCTGGATATTGCTGGCGCGCTTTTGTGGGGAGGCGCAACCTGGATGCTTTACCTGGCGGTCGAGCCCTGGATTCGCCGGAACTGGCCGCAGGCCATCATTTCCTGGAGCCGCCTCATTTCTGGGCAGCTGCGGGATCCGCTGGTGGGGCGCGACATCCTGTTTGGCGTCGCCTTCGGCGCGCTGTGGCTGGTGATCATTGAGGCGGGAAACATCCCGCTGGCCCGCATGGGCGGGTCGCCCCAGCTGAGTGCTTCGACCTATTTGCTGGGAGGACGCCAGGCGCTCGGCCAGTGGCTGGTGCAGTTTCCTGATGCGATCTTCGGCACGCTGCAATTCTTCTTTGTGCTGCTGGGGCTGAAGGTGCTGGTGGAGTTCCTGTTCCGGCTGGTCGGGATCAAGGTGGTGCGCACGGAATGGATTGCGGCAGTACTCTTCGTCGCGATCTTCGTCGGTCTGCAGTCGCTGCGGAACTCGCATCTGGCCGTGAACCTCCCGGTGCTTCTGCTCGTCTACGGCGTCCTGGCGCTGATCGTCCTGCGCTTCGGCCTGGTGCCGCTGGCAGTCGGGGCATTTACCGTGGACATGCTGGCGAACGTCCCCTTCACGGCCGACTTCTCAGCCTGGTATATGACCACGGCCGCACTCGCCCTGTTCAGCGTTGTGGCGCTGGCAGGATGGGGCTTCTACCACTCGCTGGGCGGGGAGCCGCTGTGGGTGGTGGAGGGGGAGTAGCAGTTTCCCGGTCTCATTGGGCTTTTGGCCAGCAAAACGATCTGGTCGCGAATGGCCGCTTCCACACGATCAGCGATCTTCTCGCTGCCTTCTTTCTTCATGTAGCGCCAGATTTTGACGAGATCGACCGCAGCTTCCGGCGCTAGGGCTTAGCGCCTTTCATTCGGACTGGCTTTCAGTTTCGCCAGGTAGGTGTCGAGTTGGTCTTCCGGAATCCCCTCTCCGCGGTCGAGTTGGGCGATGCCGCGGCGAATCTTGCTGTTGATCTCCTCGCGGTTCTCCAAAAGCCAGCGATCCTGTTCTTCCTGAATGTCCAGCAAGCGGAGCAGCACCTCCTCGACGCTGCTGGAGCCGGTGGCTTGGAGTTGCTTCCGGATTCTGGCCTCCAAAGATGCGTCGCGGATTTCGACGGTCATCGGTGGCTCTTTGGGCTTAAGG
This sequence comes from uncultured Acidobacteriota bacterium, assembly GCA_963800405.1. Lineage (GTDB taxonomy): Bacteria > Acidobacteriota > Terriglobia > Terriglobales > Acidobacteriaceae > Sulfotelmatobacter. The sequence goes on from CAWDBW010000071.1 coordinate 124,370, forward strand.
GTACGGGAAACTAGCGTGGCGAATCAACAGAATCCCCACAGGGATGGGGCGTCGCGGAATCCCACGTGTCGCAACGAACGCGAAACATAGGGCATCCGGCCTCGGTACAAAACTCCCTGCGTCGAAGCCCTGTTTTCTTGCATCTAAACCTTGACAACGATTCACTCAAGTCCTAGCATGGTACTTGACGCAATCATTGCCGCAATGATTTTAAAGCACTTAGCTGGTTCACAAGGAGCAACTTATGGGAAAGATTATTGGAATTGACCTGGGGACTACCAATTCCTGCGTGGCGGTCATGGAGGGCGGCGAGCCCAAGGTGATCCCCAATGAAGAAGGAGGGCGAACTACGCCTTCTGTGGTCGGATTTACCAAGACTGGCGAACGGCTGGTCGGACAGGTGGCCAAGCGGCAGGCTATCACGAACCCGGAAAACACCGTGTATTCGATCAAGCGCTTTATGGGACGCCGCTTCGACGAAGTCACGGAAGAGATCAAGATGGTGCCTTACAAGGTTGTCCAGTCGGGCGATCATGTGGCCGTCATGGCGCAGGGCAAGGAATTCACGCCGCCACAGATTTCGGCGCTGATTCTGCAGAAGTTGAAGAAGGCCGCGGAAGACTATCTCGGCGAGAAAGTGACCGAGGCGGTCATCACTGTGCCCGCGTATTTCAACGACGCGCAGCGGCAGGCGACCAAGGACGCCGGGCAGATTGCCGGCCTTGAAGTGAAGCGCATCATCAACGAGCCGACGGCGGCCGCGCTGGCCTACGGTCTGGACAAAACGAAAGACGAGATGATCGCCGTCTATGACTTCGGCGGCGGCACGTTCGACATTTCGGTGCTGGAAGTGGGCGAGGGCGTAATTGAAGTCAAGGCCACCAATGGCGACACGCACCTGGGCGGCGACAATCTCGACCAGCGCATCGTCGACTGGCTCATTGACGAGTTCAAGAAGGATGAAGGCCTCGATCTCAGAGGCAAAGGGAATGAAATGGCGCTGCAGCGGCTGCGTGACGCGGCTGAGCGGGCCAAGATCGAGCTCTCGACCACCATGGAGACGGAAATTAATCTGCCGTTCATTACGGCGGACGCGAGCGGGCCGAAGCATCTGGTGAAGAAGCTTACGCGGGCCAAGCTCGAAGGCATGGTCGAAGACATCATCCAAAAGTCGGTGGGGCCATGCAAGCAGTGCTTGAAGGACGCGGGCGTGGAGACCAGCAAGATCAACGAAGTGGTGCTGGTCGGGGGGCAGACCCGCATGCCGCGCATTCAGGCGCTGGTGAAGGAATTGTTCGGCAAGGAAGGCCACAAGGGAGTGAATCCCGACGAAGTGGTGGCGATTGGCGCGGCGATTCAGGGTGGCGTGCTGGGCGGCGAAGTGAAGGATCTGCTGTTGCTCGACGTGACTCCGCTGTCGCTGGCGATTGAAACGCTGGGCGGCGTGGCGACGCCGATGATTCCGCGCAACACGACGATTCCGACCAAAAAGACGGAGACGTTTTCGACCGCGGCCGACAGCCAGACCTCGGTTGAAGTGCACGTGCTGCAGGGCGAACGGCCCATGGCGGCGCAGAACCGGACTCTGGGCAAGTTCCACTTGACCGGGATTCCGCCGGCTCCGCGCGGCGTACCGCAGATTGAAGTGACGTTCGACATCGACGCCAACGGCATCCTGAACGTGACCGCGAAGGATACGGCCACGCAGAAGGACCAGAAGATTACGATCACGTCGTCTTCGGGATTGTCGAAGGAAGAAGTCGAGCGCATGGCGAAAGAAGCCGACGCGCACGCGGCTGAGGACAAAGCCGCGCGCGAGTCGATCGAAGCCAAGAACCAGCTCGACTCGATGGTCTACAACATCGAGAAGATGCTGCGCGAGCAGGGCGACAAAATCTCCGGCTCGGATCGCGGCGATGTGGAGAACGCAGTCGCCGACGCCAAGAAGGCGCTGGAGTCGAACGACAAAACGACCATGGAGAAGGCGCGGGAGAAGCTGACTGCGGCTTCGCACAAGCTGGCCGAACAGATGTACAAGGCAGCGCAGCCGACGCCGGGTGCGGGTCCGGGCGCAGGAACAGGTCCGACGCCGGGAGCGACTGCCGGCGGCGACCACAGCGGCAACGGTCAGGCCAAGAAAGACGAAGGCGTGATCGACGCGGAATACGTGGACGTGGAAGACAAGAAGTAATTCAAAAGCAATGTCATCCTGAGCGGAGTGTGTTCTTCGCGAAGCGGAGCACACACGGAGTCGAAGGACCCCTTGCCCGCTGGCGGCGAGATGAACACGAGGGGAGTTCTCGCGTTCCGGCTTCCGGCCGCGGCGCGGTGAAAATTCCTTTTTGTGTCTATGCTGGTATTGAGAAGCACGGGGTCCTTCGACTGCGTTGCCGTCCGCTTCGCGGGCAGCAACTTCGCTCAGGATGACACTTTCAGAAGTTGGAGGAGATTGCAGTGGATTTTCAGGTCAATGGGGAAACATATTTCTTGAGCCTGGCAGAGGATGAGGCGCGGTGGCTGGTTTTTGTGGAGGGCCACGGGGCCGCGGCGACTCCCGGTGTATGTGGACGAGGACGAAGCCAGGATTTGAAGATCGTCGTAGAAGACAAAGAGAAGCGCCGGATTCTGAATTAAGCTCGGGTCGTCTTCGTTCGTCGGTATATGGTTCGATTTCCGTGATTCGATTTAAGATTGCGCACGATGGCAAACACCCCTAAGAAGGACTACTACGAAATTCTCGGCGTGAAGAAGTCGGCTTCGGCGGAAGACATTCGCAAGGCGTTTCGCAAGCTGGCGCGCAAATACCATCCTGACGTCAATCCCGGGGACAAGGGGGCGGAGGAGAAGTTCAAGACGCTCTCCGAGGCCAACGACGTTCTCAGCGACCCCAAGAAGCGCAAAATCTACGACCAGGTCGGCTTCTACTCTGACAATATTGATCCGGCAACGGCGGAGGCTTACGCCCGGGCGGGCGGCCGGAGGAGCCGGCGGATTTCCTGGCGGCGCTCCCGGCGGTGCACCGGCTGGCGGCCATGGCGCTCCCTTCGATTTCAGTGGATTCGATTTTTCCGACCTGGTCGACAACGCCGCCCGCGGAGCCAGCAGAAACCGCACCAGCGGCGGCGGATTCCGCGACATATTTGAAGGAATCTTCGGAGGAAATCGCGGCGGTGCGCAAGCCGAGGAAGGTCCCGAACCTGGGACCGACCTGGAATATCAAGTCAACGTTCCTTTCTGGACGGCGATCCGCGGCGGCGTGATGCGGCTGAATATTTCGCGCCAGGATGTTTGTCCGACCTGCCACGGGCAGGGTTCGCTCGAAGCTCCAGGCAAATGTCCGGAGTGCAACGGGACGGGCCAGATCACCCAGACCGGCGGCCGCGGACCGGCAAAAATGAAGTTTAACGTGCAGTGTCCGCGCTGCCACGGCACCGGCAAGAATCTCACGACCTGCCCGACCTGTCACGGCGAGGGCACGGTCGCGAAGACCGAACCGCTGGAAGTGCGCATCAAGGCCGGAACCCGCGACGGGCAGCGCATTCGCGTTCCGGGCAAAGGCAACGCGGGGGCCCATGGCGGGACGGCGGGCGACCTCTATGCAATCATTCGCACCGAGGAGCATCCCATATTCCACCGCGACGGCGACGACATTTACCTGACCGTGCCGGTGAATGCGACCGAAGCGGCTCTGGGCGCGAAAATCGAAGTGCCCACGATTGACGGGCGGGCGCTGCTGAAGATTCCTCCGGGGACGCAATCGGGGCAAAAGCTGCGGCTGCGCGAGAAAGGGGTGCCTTCGGCGACCAAAGAAGGCGTGCGCGGCGACGAGATCGTCGAGATCACGGTGACCGTCCCCATGCCCCGCGACGAGCGCACGAAAGAACTGCTGCGCGAACTGGCCAAGCTCAATCCGGAAGACCCGCGGGCGGAGTTGTGGACCAAAGTCTAGGACTCGTCCTTTGTCAGAACCACATCGCGTTGTCATCCTGAGCCCGGCGCTAGCCGGGTGAGGGACCTTACGACTTCCGCAGCGACGATGAGGGTGCGAGGTCCATCGAAGCTGCAAGCCGCCGCTCAGGATGACATCACTCTTGTGAATACTCTCTACTTCTTCATACTGGGGTCATCGGCCGGGTTGATGTAGTTGAACTGCGCCGGTGCCATGCCGTGAATCTGGACGACCGTCTCCCCTGAGGCCGCGGCGTAATGGTGCATCGTCGGATCGAGGTAGGCGAAGCTGCCCGCCGTGAAGCTCGCCATCTTACTAGCATCGAACTGATCTCCCATCCCAACCTTGAGCGTGCCGGAGAGCACCGTCACGTTCTCCCGGTGGGGGTGCGTGTGCGGAGCGATCCTGCAGCCGTCGGGCATTTTCAGGCGAATGGTGAAATCGCCCGTGGAAGCCATCGGGTCGCCTTCGAGCACAGCGAGTTGCGATCCAGGCGGCAGAAACGGCGGAGCGGGACCATACTTGACTTGATCGGGCGTGAAGGCGTTTTGCGCCTGTGATGGCTGCGCCGCGAGCATCGCAGCCAAGGAAAGAGCGACAGCGAAAAACGGTAGTTTCATAGAACCCCTCCAAAACTGCCGCGCATGATATCTCCGGTCGAACCGCCGCGCAAGTGGGGTGCAGCTTCGGGCACCCGTTACCTCCGTACCACGCCGCTCGCTTACAAGAATTTGCAAAAAAATTCAAAAATTTCTTGCATCTGTGGAAAATTCCCGTAATCTCACAATTGCGAACTAACTTCGCCGAAATGCCCGGGAATCGCAGCTCAACCCGGGAGCCGCGAGAAGAAAGTCTTCGTTCTGGAGATCGGAATCGAAATCCAGACTTTGAAGACCAGGGGAGACGCGGTGGTGAGAGTGAGTCGCTTGAGGAGGAAGACATAGAAATTGGCAACAGCTAGCGCTCCGCGTCAACAACTCGAAAATCCCCAGCACCTCGCCGCCGTCCCCAATCGGAAAAAATTCGTTCGCCTCACGCTTTGGCCCCTGGTCGCCGCCACCTTCTTTATGGTGTCGGGCGGAACCTATGGCACCGAAGACATCGTGCATGGCGCCGGTTACGGACGCGCGATCCTGATTCTGCTGCTCACGCCGCTGCTCTGGAGCCTGCCTACGGCTTTCATGATCGGCGAGCTTTCGAGCGCGCTGCCCTACGAAGGCGGCTACTACGCCTGGGTGCGCCGCGCCATGGGCAACTTCTGGGGATTTCAGGAAGCCTGGCTCTCGCTGGTCGCGTCCATTTTCGACATGGCGATTTATCCCACGCTGTTCGTGGCCTACCTGACCCGCATGTTCCCGTGGTTTCAGGAAGGCAATCGCGGGTGGTGGGTGGCGCTGGCCGTGGTCATTGCTTGCGCCCTGCTGAACATCGCCGGAGTGAAGGTGGTATCGCTCACTTCGCTGTGGCTGTTCTTTGCTCTTGTCGGCGCCGTTCGTGGCGATCGTGGTGCTGGCCCCATTCAAGCTGGGTGCGCTGGCGCAACGCCGTGACCAAGCCCACCACTTCGAACGTCGGACATACTGGGCGGGCTGCTCATCTGCATGTGGAACTACATGGGATGGGACAACGCCTCCACCATCGCGACCGAAGTGGAGAAGCCGCAGCGGACTTATCCGCGGGCAATGCTGGTCGCGGTCTGCATTGTGGCCGTGAGCTACATTCTGCCGTTCGCCGCGATGTGGATGACCGGCTTGAAGCCGACGGCCTGGGAGACTGGCTCGTGGGCCGACATCGCCGGACTGGTGGGCGGCCCGCTGCTGCGCGTCGGCGTGGTGCTGGGCGGCATGATGAGCGCTTTTGGCATGTTCAACGCGCTGGTGATGAGCTACTCGCGCCTGCCGCTGGCCATGGCGCAGGATGGCATGCTTCCCGCTGTCTTCGGTAAGCTGCAGAAGAAATCGCGGGCGCCGTGGGTGGCGATCATTGCCTTAGCGACGGGATGGGCGATGTGCCTCGGCCTGGGTTTTGCCCGGCTGGTCACGCTCGACATCCTTCTTTATGGCGCCAGCCTGCTGCTGGAATTTGTGGCGCTGGCGGTGCTGCGCTTCCGCGAGCCGGAACTGAAGCGTCCGTTCCGCGTGCCCGGCGGCCTGTTTGGAGCGATCGCCATCGGCATTCCCCCCATGCTGCTGCTGGGCTTCTCGGTGCTGCGCAGCGAGCATGAGCAGATTTGGAATATGAGTTCGTTCGCCTTCGGGATGATCCTGATCGCGGCGGGCTTCGTCGTCTACTTCATCAATCACGCGCTGAAGCCGGCAGGATGGACGGCTCGGGCGGAGCACAAGCCACAGCCAGCGGCGTAAGCAAGGAACCTTCGGCCACGGATTCGCGCGGGGCGACATCAACATGGATTTGAAATCCGTGAAGATCCGTGAAGATCCGCGATGATCCGTGGCCTTTTTGTTTCTGCTATAGAATTAGGCGCGATGACCAAACGTAAATCCAAAGGCGCGTACATGATCTCGGCCGTGGCTGAGATGTATGGGATTCATCCGCAAACGCTGCGGCTTTACGAGCGCGAAGGACTGCTGAAGCCGTCGCGCACCGAAGGCAACACCCGCCTCTACACCGACGAAGATCTGCAGCGGCTGGAGTTCATCCTGTCGCTGGCGCGCGATCTGGGCGTGAACATCAGCGGCATGGCGATCATTCTGCAAATGCGCGAGCGCATGGAAGAGATGCAGCGCCAGATTCAGGAGTTTGTGCAGTATATCCAGCAGGAAGTGCTGACCCGCGCCAACGCCGCCGCCGATCCAGCGAAGGGGGCGATTGTGCCGGTGAGACGGTCGATGGTCGTGCCGGCCGTGCAGCCTAAGAAACGATAGCTTCCCACTCCCTTGTCATCCTGAGCGAAGCAAGCTCTGCGCAAAGCGCAGAGCTAGCGAAGTCGAAGGACCCCGTGCTTGCTTGCTACCGAATAAATGTCGACGGGCATTCTTACGATGCAGCCGGCCTCCTCAGAAAACTTCCCGCTAAGCCGGTGCCGCTTTTCGCAGACACGGGGTCCTTCGACTGCGTAGCCGTCCGCTTTGCGGACGGCTACTTCGCTCAGGATGACACTGGTTAGAGGTATTATCTAGGGTCATCCAATGCTCCCTTTCAAACTGGTCTACAGCGACGCCTACTACCTGCCCATCGGCGACCACGTCTTCCCTGCCGAGAAATACCGGCGGGTTCGCGATCGGCTGATCGCTCAGGGAATCGCCGACGCAAAAGATTTCCTTGAGCCGCAGCCCGCGGCGGACCAGGACATTCTGCTGGTCCACAAGCCCGAGTACGTGCAGAAGCTGAAGACTGGCACGCTCAGCCCGCGCGAAGAAATGGAGATGGAAGTTCCCTACTCGCGCGACCTGGCGGAGGCGTTCTGGCTGGCGGCCGGCGGATCGATTCTGGCGGCGCGGCAATGCCTGACGGACAGGGTTTGCATCAGCATTGGCGGCGGATTTCACCACGCGTTCCCTGACCACGGCGAGGGATTTTGCATGATCCACGATGTCGCCGTGGCCATCCGGCGATGCAACGCGACGACAAGATTCGCACCGCGATGACCCTCGATTGCGACGTGCATCAGGGCAACGGCACGGCCGCGATTTTCGCCGGGACGCGCCCCGCGAGCTGCTTTGCTGCCCTCGTCGTCCGCCCCGGTCGTGCCTCAGCGCCAGGGCCCGACTCGGGGAGGCCAAACTCGTGGGACGATGCACGGAGCCCAGGCTGGCGACGTGTTCACCATTTCGCTGCATCAGCGCAATAACTATCCGTTGTACAAGCCGCCGTCGTCGATCGACGTGGACCTGCCCGATGGCACCGGCGACGACGACTACCTGGCGTGGCTCGACAACGCGCTCAGCTCCGGCCTGCGGCAGTTCGAGCCGGACCTGCTGTGCTACGTTGCCGGCGCCGATCCCTACCGCCTGAAGATCAGCTGGGCGGGCTCGACCTGACCATCGACGGATTGAAGAAGCGCGACGAACTCGTGTTCCGCGTGGCCCGCGCCCGAGATATTCCGGTGATGGTGACCTTCGCGGGAGGCTACGCGCAGAATGTCGAAGACACCGTGACGATTCACAGCAACACGGTGATCGCGGCGAAGGAAGTATTTGGGTAGGCGACGGGCACTATCGAAGGGAAGACAGAAGGTTCATAACCCCGAACAGCAGAACGGCAAAGGCCACACCGTTTCCCAAACCCCAGACCTGCAGCCATCGGGACGGAGCGATAGGCGGAATTTGGGGTAGCCCGTGCGAGATCGCTTCCAAATCTTTCAGGAGCTTCTCGTTTGACAGGCTCTGAAGTTGAGAATGGCGCACACCAACCCACCCGCATAGTGAAATCCAAAACGCGATGAATGCCAACGCCAATTGCGGATGAACCTTCCAGAACCACTCAACATATTCCGCGAGCATCACCGGGTACGCGACCAGCACGAACAATACGGACACATAGCCGCTTAGTCGCCATGCCTCAGGCGAATAGTCCACTCCGTCCCTGCGGTTGGCCGCGGATACGTCCCAAGTCAGCATTCGATAGCGGACATACACGAAAAGAAACGGCGCCATCACGGCTGGAAGCCACAGTGCGTGAAGCAGCTCCTGACGAGTCGGCGCGACCGGAAGGGCCATAGATAGCATGTTATTCTTACGCAAGGGCCGTAGAAATCCAAGCTCTAACCGTCACCGCCTGTACCATTATTCCTATGTTTGAGAATCTTCAGGAAAAACTACAACGCGCGTTTAAGTCGCTTCGCGGGCAAGCCCGGCTGACCGAGGAGAACATCGACGAGGCGCTGCGCGAAATCCGGCTCGCGCTGCTTGAAGCCGACGTCAACTTCAAAGTCGTCAAGCAACTCATCGACCAGATTCGCGCCAAGGCCGTTGGCCAGGAAGTCATGACCGCGCTCTCGCCCGGCGAACAGGTCATCAAGATTCTGCGCGACGAACTGGTCGACATCCTCGGCAAAGACACGGCGCGCATGAAGTTCGCCTCGCAGCTGCCCACGGTCGTGCTGATGGCCGGGCTGCAGGGTTCAGGCAAGACTACGACTTCGGGCAAGCTGGCGAACTGGTTCAAGGTAGGTGGTCATCGTCCGCTGCTGGTTTCGGTCGACGTGTACCGTCCAGCGGCGCGCGAGCAGTTGAAAGTGGTCGCGCAGGCGGTGAAGAGCCACATTTACGAAGGAGAGGTCGGCGAGGCCAATACCGCGACGGTCGAACGGCTGGTCAAGGAGGCCCGGCGCGAGGCCATTGTTTCCGGCTGCGACGTGCTCATCGTCGATACCGCCGGACGTCTGCACATCGACGACCAACTCATGGACGAGATGCAGTCGCTGAAGAAGCTGCTGAATCCGTCGGAGATTTTGTTCGTGGCTGACGCCATGACCGGACAAGACGCGGTCCGCTCGGCCGAAGAGTTCCACAAAAAGTTGTCGCTGACCGGGGTTGTCCTGACGAAAATGGACGGCGATGCCCGCGGCGGCGCGGCGCTGTCGATTCGGCAAGTAACGGGCCAGCCGATAAAGTTCATCGGCGTCGGCGAAAAGTATGATGCGCTGGAGCCCTTCCATCCCGACCGCATCGTCTCGCGCATTCTCGGCATGGGCGACATTCTCGTCGCTGATCGAGCGCGCCGAGTCGCAGATCGACAAAAAGAAAGCGCAGGAGATGGCCACCAAGGCCCTAACCGGCGACGGCTTCTCGCTGGAAGATTTTCGCGATCAACTCCGGCAAGTAAAGAAGATGGGATCGATGAAGAGCCTGATGGGTATGCTGCCGTCGATCGGCCCGTTCTCCGGCCTGCAGAAAGCCGCGGACAACGTGGACGAAAAGCAGATCAATCGTGTGGAAGCGATCATCAATTCGATGACATCGCATGAGCGCAACCATCATGAAGTGATCAACGGCAGCCGCCGCAAGCGCATCGCCCGCGGCTCCGGCACTACGGTGCAGGAAGTGAATAATCTCCTCCGCCAGTACGCGCAGATGAAAAAAATGTTCAAACAGATGGGCAAGCCCAGCTTCGCGCGCCGCCTGGCAGGCATGAAGCTGCCGGGAATGTAATCCCCCTGTCCACGCCGCCGGCAATATGGAGACGGATCGCATGGATAAAGCTCGCATGCATGAAGATCGCCTGAAAATTCGCTCGGTTCGTTGGTGGAGTCTGCTTGTCGCAGTTCTGGCGATCGCGGCCGCTGTGCAGGCCCCGCCGTCGCTTTATGCGAGTGACGACCCTTGTTGCGGACGCATCACGCCAGCGGGTCATCGACTCGCCGAAGCATTGGACGCGGCCAACGTGGAATCGCTGTGGCTGGCCCATGAGCACGTCAACTGGGAGACCGGCGAAGCGGATCGCGGCGGCGACTATGAAGGTCCCGGCAGACACACCCACTGCAGCGCCTTCGCCGCCTCGATGGCGAAAAAACTTGGCGTTTATTTGCTCCGGCCTCCTGAGCACGGCCAGCTCTTGCTGGCGAATGCTCAGGCCGAGTGGCTGCGCAGTGAGGAGGCTATTCGCCAAGGCTGGCGCGGCGTGCATGGAGGGCGGGAAGCGCAGGCGGAGGCCAATCGCGGCAACCTGGTCGTGGTCTCGTTCGCTAACCCCGATAAACATGAGCCCGGCCACATCGCGATCGTGAGGCCGTCGGAAAAGTCAATCGACGAACTCGAACGTGACGGGCCGCAGATCATTCAGGCTGGCCAGCACAATCACGCCAGCACGGTTGTGCGCATCGGTTTTGCAAACCACGCGGGAGCTTTCCCGGATGGGGTTCGCTATTACGTGCATGAGCTCAGCCTGTCGCGTTAAGCACGATTCGCCGACTAGAAAGCGATGAAGAGATCATGAAGTGGCGCTCGCTCGAAGAGTCGCGTCCGGATACTGACACGCGGCCTCTGCGCGAGATTCTCGCTGGGCGCAAGGAAGTGATCGCGAAGTAC
>CAWDBW010000072.1:0-95659 GCA_963800405.1 uncultured Acidobacteriota bacterium
GGCATCCAGACGGCGCTGTTCCTCGAGCGCGTCGATCGGCACGTGGCCGGGCCGCGTCGACTCTCCGCCGAGGTCGATGACGTCGGCGCCCTGCGCCGCCAGCTCGAGCGCGCGCGCGATCGCGTCCTGCGGGTCGGGCCGTCCGTCGCCTGAAAACGAGTCGGGCGTCGCGTTGACGATCCCCATGAGGTACGTGCGCGCACCCCATGCGAAGCGCCGTCCGCGTAGAACGAGCTCGCCGCGGCTGCCTTCAGCTGCGCGAACGTTCGCCGACATTCTCAAACCACCAGTCTCGCAAGAGGCCCGCGCCGAAATGCGCAAGGGGACACAGGGATTTTGCAGTCTGCCCAGCAGCATGGCGGAGCCGTTCAACTGTTCGTAGTCATGCAGTATGGGAGCGGGCCGCCCGGCCGGAGTTCGGCCAGGCCAGGGCGATATAAATTCTGAGCAGGGCGAGAGCGGCATTGCGGCGCAGCAGGAGCGCGTTGTCCACCAGGCGGCGGGCGGCCTCGACGGTGTCGGCGTCGGCGGCGGTGGACGCGGCCTGTCCCAGACGGACCAGGACGGCGGCGTTTCTTCCCGCGACCTGAACGTAGGCGGCCAGGGCGCGCAGGCGTTCCCGCCGGACCAGGCGAAACTCCGCGGCGGGCAAGCGGCGCCGCAGGTATTCGTCTTCGGCGGGATCGGCCAGGGTGCGGAAGGCCTCGACGTCAATGGGCTGAATCTGTTGGGAGAGGCCCGCGCCCGCGTTAATCTGCAGGCGGCGGGAGATCGCAGCCCCAAGAATAAAGATCAGGGCGACTGCGGCGGCGACTACGAGAATGATAGCCAGAATCATCGTTGCACCAATCTCTCCAGTTCCCGGTTCCAGACCTCAAGATTATTTTCGGGTAACGGAACTGCGGGGCTCGCAGCAACTTTGCTGGGGACAAGCAGGTAGTAGAACCAGATCAGGACGACGGCGTGGTAGGTCGCCATGTCAACGAAATCAAGCACGACGCGACCGGAGGCTGGTAGCCTCGTGTTGGCTGACACGGCCCAAGTCGCGAGGTGAACACAGGAAGAAATTGCGAAGCCGAGGGCCATTCCGAAAACTGGTCGCGATGGCCGAAGTCCGAAGTACGCCGAAAGCAGAAAAATGGAGAGCAGAAGGCCAGATACAATCAGGTAAATTGTCTGGCTCAATAGGTGCGCTCCAGAGACGATTCCGAAGGTCATATTTCTTGGGGCATAAGCCGCGGCTAACGCGGCCGCCAACACTAAGGCTGTACCGGCGGCGCGGATCAGTATTCTTCCGAGGCGTGCGACAGAATCATAGGACCCGAAGACACGCGAGAAAATCTCGGCCACCAGCACGAATTTCAGCGATCCCTCGATGAGCAGGCTCGCCCACTCGATGCGCCAAAAATTCTCAGCCGTGACGGACGGCAGCACGTCGGCGGCGTACAGAGCAAACTCGCCCACGGCGCTGAATAAAGCGAAGGCAAAGAAGGCCGGGAAAGCCTTGCGCAGTTCGCTCCTCCACATCAGGAAGGCAATGATTAGGAGAAGAGCATTCGGCGCCAGCCAAAGGTAATGCCAGAGTAATGAGTGAGCCTGCAGCATGGCGGTAGGTAGGCACTATACCGCGGCCCGCTGCCGTCGGCAACGCTGGTGCGATTCTTGTTCCGATTTCGTAAGAAGAGCTAGTTCAACGTTACGGTTTGCACAATGTGCTGCCACAATTGGTGTTGGTCGGGCTTCCATCGGCCTTGACAACGGTTGGAACTACCAAGGTGGACGCGAAGAGTACGGCCGCGGCGAGGACGAGTAGCATGCGTTTCATGGTGGTTTTCTCCTTGTTACTGCGAATTGGACGGTGATAATTTCATGGGGCGATGGCGGGCGCAACCGGGTGTGCCAACCGGAGAGCGTTCGGAATTCGTAACAAGATGACGCTGAAATCGGCTTTACAGGACGTGAAAGAAACCACTCTGGCGGCGGTCGCGGGGCGACTGGGGAAGCTGCTGTATCTGGCGTCGCTGCGCCGCGCCCAGGGCCGCTACGAACACTGGGGGATGGAACTGGTGCACGGCCCGGAATCCTCCGAACGCGCCTTGAAGACAGCCCATGCCGAGATTGTGGCCGGAGTCTTACGGATGCCGCTGGGGTCGCTGGTCGAGGATCTTGAAGCTTCGAGCCGGGCGACGGGAGTGCCTGCACAAGCCTACGTCGACGGGATGTGCGAGCGCTTCGAGGACTTGCTGCCCGGCGATCGCCAGGCCCCGGCCGCCCGGCACCTTAATTCAGTGCTGCTGGCCCTTTCGATGCTGGAGAAGAATCGAGGGCGTGCCACTCGGTCAATTTCATAGCCACGCCCACCACCTGGCCGAGCACTTCGGCTTCCTGCGGATGGCGCAGGATGCGAACCGGAACCGGGGATAAAGGATGGGGTTGCAGAATGATTTCCTCGCGGCGCATACTGCACCAGCAACAAGTGTGGCCGTCGCGGGTTTCCACAAAATAAATGGGGCGTTCGTATTCCGAGCGCCAGGAACCTTCGACCACTTTATTTTTCGATTCGTCGACTTGGATGAAACTGCCAGGCGGCAGAATCGGGTACATGGTGAAATCCTGCGTGCCGACGTAACCGTAGGTGAAGTCGCTGTTGGCGAATTGCGCGAGGTAGGCGACGGGGACCATGCCCCACTGCTCGACCATGCGGCCCAGGTTGGTGGTGCGACGGTCGTCAAAGCTGGGATCGAAGCGCACCGGAACCTGCACCGCAGCCAGACCCGCGAGCGCGTCCGAAACGTGTGACTTCGGCGGAGATACCAGGCCGAGGTCGGAGGCCATATTGTTCAGGTCGACGCCGTACCAGCTCATCAGCTCGCGCAGGTCGCGGCGGTAAATGACCGAGAGCGTGTAGAGCCGGAAGATGCTGGGCAGAATGCCCTTGGTCTCGATGTCGGAGAGGCGGCTGGGTGGCATCGAGAACTCTTCGTTGCGATATTTGTCGGCAATGCGCGCGCTCGAGTTCTCGACGTCACGCATGGTGAGGCCGAGTTTCTCGCGCAGGGTACGAAGACTTTTTCCCGCGGGCAACATGGTTGCGCCTCCTAGGAAAGTGGGGGGAATCATATCAAAGGGGAGGCGAAAAGTGGGTAAGACTTGTGTGAAAATTTGCGCCTGCAAGTCTTGTTACGAAATCCGAACACGCGCGCGGCCTTGCTAGACGGGCATCGTGGATGGTCCGCTGGATGCAGCGACTCGAATCGAGTACCCACTCTTAACCTGTGGATTTCTTGTGCCTGTTCGGAATTCGTAACAGCTCCGGTAAACGAGGTCAGAAGTTCCCGGTACGCTGCCGCGGCTTCTTGAGCTGTACTTTGTCCCCAGCCTGAAGTTCACCAACAACATTCGAAGGATGACATTTGTCACGCCCGGCGCGTGATGGATGGCACTGGCGCGTTTTTTCCACGCACGCGATGATGCAGGTGTTGGTGATGTAAGCAGCGGATGGGAAGACGGAATCGATTCCCGCCGGACGGCGCTCTACAGGCCAGGAGGACGAACGATGATCGCAACCCTCGAGCATCCACAGAACTCACAAATCGCGAATTCGGGCCTGGTGGTGGCCAGCCTGGAAGGCGTGAACATGAATTATGGCAGCGTGCGGGCGTTGCGCGGGGTAGATTTCCGGGTGCGCGCCGGAGAGGTCGTCGCCCTGCTCGGTCCCAACGGCGCGGGCAAAACTACCGCCGTGAAACTACTGCTGGGATTGCTACAGCCGAATGCGGGACGAGCCCGGGTTTTTGGGGGCGACCCGACGAATCCTGAAAACCGGATGAGGACAGGAGCCATGTTGCAGGTGGGCCGAGTTCCGGAAACCTTGCGGGTGCGCGAGCACATCGACTTATTCTCCACCTATTACCCGAACCCGATGGCGCTCGGGGAAGTGCTGGCCGCCGCGGGTCTGGAAAAATTGAGCGACCGGAAATTTGGCGACCTCTCTGGCGGGCAGCGGCAGCGCGTGTTGTTCGCGCTGGCGATTTGCGGAGACCCCGATCTGGTTTTTCTCGACGAACCTACGGTGGGGCTCGACGTGGAGGCGCGCCGCATGTTGTGGGATGAAATCCGCCGGATGGTTACGCGCGGCAAGACGGTGCTGCTCACGACCCATTACCTGCAGGAAGCCGACGCGCTGGCCGACCGCGTCGCCGTCATTAATAAGGGAGAGATCATTGCCCAGGGAACTCCAGCGGAGATCAAAGCGAAAACCGCGGGCAAGCAGATTCGCTGCATCACCAGCCTGAGCCTGAACGCGCTGCGCCAGATTCCGGGCGTCACCGAAGTGAAAGAAGATCGCGAGGCGGTGGAGATTCATGCGGTCGAGGCGGAGTCAATTGTCCGCGAACTGCTGGCGCGGGATGCCGGACTCTCGGGCCTGGAAGTCCGCAGCGCGGGGCTGGAAGAGGCTTTTCTGGAACTGACCCGCGACACTACCAGCGACGCTCCTGATTCCAACTGAAACCAATCCGCAAGCACCGGAGGACACCATGACGACGACCACCGCGAACCTGGCCCTGAGCCGGCCGCAAATTCGGCGTTCGCCGGGCCACACGGCCATCATTTATCTGAAGGAAGCGAAATACGAATTTCTGAAGAACCTGCGGCTGCGCATGTACACCGTGTCGGTGCTGAGTTTTCCGATCATGTTTTACGTGCTGTTCGGGCTGCTGCTGAACGCGCACCAGGCGATCGGGGGTACGGCGGTGCCCGCGTACATGATCGCCACTTACGGGACATTCGGCGTGATGGGCGCATCGCTGTTTGGAACGGCGGCGGGCCTGGCTTCGGACCGCGGGCTGGGATGGCTGCAGGTGAAGCGCGCCAGCCCGATGCCGCCGTTCGCCTATTTCGCGGCCAAGGTGGTGACCGCGATGATTTTCAGCGCGATCATCGTGCTGGCGCTGTTTGCGCTGGGATACTTCTTCGGCGGCGTGCGCATGCAGTTCGGTCAATTTGCCCTGCTGGTGGGAACGCTGGTGGCCGGCTCGCTGCCGTTCTCCGCGATGGGGCTGGCGCTGGGATATTTCACCGGGCCGAACTCGGCGCCTGCGACCATCAACCTGATTTACTTGCCTATGTCGTTCTGCAGCGGGTTGTGGGTGCCCTTCCTGTTTCTGCCGAAGATTGTGCAGCACATCGCATTGGCCCTGCCACCTTACCATTTAGCGCAGCTGGCTCTGGGAATCGTGGGAGCGGGACGCCATGAACCGAATGCCGCGCACTGGGAAATGCTGGCGGCGTTCACCATGATCTGCCTGGGCGTGGCGCGGATCGGGTTCCAACGCGATAAGGGAAAACTCTACGGCTGAGTTGCGCGGCCGCGGGGTACCCATGGGCGAGGCGCTGGTTGGCAAAGAAGGATCCGAGAAAGTCGAGGACACCACGATGAGCACAGGAAAATCGATCGGCGGGACAGTGCTTCTGATCGGCCTCGGCCTGGGGGCCATGTTCGGCGGAGAAAAGTGGCTGGTGGCCTTGATTCCTGCAGCCACGCTGGTGTGGTATGGAACGGGATCGGCCTTGCGGCGCGACCGGAATTGACGGCTGGGAGAGAATAGAAGAAGACGCGAATGCAATTTGAAGACAGCGGCGAACGTGGAACCGGGAGTTGGCGGAAGCTGAAACCCTGGCGCGTGATCTTTAAGGACAAGGATCACGGATGGAGTCCTCTGTTCTGGGTAGTTTATCTCGGCTTCTTTTTCATCCAACCCGTGGCCGCTCGCGAAAGCCCCGAGATATGGCTGCTTGATCTCGGAGGCGCGGCCGTTTTTCTGGTTTTGTATTTCGGGTTATTCGCGATCGAGTGCCCGAAAGTTTGGGTCCACATCGGCGGGATGATGTTGCTGGGATTGGCGTTTCAACCCATCAACCATGGCGCGTGCACGTTTTTTATTTTTGCCGCGGCCATGCTTCCGTTTTGCGTGAAGTCGAACACGGCTGCGGCGATCGGCTTGTTCAGCATTGGGGGAATCGCAGCGATTGAAGGATTGTTGCTGCACCTCGATAGTTGGACGATGTTTTTCACCTCGGTGTTCCCCGTCTTCATCGGCGCGGGCAATACGTTTTTTGCCGAACGCAATCGGATGAACCGGAAACTGCGCAAGGCCAACGAGGAGATTGAGCAACTGGCGAAAGTGGCCGAGCGCGAGCGTATTGCGCGCGACCTGCATGACGTTCTCGGGCATACGCTGTCGGTGATCACCTTGAAGTCGGAACTTGCGGGCAAACTGATTGACCGCGATCCCGAGCGGGCGGGAAAGGAAATCCGCGAAGTGGAACGCATCTCGCGGCAGGCGCTCAGCGATGTGCGGGACGCGATTCGCGGCTACCGTTCGCAGGGACTGGCAGCCGAACTGGCGCAAGCCAAGTTGACGCTCGAGACCGCCGGTTTGACCGTGCAGTGCGACGCCGCTACTACGGTGAAACTGCCGGCAGTGCAGGAAAGCGTGCTCTCGCTGGCGGTGCGCGAAGCGGTGACCAACGTGGTGCGGCATGCGCGGGCCCGCACTTGCCGCATGCGTCTCGAACAGGAGAACGGCAGCTGCCGCCTGGAAATTCAGGACGACGGCCTCGGCAGTTCCAACGGCGAGGGCAACGGATTGCGCGGCATGCGCGAACGCGTGGAAATGCTTGGCGGCACGCTGCTGCGCGAAACCCGGGCGGGAACGAAACTCATCATCACGCTGCCCACGAAGGAAGTCGTGGCGCAAGTTGAAGGCAGCCGCAATTGAATCCGCCATACAAAGAAAGCGGTAAAGAAAGCGCCAGCGCCCGAGAAGGCGGCAGGGAAAACGCCAGGGAGAAAGACGGCCGCAAGACCATCCGCGTGGTTCTGGCTGAAGATCAGGGCATGGTGCTGGGGGCGCTGGCGGCGCTGCTGGAAATCGAGGGCGACATTTCGGTTGTGGGGCAGGCGCGCAACGGCAGAGAAGCGCTCGAAGCCGTGCTCACGCACAAGCCGGACGTTTTTATTACCGACATTGAAATGCCGCACATGAGCGGCCTCGACGTAGCGGCGGAGTTGAAGCGGCGGCGAACGGGGACGCGCGTAGTCATCGTCACCACGTTCGCGCGCTCGGGATATTTGCGGCGCGCGCTGGAATCCGGCGCGTCCGGCTATCTGCTGAAAGATATGCGCTGTGAAGAACTCGCCGACGCCGTGCGCCGCGTGCATCGGGGATTGCGGGTGATTCATCCCGAACTCGCGACGGAAGCCTGGGGAGAAATGGACCCGCTCACCGACCGCGAGCGGCAAGTGCTGCGACTGGCCGGCGAAGGCATGGCCAGCGGCGACATCGCCGGCGAGTTGGGATTGTCCGACGGCACGGTGCGAAATTATCTTTCTGAAGCCATCAGCAAATTAGGCGCGAGCAACCGCGTGGAAGCGGCGAGGATCGCGAGAACCAAGGGATGGTTGTAGAGGCAGTGGTTATTGGCCGGTGGCTTTGACGCGGCGCTAAAGCGTCGCTCTTCCACGCGAACCGCTATTTGCTAGGCACTACGCATTGTCGCGGACGATGCCAGCTTCTTCCTTCTTCACCGTCTTGTACGCCCAGGCCATGCGGGGGGTGTTGTGGGCGATGCCGATGTGGCCTTCGGGACTTAGCACGATGATGCCGCCGTGGCCGTTGAGCCGCTGCTTCAGATAATTCATCGCTTCCTGCGCGGACCACTCGGGCAAGTTGCCGGCCTGAATGCGGTCGGCGGTCCACTTGGCCAGCACTAATTTCATGATCGGCTCGCCCCATCCGGTGGTGGAAACGGCAGCGCTTTCGTTGTTGGCGTAACAGCCGCAACCGATCAGCGAAGAATCGCCGAGGCGGCCGGGAGCCTTGTTCAGCGTGCCTCCCGTGGAAGTTGCGGCAGCGATGTTACCGTGGCGGTCGAGGGCGACGGCGCCGACGGTGTCGTGGGAAATGGTTGGATCGTCCGCCGTGTCGCCGGAACTCGGCGCGAACAAGTCGTTGCCGTCGGGTTTTGAGCCGGCCTGTCTTGCGTCTCGCTGCGCGGCTTGATAGTTGTGCAGGCGCTCGACCTCGCGGGGAATGACGAGGTCTTCGTTCTGGCACAGCGCGATGCCGTGCTGGGCGGCGAATTGCTCGGCGCCTTCACCGACAAAGTAAACGTGCGGGCTCTCGCTGAGAATCTTGCGGGCGGCGCGTACGGGATTGCGCAGGCGCTCGACGCAGCCCACGCCCCCGGCGCGGAGCGTGGCGCCGTCCATGATGAGGGCGTCAAGCTGAACTTTTCCGTCACGATTCAAGAAGCTGCCGCGTCCGGCGTCGAAAGTCTCATCGTCTTCCATGATGACGACGGCTTCCTCAACGGCGTCGAGAGCCGCGCCACCACGGTCGGCGTTCAGCACGCGCCATCCCGCAGCCAGCGCGTTGGAGACGCCGCGCAGGTGGGCGTCGACCATGTCATCGGGCATGGCCCAGGCGCCACCGTGAATGACGAGAACAGGATCAGTCGGCAAGATGTGTCCTTGGAAGCAGCGTCAAATGAAAATCCATGAATGCGACGGGATAGGATAGCAGGTGCATGATGGTAACATTGTGCCGCATCAGAAATCATTTCCCGCGGGGGTGTTGTGTTGGAAGTCCCTGCTGCCTCCGGTCCCGGTGCAAATTCTGTCGTCGCGTTTCGAGCAGTTCGCTGGCTCTGGATCGCCATGAGCTTCGGGTATGCGGTCGTCTACTTCAAGACGGCCACGGTGGCAGGCCAGTTCATCCGCGGACTTCTGTTTGCGTCATTTCCGCTGCTGCAGGCTGTTCTGATTTCCGCCTACATCGCAAGCAGAACCTTTCGCAGCCGGGCCCAAGCGGTCATCAGCAGTAGCGCAGCGGCATTGGCCTTTGCCGGAATCGCCGAAGATGCGTACGTGCTAACGAAGGGATTTTTCGGCGGCGCTCGCTGGGATTGGGATTACGGACTGCTGATACCTGGGTACGTGTGGACCGTTTTGATCGTGGCGGGACTTACCGCGGGAATCGCCCTCGGGACCTTGCGATGGCAAGGGGTGCAAGCGGAAAATCGTGCGCCCACCACGCAGGCTCCGGATTGGTGGAACACCTACGTTCGCTCGGCGGCTGTCTGGATTGCGCTTCAAGCCATTTGTTTCTGGCTACTCGAGCTTCCGCGTCGCTTGTTCCCGCCCGACAGCACGCACACTTTCTTCAGCCTCGGCGGCTCACTTTTTATCGCCACGATTCCTCTGGTTCTGAAGCCGCGCAACCGGAGCCGATGGCAGTTGCTCGTCCTCTATTCGGGGAGTCTGGC
Source organism: uncultured Acidobacteriota bacterium (assembly GCA_963800405.1). Taxonomy (GTDB): domain Bacteria; phylum Acidobacteriota; class Terriglobia; order Terriglobales; family Acidobacteriaceae; genus Sulfotelmatobacter. The sequence goes on from CAWDBW010000072.1 coordinate 9,331, forward strand.
GCTGGCGATCATTGCTTGCTTCATCCTGCTGGTTATTTACACGATGGTGGCGCAAATACCGGGCGGAATCTTTCTCTGGGCTCTGTTCCCGCTCTCTCTGGTTCTGGTTTGGATCTATTGTTTCCCGTGGGTGCCCCTCTATCTCTGGTCGACCCCAGGTACGACCCCGCTTGCGGCGACGGCACCGCCGCCTGAGAGCATCGCGCGGCCAGTGCGCGTTGCGATCGTCGCGCTCTCGGCAGCCGGTCTGCTGGCCGCGTTGCCGGTTGGATTGCTTGCCACTTCCCCTTTCAATCTGGGGATCCACGGGGTGGGTTGCGTGATGTCTCTCTCTTCCCAACCAGCTGAGTATTGGTTCTGGAAAGGCTACAAGGGAGTTTCCCATGAGGTGCTCAATGAAGACCCGATCATCTTTCGGCCCACGGTGATCCCCACATTCTGCATCGTGATCCCCCATCAAAAATTGGACGATCCTGCGGCCATCCGCGAAGGGTATGTGCTGGCGGCACGGACATGGTTTTGGCTCATCGATCCCGAACAGTGGGAAAGCGATCGAACCCTCGAGATCCGCGCGAATCTGGCTCACCTCATCGGTCATTATTTCTCGTCGTATGACGAGTTGAGTGCATGGTGGGAAGAGAACAACCAGTATCTGACCTGGTCTGCCGAAGATCAGTTGCTCGAGATTCACAAGACAGATTGGCAAATGGCGCATCCTGACGCGTGGACTTTGCCTCCAAAATTGAGCGCCGTGGAGCGACTCCGCCGCGACGGACCACGCTGGCTTGACCAGTCGGCGATTCAGTTCAACCAGTTCGGCCCTCCCGAGCTTTTGTATGGATCCGCGGTACTTGATCCGGAGGCGCGGCTGCGCGGTTTGAAGCTTTATGTGGCCGACAGCGTCGATGTCCTCCTGGGAGAACGACAGCGCCGCATCCACGACTATCTGGTTAGCTTAACCGGAAAAGACTATGCGACCGCGGAAGAATGGACGCAGGCTCTCAATCAGGTTCGGGGAAACGATCCCCGCTTCACGACCTGGCAAAATGCGACGGTTATGGTTGTGGATTTATGTCTTGAGGATCACGGTGCCATTCACTGCCCGCGACAAACGTTGAAGACTTTGAAGCTGCTAACCGGCAATACCTTCGATTCGCCGCAGCAGTGGGCGCAGTGGTGGCACGACAACCGAGCCAGCATCGCGCTGTCAGAGGATGGGCGAATGCTCGTGACGAAAAAGTAGCCGTTTTCGTCAGGCTACGCGGCCTGGCCGGCTTTTGCGGGCATCGGCGGGTCCTGGGTTCGGGTCCAGGTGTAGCGCATGCGGTGGATTACGGTGATTGTGCTGAGGACTGCGATCACCCACAGGACCGGGGCCATGCGGTTGAATAATGCTCCAAGGATGACGAGGACTAAACGTTCGGGGCGCTCCATGAAACCGACGCGGCAGGACTTGATGAGCGATTCGGCGCGGGCGCGGGTGTAGCTGACCATGATGGCGCTGACCATGACGAAGGCGGCGAGGACGACGTAGAAAAATCTTCCGCCGCGGGCGTAGAAAACGAGTAAGCCGAGAAACTGGCTGGCGTCACTGTAGCGGTCGACGACCGAGTCGAAGAAGGCTCCGAAGCGGGTGACGCGGTTGGTGGCGCGGGCGACCTGGCCGTCCACCAGATCGAAGAAGCCGGAGAAGATGATGACCAGGCCGGCGTAGAAGAACATGCGCTTCTGGTTGTCGGCGTTGGCGGAAGCGAACAGGACGGCGGCCCAGGTGTTGACCACCAGTCCCATGAAGGTGAGGACGTTGGGATTGATGCGGGAGAGCGCCAGCCAGCGGACGATGGTATCGAGCAGGACCCCGCAGGCGCGGCCGAAGGCGCTGGTCCAGGAGTGGGTCATTCCAGGAGGTCTCCTGTTAGAGTTGCCGACGTAGCATGCGTCTGGTCCGTGGGAGATCCCTTCCTCCGCTTGAAAAACGGCTCCGGTCGGGATGACGCCACAGATTTTTTCTTTAGGCGAACCGGCATTAGGCACCTGCCTGCTCTGGTTCGATGATGTCGTGGATGGTGCTGAGGCTTAGGATTTCGAGTTCGCGCTTGCCGTTGGGACTGTCCACGATCACAGTGTCGCCGACTTTCTTGTTGAGCAGGCAGCGGCCGATGGGCGAAGTCGTGGAAATTTTTCCAGCGGCCACGTCGGACTCTTCGCTGGTGACGATCTTGTATTCCATTTCCTGATTCTTGGTGCTGTCGTAGATCTTCACGGTCGATCCCAGGCCCACTTTGTCGTGGGGGATGTTGTTCATGTTGACCATGGAGAGGTCGGCGAGGCGTTTGCCGAGCTGGCGGACGCGCGCCTTGACGAACTCCTGGCGCTGCTTGGCCATGTGGTACTCGGCGTTCTCGCTGAGGTCGCCGAGCGCGGCGGCCTTCTTGATTTCTTTGGGCAGCTCGTGAATCAGCTCGTGTTCGAGCGCGTCGATCTCTTCCTTCAGTTTTCGTTTGATAGCGTCTGTCATTCGTGAACCCACAGCCTTGAACCCACAGCCTTTGGGATTATAAACCCGTGGGCGGGGTGTTGCGTGAGAGGGACGGGCGAAGTTTACGCCTGGAATTCGGAGGCTTCGGGGAAGCGTAGTTTGCACTTGGCCAGGGCAGTGGTGAGGATTTCTTCGACCTTGGATTCTTCGCAGTTACGGGCCATGGCCAGTTCGCTGACCAGGAGGTAGCGGGCGCGTTCCAGCATCTTTTTTTCGCGAAAGGAAAGCGGCTTGGCCTGGTGCAGGGCGATCAGGCTCTTGAGCACTCCGGCGACCTCGAGCAACGAACCGGTGCGCATGCGCTCGGAATTTTCCTTGAAGCGGTCTTTCCAGTCACCGTTGCTGCCGTTCTCGCCGATCGAAAGCGCGTCCAGAACTTTCTGGATTTCGCCATTGCGCACCACGCGGCGCAGGCCCACGCTGCCGGCGTTCTGGCAAGGAACCATTACTTTGAGGCTGCTGGCTTTGATGTGCAGCAGGTAGAACTTCTCGACGGTCGTGCCCACCGAGCGGCTGCTGATCTGTTCAATAACCCCAACCCCGTGATTGGGATAGACGACCTTGTCGCCGATGTGGAAATTCAAGTCCGTACCGCTCATGTTTAGACACCCGCGGGAGGCGAAGGTTCGTGGGGAAGAAGCTGCAACAGGCCTAATTGCTATCTATTATGTTACTCCCCGGAGGGGCCGAAAGCAAGTCAGTTGAGGGGCCAGTCTCAGGCTCGCCACGTCTTGTTAAGCTATTGAGAAATAAGCCACTAGGCCGACTGTGGACCTCTGACCTCGGACCTCAGACCTCGGCTCCGGGCTTGTTAGAAGCAGGCGTTGTGGAGCTATCCTGCCTGAGAACCCGCATATAATCAGGCCGTGGATTCCAAAGGGAGAGGGCCGATTCCAGACGAGCCAGGGGCGGAGCCGGGGGATGTTCCATCCCAAGTTGGGAGTGAGCGAGCGCTTCCAGCCGGGCGGGTGCTGGGGCTCGACGTGGGCGCGCGGAGAATCGGCGTCGCCGTGTCGGATCCGCTGGGAATCACGGCGCAGGGGCTGGAAACGCTGCAGAGGTCTACGAAGCGGCGGGACTTCGAACATTTGCAGCGGGTGATTCAAGAGTATGACGTGCGGGAGATTGTGGTCGGCCTGCCTCTGCGCATGAGTGGCGCGGAGGGTATTCAGTCGGACAAGATGCAGGTGTTTGCCGAGGAGCTGCGCAAGCGATTCCGACTGCCGGTGCATCTGTGGGATGAACGGCTGACCTCGGCCGAGGCCAACCGGCTGCTGCGCGAGACCGATCTATCGATCGAGAAGCGCGGTAAGGCGGTCGATCGGATGGCGGCCATTTTGATTCTGCAGGGATGGATGGAAGGGCGGGCGAGCCGGTAGAGCCGGCGTGACAGGGGCTGAAGCCCGCGAATTTCTTGTAGTGGCGCAGGGTGAGCTTTCAAAGCAGGGCGTCATCCCGAGCGGAGCCGCTTTTCAGGCGGAGAGGGGGATCTCAATGAGAATCGTGCCTTGGGAGATCCCTCCCTTCGCCGGAAGAACGGCTCCGGTCGGGATGACGCCCGGACCTTTCTTTCAAATCTTCAGGAAGATTTTCTTGCGATCCATCAGCCAGATGGGGAGCAGGCATACCAGGACGAAGGCCAGGGAGTAGAGCAGTGAGGCGAAGCTGGGGTTGCCGAGCGGGGCGAAGAAATGGAAGATGTAGTCGTGGCCGGTTTCAATTTGACCGTTTCGCCGGAAATTGAAAACGTACTGCAGTACGTCGAAGAGCCAGGCAACGATGTAGGCGGCAATCGCGTTGCGGCCGAAGATCACAAATGGTTTCGCCCAGATTCCGCGCCAGCGGCGGATGTCGGTGGCCCAATAGCAGAGGGCCAGGCCAACCAGCGCGAATCCCGCGGTGAACAAAACATAGGAGCTCGTCCAGAGATTTTTGTTGATGGGGAACCAGATTCCCCAGGTTCGGCCCAGAACCAGGCCGGCTGCGCCGAACACCAGCATTCCAATTAGCTTGCGTTGCTGGCTGCCTTCGGAGCGCAGCCATTCGCCGGTAAAGACGCCCAGCAGCGCCGTCGCGATGGCCGGCAGGGTGCTCAGCAGGCCTTCGGGGTCGTGAGTCTTGTCCCAAAGAGTGGTGAGGAATTTGCGATCGAGATAGGCGGCGAGATTGGCGTCGGGGTGAAGGAACGGGATGTCGCGACCGGGAACTCCAAAGCCGGGCACAGGGACAAAGCGCATCAGGACCCAATAGCCGATGAGCAGCACGGCCACGACCCCGGCGCGGGTTCGAAGACCCGTATACAGAAATAAGATGGACGCTACCAGGTAGCAGACGGCGATGCGCTGCAGAACTCCCGGAATGCGCAGTCCGGGGAAAGCTGACGGAGCGAACAGAACCAGGGGGTAGTTCATCGCCAGACCGATGGCAAAGAGGATGACGGCGCGGCGGAAAGCATGGAGCAGGAGCACGGCCTTTGAATCGCCACGACGGAGGCGGGATTCGCAAGAAAAGACCAGCGAAACTCCGACTATAAATAGGAAGAACGGGAAGATGAGGTCGGTGGGGGTCCAGCCATTCCACTCGGCGTGTTCCAGGGGGCTGTACGGATGATCGTTTCCGGGATTATTAACCAGGATCATAGCGGCAATGGTGACGCCGCGGAACAGATCGAGTGAGGTCAGGCGCGTCGAGGTACTTAAGGAATCGCTTAACGACGCAGGCACTGTCTGGGTTGAGGGAACGGCCGGCGCGGACATTTGGTCTCCGATTGCGGGATCGCGTGAACTTAGGTGGGGATTGTACTACGGCTGCTTCTAGCGTCCGCGCATGGCTTTGCGATAAGCGGCCACATTCTTGTCGTGCTCTGCGATGGTGCGGGCGAAGCGGTGATGGCCCTGGGCGTCGGCGACAAAATAGTAGTAGTCGCTCTGGGCGGGATGCAGGGCGGCTTCGAGAGAGCTGCGTCCGGGATTGCCGATGGGGCCCGGCGGAAGTCCGGCATGGTGGTAGGTGTTGTAGGGCGAACTGAATTGCATGTCGGCGTGATGCAGTTTGCCGGTGTAAGTCCCAGCCAGAAGTTCCGCATAGATGATGCTGGGGTCGGCATCGAGGGCGACGTTGTGGACTAGCCGGTTGTAGTAAACGCTGGCGACGAGCGGGCGTTCTTCCGGGACAGAAGTTTCTTTCTCCACGATGGAAGCCATGGTTACGATGTCGCGCGGGGAGCGGATGGGGACGCCTTGGGGGAAGCCGGCCGAGGGATCTTCCGGGATCGCTCCAATCTGGCGGGCGACCTGGCGGAACTGCTTGACCATGGCGGCCGCCATGTCGTGCATGGTCATCATGCGGGAGAATTCGTAGGTGTCGGGGAAAAGATATCCCTCCAGAGACTGCGCCCCTGGATCGACGTCGGCAATTAATGCGGTGTCGGACTGGGCTTCTTTCACGAAGTCGTCGGCAGGGCCGAGGCCGGCGGCTTCGATGGCGCGGGCGATGTCGAACAGGGTGTAGCCTTCGGGCACGACCACGGTGTGGAGGTAGACGTCGCCGCGGCGCAGGCGCTTTTGGATATCGAGAATGTTGGCCGGCTTGTCGAACAGGTATTCTCCGGCTTTGAGCGAGCGCTGCGGGTGAGCGTAGTGCCACAGCACAAACGCCTGCTCACTGCGAATGATGCCGGCGCCCTTGAGTTCGGCGGCGATGCGGCGCGTGGAGTAGCCCGGGCGCAGCAGGACGAAGGTCTGGGCGGCGGGCTCGATGGGCGACAGCACAGCCCAGGCGAACCATCCGCCAGCGCCAACGATCGCGATCAGGATCAGCCAGACGATCTTCCGCACAGTCATCCCCAGTTCGATCCCAGTTTAGATGATGACAGCTGAGCTGTAGCTGACGATCGTGCGCCCGACTTTGGTAAGGGGAGTCGACGTGGGAGAGGTTGTTTTCTTTGGGATGGGCGCAGTCCGGACCTGAGGATTCTTGCTCAACGTCACCCGCCGGGACCGGGTGGGACACTCGGCGAAAAGTGTCCCAGCCGTCTTTTGCAACCTTCGGCGCGAGGTATACTCAAATGGTATAGAGGACATCTTACTATCTTCATGAGACGTAGCCGGCTCTTTCTGACCCTAAGCTTATTTCTTGCCGTCCTGCCAACCACGGGCTGCTTGTTCCACACCCGTCCGGTCGAGGACCAATACTCGCAGATCCCGCTCAAAGAGTCTCGCAGCAGGGGCTGATCGACAGCATTAATCAGCAGGCCAAGGCCATTCGTCGCTGAAAGCGACGGTCGACATTGACACGTCCGCCGGGGGCGTGAAGAAAGGCCATGTCACCGATTACAAGGAAATCCGCGGATACGTGCTGGCGCGGAAGCCGGGCGCGCTGCACATGATCGGGCTGACCCCGGTGGTGCGCACCACGGCATTTGACATGGTCAGCGACGGCCAGGACTTTAAGCTGTGGATTCCTCCCAAGAACAGCTTCGTGATCGGCAAGAACGACGTCCCGACACCCAACACGGACAAGCCGATGGAAAATATTCGCCCGCAGAATATTTACGATGCGCTGCTGATTCGCCACATCGATCCGGAGAAAGAGATTGCTGTACTGGAAAACGGCTACGAGATTCTGCATAACGAGAAGGGACGCCGCATTCTGCAGGATGACTACGAGCTGACGGTGATTCAGAAGTTCCATGAGGGTTGGAGACTGGCGCGCAAGATCATTTTCGGGCGGGTCGACCTGAAGCCGCACCGGCAGGTTATTTATAGCGAGGATGGGAGAGTGGCCACCGACGCGCGCTACGCCGAATACAAGGATTACGACGGTATCAGCTTCCCGTCGCGCATCCAGATCTCGCGTCCGCAGGAAGAGTTCGACATTACCCTGAACATGCTGAAAGTGGACATAAACCAGACGCTGACCGACGATCAGTTCGTGCTGGAACAGCCGCCGGGGGCGGACGTGCTTCACCTGGACCGACCGCAATCGAGTTTGGTGGTGCCGCTGGGGCAGAGACAGTAACAGTACTCAGAGTCAAAATCCCCACCCGGTCGCGAAGAACGCGACAAGGATGGGGCACCCGAATTTCTTTCGTCTTACAGATTTTTATGATGAACAAAATGGTTGTCGCCAACCTAGTGCACCGGCCGACGCGGTCGTTCATCGCGACCAGCGCAATTGCGCTCGAAGTTGTGATGATCCTGATGGTGGTGGCGCTGTTCTACGGGCTGCTGAACGGATCGAAGGAGAGCCAGCTCGGCGTGGGCGCGGATTTGATGGTCATGCCGCCGGGATCGTCGGGGCTGATCGCCGATGTCGGGCGCGCCCATTTCTGTGAAGGTGGGTAGTGTTCTCCAGAAGATTCCTCATGTGGTCGATGCCGCGCCGGTCTATTGGGCCTTCAGCCAAAAGCCTCTGGAGATCGACTACGGCATTGACCTGGATACCTACGACGGACTTCCGCCCGAATTTCGATACCTCTCGGGAGGACCGTTTCAGGGACCGAATGACGCCCTGGTCGACGATTCTTATGCCGAGCAGAATCACAAGCAAGTTGGCGACACGGTTGAGATCCTGAATCATGAGTACCGGATTGCCGGCATCGTTCCGCACGGCAAGGGCGGGCGGAAATTCTCTACCGCTTGGAGACCATGCAGGTCTATTAACGGCCAGCTCGGGCGCTGCTCCGTCTTCTACTCAAACTGGATGATCCCGCGAACGCGGATGCCGTCGACAACGCGATCAAGAAGACGCCGGGCATGGAGCAGTATGCGGTGCGCTCGATGCAGGAGTATCTGTCGATGATGACGCCCGATAATCTGCCTGGATTCGATCTGGCGATTCAGGATCGTGATTGGCGTCGCCGTGGTGGTCGGTTTTCTGGTGATCTTCCAGTCGATGTACACGGCGGTGATGGAGCGGACGCGCGAGATCGGAATTCTGAAATCGCTGGGCGCTTCGAAGTGGTACATCGTGAACGTCGTACTGCGCGAGACCCTGCTGCTGGCGGTGGCTGGGATTGTGGCGGGGATCCTGATCAGCCTGGCGACGCGGCACGTGATCATGTTCGAAAGGCCGGTGCTGCGCCTGTTCTGGAGCAATGAGTGGGCGCTGCGGGCGGCGGTGATTGCGGTTGTGGGGGCGGTGGCCGGGGCCCTGTATCCGGCGTTCAAGGCCGCGCAGCGTGATCCGATTGACGCGCTGGCGTACGAATAGGCGCTGGTCAATCCCCAAGCTTTCATCCTGATCTTGTCATCCTGAGTTCTGTTGTCGTCCCGAGCGAAGAAGTTGCATAGGTCCTTCGGCGCCAAAAGCTGCGCCTCAGGATGACAGGGCAGATGAGCTTTCCAGGCAGCAGATTGGTTTTCCGATGTCAGTCCGGGATGGCGCAGCATGCCGCGTTCGCCGGCGGGGCGTGTGTCCCCGCCGGCGAACGGCATGTGTCGTTACTGCGGTCCGAAGTATTGCACGTGAACGTAGGTGCCCAGGCGCGGGTTGTAGGCGAGATACCAGCCGTCATGATCGGGATCTTCGTAGATCACGACCTGGTCGCTGTCCCAGAGCCAGTCAGCGCATAGGGCCAGGTCAAACGAGGCAACCCCGAAAGCCCAACCGTTAAACCAGAAGCGGCCGGGACCGCCTCCGCCGATGCGCCACACGTGGCCGCGGCCGAAGCCGCCGGGAAAGTGGCCGTGCTCCCAGGGATGATCGAGGTGGAAGCGGGCGTCATCGCGTCCGGCGTCGTGGCCGACCCAAGTGCCGTCGTGGTGGACGTGCGGGGCCTGGGGATGGCCTTCGTCATCATGAAAATTCTTTGCAGGATGGGCAATCGTGCCGTGACTGGCGGGTGGACCGTGCTTCGGAATATATCCGCCGCCAACCGCATGACCGCCGCCGTGGGCGCCGCCATGTTGCGCCAAGGCGGGCAGAGAGAAGATCAGGGATACAGCCAACGTCAGAGGAACAGCAAGAAGTTTGGGGAGTAATTTCATCACGAACCTCCGTCGATTAGGTTACCACTACCAATCTGGGAGTAACACGGCGTTGACAATTCTTTGCACATTACGCTATCGTAAGGACTTGGTAGTCGTGTGGTTGCCCGCCTGATGGTCCTGGCGTCCTCGCCGGGGAATCAACGAGCGGTCTTCTTTCGCAGCCTTTATTCAATCTGGGAGAACTCTGATGTCAACCTATTTCCCCAAAGAGGGGGAAATTGTGCGCAAGTGGTACGTCGTGGATGCGAACGGGCAGACGCTCGGACGCCTGGCTTCCCAGGTGGCGCGCATTCTCATGGGCAAAGAAAACCCGCAATACACGCCGTTTCTCGATACCGGCGATCACGTCATCGTGATCAACGCCGATAAGATCAAGACGACGGGTTTCAAGGCGGAGCAGAAGCAGTATCACCATTACACGGGATATCCGGGTGGGCTGCGGACTGAAGATTACAACAAGCGGATGGTGCGCAAACCTGAACTCGTGATTGAGTCGGCGGTGAAACGCATGCTGCCCAAGAACAAGCTGGCGGCGCACATGCTTTCGAAGCTGAACGTGTACCGGGGCGACAAGCATCCGCACCAGGCGCAGAAGCCGCAGGATTTGAAGCTGGAAGTGCGCGCGTACAAGCCGCGGAAAGTCGCAGTTTCGTAAGGCGGCTTACGTTGAGTCCGAGATCCTTCGGCGACAAAAAGCGTCGCCTCAGGATGACATGGTTTGTGGGTAAACGATTAAGGCTCGCTTCTGGTGGTTCAAGCTAGAAGCTAAGAGCTAGGAGCGAAGAGCTAGCATGGCTGAATTGGTTCAATACTACGGAACGGGACGCCGCAAGACGGCGATTGCCCGAGTGTATTTGCGTCCGGGCAGCGGCGATTTCAAGGTGAACGGGCGCGCCTTTGAAGAATATTTCGTGACCCCGGCGCAGCGTTCGGCGGCGAAGGCTCCGCTGGCGTCGTCGGAAACGGCAGCTTCGTTCAACATCGTCGCCAGCGTGCTGGGCGGCGGGGTGCGCGGCCAGGCCGACGCGGTGAAGCTGGGAATTGCCCGCGCGCTGATGCAGTTCAACGCCGAGCTGCGCAAGAAGCTGAAGGCTGAGGGATTCGTCAGCCGCGATTCGCGCGGTAAAGAGCGCAAGAAGTATGGACAGAAGGGCGCTCGCAAGCGGTTCCAGTTCTCGAAGCGGTAAGGTGCTGCAGAGTTGCTGTCTTGGGCGAGTGCGGTGGCGACTGAGATTCCTCGCTCCGGCTGAAAGGCGCCTGCGCTCCGAATGACGAGTTGTTTTGTTTGGCTAAAAGCTAAAAGCTAAGAGCTAACAGCTAGTAGCTTGTTTTCAGGTGTTCAATTCTTCTCGTGCCTCGCGGCGCGGGGACGGGAATGGCAATCCGGAGCGGCACGTTGACGCGAAGGATGCAGACTAAAAAGGAGGTTCATTGGCGACAATTACCATGAAGGAGTTGCTCGAAGCGGGCGTCCACTTCGGGCATCAGACCAAGCGCTGGAATCCTAAGATGAAGGAATACATCTTCGGAGAGCGCAACGGGATTTACATCATCGACCTGCAGAAGACGCTGAAGATGTTCAAAGAGGCGTCGAAGTTCGTGCAGGACCTGGCCAACGACGGCCGCATTGTGCTGTTTGTCGGCACCAAGCGCCAGGCGCAGGACGCGATTGCCGAAGAAGCGCAGCGTTGCGGGATGTTCTACATCAACCAGCGCTGGCTGGGTGGACTGCTCACCAACTGGGTTACGGTGCAGAAGTCGGTGAAGCGGCTGAAGGAGCTCGACGAGATGGCCACCGATGGCCGCTACGAGCTGCTCCCCAAGAAAGAAGTCATCAAGCTCGAACGCGAGCGCAAACATTTGCAGGCCAATCTGGCTGGCATCAAAAACATGAGCCGGTTGCCGGACGCGATCTTTGTGATTGATTCGAACAAAGAACAAATCGCTGTTCGAGAAGCCCGCAAGCTGGGCATTCCGGTGGTCGCGGTGGTCGATACGAATTGCGATCCCAGTGAAGTGGATTATGTGATCCCGGGCAACGACGATGCGTTGCGGGCGATCCGGCTGTTTACCTCGAAGATTTCGGAATCGATTGCCGAGGGCGCGCAGCTGATGACCGACAAGCAGGTGGCCGACATGCAGGCGGCGTCGGATGCGGCGCAGGCCGCCGAGTCCACGGCCAGCGAGGTTCACGCCTCGGAGATCGGAATCGACGCGGGCGAGGACATCAGCATGGAAGAAGTGCTGGGTCCGGGCATGCACAAGAAGCCGGTGACGGCGGAAGAAGCCGAACTGCCCAAGGTTGAGAGCCAGACGGTTTAAGCGAGTCCCGATTAGCGAGAAAAAACGGGCTTTGGAAGTCTGACCCGCGCGGGTCGTCTGGCGCGGGTCAAAGTTTATAGAGCAGCATCTAATGTAGAGACGTTGCTGGCGACGTCTCTTGCCGACAGCGGAAGGTCAGCATGTGGTGAGAGAGACCTAGCAAGCTGCGTCTCTACGATGAATGTTAGAAGAAGGATTAATATGGGTACTACTACAGTGAATATTTCAGCGGCACAAGTGAAAGACCTCCGGGAGAAAACCGGAGCTCCGATGATGGATTGCAAGCAGGCGCTGACCGAAGCCAAGGGCGATATGGAGCAGGCGGTCGTGATCCTGCGAAAAAAGGGCGTTTCGGTAGCGGCCAAGAAGGCGACGCGCGTGACCAGCGAAGGATCGGTGGCCAGCTACATTCACGCCGGCGGCAAGATTGGTGTGCTGGTCGAGGTGAACTGCGAGAGCGATTTCGTGGCGCGCACCGACGACTTCAAGGAACTGGTGCACGACATCGCCATGCACATTGCGGCCAGCGATCCGAAGTATGTGCGCAAGGAAGACGTCACCGCGGCGGACTTTGCGCGCGAGAAGGATATTTTTCTGGCGCAGGCCATTGCCAGCGGAAAGCCCGCGAACATCGCCGAGAAGATGGTCAACGGCAAGATGGAAAAATTCTATGAAGAGGTTTGCCTGCTGGAGCAGCCTTTCATAAAGGACCAGACCATCTCGATCTCGCAGCTGATCGCGGCCAAGGTGGGCAAGCTGGGCGAGAACATCGCGGTACGGCGATTCGCGCGCTTCAAGGTGGGCGACGCGGGCGAGACCATTGCCATCACGAAACCTACAGAGCCGAAAGGCGAATAATTCAGGGCGCCCTGCGGGGCGCCTTTTTTGTTGCGATTAAGATTCCACATTCCTGTCATCCTGAGCGAAGCGAAGGATGACAAAGCTTTGTGCGGAATGACAGAGTAAGATTGAACTGGTTGTAAGCGGGAACCTGGCACTGATCCTATGACCACCACCCCTGCCTTCAAACGTGTTCTGCTCAAGATTTCCGGAGAAGCCCTGGCTGCCAATCAGGGCTTTGGTGTGGATACGGCGCGCATCCACGAAGTCGCCGCGGAACTGGCGGACGTTCACAAGCTCGGCGTGCAGCTGGCCATCGTGGTCGGCGGAGGGAATTTTTTCCGCGGCGTGGCCCAGCAGGCGAAGGACATGGATCGCGTTTCTGCCGATCACATGGGCATGCTCGCCACCGTGATCAACGCGCTGGCGCTGCAGGATGCGCTGGAGAAGCAGGGCGTCTATACGCGGGTGCAGTCGGCGATTGAGATGAAGCAGGTGGCCGAGCCGTTTATCCGGCGACGCGCGATCCGACATCTCGAAAAAGGCCGCGTGGTGATTTTTGCCGGAGGCACGGGCAATCCTTATTTCTCGACCGATACGGCGGCCTCGCTGCGCGCCATGGAGATCAAGGCCGAGGCCATTCTCAAAGCGACGCGCGTGGACGGCATTTACGACGCCGATCCAATGAAGGTGGACGGCGCCAAGAAATTCAACCACATTACTTACATGGACGTGCTGAAGCTGGGGTTGAAAGTGATGGACTCGACCGCCATCAGCCTGTGCAAGGACAACAATCTGCCCATCATCGTGTTTAACCTCAATCACCACGGCAACATTCGCCGCGTTGTGCTGGGGGAAAAGATTGGGTCGCGGGTGAGCGCGTAACTTCCTTTCGCCGCGGATTTTCGCGGATAAGACAAAATCTAGAAAACTCCCGCTGACACGTATTTCCGTGAGTGGGCTTTAGCAGTTCGCCTGGTTTTTCTTTCTTGATCCGCAAATCCGTAGCCGAATTACTTGTTGGGTTTATAATGCAACGTTTTGAATCTGAGTGATACGGGGCTAACCATATGGCTCAAGCGACAATGGCGGCGATCGCCGGACTGAAAGAAACTTACGTCCAACTGAAGACGCGGATGGATAAGGCGGTAGAGGATTTTCGCAAGGCGATGGCGGGGGTGCGAACCGGGCGCGCCTCGGTGCACATGCTCGATGGCGTGACTGTCGATTATTACGGTTCGCAGATGCCGTTGAACCAGGTGGCGCAGGTGCACGCGCCCGAGCCGCAGCTGATCACGGTGCAGCCCTTCGATGCGTCGCAGTTGGGAGCGATTGAAAAGGCGATCCGGTCGGGAGACATGGGGCTGAATCCGATGAACGACGGCAAGCTGATTCGCGTGCCGGTTCCGCCGCTCACCCAGGAACGCCGGCAGGACATGGTGAAGCAGTTGCACCGGGTGCTGGAAGAGCATCGCACGGCGGTCCGCAACATTCGGCGCGACGGTAACGACGCCATTAAGAAGGCGCTGAAGGATAAGAAAATTTCCGAAGATGAAGAGAAGCGCTCGCTGGACGAAATCCAGAAGCTGACCGACGGCGAAATCAAGAAGATGGAAGAGATGAGCAAGAGCAAAGAGAAGGAAGTGCTGGAGTTGAAGTGAACCCTGGCACTCAGCACTTGCCAGTTAGCATTTAGTCAGGCCGGCCAAGTGCAAAATGCTGAGCGCCAAATGCTGACCTCTTCGGCTGGTTGATCCGCGCGGAAACCCTCGCCGGATGGGGCTTTCCGGGTGCACCGAAGGGCATGGACCGTTGTTTTTCTTCCCTGGCGAACTGCTTACAACTCCATCGCATCCAATCAGATACCTTAAGATCAGTGCCAAATTCCGCCCGGTAACCTTTCTTTGGTTACGCGACATTCCCCGCCGGGCTGTGTTTCCATCGCTGTGAAGCAAATCACGGCTCCCCCCGAGACTACGCTTCGCCAAACCTTCGCACTGGAGTCTGCCATGAAAAAGTTCTTTGGATTTGCCGTACTGTTCGCACTCTGCATGATGGGCATGGGCTGTGGATCGGCGTCGAATTCTTCAGGAGGAGGGTCGAATCCACAGACGGCCAGCGTGTTCATGACTGGAGAGGACTCGCCGCTATCCTCCGTCGTGAGCTTCAACGTAACTTTGAATTCGGTCACCCTGAACGGCCAGGACAGCAGCACGGCGACCGTGCTTTCGACGCCGACTACCGTCGATTTCGCGCGCCTGGTCGGGCTGCGTTCGCCGCTGGCGTTCAACACCGTTCCGGCTGATACCTATGTCAGCGCGACCTTTGTGCTGGCCAACCCCGTGGTCGACTACATCACCCTGAACCCGGCTCCGGCCGTCAGCACGCTGAACGGGACGTTTCCGAACAATCAGAGTACATACAGCGTGACCGTGACTTTCCCCACGCCGATGGTGGTGGGAGCGAATGGTCTGGCCGGCTTGAAGATGGATATGGACATCCGGGATTCCGTCGCGACCGACGGGAACGGAAACCTGGTCATCGGCGGCAGCAACACGATTGCGATCAATCCGATTATCTACATCAAGGCGACTCATGCCAGCGATCCTGACGGACAAGTTACGGATCTGACGGGCGGTCTGGTTTCAGTAAGCGCCGGCAACAACTCGTTCGTGCTGCAAGGGCCGTACGGACGCCAGTTGACGGTCTATGTAAACAACAACACCAATTTCAACAGCGGCTGGAGCATCAACAATCTGGCGACGCCGGCGATCGTTGGAGTGCAAGGCGCATTCCAGGCGGACGGCAGCTTGATGGCCAGCAGCGTGGAAGTCATCACCACCTCGCAGTCGTTCATCTCTGGACGAGTGCTGGCGCTGACGACCAACGGATCGAACCAGGTGCAGACCATCACCATGTGGGTGGGCGAAACGGGAGCTGACATGGTCAGCGACATCGACTCCATTCAGACGGTGAATGTGAGCGCCATTGACAACAGCGACTTCGACATCTGCTTCTTCAACGGCGCGGTGACGGAGTCGTGGTTCAGCAACACCACGGTGGTGGTTGGCCAAAGGGTATTCATCGGCGGCAGCTACAGCAACAGCGTGTTCACGCCGACCATGATCTCGCTGCGGCTGCAGGGCGTTTATGGCATGTTCGTGCCGTCGAGCGTCACCGTCGAAAACGGCAACCTGGGCAGCTTCCAGATGGCGAACAACGGGCTGGTGGGCTATTCCGTGGGTGGACCGGTCACGGTCAACACCTTCAACCTCACCTACTTCAACAACCTGACTGGACTTAACCAACTGCAGACCACGAGCACGCCGATTCCGCTGGTCACGCGCGGCCTGCTCCTGGCTCCGAACGGAACTCCGGAAGTCTACGCCGGGCTGGTGTCGACAACTCAGCAGAGCAACTAGCTCGTTGCAGTGGTTCCCGGGCGGACGGCCTCACGGGCCGTCCGCTTTTTTCTGTCTCAAGTCTCCAGTCTAAGTGCCGTTCCTCAGCGCACGATCTCTCGGCGCGAGCGTGGAAAGCACCGTATAATCGAAGTGCGATGAAGCTGGATGGAAGCCCGGAGTGGTCTCGGCCAGCCTGAATTGGGCGAAGATGAGTCCGGGGTTCCGGAGCATGAATACCCTCAACTCAGAAAAACTTGCCGACATGGGCAACTCGGCCACGGTTTATTCCGTCTTGGTTGAGGTAGAGTTATTCAAGCCATCCTCATGAAGCAACCACAGATTTTGCCGGTCGAGTTCATTTGGGCGGGAAGATTTGGCCAAAGAAAGAGTTGCGGCTTGGACGCTTTCCCTTGCGCTACCGTATAATGACAGTTTTCTTACATCCCAGAGGCTGAGGTCGTAGCGATTCCTTTTCGCTTTCATTCGGAGAACCTTGTTGTGCCCAAGCGCCCCGGTGTTATGGGGGCCGCGTCGGTGCCATCTTCTTCATTTCAACGGCCTTGGCCAAGAGTGGGGTGGAGTCTGTTCAATCGTTGCCTGGTAATGGCCACGGTGCTGCTGGCGACGGCCGGCTGGACGTGGGCGCAGAGTGAACTGGTTTCGGAAATCAACGTCAGCGGCAACCGCCGCATTCCCGCCGAGACCATCAAGTCTCGCGTCTTTACCAAGCCAGGGGACGTGTACGACGCCGCCGCGCTGGAACGCGACTTCAACTCTTTGTGGAACACCGGCTACTTCGAAGACATCAAGGTGCTGCGCGAGCAGACGCCGAAGGGCTGGCGCTTGATTTTCCAGGTGAAAGAAAAGCCGACGATCCGCGAGATTCTCTACGTGGGCCACCCTTCAGTTTCCGACAGCGACATCCTCGACCGCTTCAAGCAGGACAAAGTGGGGCTGGTGGTGGAGAGCCAGTACGATCCCACGCGCATCAAGAAAGCGGAAGTTTCCATCCGAGGGCTGCTGGCTGAACACGGCCACCAGTTCGCGACGATTCGCACCGAGATCCGGCAGATTCCGCCGGCCGCAGTAGGCATCACGTTCGTGATCAAGGAAGGGCCGAAGGTCAAAGTCGGCAAGATCACCTTTGAGGGTAACAAGGCGGTCAAGTCGCGAGTTCTGCGCGCGGCCATGAAGAACCTGAAGCCGATCGGCATTCCCCATTCCATCTTCCTGGAAAATATTTTCGCCAAGACCTACGACGCCACCAAGCTGGAAGAAGATACCGAGCGGGTGCGGGCCGAGTACCAGAACCGCGGCTACTTCAAAGTCGTGGTCAACGATGCCAAGACGGAAATTCACGACACCGGGCACAAAGGCCCGCGGGTTCCGCTCATTCAGGCGGGGCCGGGCAAGGCGGTCGACATTACGATGCCGATTGAAGAAGGCGACAAGTACCGGCTGGGAAAAATCACTTTCAAGGGCAACAAAGCCATTACCAACGTGGCCGCGCTGCGCTCCCTGTTCCCCTTGAAAGACGGGGATATTTTCAGCCGCGAGAAGATCTCCAAGGGTCTGGAAGCGCTGCGCAAGGCTTATGGCGAATACGGCTATATCAACTACACGCCGGTTCCCAATACCACCTTTGACGACGACAAGAAGTTGGCATTCCTCGAAGTCGAGGTCGACGAGGGCAAGCAGTTCACCGTGCGCCGGATTGAGTTCACGGGCAACACCACCACGCGCGATAAAGTGATTCGCCGCGAGCTGGCCCTGGAAGAAGGCGGCGTCTACAACTCCCGTTTGTGGGAACTGAGCCTGCTCCGCCTGAATCAGCTTTCTTATTTCGACCAGCTCAAGCCGGACGACCCGAACGTGACCGACAAGAAGCTGGACGAGAAAAACGGCCAGGTCGACCTGACCCTGAAAGTCCACGAGAAGGGCAAGAACAGCATCGGGCTCAACGGCGGCGTCAGCGGGCTGGAGGGCGCGTTCATCGGGCTCAACTACGCTACCAACAACTTTCTGGGACGCGGCGAAACCTTGCAGGTCCAGGTTAGCCTGGGGAACCTGGCGCGCAGCGTGAACCTGGGATTTACGCAGCCCTACATGTTTGACCGTCCTCTGCAATTCGGATTCAACGTGTTCGCCAACAAGATCAGCTATAACCAGGCGAGGCAGCTGTCCATCTTCAGCGGACAGAACCTGAATCTGCCCAGTGCCCAGTTGCAAAACCTGCAGAACTACTCGCAGTCGAGCGCGGGCTTCACCACGTCGATGAGTTATCCGCTGCGGCGCTCCTTTAAGCGTCTGGGCATTTCGTACACGCTGGACCGGTCGACGCTGCTGCCGTTGAGCACGGCCTCGAAGAATCTGTTCGACTACATCGCGTTCCGCGGCATCTCGGGGCCGAACGCGGTGAATGGAATTGTTACCAGCAAGATCTTCCCCAACTTTTCGTTCAACACCCTCGATAGCGGCATCTCCCCGCATAAAGGGCACCAGATGACGGTGGGGCTGGAATTCGCCGGCATCGGGGGTACCGTCCATTCCGTACGGCCGATTATTCAGTACAAGAAGTTCATCCCGGTGCAGAACCGCCGCAACGCGCTCGGGTTCAACATTCAGGGATCATTCATCAGCGGCTGGGGAGGGCTGGTGGCTCCGCCGTTCCAGCGCTTCTTCATGGGCGGCGAAAACGACATTCGCGGTTTCGATATCCGGTCGGTGTCTCCGGTGGCGTTTCTTCCCAGTTCCAACGTGATCACGCTGACCAATCCGGACGGCACCCCGGTTCCCAAGAACCCGGCCAACCCGCGGTTGGGGAACTGGACGATTCCCATCCCGGTCGATCAGATCGTGTTCCCCGGCGGCGACCTGAGTGTCTTCACGAACTTCGAATACCGCATCACCATCGCTGGTCCAGTGGCCATCGTTCCTTTCTGGGATATGGGAATCGACCCGATTCTTCGGCGTTCGCAATTGCAGATTGCCCAGGCACAATATAATCAGGTGGTGGGTACGCTCTTCGGATGTCCCACGCTGGACGCGGGCTACAACTGCCAGGGGGAAGCATCCTGAAGCCGAGCCCCTCGAACGAGCTAGAGGTGTTGGGCCAGACGAACTGGAGGCCACGGGCTTCCACCGGCCTCGAACTGCAGATGTTCCTGCCGGTGGTCAATGCGCCGTTCCGCATCTACTGGGCGTACAACCCGCTGCGGCTGAACGAGCAAGCGAACCCGCCGATTCCGATTACGACTGCCATGTTCCCGCAAGCGCAGTGTCCGGTGGGGACGCCGCCTGGAACCATCTGCAACACGGCGGCAGGCGCCTATACGTATCACCTGGCAGTGAATACATATTCGCCCAGTTTCCAGTTGCGGGAGCCGCGCAAGACGTTCCGGTTTACGGTGGCGACGACATTCTAGCCGACGCGACGTGTGAGTTCAGGTTTGACGGGCCGCGCCGGAGGTCACTATAATGCTTGTGATCCACGCCATCAAGTCAGCAGTGAGGAGTGGACAGCACACCCAGCCCGTTAGGCGTGTGCAACGCTGGCAATCTAGTGCGCCTTTTCCGATTGCGGCCGCGACCGCAGCGGAGACCTCATGCAGTGCGGTCCAGCGTTGACTCAAGAAACGATCTGAGCAGCGATTCAGAGAGCGATCAATAGAACGACAACTGAAGTTCATTCCCGGAAGCATGCTCCGAAAGGCATGTTCCAAGGAGTTCAACCGATCCAATGACAAGCAAGTTTCTGCGAGTTCTTCTGGCCTGTGTGGTTACCTTAAGTTTTTCCGCATTGGCCCAAACCGGCAGCGCCACCCCGCCATCCAGCCCATCCGCTTCGGCCGCGGCGCCCCCTGCGATTACTGGCACCAAGGTCGGTGCCATCAACATTGAAGCAGCCGTCTTCGGATGCAACGAAGGAAACCGCGACCTCGAAGGCCTGCGCAAGAAGTTCGAGCCCAAGCAGAACGAGCTGAAGACTCAGAACGATGAGTTGGAAGGTCTGAAGAAGCAGCTGACCAACACGCAGGACAAGCTGAGCGCCGAGGCCTTGGACACCCTGAAGAAGCAGATCGAGAGCAAGCAAAAGCTTTTTGATCGGTCCGTGCAGGATGCCCAGGAAGATTTCGGCGCCCAGCAGCAGGAAATATTCAGCAAAATCCTGCAAAAGGTGGCTCCGGTTATCGTCAAGTATTCCCAGGACAACGGCTATGGCCTGATCATCGACACCTCCAAGCAGTGGCCGCAGGGTCCGGTGCTTCTGGCGGGCGACAGCTTTGACATTACCAAGGCAGTGGTCGACCTTTATAACGCGCAGTCGGGCGTGGCTGCACCGGCGGCGGGAACAAAGCCGGCGGCTCCGAAGCCGGCGGGCGTGGGAACGGCGAAACCAGCAGCTCCGGCAGCACCCAAACAGTAAGAACCCTGACACCTCAAGTGTCTGGAAAGTTCCAGCAGGCCGCGTGCAAACGCGGCCTTTTTTCTTTGCGGGATCCATACCCGCGCGAGCTCTCGTGGTGTCCATAACAGCAAACAGATTTCAACGCGGGAGGACGCCATGCTGGAATACACCGGGCTCCATGACACGACATCCGAAAACACAATCTTTGCCAATAGCATGCTGGAAACTTCCTGGGCGCAATGCGGTCGCCGCAGTTGGACGACCATGACGTCGTTCGGGCTGCAGGCGCTGATCGTCGGCCTGCTGCTGATCCTGCCCGTGTTGCAGACCGTCGGCCTGCCCCGGGCGCGCACCGTCTCCACGCCCATCAGCTTGGGGCGGCATACCGCTGAACCCGAAGGTGGCGGGGCGCGCACCGCCGCTCCTCACGCCGCCCAGAACAATTTTGCGAACCCGCGGTTGGTGGCGCCGGGGCGAATCCCAAGGATCATATCGGCGACAGCAGATGACACTACGCCACAGACGTCAGCTGAGCACTGCAATGCGACTTGCGACCCGATCGCCTCCGCGACCGGAACGGTGTCCGGTCCCGAACTCCCGTTCTCGCTTGGCGGGAACAGGCCCGTGTTGCCGACTCCGCCTCCAACCATCACGCATGTGATTCGCAAATCGTCCATGCTGGAGGGCAACCTGCTGCACCGGGTCGAGCCGGTTTATCCTCCGCTGGCGAAAACCGCGCGCATCCAGGGCTCGGTGGTTCTGGCCGCGGTGATCAGCAAGGCGGGAACCATCGATAACCTGCACGCGGTCTCCGGGCCGCCGCTGCTGGTGCCAGCCGCCGTGAATGCGGTGAGCCAGTGGCGCTATCGCCCGTACATCCTGAACAACGAGCCCATCGAGGTGGAAACGCAGATCACGGTGAATTTCTTGTTGGCCGGAAACTGAAGGGTCTGCGAGATGTCGTTTCTTGTCATCCCTGGCGAAGCGAGAGATCTCGCTTTGTGCCTGGAGCGACAACGCTGACCGCGTCCGGCAAGGACCTGGATCCCTCGCATCGCTCGCGATGACAAGGCGCAGGAAAGCAACTTCGCGCGGGAGTAGCCCCGGCGTAACCTGGGCGCGCGGGCCGCTCCCGCTATAATCGCGAAAGTGGCAACCACCGCAGAAATCCTGAGCCGCGTGGCGACGCGCCCCACGTGGGCGGAAGTTTCGCTCACCGCTTTGCGCCAGAACTTCCGCACGGTGCAGAAGCACGTGGGAGCGAACGTCACGGTGTGCGCCGTGGTAAAGGCCGACGCCTACGGTCACGGCGCCGTCGAGTGCTCACGCGCGCTCGAAGCGGAAGGCGCGAAGTGGTTGGGCGTCACCTCGCTCGACGAGGCGATCCCGCTGCGCGAGGCAGGACTTCGCGCCAACATTCTTTTGATGACTGGCTTCTGGCGCGGCGAAGAGAGTGAGATTATCCGCCTGCATCTCACGCCCACGGTCTGGGAGCCCTGGCACATCGAGACGCTGGACTCGGCAGCGGCGGCGCTGGGCGTGGCGCAGCATCCCGTACATTTGAAGGTTGATACCGGGATGGGCCGCCTGGGCGTCGCGATCGATCAGCTTCCCGGCGTGCTGGCGGCATTGCGAGCGGCCAAACATCTGGTTCTGGAAGGCTTCTCGACGCATCTCGCGGCTTCGGAAATCATGGATGCGCCGTCGGTGGCCGAGCAGGAACAGAAGTTCGATGTGGCCCGCCGCATGGTGCGCGAGGCGGGCATGGAACCAAAGTTCGTGCACATGGCGAACACCGCCGCGGTCATCTCGCGGCGCGAAACGTGGAATAGCATGGTGCGGCCGGGAGTCGCGCTCTACGGCTATTACCTGCCCTTTCAGCGCGCTGGACGCGAAGTGAGTGGCGGAACTTTGCGTTTGCCGGTGAAACCGATTCTCACCTGGAAGACGCGCATCTTGTCCCTGCGTGATTTCGCCGCGAACCAGCCGCTGGGTTATGGCGCGACGTACGTGACCAAGGCTCCCGCTCACGTTGCGGTGCTGCCCGTAGGGTACGCCGACGGATACAACCGGCAACTCTCCAATCGCGGCCGCGTGATTGTGCGCGAACACTATGCACCGATCGTGGGCCGCATCTCGATGGACTTAACTCTGGTGGACGTGACCGGAATTCCCGGTGTCGCCGTCGGGGATGAAGTCGTCCTGCTCGGGGAGTGCGAAGGCCTGAGCGTCGACGCGCTGGAGCACGCCGAGTTGGCCAACAGCACTCCGTACGAAATTCTGTGCAATATTTCGAAGCGGGTGCCGCGCAGGTACAGCAGCTAGAAGCCGGCGTCGGACCTCAGACGTCAGGCTCCTTTATCGGCCGCTGACGTGATGATTCGCTGGCCACCGCGGTCTGACGGCTGGCACCTGTTCCTTTCTTGCCTCCATATATTTGCGGAGCACGGCGTTGATCGTGCTCTGGTATCCGCGTCCATGCTTGCGAAAAAACGTCAGCACATCAGGATCAATTCGCAAGGTGATTTGCTTTTTCGGTCCCGGCCAGAGGATCGCATTGGCAAAAAACTCGGGGCCCTGCTTCGGAATGTCCGAATAGTCAATATTCTCGTCCCGCATCGCATCAATGCGCTTCCAGTCCGTTCTGGATCGTCGTTTCGTACTCTTGGCGCTCTTCATGATTTGCCTTTCTCAGTGAGATGATGCGGATCGTATCGTCCGGACATTCCGCAAATACTACAAAGGCAACGCGGCTCTGCACCATCCCGATTGCAATCCATCGCTCCTCGCCATAACCCTCGCGCGTGTCGGCACGAACAAGAAGAGGGTGACGGAACATCTCTTCCGCTTCGCCGAAGTCGAACCCATGCTTTCGGATATTGGCCCGGTTCTTGGCCTCATCCCATTCAAACTTCATTGTAACTCCAAATGTAGCTACATTCAAACGTTTCTACCGATCACGTTCCTTTCAACAAATATCGCGCGGGCAGATGTTTCTCGGTGACGGATGTCACAGGCTCGACATATTTCTGCCGGATCATCCCGTTTAGGAGCGAATGTTAACTGCCAACTGACAATTGCTGCCGTTGAATGGTTCCCGCGTAAGCCGGGCGCTTCCGCTTGTTACACTTAAAGGTTGACCATGCCTTCGCGCTACGCACAGTGGATGTACGACTGGGAACACCGGCTCACTTCGGTGGACAACAACCGCGTGGTGCGTCCGCTGGAGTGGGGCGTGGAGTGGGCGCGGGACTGGCCTTGCCGCAACGGCTTTCGTCCCGGGCAGACGCCGGGCGCGGCGGTGGATGATCCGGAGAAGTTCATCCTCGAATACAACCGGCGCATCGTCGCATCCAGCGATGAATTCTATTCCTACACACAGCCCTCGGACTTCCGCCTGGAGACGCGGGAGGTTCAGGTGTTCTCCACGCGCGAAGTGCCTGATCCGAAGCTTGAGGCGAAAGTAAAGGGAACGTTCGCAGAATTTCTGCGCTTCACTTCGCCGGTGAAGACACCTTTTCCGGAAAACAATCTGGTAAATGCGCGCTGGTTTCCGGCCAAGGGACGCCGTGCCGTCATTTTGCTACCGCATTGGAATGCCGACGCGATTTCTTATGTCGCGCTGTGCAAGCTGCTCAACATGCTGGGCATCGCGGTGCTGCGGCTGAGCATGCCGTATCACGATATTCGGATGCCTGCCGAGATCAGCCGCGCGGACTACGCGGTTTCCGCCAATATCGGACGCACGCTGGACGCGGTGCGCCAGGGCGTGGTCGACATTCGCAGCTGCCTCGACTGGCTGGAACAGCAGGGCTACAGCCAATTTGGCATCGTGGGCACGAGCCTGGGTTCGTGCTATGCGTTCATCGCGACGGCGCACGAGCCGCGCCTGAGTGTGGCCGCGTTCAATCACGCATCGACCTATGTAGCCGACGTGGTGTGGCACGGCCAGTCGACGCGGCACATCCGCCAGGGCATTGAGCGGCAGATCGATCTCGATCGCCTGCGGCAAGCCTGGCTGGCCGTCAGCCCCATGTCGTACTTCAAGCAATTCGCGCGCTGGCCGCGGAAGTCGCTCATCATTTACGCGAAGTACGATCTGACATTTCTTCCCGAACTTTCGCGGCAGGTGGTCGAAGAATTCGAGCGGCACGGGCTCGATCACAAAGTCGCCGTGCTGCCCTGCGGGCACTACACGATGGGCGAGACGCCATACAAATATATGGACGGCTGGCAGCTGGCGAGTTTTCTGCGGACGGCGTTCTAGAGGTAGCACTTAGCAGCCAGCACTCAGCAGTCAGCCCGCGCAGGGAATCGGGAAGGGCACGAGTTCCACTCGTGCCGTCAGCGGACTGCGAAGGAAGCGGCTTTAGCCCCTGGATGCGTTTTTGTCGTCGAGAGCCCCAGCGGCTGAAGCCGGCTCGGGTTGGGGGCGCTTGGCGGCACGACTGGAAGTCGTGCCCTTCCCGGTTTTGAGTAGACCTGTGGGTCCGCGAAATCCCAAAAGGCAAGTGTCAGGGCTGAAGCCGCCGCCGTTTAGAATGGAAAGATGGAATTCGCCAATAGCGAAGCGATAGTCGAATTCCGGCGGGACCCGTTCCTGATCAGCACCGACCGCAGCCTCCTCGATCTGGACGTGATTCACGGATTCCTGACGAACTGCTATTGGGCCAAGGGAATTCCACGGGAAGTTGTGCAGCGCTCGATCGAGCACTCCCTGTGCTTTGGGATTTATGATGGTACCGGCCTACAGGTAGGCTTTGCGCGGGTGGTCAGCGACTTCGCCACAGTGGCGTACTTGGGCGACGTATTTGTGCTGGAATCGCATCGTGGGCGCGGGCTGAGCAAGTGGATAATGGAGTGCATCATGCAGCATCCTGCACTGCAAAATCTGCGGCGCTGGATTCTGCTTACCCGCGACGCGCACGGGCTGTACGCGCAGTTTGGATTTACTCCGGTGAAGTCGCCCGAACGCTACATGGAACTGCATCGGCCCGACGTATACGAAATCAGGAAAACGACATGAAAACATCTACGAAAATGTATCTCCCGCTTTACGAAAACGATCCGCAGATTGCGGCGGCCATTGACAACGAAACCCGGCGGCAGCATGAAGGGCTCGAACTGATCGCTTCGGAAAACTTTGTTAGCGAAGCGGTGCTTGAAGCGGCGGGCTCGGTTTTTACGAACAAATATGCCGAGGGATATCCCGGCAAGCGCTACTACGGCGGGTGCGAGTACGCCGATGTCGTAGAAAATCTGGCGCGCGACCGGGCCAAGCAGCTTTTCGGGGCAGAACATGCGAATGTCCAGCCCCACGCCGGGTCGCAGGCGAACATGGAAGCCTACGCGGCCGTATTGCAGCCAGGCGATACGATTCTCGGGCTGAACCTGGCGCATGGCGGACACCTCACGCACGGGCATCATCTGAATTTTTCGGGCAAGACGTACAAGATTGTTCCTTACGGCGTGACCAAGGAAACGGAAACCATCGATTACGACGCGCTCGAAAAGATCGCAGAGCAGGAGCGACCGAAGTTGATTATCGGCGGGGGCAGCGCGTATCCGCGCATCATTGACTTCGCTCGCATGCGGCAGATTGCCGACAAAGTGGGCGCGCTATTTCTAGTCGACATGGCGCACTTTGCCGGGCTGGTGGCGGGCGGCGCTCATCCTTCGCCGGTGCCGCATGCGCATATCGTTACTTCGACAACTCATAAAACTCTGCGGGGGCCGCGCTCGGGAATGATTCTGTCGAAAGCGGAGTTCGCGCAGGCGATCGACAAAGTTGTATTCCCGGGAATGCAGGGTGGGCCGCTGGTGCACATCATGGCGGCGAAGGCCGTGTGTTTCCAGGAAGCGATGCAGCCTGAGTTCCGCGACTATGCGCGGCAGGTGGTCGCCAATGCCAAGGTGCTGTCGCAGTCGCTGGCCGACGAAGGCTTCCGCATTATTTCGGGCGGCACCGACACGCATCTCATGCTGGTCGACGTCTTCTCGAAAGGCATGCTCGGCAGCGAAGCGGAAAAAGCGTTGGGCGAAGCCGGAATCACAGTGAACAAGAACGCGATCCCGTTCGACACCAATCCGCCGATGAAGCCGAGCGGCGTCCGCATCGGCACTCCGGCGTTGACCACGCGCGGCATGAAAGAAGCCGAGATGACGCAGATCGGCCGCTGGATCGCCGAAGTGCTGCTCCACCGCACGGACACGGCCGTGCTGAGCAAGGTTCGCAAGCAGGTGCTCGATCTATGCGAGGCGTTCCCGCTCTACGCCGAGCGTAGAGCCAGGGCACAGGCCGAAGTGCGGGCATAAGCGTAACAATCGTATTCCCCGGCACGCACTCGAGGTCGGCATGAAATCGATGAATCAGGCTTATACGCGGCCGAACATGCGGCGCCGCTATGAGTCATGGTTCCTGCGCTTCGGCCTGGCTGACGGCAGCGGCGCCTGGTGGATTCGCTACTTGCTGACCAACCCCGCGCGCGGCGGGTGTCCGCAGTTGCCGGGCGCAACTCCGGCGCAGGTGTGGGCAACCTGGTTTCCGCGTGACGGGAATCCGGAAACCTTCATCCAGGAGTTTCCTCTCGCCGCGCTCAAGCTGGCGGAGCGGTCCGATCCGTTCGTTCTGGAAATCGGGCCGAACCGAATCGAACAGGATCGCTACGTGGGCTCGATTGAAGCGCGCGGGCAGCGCATCTCGTGGGACCTTCGCTGCCGTTCGCTCTTCTCCGTCATGCTCAGCAACAAGGGATGGATCGGTTTCTCCTGCACTCCGCATTCCGACGGCATCTTCGCCGGGGAAATCCGTTTTGGCGACCAAAGTTTTCGCGGCGATCCACTCGGCGTAGGGGTTCAGGGACACAACTGCGGCTTCCGCCACCGCGATTTCTGGACCTGGATGCACGCCTGCTTTCCCCAGCCCGACGGCCGCATCAGCACGCTGGAAGCTCTGGTGTACGAGATGCCGCTCGGGTTGCGCTTCAAAAAGGCCGTCCTCTGGCATAACGGCCGCGCTTACCAGTTTCGTAAAGTGCACGAATCCATCCGGGACCGGAGCAGTTTGCAGTGGTCGCTTCAAGCACGCTCATCAGAAGCATCGATCGAAGCCGAAATCGATGGCCGAGGCTCTTCCCTGCATCGCATCCCCTATGCGAAAACCGATTGCTCGGGAACCTTCGAAGTCTCCAACAACAGCCGCGCCCGTGCGCAAGTTCGGCTGCAATTGCCGAACGTCAAGGAGGAGTTCCACACCGAAGACGGAGCCGTTCTCGAAATGACGGGGGACTACTGAGGCCGCTAGATTTGAGTCGGATGATTACACGGCCCGCATATCCAGCCGCTTGCCTAGCGCTTTCAGAGCAGCGGCGATGCCGTCAATGCGGGACGTGTGCTGGACGTCAGTGAGGCGGTTGACTTCCTGCGGGGTGGTCTTTAGCCGCCGTGCCAATTCCGCCGGCCGCACGTGTTGCTGAATCATCTCGTTCAGGAGCAGAATCTTGGCGGCGAGGCTGGCGGGAAGCTCAACGACAGGTTGTCCGGGCTTAGCTTTGGAAGGCGCAGGCACGGCGCGATTGTCCTCAAAGTAGAAATCGAGGGCAGTTTCCAGAGCGTCGCGGGCTGCCGCCAAGGCCTCGGCCTCGGTTTCCCCTTGCGTGATCGCTTCAGGAATGTCTTTAAACCTGGCGACAAATCCGCCGTCACGGTCGCGCTTCAGCGTTACTGGATAAAGGAACATCGTGTTCACCTACTTCAGGCCGAGTTGCTTCTTGATGGCCTCGACCAGACCTTTCTTGAGTTCAGCATTGTGCATGGGCATGACAGACTGCCTTCCATTCAGATAGACCTTAAGGTGAGAGCCTTTGCCGGCTTTGAAGACAGCTCCCTGTCCTGCAAGCCAGCGCTTGAACTCTTTGCTCGTCACACTTCCAGTATAAACAATATTGTTTATATGGGCAATTACGGTCATCGCTAATCTCGGATCTTCCTCCGCGCAGGACTCTATCTCCGACGCATCCCTCAATTCGCTTGTCCTCATACCTCCTCCGTGTGGTTAAATGCCCTTGTTGAAGATCGCCATCGATATTCGGCGGATGACGGAGTTTGGCGTAGGTACTTACATCCGCAATGTGGTGCGGACGCTGGGCCGGCTCGACCGCGAGAACGAATACTTCTTGACCGGATACGCGGCCAAGGTCGAGGAAATCGGCAGCCTGCCACCTAACTTTCATGCCGTGCCGCTGCTCGCGCCAGAGCATACCCTGCAGGGATACCGGGAGTTTCGCGGCTGCCTGCAGCGGCTGAATTGCGACCTGGTGCATATTCCCAATCTATTTTCGATTCCGCGGATGCTGCCTTGTCCTTATGTCATGACCGTGCATGACATGCTCGAACACATGTCGCGCTCGCGGGAGCGCGGCAACCTTTTGCGCTCGCTGCATTTTCAGATGACCAAGCGCGTGCTGGCAGGAGCGGCGCGCATTTTTGCCGTATCGAATTTCACTCGCAATGAAATTGAGAAGCTGTTTGAAATTCCCCCCAGCCACGTCGACGTGGTCTACAACGCGATTGATGAGCGCTTTCTGCACGGGCACGCCAGCGCCGCCGACCGCGACCTGATCGCGCGGCGCTACCAGGTGACGTACCCTTTTCTGCTGTATGCGGGGCGCATCAGTCCGCACAAAAATGTCGCCCGCATGATCGAAGCTTTCTCCGCCCTGAAAACCGAACTGGAGCGGGACCAGGCCTATCCCGATCTCAAGCTGATCATCATTGGAGACGATCTTTCCGGCAATCCCGATCTGCGGCGAACGGTGGTGCGCAGCGGCGTGCAGCACGATGTGCGTTTTCTGGGATTCGTCCCCATCGAGGTGCTGCGGATTTTTTACGACGAGGCGAAGATCTTCGTCTTTCCATCGCTATATGAGGGGTTCGGCCTGCCTCCACTCGAGGCGATGGCCCACGGAACGCCGGTGGTGACTTCGAACGTGACGTCTCTGCCCGAGGTGGTAGGGAACGCGGCGGTGCTGGTCAATCCGGAAAACGTGTTCGAGATCATGCGGGCGTTGCACCGCGTCCTGATGGACAAAGCGCTGCGCGACCGCATGAAGGAACGCGGCTACCAGCAGGCGGCGCGGTACTCGTGGGAAACGTCGGTGCGCCGGATGTTAGACGCCTACGGCGAGATCGCCACGCCCAGCCGGGAGCAGGCCAGTCCACAGCCCGCTACGGATTCGTAGAGACGTTGCTGCCAACGTCTCTCTTTTTCTTTCCACCGGCATTTCTTTCCACCGTCGCGGCTATGGCGGCGGAGACGTAGCAAGCTGCGTCTCTACAACGGTCGGGGTTAGTCGGCGTGGCTACTTCAGCAGCGACTGGCCAGGTGACAGAATCGCAAGTTTGTGCAGCTTGGCGGTGATGCGGGTCTTATCGGCGTCGGTTTTGGCGGCGGCCAGGCGCTTGCGCAGCTGGACAATTTTTTCTTTGCGGGTACGGCGCCGGCGAATCTCCGGCCGGCGGCTGGGTGCGGACATTGAGAGCTCCTGAAATTGAGTTTTCGAACATTTGTGGCAGCCGGACCTGTAAGCCGAATTCTGTCCGCGGGATTGCTCCCGCGGGACGGCCATTCCTCTGGGCCGCGCATCGCTGCGCGGCTCTAGCGACCTACCCGAAGGTTTGACGCACCGAGCCGGCACGTGTCCGCGGCTGATTCAAAAGAATCAGCACGCGAACTTCCTCCCTATTTGGTCTTGCTCCGTGTGGGGTTTGCCCTGCCCGCTGCATTACTGCCGCGGCGGTGCGCTCTTACCGCACCTTTTCACCCTTACCCCGGCGTCGTTGTAGAGGCTCTTTCATCCTGACCGAAGCGAAGGATCTGGCGTGCCGCCGCTCCCTTCTCTGCACACCGACGCCGGGGCGGTATGTTTTCTGTGGCACTTTCCGTCGAGCGGACTTGAATCCGCCCTCCCGGACGTTATCCGGCACACTGCTCTGCGGAGTTCGGACTTTCCTCCCTCCGCGCCCGAAGACGCGAAGAGCGACCGTCCGGTCCGGCTGCCTACAGAATCATTATATGCGACGCGTGCCGCCGGTCCCCGGTTTTCGGCTGCCGGAACCTTTTCGCCCTGGACGCCGTATTGCTTTGTAGCAGGTCTCGCCGGGTTAGGCTGGTAGACTGACTTTGACACGTAGAGCTGGTTTCCCCGGACGCCGAGAACCGAAAGCCCCATGAACATTGCCGAAGCCATCAAAATCGCGCTGCGCTCGCTGTGGGCGAACAAGCTGCGCTCGGTGCTCACGCTGCTGGGGGTGGTGATCGGCATCTCCTCGGTGATTGCCGTGGTGACCTTTGTTTCCGGCATCAACGACTACGTCGCCAAAAAGATTTTCAACCTGGGCGCCGACGTCTTCATCGTCCAGAAAACATCGGCCATCGAGACTAATCCCGAGCGCTTTCTGGAGCAAGAGAAACGCAAAAATCTCGAACTGGAAGATTACGTGGCCGTGCGCGATGCCTGCAGCCACTGCGCCGCCGTGGGCGCCGAGGAGGATACCAGCGGCAAGGTGAAGCGCAACGAGCAGTCGATTGAGAACACGACCATCCAGGGCATTACGCCTTCCATGGCGATTGTGCACGATACCGACCTGACTGCCGGACGCATGCTGAACGAGACCGACCTCGACAACCACCTGCCGGTGGCCGTGGTGGGCACCGATATTGTGGAACAGCTGCTCCCTGACACCGATCCGCTGGGGAAGGAAATCCGCGTCGACGGCTGGACGTATCAGGTGATCGGGGTGGGCAAGAAGAAAGGCAAGACGCTGGGCCAGAGCGCCGACAACTACGTGATGATTCCCATCACGGTGTACATCAAGAAATATGGGGCGCACAACAACAGCATCGAAATCTGGGGCAAGGCCTCGGCGACCGGCGCGCCCTTAAACCAGGCGATTGACGAGGCGCGAGTGGTGCTGCGCGCCCGCCGGCACGATCCGCCGGAAAAAGACGACAGCTTTCAGGTGGAGACCAACGCCAGCCTGCTTAGCATCTGGGGAGATATTAGCAATACATTCTTTATGGCCACCATCGGGATCGCGGCTGTTTCGCTGGTGGTAGGCGGCATCGTCATCATGAACATCATGCTGGTTTCGGTGACGGAGCGAACCCGCGAGATCGGCATTCGCAAGGCGCTGGGCGCGCGCCGCGATGACGTCCTGCTGCAATTCCTGATTGAGGCGGTCATGCTGGCTCTACTGGGCGGCGTGCTGGGAGTGCTCTCCGGAATTGGTTTTGCCGAGGTGGTGACCGCGTTGATTGGAATGCCTTCGTCCATCAAACTATGGGCCGTGGCTGCGGGATTGCTGGTAGCCGCCAGCGTGGGAGTGTTCTTTGGAGTGTACCCGGCGCGGAAAGCCGCGCGGCTGGATCCGATTGTGGCGCTGCGGTTCGAAATGTAGGAATTGAGAAATTGGGAAATTTGGTAATTGAGTAATTGAAAGTCAATGTTCTGTCGGTTTTGACTTTCAATTTCTCAATTACCAAATTATAAAATTACCCAATTTGTTCTTATGGTGCGTAAAGGCGAATTCGGCGAAATCGTGCGGATGGCGGTGGACACGATCCGCAGCAACAAGCTGCGCTCGGCGTTGACCGTGCTGGGCATTGTGATCGGGGTTGCGGTGGTGATTGGCGTGTCTTCCATTGGCCGCGGCCTGGACGACAACGTTCGCGCCATTGTCAGCAGCATCGGCTCCGACGTGATTTTCGCTTTTCACCTCGAGCCGTTTACTTTCGGTGAGATGACGGAGGAGATGCGCACTCGCAAGGAACTCACTTACGAGGATTCGCTGGCCATTGCCGGCCTGCCGCACGTCAAGGCGGTGAATGCCGGGGTGCGCTATTTCCGGCCGGAGATTGGCGTGGGCAGTTTTGCGGTGAAATACCGGGACAAGAAAGTAAAGAATACGATTCTGGAGGGCGATCAGGCTTCGGCCAAGGACGTGTTCGATTTGCAAATCGCCAACGGCCGATGGTTCACCGACATCGACGACGAGCATCGCTCCAATGTCGCGATCACCTGCGCCGATGTGACCGAAGAACTCTTCGGCAACGCCGATCCTATCGGCAAGGAAATTACCATCGAAGGCCAGTTGTTCACCGTAATCGGAACTGCCCAGCGCATCAAGTCGGTGTTTGGCGGCGGCAAGAATCCGGACGACAACAAAGTCATTCTTCCTCTGGCCACGATGCGCAAACTGCACCCCGAACTCAAGCAGCACTGGCTCAGTATCAAGGCTACTTCGCACGAAGACGTGCCCAAAGCGATTGACGAAGTACGCGAACTGCTGCGCCGGCGCCGGAAAGTACCGTACGACAAGCCGGACAATTTCGCGGTATTCACTTCGGATTTCATTTCGACCGCGTGGAATCAGATTACCGGCGCGCTGTTTGTCGGCATGTTCGCGATTTCCAGCGTGGGCCTGATCGTGGGTGGCGTGGGGGTGATGAACATCATGCTGGTCAGCGTGACCGAGCGCACGCGAGAAATTGGCGTGCGCAAAGCGATCGGTGCCCGCAAGCGCGATATTCTTCTTCAGTTCACGCTGGAGGCCATGATGCTGACGGCGGTCGGCGGCATCATCGGCGTATCGTCGGGTGCGCTCGTGGTCTGGGTGATTCCGCTGGTGTGGCCGTCTTTGCCGGCGCACATGTCGATGTTCTGGGTTACGTTCGGATTCAGTTCGGCCGCCGCCGTCGGGCTGGTCTTCGGAATTTATCCCGCGTGGAAGGCCGCGAACCTCGACCCGATTGAGTCGCTGCGGTACGAATAGTAGGGAATTGAGTAATTGGGGAATTGAGAGATTGAAAAACTCAGTGAGCCATCCAGTTTTCAATTACACAATTACTAAATTACTCAATTACCAAATTCCCTCATGATGCGAAAAAGTGAATTCGGCGAAATTGTGCAGATGGCGACCGACACGATCCGCAGCAACAAGCTGCGTTCGGCACTGACTGTCCTCGGCATCGTGATTGGAGTCGCCGTGGTCATAGGAGTTTCGTCCATCGGCCGCGGGTTGGATGACAATGTGCACGACCGTTTCGCCACCGTCGGCGCCAACGTCATTTTTGCGTTTCATCTCGATCCCCTCACTTTCGGGCGAATGACGGAGGAGATGCGAACTCGCAAGGAGCTGACCATGGAAGACGCAGAAGCTCTGCAGGACCTGCCGCACGTGAAGGCAGTTTCAGCTCTCCTTCGTCTGATTCACCCGAATGTCGGCGGCACTTATACCGTCAAATATGAAGGCCAAAAGGCGGCGAACACCATCCTCGAAGGCAACACGGCTTCGATGCTGGAGGTGGAAGACCTGCCGCTTGCCGATGGAAGATGGTTCACCCAATTCGACGACGAGCATCGCTCGCCAGTGGTTGTTCTCTGCAGCGATACCAGCGAGGAGTTGTTCGGGAACCAAAACCCGTTGGGCAAAGAGGTGACGATTGAAGGGCAGTTGTTTGACGTTATCGGTACCCTGGGCCCGATCCAGTCGGTGTTCAGCGGGGGCAAGGATCCCGTCAATAATCGCGTCATTTTCCCGCTCCGCACATTCAAGGCGATGCATCCGGAGTTGAAGCAGTATTTCATCGTAGCGAAAGCCACGTCGCACGATGCCATGCCCAAAGCCATGGACGAAATGCGGGAAGTGCTCCGGCGCCGGCGAAAAGTGTCCTTCGACAAGCCCGACAACTTTTCTCTCTTCACCATGGAGTCGATCACCGAGGTTTGGAACCAGATTACCGGTGGCCTGTTTGTTGGCATGTTCGCGATTTCGAGCGTGGCGCTGATCGTGGGCGGCGTGGGCGTGATGAACATCATGCTGGTCAGCGTGACCGAACGCACCCGCGAAATCGGCGTGCGCAAAGCGATTGGCGCGCGCAAGCGCGATATTCTTTTGCAGTTCACCCTCGAAGCGATTATGTTGACCCTGGTTGGCGGCGCGATTGGCGTGACTGCGGGTGCGCTGGTGGTCTGGGCGATTCCGCTGCTGTGGCCAGCCTTGCCGGCCCATATGTCCATGTTCTGGACGATGTTCGGCTTCGGCTCCGCCGCCACGGTCGGGCTGGTCTTCGGAATCTACCCGGCCTGGAAGGCGGCGAATCTCGATCCCATAGAGTCGTTGCGATATGAATAAGGTCTGCGCCTACGCATGATTGAGTTCACCAGGATCTTCCAGTTCGTCGCGATCTTAATTCCGTGCCTCGGCTGCCTTTGCAGTTCCATCTACTACCTGATCTGCTTGTGGAGCGCGCGAACGTTTCTTCGTGGACGGCAGACAGGCCAGAGTGCTACGCAGTTCCTGCCGCCAGTCTCGATTCTCAAGCCGCTGAAGGGCACGGACCCGAATATTTACGAAAGTTTCCGCAGCCATTGCCTGCAGGACTATCCCGAGTACGAAATCATTTTCGGCGTGAGTGACGCCAACGATCCAGCGATGGAGATCGTCAAGCGGCTGCAGCGAGAATTTCCCGACCGCAAGATTCAGTCGTTAGTGTGTCCTGAAATTCTTGGCGCCAATGTGAAAGTCAGCAATCTCGCCCTGATGGTCAAGGCGGCGAGCTATGACCACCTGATCGTGAATGACAGCGATATTCGCGTGGAGCGTGATTATCTGCGCCACATGCTGGCCCCTCTGGCCGACAAATCGGTGGGGATGGTGACTTGCTTGTATCGCGGAATTCCAGCTCCGACGTTAGGTTCGCGCCTGGAGGCGCTGGGCATCAGCACAGATTTTTGTGCGAGCGTTCTGGTGGCGCGGCAATTGGAGGGCGGCATCCGCTTCGGACTGGGCTCGACGCTGGCTTTCCGCCGCGCCGATCTTGCGCGCATTGGAGGGTTCGAATCGTTTGTCGACTTTCTCGCGGACGACTACGAGTTGGGCCGCCGCATCGCCGGCCTCGGCCTGGGGGTTGTGCTATCCGACGTTGTCGTGGAGACTCATCTTCCCGCCTATGACCTGCGCGGGTTTCTGGCTCATCAGTTGCGCTGGGCACGCGGCGTACGGGACGCGCGCCAGGGTGGCTACATCGGCCTGGTTTCCACTTATGGTCTGATGTGGGGACTGCTGGCCGTCATCGCCGCACACAGGGCGCCATGGTCGTGGGGAGTTCTGGGCGCGACCGTTCTGTTGCGCTTGGCCGTCGCTCAGGTCGTGGGCAAGTCCGTATTGCAGGATGCGCACCTGCTCAAGAACTTGTGGCTGCTGCCGCTGCGCGATCTGGTGGCAGTTGCGGTGTGGGTTGCGAGCTTTGCCGGCCACACGGTAACCTGGCGCGGCGATCGCTTTGCACTGAAAGACGGACGCCTGATTCGCATCGCCCCGCGGGGTTGAACGGTGCTAAGTGCTGGCTTGCAGTTGCGCTAAGTTTTCGACTTGACCCAGGGCGGCGCGGATTTTCGTTGAGAATTGTTTTAAGGTGTAGGGTTTCTGCAGGAAATTGGTTTCCAGGTCGAACACCTTGTGGTCGAGAACGGTCTTGCCGGCATAACCGGAAACAAACAGCATCTTCGTATCCGGCCGCAGTTCCCCGAGTTCCTTGGCCAACTGTCCTCCACTCATGTTTGGCATGACCACATCGGTGACCAGCAAGTCGATGGTCGAGGCATGGTTCTTCGCGACGGCCAGGGCATCGACGCCGTCCTTGGCTTCGAGCACGGTGTAACCCTGAAGCGTGAGGAATTCGGCGGTCGCCCGCCGCACGGCCTGCTCGTCTTCCACCAGGAGAACGGTTTCCGATCCGCGGATCGCGGGCTCGGCCTTGACCTCGCCCAGATCGGCAGCGTGGTCTCGTCCGCGCACGCAGGGCAGATAAATCTTGAATACCGTGCCCATCTTGGGTTCGCTATAGGCCCAGATGAATCCTTTATTCTGCTTCACGATTCCGTATACCGTGGCCAGACCTAATCCCGTGCCCTTGCCCGGGGCCTTGGTGGTGTAGAAGGGTTCGAAGATGTGCGGCATATGTTCGGGAGAAATTCCGTTGCCGTCGTCGGTAATGGTGATCAGGGCATAGTGGCCGGGCGGGATGGTGGCCTGGTTGCAATGAATGTAGTCGCGCTCCAGTTGCACGTCGGAGCTTTCGACTCGCAAGTGACCGCCCTGGGGCATGGCGTCGCGGGCGTTGGAGGCCAGGTTCATCAGAATCTGCTCCACCTGCAGCGGATCGACCCGCACCCGGCCCAATCCCTCCCCTGGTACGAAGGTGAAAGCGATGTCTTCCCCGATCAGGCGGGGCAGGGTGTTGGCAATGCGCGCGATCACCTGGTTCAGATCGGCCACGCGCAGCGCCTGCGGCTGTTTACGGCTAAAGGCGAGCAATTGCCGGGTCAACTCCGCCGCCCGGTGCGCCGCCTGCAAAATCTCCTGAATCTTGGACTCGAGCGGGCTGCCCTGGGGCACGGCATCTAACGCCAGCTCCGCATAGCTGGTAATGATAGTCAGAAGATTGTTGAAGTCGTGGGCGACGCCGCCCGCCAGATTGCCGATGGCGTCCATTTTCTGGGACTGCATCAGCTGCGCTTCCAGCCGTAGCCGCTCGGTCAGGTCCCGCCCGTTCGAAATGAAGTGGGTAACCTTGCCCCCGGCATCCCGCAGCGGGCAAACGGTTTCTTCCACGTAATATAATTCGCCGTTCTTCCTCCGGTTTACCAGGATGCCGCGATACACATTGCCCGCGAAAAGCGTCTTCCACATGTCCTGGTAGGCCTCAGGTCCTTGCTCACCCGATTTCAGAATTTGTGGAGTCTTTCCGCAAACCTCGGCGCTCGAATACCCCGTCAGAGTCTCGAACGCGGGGTTGACGTATTCAATGATCCCGCGGAGATCAGTCACCATCACCATGTCGGCTGATTGCTCGACTGCTCGTGACAGTTTTCGCAGCGATTCTTCCGTGTTGTGCTGATCCTGTTGAAGGGTGTGGATGGCCAGCGTGTTGCGGATGGTGCGGACCAAAGTCGCCCCATCCAGTTGCGACTTGGCCACACAATTCCAGGTCCCGCCTTCGATGATCTCGGCGACCGTCTTTTCGTCCGCATCCTCGGTCAGCACGATAAAAGGCACCGAGACTCCGGCATGGAGAAATTCGGCCACGAAGTGTACCGCTTCCGCCTTCCCCGTCTCATGCTCGAACACCACCAGGCCGTAGCCTTTCTGGTGCAGCATGGTCTTGGCCTCGGCCAGCGAGTGGGCGTGGTCAAGGTCGGCGCAGAGCAGGGCGCGGGTCCGCTCAAGAATCTCCCGGATCAGGAAGAAGTCTTCCTCTTTGTTGCCCACCAACAGAACGTGCAAGGGCGCGGGGGCGGGTTTTGCGGCGGTTGACACTGCAAGGGTCTCCGTTAGTACCATCGGGCTGTCAGGGTCCTTACTTTTGTACAGGTGGGGCAGTTTTCGGCTCTCGGGCGGGTCAGGATTCCCAAATTGGAGACCGGGCCGGAATCGGGACTGGCTTGCCATCAGCGGCCATGATTTTGGAATAATGATCCGAGCATGATAATTAGGGAGTCTTAGGAAAGCTTCAGGAGGTTGCTCCATTGATCAGGCAATCGATTCTTCTGCTGCTGACTCTTCTATCTCTTCTATGCGGCTCTCGGCTGGGCGCGCAGGTGACCTCAGCGGCGCAAACCTATACCGTTCAGGTATCTCCTCAGGTTTCTTCTCCGGTATCTTCTCAGGTAGCTGCCGCGGAGGCCTGGACCGACAGTGGCCTCGACCTGCAAGCCGGCGATCTACTGGAACTCTCGGCGGCCGCTTCGCCCGCTCCGTCGGACGCTTCGGGCGCGCCTGCCTGTGACCCTAAAGGCGTGACCGCAACGGCTACGCCAGCCGCTGCCTTGCCACTGCCCGGTGCGCCCGCCGGGACTCTGATCGCCCGCCTGCACGCCCACGGTGCGCCTCCGGTTCTGGTGGGAGCCAGCCGCGAATTCCACATCGCGGAACCTTCCCATCTGATGCTGGGGATGAACTTTTCCGGCAGCGCGCTCTGCCAGGGAACGATTGCCGTCAGGGTGCGGGTTACTCCAGCGGCTTCGAACTCGAACTCGACCAGCACGGCTGCCGGTTCAGCCGGCAGCCAGGCGACCGATCGCGGCCAGCAGCTGAAAGGGCAGCTCGCCACCGCGGCGCAGGTCTTCATGTCCGGACAGTTCGGCACGGGGAAGTCTGAGAGTGGCGCCTCCAATGCAACCTCCGCGGGAGTGGCTTCCGGCACCGATGCCGCAACTGCTACTTTGAAGTTGTCTGACGCTCCGCTCGACGGGCAACTGCGCAAGGGCATCGACAGCCTGCCGCGGCGGGTCAACGACCAGTTCAACAATCAGGGCGACATGGTGAACTTCGTGATCGTCGGATCGCAAAAAGATGTGCAGGCTGCGCTGGCGGCCGCAACCTGGCACGTCGCCGACACCGACAATAAAAAGGCCGTGCTCAACGCCTTGGAGCAAACCTACGACAGCAAGGACTACCTGGCCATGCCGATGAGCACGCTTTATCTATTCGGGCGGAAACAGGATTTCGGTTACGAAATGGCCGAGCCGATTGCCATGGTGGCCAGCCGCCACCATTTCCGCATCTGGAAGGCCCCCTTTACGTGGAGGGGAACCGAAGTATGGTGCGGCGCGGGGACGCACGACATCGGCTTCGCCAAAGACAAGCGCAACGGCAGCGTGACTCACAAAATCGATCCGTCCGTGGACGGCGAACGCGACAACATTGGCAGCAGCCTGCAAAAGGCCAATCAGGCCAAAACGCTCACCTATTATCTGCCGCCCGACCCCGTGCAGGACGCCAAGAACGCCACCGGAGACGGCTACCACTCCGACGGCCGCCTGTTGGTAATCTTCCTGCAATGAAAGAAAAACCAATCCGACAACCGATCGTAGAGACGTAGCTTGCTAGGTCTCTCTCGCCACCAGCAGAATGGCTGGTTGACCAATCTGCCATCGCCCCGTCTAACTCCACGAGATCCGGCGCGCCCGTGAACCACTTCCCGCCAGAATTCAGGGAACGCCCGGACTATGTTCTGCGTATAGATCCTCAGGCGCTGAGTTTTGGTGTGACGACCGCGTTCGAACATGGGGGATGTATGGAAACTGGGCAGAAAGCAAACGGCTCGATCCGGCCGGTCGAGAGATATGACCTCGACCACGTGCAGGAAGTAATTCGCCAGGCGCACGGGGAACTGCGCCAGTTGCTCGCACAGCGCTCGGAAATCATGAAGCGCATCGGCACCGTCAAACAGACCATCTCCGGACTGGCGAATCTGTTTGGCGACGCCGTCCTGAACGAAGAGCTGATGGAACTAGTCGATCGCAAGAGCAGCGGCCGCCAGCCCGGATTCACCAAGGCCTGCCGCATGATCCTGATGGAGGCCGGCGGAGCCCTGAACGCGCGCGAGATTTGCGATTACTTTCAGCAGAAAATGCCGGTGTTGCTGGCCCGCCACAAAGATCCCATGGCGTCGGTCACCACCGTGCTGAACCGCCTGGTGGATTATGGCGAGGCCCAAGCGGTAGTTGTAAACGGCCGGCGCGCCTGGCGCTGGGTGGCAGAGGCGGCTGCGGAGAATCCAGTGCCGAGCCCAACCTCAGGCCTGGCGCGTGCGGGATAGAAGAAACAACTGCAATCAACAATTTCCCTCGCCTATCCCGGCGGCAGCAGCATGCCTTTTTCCAGATGCCGCGTGACGTGCGCGTAAGATGCGGCGTGCGGATCGTGCGTCACCATCACAATCGTCTTCTGGAAGCTCTCGTTCAGCCGCTTCAGAATCTCTAATACTTCGGTCGCGGAATGGCTGTCCAGGTCGCCGGTCGGCTCGTCGGCGAGTAGTAACGTCGGATCGCTCACGATCGCGCGCGCAATGGCGACGCGCTGCTCCTGGCCGCCGGAGAGTTGCTTCGGCAGGTGGCCCACCCGATCCTCCAACCCGACCAGCTTGAGCGCGGTCATGACGTGGTCGCGGCGCTGCTGCGAGGTCAGCTTGGTCAGCAGCAGCGGCAGTTCCACATTTTCAAACGCGGTCAGCACGGGAATCAGGTTGAACGTCTGAAAGACGTACCCGATGTGCTCGTTCCGCCAGCGCGCGATCTGCGAGTCGGTGAAGCGGAAAATGTCCTGCCCCTGCACCAGCAGCTCGCCGGAGGTCGGCCGGTCGATAGCCGCAATCATATTCAGCAGCGTGGTCTTGCCCGACCCCGACGGCCCCATGAGCGCGAGAAACTCGCCTTTGGCAATGTCGATCGAAACATCGTCGAGCGCCGTTACCTGAAAGGCATCGCGCTTGAAAATCTTGCTGACGCCCCGCACCTGTACGACCTTTGCGCTGGTGGCCACGTTATTTTCTGCAACTGTGCTCATGATTACCCCTTCCAGGATTGCTCTCTAAGATTGCTCTTCTTACGATTGCCCCTTGATTCTAATTTTGTCTCCATCTTTCAATGTGGACGGAGCGGTGGTGATGACGCTTTCGCCGCCGACCAGTCCGTCGACCAGCGCGCCATCGCTGCGCTGGCTCAGTGTGTGGATTTCGCGGGCCACGGCTTTTCCGTTATAGGCGAGGAACACAATCTTCTTTCCGTCGCGGTCGCGAATGGCCGTCGACGGCACATATACGCCCGTGGGTTCCTCTGAAGTCTTTGTCTTCGGCGTCTCGTCGGCCAGGAATTTTACGGTCGCATTCATCTCCGGCCGGAGTTGAATCGTCGGATACTTGTCCGGATTCAGCACCTGCACTTTCACCTGCACCGTAGCTTTCTGGCGGTTGGCCTCCGGCGAAATCTGCGCGATCACGCCGTCGTATTCTTTGTCGGGATACGCGTCGGTCGTGACCTTGGCTTTCTGCGTGGGGCCGAGGCGGGAGAAGTCCGCCTGCGCGATATCGAGTTCAACTTGCAAGTCGTTGAGGTCCGCGAGCGACACCACCGATCCTTGCGGCCCACCTGCCGCGGCGCTGGCAAACTGCGCAGTAATCAGTTCGCCCTTTTCCGCCGTGCGGTCGAGAATCGTTCCCGTGACCGGCGCGCGAATCACGGTCGCGTCCAGTTGCGACTTGGCATAGTCCAACTGGCCCTGAGCCTGGGTGAGCGCGCCCTGGGCGCGCGCGATTTCCTCCGCGCGCGGACCAATCTTCATCAGCTGAAACGCTTTGTCGAGCGAGTTCACGCGCTGCTGGTCGGATTCGAATTTCGCCGTGGCGTCGTCCAGTTGCTGGCGCGAAACCACGCCGCTGCCGGCCAGCTCCTTGGTGCGATCGAGCGTCAGCTTGTCATTCACCAGCGTGGCGCGGGCCTCATCCAGATTGTGCTGCGCCTCTTGAATTTCTTCCGGCCGCGATCCGTGCTGCAATTCGTCGAGATAAGCCTGGGCGTTCTCCAGCATGCCGCGAGCCTGTTCGTACGACGCGCGAAACTCCTGATCTTCCAGGCGCACCAGCACCTGGCCTTCCTTCACTTTGTCACCCTTCTCCACGCCGATCCAGGCCAGGCGGCCGGTGACCTTGGAGTTCACGTTGATGGTGTGATGCGCCACGATGTAGCCCGTGGCCGAGAGCACGGTGCCGCCCGCGTCATTGCCGCTGGTTTCGGCGGCAGCGCGGACAACTTCGACTTCCGGAGTGTCGGACGCAAACATGCGGTAGGCCACCGCGACCACGCCGAGCAGCACAAACAAAACGATGCCGCCCAGGATGTAGCGGCGCGCCCAGGCCGGCGGCTCTCCGCCGGAATCGCCGCGCTGGGTGCGGTCAATGCGCAGGCTCTGCAGGTCTTCGTGTTTTGCGTCAATCGCCATAAGAATAATTACGCTCGAACTCTCAAAATAGTTTCGCCACCGGGTGCCCCATTTCTCGCGCGCTCTTGGCGCGAGAAGTGGGAAATTGCCGCCAGCGCGATGCCGGCGCTACATTTGTCAGCCACGCAGCGCATTCAAAATATTCTGCCGCGCCGCGTGCCACGCCGGAGCCAGCCCGCCCACGAATCCCATGATCAGCGCAAACAGAATCGCGTAAGCCGCAACCTGCCAGGTGATGCGCAGGGCAAATACCACTTCGCTGAAGGTTACGGCGTTGGACGTGCCCGTCTGCATTCCGTTAAACGGCAGCATCAGCAAGATTCCGGCGATCGCGCCCAGCAGCGCCAGCAGCAGCGACTCCAGCACAAACGAAGTCAAGATGGCAGGCCGCGAAAAGCCGATCACGCGCAGCGTAGCAATCTCGCGCCCGCGATAGGCGACCGCCGCATACATCGTATTCATGGCCGCAAAAATCGAACCGATCGCCATGATGAACGCCACCACGATCCCAATCACCTTGATGGGCGCGCCCGAACTGGTCTGCTTGGCGTAGTAATCGGTCTCGATCGTGCCTTCCAATTTCAGACGCTGATCGTCGCTCACCCGGTTCTTCAGCGCTTCCGCTGAGATGGGATCGGTGGCGCGCAGGTAGGCCGACGAATAGCCGCCCTGGCGGTCGAAGTCGGATGCCATCTGATTCACGTCGCCCCAAACTTCCGACTCGTAGGCCGATCCTCCGGCGTCGAACACTCCCACGACTTTCCATGATCCTTTACCGAATTCCATGGTGTCGCCGATATTGGCGTGGCTGAAGCGGTCGCGAATCGACTTGCTGACCACGACTTCGCGCTGCCCGGTCTGGAACCATCGTCCCTCGACCAACTTTGCGCTGGGCCGCAATTCCAGGCCATCGGGCATCATGCCGCGCACGGTCACATTCACTTCTCCCGTGCCATCTTTACGCGGCAGGATGATCACGACCACCCACTCGCCGGAAGTCATAGGCTCGCCGTGGCTGTCTTTCGCGATACCCGGAAGCGTCTTTAGCGTGGGATAAAGCGCGGCGTCGAAGCCGCCCGACAATTCCGCCTCCGAGCCCTTACGCAGCACCAGCACGTTTAGCGGGTTGCCGCTGCTGACGAAGGCCGTGTTCAGGCCGGTGATGAGCGCCATCAGAAAAATTGCCGTCGTGACCGTGAGCGCGATGCCCAGCGCGGTCATCAGCGTGAGCCCCTTGCGGAGAACTAAATTGCGGACGTTGTAACTGATCGGTATCGCCATAGGAAACTCTCAACTCAACAGCTGTAATTCAACCAATGTGACGCAAGCCATCCACAATGTTCATGCGCGATGCGTTGTAGGCCGGCAAGTAACCGCTCACCACGCCCAGGATCAACGCCGCTAGCAACGACAGTCCCGCCGCCGGCGCCTTGACATGCATATCGAGCGGAATGCCCAGCCCGATAAACTGGTGAGTCATCGCCGCGATCACCGGGATCGCCACCAGAATTCCTAACACTCCGCCGGCGACGGCCAGCGCCACCGACTCGC
Organism: uncultured Acidobacteriota bacterium; assembly: GCA_963800405.1. Lineage (GTDB taxonomy): Bacteria > Acidobacteriota > Terriglobia > Terriglobales > Acidobacteriaceae > Sulfotelmatobacter. The sequence goes on from CAWDBW010000072.1 coordinate 53,227, forward strand.
CCACGAACATCGACAACACGCGCCGCCGGGTGAAGCCCAGGGTTTTCAGCACAGCCACTTCGCGCGTGCGACTGCGCACTGACATGGCCATCGTGTTAGCTGAAACCAGCATGATGGTGAACACCACCGCGCCGCAAATGCCGAGAATGAATGCCTTGATGTTGCCCAGCGAAGCGACAAAGCCCAGCTGAAACGCCTTCTGGCTCTCGGTTTTGGTCTGCAGCGGCGAGTTGCGGAACATGTCGTCAATCTCTCGTGACGCTCGCGACACATTGTCCGCCGAGTCGATTTGTGCTTCGTACCAGCCCGCCTGCCCTTTGAACCACGGCACCGCTTCTTCCAGGTACTTAGCGTTGAAATAGAGCGCATTCTGCGGCGGATCGCGATGGTAGATGGCGCGAATCGTGAGATCGAGATTCGTGGGAAAAATATTTTGCTGCAGCGTGATGTGGTCGCCAATCTTCCAGCCGTATTTATTGGCCAGCGTGACGTCGACTAGCGCTCCCGCGCGATCCTGCTGCCAGGCTTTCAGCTGATCGGGCGGGACGATTTTGTCGGACGCCACTTTCAGATACTCGTCCGGATCGGTGCCCAGCTGGGCGAAGAAATGTTCCGGCCGGTCATCAATATAGCGGCCGCCGAACCAGGTGATCGGCACGACCCCGGTCACGCCCTGCACGCTGCGAATCTTGTCGCGGTAGAACGCGGGCAGAAAAAATGCCAGAGAGACGCGGTCACGCGTAATCAATCGCCGTGACGCCTCCGGGGCGACCTGGTCCACGTAAAACGAACGCCAGATGCAAATCATCAGCGTCAGCAACAGCAGCGAGAAGCTGATGCTGATCATGGTCAGCAGGCTGCGCCGCTTGTTGCGGAAGGTATTGCGTACGACAAAACTGCCCAGCGTCATAAATCGTCCTGAAAAAAGTCCGAAGCAACTTCAGCCGATGTGCCGTAATCCGTCGACAATGTTTACGTTGGACGCGTGGTAGGAAGGCACTGCCGCGCTCAACAGCCCAACCAGGCCAGAGGTCAGCAGGGCGGCCATCCAGATCCCGAACGTCACCTTCATGGGAAAGAAACTGAAGAACTGAGGAGAATGGGTAAGGCCATAAACCATCAGCCAACCCAGGCCAGCCCCGATCAGGCCTCCGGCCAGCGAGAGCGCGACGGCCTCACTCACAAACAGTCCCAGCACGCTGCGCCGCGTGAAGCCCAGCGTCTTCAGTACAGCCACTTCGCGAGTGCGCTCCCGGATCGACATGGCCATGGTGTTAGCCGATACCAGCAAAGTCGCGAACACCACCGCCGAGCAGATGCTCAGAATGAACGCCTTCACGTTGCCCATCATGGCCACGAACTCGAGCCCGAATGCTTTTTCACTTTCGGTTTTCGTGGGCTGCGGCGAATTGCGAAACGTGTCGTCCACGATACCGGCAATCTTGCTCACGTCCGAAGGAGAAGCCGCGAGGATACTGAACGTCCCGGCCTGCCCCTTGAAGAACGCGACGGCCTCTTCCACGTACTTCGCATTAAAGTAGACCGACTTGTTGTCGGGATTGGAATGGAAGATGCCGCGGACGATCAGTTCGAGATTGACGGGATAAATCGTTCCCTGCAAAACAATCCGGTCCCCCAGTTTCCATCCATACTTATCGGCCAGGGAGGAATCCACGATTACGCCCTGACGGTCGCGCTGCCAGGCCGTGACTTGTTCCGCCGGGATTTCGAGGTCGCGATAGACTTTGAAGAATTCATCCGGATCGGTGCCGAATTGCGCGAAAAAATTCTCTGGCTTCTGGTCTTTGTAGATTCCGCCAAACCAAGACACCGGCACGACCGCCAGAACTCCGGGGATCGCCCGAATTTTTTCCCGGTAGTAGCCAGGGAGACTGAAGGTCAAAGAAACGCGGTGCCGCACCACCAGCCTCTCGGCGGATTCGGGGCTGCCCTGGTCAAGGTAGAACGCCCGCCAGATGGTCATCATCAGCGTGAGCAGGAGCAAAGAAAAAGCGATACTCAATACCGTCAGCGTGCTGCGCCGCTTGTTGCGGAAAGCGTTCTTGGTGACGAACCGGGTTAACGTCATCGGCGCACTCCAGAGCGAACCGGGAGCCGGGCACAGAGGGCAGGCACGTCCCAGCCCACCAAGAATAGACGAAGGAGTTCCCTGTCGGCAACCAGTCCGGATTCGATTTGTGACACGCTCAACATCCCGATTCCACCGTGCCACTGGCACTTTCCATACTGGTGCGGGCCGGGCGCTGCCACAAGTGGAGATCGTCATCAGGGTGAGATGACAAATGTCACACCCGGCTACACATAACACGGCTGCGCACATAACCGGATGTGCACAACTAATGAAAACCGCGGCAGCGACGATAAAGTTACGCGACGGCTTTTTGGAGCCCTCAATGGAAGGTCAACCGGGGCTGCCGTCGGCGGCCCCGAGACGGGCCTCCGCAGGCCATGTGACCACCGTCATTGCAATGCTTTACAGCGCTTACCTTGGTAACTCGAAGCTTCGCACAACCAGAGCTATCCTAGCCCTACCTATTCCCTGAGTCTGCGCCCGCCAAGTGTGTTTGCGGCGGTTGCGGCAGAGTCGCAGTGGAGCTTTTGGAAAACGAAAAAATGTCTACGAAAATTGGCCCCTTCGAAATCCTGAGTGAGCTGGCGAAATCGCCCACGGGCACGGTCTACAAAGCCAACGACCCTGAGACCGGTCAGACCATTGCCCTGAAAGTAATTCAGCTGAGCCTGTTCGGCGAGAGTGCCGCGGCGCTGGAACAAGCGCTGCTGGCTGAGGCCGAGAGCACGAAATCTGTGAGCAGCCCTAACATTACGCCCGTGCTCGGCGCCGGCGTGATCGAAGGCCAGTTCTGCGCTGCCATGGAATACGTGCAGGGCAACAGCATCGCCACCATGCTGGCGCGCAAAGAAGGATTTTCGATCTGGGATCTTCTCGATATCGGACGGCAGTTGGGCGCCGGCCTCGATTACGTGACTTCGCTTGGAATTGTGCATTACAGCCTGGAACCAGCCAAGATCATGTGCGGCTGGGATGGCACGGTACGAATTCTTAGTTTGGGCGTCTCCAGCGCAGGCATTTTTGCGCACAGCGTTGCGGAAGGCATTCCGGGGGCCCTGCACCACATGTCGCCGGAGCAGGTGCTGGGCCAGACCACCGACGGCCGGTCGAATCTGTTCAGTCTGGGCGCCATGCTCTATGAAATGGTGACCGAGCGCAAGGCGTTCGACGGGGCAGACATCGAGTCGTTGCGGCAAAGAGTTCTCGAGAGTACGCCGGTCCCGCCAATCCAGGTGAACGCGAAGGTGCATCCTCTGCTGAGCGACCTGATCATGAAGGCGCTGTCCAAGGATCCGGCACAACGCTACCAGACGGGCAGGCAGTTGATCGACGATCTGGAAAAGTGCAAAGAATCGAAGCCGGCAGCAGGCAGGAAGCCGGAGGCGCCGAAAGGCGTCGCGGCTCCCGCGAAAGCAAATCCAGCGGCGCAAGCCAAGTTCGCATCCCCGGCCGCAGCTAAGCCCGCAGCCCGGCCTGCTCCAGCAGCGTCCACTCCCGCAGCTGCGCCAGCGGTTGCGGCGCCGTCTGGTCTGGCGCGGCCTGCGAGTAAGCTGGCTGCTCCGGAAACTCAGTCTAATCTGCCAAAGCCGGCCGAGCGGAAGCTCGATCCGCCGGCGTCGGCGAGCGCAGAGGCCCAGTCCTCGCGCCTGGCCTCACCCGTGTCGAAGCTGGCGGTTCCGAAAGCAGCTGCGGCGGCCGCGGGCGTGGGCGGCGATGCGACGCCGTATTCGCCGGAAGTTCCAAAACTCGAGACCCCGAACCAGTTCATCACCGCCTGCGTGAAGGCGACCATCGACCCACCCGAAATCCCATCGGCCTCCATGTCAGCGGTGGCCGAGCCGCCGGTCGAAAGTCCCGAGCCACAGGTTGAAACTTTCGAGCCGTCGGTCGAGACCTTCGAGCCTCAGGTTGCTGACGAAGCGCCCAGAATTGCAGTTGATCCCATGATGGCCGAAGGCGCGCCCAAGAGCAGCGGGGGCGTGAGCTTTTCCGAGATGACGGAACTGCCTCCGCTCAAGGAAGTCTATATTGCGCCTCCGCCTCCACCACCGCCGCCGGTTTCCTCCGAGCCCGCGCCGTCCGCAGCCACACGATACCAGCGCGGTGCCGAAGAAGAAGAGAAGCCCAGGATCCAGCCCCGCGAAGTTGCCGAGAAGGCGATTAAAGAGATCAAGAATGTTCCGCCGAAGCTCATGCTTTACGCTCTGGGTGGGGCGGCGCTGCTGATCCTGATCATTGGCATTGGGGTCACGATGTATATCCACAGCCTGGGCAGCGACGACGAGGCCAGCACGGCGCGGCCCACCGAAGCGGCCGAGACTCCGGCGCAGCCTGAGGCCAGCCAGCCGGCGCCTGAAAAGACGCCAGCGCCTGCACCCGTGCATGCCGCCAAGCCCCGCGAGGAGGCTCCAGAACCCGAAGCTCCGGTGGCGGAACCGACCCCGTCGCGCGGCCGAAATGCCAAGAGGAAGGCGGCTGCCGCCGCGCCGGTCGTCATTCCCGGGCAGTTGGCCATCGACTCCACGCCGCAGGGCGCGCAGGTGCAGGTGGATGGCCGGACTGATCCCGGCTATGTCACGCCCTTTGTGCTGTCGAATATTCAGCCCGGGCCGCATTCCATTACGGTCAGCAAGCCGGGCTATACGACCGACACGCGTTCGGTGACCGTGGCCTCGGCCAACCGGGCGACGACCGTCATTCACCTGGCGCAGCTGATGGCCACGCTGATCGTGAAGAGCGATCCCGCGGGAGCCAACATCTATGTGGACGGCCGCGATGTGGGGCCGAAAACGCCGGCGCAGGTCAGCGTCGACAAAGGCCAGCATGTGGTGCTGGTGCGCATGCCGGGATACCTCGACGAAACCATGAATGGCCAGTTTGTACTGGGGCAGACCTTCAACTTCTCGCCCACGCTGCGGCCGCTGGGCAATACCGACAACATCAAGACGGTCGGAAAGATGTCGAAGCTGTTTGGCGGGAAGGGCGCGGCGCCAGGACAGGCGACGGTCAGCATCCACACCCAGCCCAAAGGCGCTCAGATCGCGATCAACCAGCACATGCTGGAGAAAAGCTCGCCGGTCGATGTCGCGCTCGATCCCGGCAACTACGTGATCGACATTTCGCTCAGTGGATATGCTCCGGTGCATAAGATCATCACCGCCGACTCGGGCGGCAAGGTCGTGGTCGACGAAGTGCTGCAGCGACAGTAGGCGGCTCGCGCAGACAGCCGGGTCTTGTCCACAACGACTGGGAAGCGTCCGGGCCGTTCCCGGCTTGCCTCTCGTCCTCGATTTGCCGCGCCGATGTCACCCCCCCCCCACTATTTTTTCTTCTGGATCGACTAAAGTATTCATTCTTAATGGTTTGTGGATCGCGGATCGGCTGCGGTCTCGGCAAAATCTTGATTCGGAAGGACTTGCGGCTAAAATCTTCCGGAATAAGGAGTTAGCGCCGGACTGCGCGGGCCGCGATCCCATTTTGGGATCGGCGGTCGGAAGATTGCTGGGAGAGCCCTCGCGCATGTGAGGAGCTTGCGCGTTCTGAAATCCTCAGTAAAGGTTGTTCGTCACAGTGGGCGGAATTATTTCTGTGGAAGGCTGTGGGAAAAGATTGGTTGGGGGCGTAGGAGACTCCCGTCTGTCCCTGGTTGTTCCTCTGATACGCTCGTCCGCGGTTGCCCACCTTTCGAAAATCACGAAAGGGTGGGGAGCCCTATTCGTGATCGTGCGAATGCGGGCCAGCCACCACCGCAGGACTTACTACCACTGGTTTAGAATCTCTCCGCGAATTGGATTGATCCCGAGTGCGCGGATCTTCCATGGTATGATGCCACGCTTGGATGGCGCTTCAAACAAAAGGTTTCGAGAGTTTAGTCCAGCTTAATCGCCATTTTTCTGAGCATGGCGATGACTTTGGTGCTAGAAGCGCCATTGAATATGAAGAAATGGCCGATCGTTTCCTGAGCGGTGATAAACCAGAGTCGGTGCACGAATGTACTAGGGCATGCGGGATGAAGCTGCGTTATGATCAAAAGAGCGAGGCTTTCGGAGTTCTTGACCGGGACGGAATTATTCGAACATATTTCAAGCCCGTCCCTTGTTCTTCGCTTCCCGGAGCCATACGTGAGGCAGCTCGGCGATCTGGTCGCTGTCATCCCCACGCCAATAATCTCGTCTATGTCAAAGTGGAGTGCGCAAAATGATCACTGAAAATAGCTGTCCAGTTTGCGGCTACGACATGGAAGCTCCGCCCAAGGATTATCGCATCTGCCCGTCCTGTGGGACCGAGTTCGGGGTCAACGATATCAGTGCCTCTGTCGCTGAACTCCGCGACGCTTGGATAACAACCGGGCCGAAGTGGTGGAGCAAAACAGACGCCCAACCTCCGAACTGGAATGGGCTAAAGCAAATGGAGGATGCGGGAATCTCGGTGCGGCGCCCCCCCGCGTCCGAACCTGTGTCCGTGAGCACTTCGAGTACTACCTCGACAGTGGCGGGAAGCCGGGGTTGGCAGGGTTGGTCGGCAGCATCGCCTGTGCAACACGATGGTAAATTACCCGGAGCGGTATTTCGCTAAACGACTGCCCGTCAAGTGAAATGTTGAACCAATAAACGCCCGGTTCTTGGACGGGGAACGCCATAGGAAGCAAGAACGCTATGCCGCGATCTTCGTCTCCCTCAAAAAGAACCGAAACAGTCAAGGCAGGCAATCGCACGTCGTTAGGAGTCCGAGGCGTAATTGTTAACTGTCCCGGTCCTCGGTGAATCCCTGATTTAAATACCACCACAAGTGTTGCTTGGATCGCAGTGGTCGGCATCGCTTCAGTCGGTCCAGTGACCGTCCATCTGTCCACCATCCGTATGAAGCTATTAACTCCATCCGTTTCGACAAGTGTTTTCTCGCACAAGAATGCAGCAGACAGATACGGACCGCCTTCGATTGGCATCGCGAACACATAATACCAAAGAGCAGGCTTATCGGATATTTATGGGACGGGCTGGCGCAATCAAAGATTTTTTTCGCCTGCGCATTCCGACGCGAGGCTCTCCCATCCGCGGGCGCTTTTCGGCGAGTGGGGCAGCCTGTTCCGTGGTGATCCGATCAAATCCGAGGGCGCGTCATTGGCGGGTTTTCTATCGTCCCTACGGGACTTGGTTCCGTTTTGACTGACTGCTATCGCGGCGCTGAAGCGCCGCTCTTCCACGTTACTGCACGCGGCGCGTTGGCCCGCAGGATCGACCGCTCAGGCCTGCAGCCTCTTCCGTGGTGATCCGGTCAACATCAGGAATCGGTGTGGTATGGGCTGGGGCGCCTTGGCTTGCGCGTTAGGCTGGTTAAGCGGGAGATCCCTTCGGCTTCGCTCAGGGCAGGCTCTTCGCTACGCCTGAGAAACGGCTACGCTCAGGATGACAAAGTCGTGCATATGGACGGGAGAAACGGCGACGGGTGGGACGTTGCTGGCGACGAGAGTGGAGCTATTGGGGTAGCTTGAAATTCACGGTAACTGAAGTCTGAATGTCGACCGGCTCGCCGTTGAGGAGGTAGGGCTTGTACTTCCACTGTTTGACGGCATCGGCGGCGGCCTTGGCCAGTTGCGCGTCTCCACTCACGATTTTCACGTGAGTAATGTCGCCAGTCTTCGAGATGGTTGTGGTCAACTCGACGGTGCCCTCAATCCGCATGGTTATAGCAGCCTTGGGATAGATGGGCGAAACCTGGTGGATCAGCAGACCGCGCGAGACGCCTTGCGAAATGCTTACGGTCTGCAGCACGGGCTTGGGCACGCTTGCGGTGTTGCCCAGGTTTAGCGGAGGAGCGCTGGCGCCTGCGACTGCGATCCCGGTTATGCTGGGAGCTGGAGCGTCAGGCGCTGGGGCTGCGGCTCGCAACGTCGGGGCCGTTCCTCCCTTGACCAACAGGGGCGCTGCCGCCGATTTCGCCGGGCCGGGCTTGGAAGGCGCGGTTTTATCCGAGCCAGTTTTGTCGGAGCCAGTCTTGTTGCCAGTAGCGCCTGCGGAGTTGGTGGAGGCCGGTGTTGTGGCGTCCGGAGAATCGTCGTCGTTTTGGCTGGTGGCTGGGCTTGCGCCCGACTGTGAACCCGGTAAGGAGGCAGAATCGGTGGCCGTGCCCGGTGCGGTGGACGAGGCCGCCGGAACGCTGTTCGGGGTTGCCGGCTTAGGAGCGGCCGGAGCTGGTCTCGTGGCCGCCGGAATTTGTTCGGGCTGGCTGATGCTGGACTTGTATTGGGTCCAGCCGTAATAGAGGGCTGCGCCGACCAGCACGACGGCAGCGACTGCCAGAAAAGGTTTCTTGTTCTTCCCCGTCTTTTCTTCCGGTACGTTGGCTCCGCCAAAGGTGAAGGCGGGCGCCGCCCCGACATAGCCGGAGTCGCTTGCAGTTGCCTCCACCGTTTTGTCTGCCGGAGAATCGGTTTCGGGCTTGGACAATGTTGCGTCCGAGGTGACAGCGTTCTCCAGAGATATTTCCTCGGCGTGCGGTGGCTCAGCTTCGCGGGCGGGAGCGGGCGCGCTGGCGGCTCCGCTGCCGAGTGTAGCTGGCACGTTGGGGCTCGATGCGAGCTTGGCTGCTGCCGGAGCGGAAGCAACGGCTGGAACCGGCAACTTCATGGCGCGCGGGGGAAGTGCAGCGATCCTGGCGGACGGCGATAGAGCAGGCGCGGCCACCACGGCAGGCGCGGCTGCGGGATTCTCTGCACTGATTTCGGGTAGATCTTCCTGGGGCACTTCAGGATGCACTTCCTGAGGCGCTGCAGGAGACGCCGCACTGTGCACCGCCGCCGGCACTGGGCTGTGTGCAGCCGGAGCCGGCGCAGCGGGAACGGAAGTCGTGGCTGCCGGCACTGCAGGCCGCAGCGGCTTGGCTACGGGCTTGGCAGCCGGCGGCACGGCCGGACGCGGAGCCGAGACGGCAGCCGGCTTCGCCGTAACTGGCGGTCTTGCAGGTATCACCGGCTTGGCAGCAACGGGTTTCGCCGGCGCTGCTGCTGCCGGCAAGGTCGTAGTTCCAGGTGCGGGAGGGGCTGCGGCGGGTTTGGGCGGCTCGCCCTTGCGCAGAAGTCCTCGCGCCACGCGCAACGTTCCCTTCGACTGCTCAATGTTGATGGGTTTGGTCAGGACAAGGTTGGCGCCGATGCGAAATGCTTTGGCCACTCCTGCCTGACCCTCCACGACAGCTACGGCAAGCGACGCCTGGTTGGACGTCGAATTTCGCGCGCTCTTAAATAAAAGTGTGGCGTTCTGCTCGTTATCGCAGTCCACCACCACAGCGTCGAAGTGTTGGCCCATCAGCTTCTTGACTGCAGCGAAAGGTTCCAGGCAGGCCTCGACGTTGAACTCAAGCTCGCTCAGGACTTGCGTCACGGTGCGAGCGGTCTTTTCATCGGGACAGAAGAGAAGAGCTTCGTAACCCATATCAAGGTCATCGTAGGTACAGGCGTAAGCCGGGGCAAGTTACGGTAGTAATTCGGGCGGCCGGGGGAGTCTATTGGGATCGCGGGTTCCTGGTTCCTGGGCATGGCTCTTCGGTCATGGGTCTTGGGCTTGGCCCGGCCTGAGGTTTCCGAGTCCACGGCCTGACACCTAAAACCTAAGACCCAAGAACAATTTTCGTTGTGTCATACAATAGCGCGCGATGAACCTGCGGCTGCCGCTGTGGCTCAAGATCGCGTGGACGGGCTGGATGATGGTGTGGGCGCCGGTCTACTGGCGGCAATACGGAGCACAGAATTTTCTATTCTTCTGCGATCTGGGAAATGTGCTGATCGGCATTGGCTTGTGGTTGGAGAGTCCGCTGATTTTTTCCTGGGTCGCTTCGGGATTGCTTTTATTTCAGACGATCTTCACCGTCGATCTGGCGGGAGCTTTGCTGACCGGGCACCACATTGTCGGCGGGACGGAATATATGTTCGATCCGGGCTTGCCGCTGACGATTCGCCTGCTCAGCCTGTTTCACGTGGTCACGCCGCCGCTGCTCTTGTGGGCGATCTGGCGGCTGGGATACGACGCTCGCGGATGGAAGCTGCAGACGCTGATGGCGTGGATCGTGGTGCCGATCAACTATTTCTGGCGTCCCGAGTTGGATGTGAACTGGGCGCGGGGCCTGTTCTTTCACGAGCAGCATTTGATTCCGGGGTGGGCTTATCTGCTGGTGTACCTGATCACGGTGCCGCTGTGCGTTTATTTTCCGACGCACTTATTTCTGGAGTGGGTGAATCGGCGGTGGAAGAGATCCTAACGGTGGTCGTCCTTATTCGACATTTCTAATTTCCCCTGTGCTCCTAGCGGTTCTTGCCGGAATCGTCTGGCGGCTTGCGTACTGCCGATTCCGGCTGCGGGAATTCGATTGATCCCTTCAAGGCTGCGATGTCGTCCGCGTGGAAGTCGGGGAAGGGTAGCTGCTTGCCGTCGCGCAGGTCGGCGATTTTCTTGACGGCGTGGTCGGCTTTTTCTTTTTCCACTCCACCATCGCGGCTCAAATAGAGCGTTTGCGACGGGAGCGCGAGGCCGCCGCCGGAATCTTCCATCACGTCCATGATGCGCAGCAGAAGGTCTTCGCGGATGGCGGCGAATTCGTTGAAGTCGCGGGTCAGGATGTAGGCGAATACCTCCACGCTGAGCGAACTGCCCGAGATATCGACCAGGCGCACCCGCACCGACTTGGTTTCGACTCTGGCGTGGCTGTAGAGCAGGCGCCGAATCTCCGAGAGCACGAAGCGGACATGGTCGGGCTTGCTTTCGGGGCGCAGGCCGAGCTTCGCCTGAAAAAGAATCTTGTCGCGGCGGCTGAGGTTTTCGAGGTTGATGGTGGCGACGGTGCCGTTGGGGATGGCCAGCAGCGTGCGCTCGTCGGTGCGGATGCGGGTGGAGCGCAGGCCGATGTCTTCGACCACGCCGGTGCGGTCGCCGAAGCGGCAGACATCGCCGACGCGAAACACTTCGTCGCCAAGCACGGAAACGCCGCCAAAAAGATTTTCGATCGTCTTCTGCGCGCCGAAGCCGATGGCCAGGCCGCCGATGCCGAGGCCCGCCAGCGCGGTGGTCATGTTGAAGCCCAGGCTGCTGAGAATCGCCAGAACGCCCGCGCCGAAAATAATGGCCTTCAGAATGCGCTCACCCAGCAGCATGAGCGATCCGGTGCCGGCGTGGCCGCGGGCGAGGGCGCGGCTGCGCACGCGGCGCAGCAGCCAGCGCACCACGCGCCATGCAATCCAGGTGGCGCTGACGATGAGCGCAATCGAGGTGGCTTGAAAATAGTAGTGCCGCGGCAACAGCGCGATGCCCAGGTAGCGGACAAAAAACTGATGAGCCAGCGTGGCCGTGAGCAGCCACGCCGGCGCCGAAACCGAGCGCCAGTTGGCGACGTCCAACTGGCCGCGACGACGGGCCCACCAACGCACGGGAATTTCCAGCACCACCAGGGCAAGCCACCCAATCGCCGCGGCCACGGGCAGTGCGAGGAGCAGAGCCAGCCACTGCCACAGTGGCAAGCCGAGGATCTTGTGCTTTACCAGCACGCTCGGCAGCTTGCTCTCGACCTGCCGGGCTTCGACCTGATTGTAGAGCTCGGGAACTTTGGCCAGCGTGTCAGAAGAGATCAGCCAGATCTTCCCAGCGCTCGGATCCGATACGCGCACCAGATCGAGATCGTCCTCAACATCGCCGGACGACATAGTGCCAAGCCGTTGGCGGCCGAGCGAAACGCCTTCCTGCGGAATTCCCTGAGACTGGGTAAAGTTCCCAATATGCACGCTGGTTGCGGCGGGGCTGTTCAATACTGCATTGAGCTGGCTGGCGAGTTCTTCGCCTTCAGATTGCCGGCGCGCGGCGCTCATCTGCAGATACTGAGCCGCAATGCTGTAGTTGCCGGACTGCGCGGCCTGAAGAAATCCGAGGACGGCGCCGGAGGGCGTGGCGCGCCCCAGGGGGTCGCTGGGCGAGTTGGAGGTGCTGGTTGCAGTGGAGGGAGATGACAACACACCGCTCAGAGGCGATTGCGCCGCCGAAGGAAGAGCGGCGAGAACGAAGGCGAGAGCGAAGGCGAGAAATCCAGAGAGTGTTCTTCCGGCGGACTTGGCCGGGAAAAGGCAGTGGCGGGAACTCCTATTAGGGGCGCGAGTGGCCAGGCCCGCCACGGGGTCCTTCGACTGCGTTTTCGTCCGCTTTTCGCGGGCGAAAACTCCGCTCAGGATGACAGAATGTTTGAGGAATGAGGGCATGTTGTTCACCGCTGCATTTCTCATTATCCCCGCTTCGGGCGGTAGATGTCCGTGGGAGTGCCGTAGAAAACTTCGGCGGCATTCATGATCGTTTCCGAGAGCGTGGGATGGGGATGAATGGTCATCGCCACATCTTTGGCGAGTGCAGCCATTTCGATGGCGAGCACGCCTTCGGCGATCAACTCACCGGCGCCGGCGCCGACGATGCCGACCCCGAGCACGCGTTCGGTCTGGGGATCGATGAGAAGCTTGGTCATGCCTTCGGGACGGTCGAGCGTGACAGCGCGGCCGGAGGCGGCCCAGGGAAATTTCGCGACTTTGATCTCGCGATTTTCGTTCTGCGCTTGCGTCTCGGTCAGGCCGCACCAGGCGACCTCAGGGTCGGTGAACACGACGGCTGGAATGGCGTTCGGTTCGAAGGCGACTTTGTGTCCGGCAATGGCTTCGGCGGCGGTGCGGCCTTCGTGCATGGCTTTGTGCGCCAGCATGGGCTCGCCGACTACGTCGCCGATGGCGTAGATCGCGGGATCGTCGGTTTGTAATTGTTTGTTCACCTGGATGAACCCGCGCGGGCCGAGTTGCACGCGCGTTTTTTCGAGGCCGGGGATTTCCGAGTTGGGCTTGCGACCCACGGAAACGAGTACGAGGTCGAAGACTTTTTCTTGCGCGTTTCCGTCTTGTCCTTTGAGCGTGGCGCGGATGCCGCTGCCTTCGTCCTTGACCGAAGCGACCGTGGTGTTGAGCAGAATTGCGTCGAACATTTTTTCCAGGCGCTTGTGTAGCGGGAGCACAAGATCGCGATCAGCGCCGGGGAGGAGGCCAGGAAGCATTTCGACGACGGTGACGCGCGTGCCCAGAGCGGCGTAGACGGAGCCGAGTTCGAGTCCAATGTATCCACCGCCGACCACCAGCAAAGTGCCGGGAATGTCTTCGAGATTCAGCGCGCCGGTGGAATCCATGATGCGCGGCGTGTCGAGCTTCAACGTGGGGACAACGGCGGGACGGGAGCCGGTCGCGAGGATGATGCGGTCGAAGGTGAGCGATTCTTCCGAGCCGTCCGATTTCTTGACTCGCAGCGTGGTGGAATTTTCAAATGCGGCGCGGCCCTGAATGTAGGTGACTTTGCGCTGCTTCGAGAGGACGCCGAGGCCGCCGGTGAGTTTCTTGACGACGCTTTCTTTCCACGAACGCAGGCGGGTGAGATCGATTTTGGGCGCAGTGAAATCGATGCCCCAATTTTTCGCTTGCTCCGATTCTTCGATCAGCTTGGCCACGTGCAGCAGCGCTTTCGACGGAATGCAGCCGCGGTACAGGCAGACTCCGCCTGGGTTCAGCTCCGGATCGATCAGGGTGACCATCATGCCGAGGTCCGCAGCGAGAAACGCGGCAGCGTATCCTCCGGGGCCGGCTCCGACGACTGCGAGGTTGAGAGATGGCGTGTCAGACATAAGGTCGTTTAGCAGCAAGTGCGCCGGCAGCGAGTTTCATAGGTCCTTCGCTTCGCTCAGGATGACAACCAAGAATTTATCCCTGCACCGAGAGCAGGAACGGCTGCTCGAACGCTTCGGCGATCCAGCGCAGGAAGCGGGCCGCATCGGCGCCGTCAATCAGGCGATGATCGTAGGAGAGCGAGAGCGGCAGAATCAGCCGCGGCTCGAACTTGCCTCCATCCTTGTCCACGATCCATTCCGGCTCCATGCGCGAGCGCGACAGCCCGAGGATCGCGACCTCGGGATGATTCACGATCGGGGTAAAGCCGACCCCGCCAATGCCGCCGAGATTGGTGATGGTGAACGTGCCGCCTTCCATGTCGGCGGGCGTGAGTTTTTTGTCGCGCGCTTTTTTGGAGAGCTGCGACAACTCGACCGCCAACTCGACAATGTTTTTCTTATCGACGTCGCGAATCACGGGGACCAGCAGGCCGCGGTCGGTATCGGCGGCCACGCCGATGTTGATGTATTGCTTGTAGACGATTTCTTCTTTCTCGATGTCGATGCTGGCGTTGAACTGCGGAAATACTTTGAGCGCCGCGGAGCAGACTTTCAGCGCGATTGCGGTGACCGTCATCTTGCCGCCGGCCTCTTCGGCCTTGGGCGCAAAGCGGGCGCGCAGTTGTTCGAGTTCGGTGATGTCGGCGCGGTCGTGCTGGGTGACGTGGGGAATCGTATTCCAGGCTTCGGCCAGATGCTCGGCGGTCTTGCGGCGAACCCCGCGCATGGAGACACGCTCGACCTTGCCCCACTTGGCGAAATCGGGCAATTGAGGCTGAGCAAAATGTCCGGCGCGGGGCGGAGCCTGGGCCGCGGTGGCAGCGGCGGAGAGCAGTGCCTTGGCGTAAGCCTTGACGTCGTCTTCGCTGATGCGTCCGCCGGGGCCTGTGCCTTTGACTTCGTAGATGTCAACGCCGACTTCGCGGGCGAATCTTCTGACATGCGGCGCGGCGGGAATCGGCTGACGATTTTCGGTGCCCGCAACTTTTCCCAACTGCACCGGCATGCTGAAGACCGGCGCGAGCGGTTGCGGCTGATCCGGGGGCAGCGCCTGTTCTTCGGTTTTGCCCTCGGCGCGAATCGCGGCCTGAAATGCCAGACGGGCTCCGTGCTGGCCGGAAACGTGTTCGACGGGAGCGTTGCGGACGCGCTGCGTTTCAAGCTGCGCCGGGGCTCCGCCTTCGAGGGTGAAGATCACCTGGCCGACCTTGATCTTCTCGCCTTCTTTAACTTTGACTTCTTTAACGATGCCGCTCACCGACGACGGGACCTCGACCACGGCTTTGTCGGTCTCGAGCTCCATGACCGGCTGGCCTTCGGAAACTTTGGCGCCGGGCGCAATCATCAGGCGCACCAGATCGCCCTGGGAAATATTTTCGCCAAGTTCGGGGAGTTTGAATTCGCTGGGGCCGGAGGCGATCGCCGCGGAAGCAAGCGTCGCGGCTATCGGGGGCACTGACGGTGACGCGGGCTGCGGGGCCGAGGCTGGCGGCTCTTGTAGAACTGGCGCAGGTGCCGCGGGCTGCGGAGAAGTCTTGGCTTCCACTCCGTCAACCGTAAAGATGACCTGGCCGACCTTGATCTTGTCGCCCTCTTTGACGCGAATTTCGTTTACGGTTCCACTCACCGACGAAGGCACCTCGACGACGGCCTTGTCAGTTTCGAGTTCCATGACCGATTGGCCGGCGCTGACGGTGGCTCCCGGCGCAACCATGAGGCGCACCAGGTCGCCTTGTTCGATGTTTTCTCCCAGCTCGGGAAGTTTGAATTCGATCACCGCTTCTGTTCCTTTTCTCGAATCTTGATATTCGTCTCTACGTCGCAACCACAGGGGCTAAAGCCCGCGTCAATACTGCTCGCTTTACGCGGCGCTGAAGCGCCGCTCTTCCACGGTTGCTCACGCGTTCACGCGCACGGTTGTACATCCGTTCAGTTTGCACCGTTGTGCACTCGTTCACGTGCACGGTTGTTCATCCGTTCAGTTTGCACCGTCGTGCACTCGTTCACGTGCACGGTTGTTCACGCATTCACGTGCACGGTTCTACATGCGTTCACGTGGCCTAGCCGGCCTTGAATCGTCCGGCGCAAAACATTAGCTGATTGCCGGATTCACCTTTTCCGCGTTGATTCCGAGTTCCTGAATTGCGCGCTTCACTACGTCTGTGCCAATCTTTTTCTCTCGCGCCAGCGCTCCCAGCGTGGCCAGCACGATGTGCTTGGCGTCGACCTCGAAGAAGTCGCGCAAGGCCACGCGGCTTTCACTGCGGCCGAAGCCGTCAGTCCCGAGCGACACCATTTGTCCGGGCACCCACTTGCCCAGACTTTCCGGCAGCACCTTCATGTAGTCAGAGGCGGCGATGAACGGGCCGGCAGCATCCTTCAACATTTGGGTCACATACGGAATCTTGGCGGCCTCGCCGGGATGCAGCATATTCCAGCGCTCGCAATCGTTCGCGTCGCGATAGAGTTCTTTGTAGCTGGTCACGCTCCAAACGTCGGCGCCGACTCCGTATTTTTCTTCCAGAATCTGCTGCGCCTTCAACACTTCAAACATGATGGCGCCGCTGCCCAGCAATTGCGCGCGCAGCTTGGCGTCGCTCTTGGACGAAGCTTTGAAACGATACAGCCCTTTCAGCACGCCCTGACGAACGTCGCCGCTGATCTCTCCATTCTGCGGCATCTCGGGCATCGGCAGAGGCTCGTTCCCAACCGTCAGATAGTAGAAGATCGATTCTTGATCGACGTACATACGCTTGATGCCATCCTGAATAATGATGGCGATCTCGTAGGCGAAGGCGGGATCGTAGGCATGCAGGTTGGGCACGGGCAGCGCGAGCACGTGGCTGTGACCGTCCTGGTGCTGCAGGCCTTCGCCCGCCAGCGTGGTGCGGCCGGCGGTGCCGCCGACGAGGAATCCGCGGCAGCGCATGTCGGCGGCGGCCCAGATCAGGTCACCGATGCGCTGGAAGCCGAACATCGAGTAATAAATAAAGAAGGGAATCGTGTTGATGCCATGATTCGCGTAGGCCGTGCCCGCCGCGATGAACGAGCACATCGATCCGGATTCGGTGATGCCTTCCTCGAGAATCTGGCCGTTCTTGGCTTCTTTGTAGTAGAGCAGCGTGTCCATATCGACCGGTTCGTAATTCTGGCCCACGCTGGAATAAATACCCACCTGCCTGAATAAAGCTTCCATGCCGAAAGTGCGGGCTTCATCGGGAACGATGGGGACGATCAGCTTGCCGACTTCAGGATCGCGCAGCAGCTTCGCCAGCAGGCGCACGAAGACCATGGTGGTGGAAACTTCGCGTCCCTCGGTGCCTTTGTGGAATTCCTCGAAGAGTGCGTCGGGGATGGGTTTGAGCGCCTCGGCGCGCACTCTGCGGGTCGGCATGTATCCGCCGAGCTGCTGGCGGCGGGCCTGCATGTATTTGATTTCGGCGCTGTCGTCGGACGGACGGTAAAACGGCGCCATGTGCAGTTCGTCGTCGGGGATGGGAATGCCGAAGCGCGAGCGGAACATCTGCAGCTCGTCATCGTTCAATTTTTTCTGCTGGTGGGTGATGTTCTTGCCTTCACCGGCTTCGCCAAGGCCGTAGCCTTTGATCGTTTTGGCGAGGACGATGGTCGGAGCGCCAGTGGTTTCGACCGCAGCACGGAATGCCGCGTGGACTTTGATGGGATCATGTCCGCCCAAACGCATGCGTGCCAGTTGATCGTCGGACAGATGTTCGACCATCTTGAGTAGACGGGGATCGCTGCCGAACAGGTTCTGGCGGAAATAGGCTCCGCTTTCGACAAAATATTTCTGATATTGCCCGTCGCTGATTTCGCCCAGACGCTTGACCAGCAGGCCATCGCGGTCGTTCTGGATAAGGCTGTCCCAGTCCGTGCCCCAGATGCATTTGATGACGTTCCAGCCGGCGCCGCGGAAAATAGCTTCCAGTTCCTGAATGATTTTTCCGTTGCCGCGCACCGGGCCGTCGAGTCGCTGCAGGTTGCAGTTCACCACGAAGATCAGGTTGTCGAGTCTTTCGCGCGAGGCCAGCGTGATCGAGCCGAGCGATTCCGGTTCGTCCATTTCGCCATCGCCCAGAAACGCCCAGACCTTGCCGCCGGTCGTCTGCTTGAGACCGCGATTTTCCAAGTACTTGATGAAGCGTGCGTGGTAGATCGCCTGGATCGGACCGAGTCCCATGGAAACCGTGGGAAACTCCCAGAACTCGGGCATGAGCCACGGGTGAGGATAAGAACTCAGGCCTCCGCCGGGCTTCAGCTCGCGGCGAAAATTTTGCAGCTTCTCTTTCGAAATACGGCCTTCGAGGTAGGCGCGCGAATAGATTCCGGGAGCGGCGTGGCCCTGGAAGTAGACAACGTCGCGATCGCCGCCTTCGGTTTTTGCGCGGAAAAAATGATTAAACGCGACTTCGTACAACGTGGCGGCCGAGGCGAAAGTCGAGATGTGTCCGCCGATGCCTTCCTGAATCTTGTTGGCGCGCACCACCATAGCCAGCGCATTCCATCGAACCAGGCTCTTGATGCGGCGCTCCATTTCCTGGCTGCCGGGAAACGGGGGCTGCTGCCGAGACGGAATCGTGTTCTGGTACGGGGTGGTCGCCGAGAACGGCAGGTTGATGCCGGCTTCGCGGCGCGCGTGCAGCGCCAACTGCTGCAGCAGGCGGCCTGCCCGGTTGGGGCCGCCCTTGGAAAGAACATAGTCCAGGGAATCGACCCACTCCCTGGTTTCCAAAACCTCTAAGCCGTCGGTTTCCGTCTGAGCCACGTCTGGTCTCTCCGTCGTAGAATGCGTAATGTTCCATCATATTCAATCGCGCGGAATTTTGCTGGGAGAAGGCGAGAAGAGCGTCAACCACGAAGGACAAGAAGGCCCACTAAGGAGAACCAATCTTTTTTCATGTTTCATGCCTTCGTGGAGCTTTGTGTCCTTCGTGGTTATTGCCTTGGTTCGTCTGCCGGAGGCGCGGGTGATTTAGAATCGCGATGGAATGGTGCAGGAGGTTTCCATGTTCATCAGTTTTCGGTTGGTGCTGCTGTTAGTGGTTGTCGTGGTCCTGGTGGTGCTGGTCCCGCGGTTGTTGTCGGGATCGGCTACGCCGTCGGTGGGCAGTGCGGCGCCCGATTTCACGCTGCCTTCGCAGGAAGGTTCGCCCGTCAGCCTGAAGGACTATCGGGGAAAATGGGTCGTCCTTTATTTCTATCCCAAGGATCAGACGCCGGGCTGCTCGCGCGAAGCCCACAACTTTGAGGTCGATCAGCCCAAGTATGCCGCGCACAATGCGGTGGTGCTGGGGGTAAGCGTCGACAGCGTGGATTCGCACAAAAAGTTCTGCGCCAAAGAGGGCCTGAACTTCAAGCTGCTGGCCGATACTGAACATAAAGTCACAGACTCGTACGGCTCGCTGACCAACCTCGGCCTGGTGAAGCTCGCGGCGCGGCATACGTTCCTGATCGATCCCAGCGGAAAGATCGCGAAGGTCTACACCAGCGTCGATCCGGTCAAACACAGCGCCGAAGTTCTGGCGGAGTTGGATCAGTTGCAGAAACCCGAGTCAGAGAAGCGCTAGCTGGCTAGCGTTCGCAACGCGGAAAAATGCGAGCTTGATTTTTTATTCGCAAGAAATTCGAGTGACTTGATCTGCGTGTGCTTCCTCTCCGTTCCCGCCGACAGCGTAAACTAACGGAATGGCCACTGCAGTCAGGAACGACGGGCCGAAGGGAAACGTGCGCGGACCCGCTGCCAAACCGGGGGAATATCGCTTTCCGCCGGGCTTCGAGCGGAACCTGCTGTGGTTCGCGTTCCGCAAGTTTCGTCCGGCGAATCCGATCCTGCTGTTTCAGCACCTGGCCGAGCAATATGGCGACATCGCGCATTACAAAATCGGCTGGCATCATATTGTTTTCCTGAATCATCCCGACTACATCCGCGAAGTG
The DNA here is from genome assembly GCA_963800405.1 of uncultured Acidobacteriota bacterium. GTDB lineage: Bacteria > Acidobacteriota > Terriglobia > Terriglobales > Acidobacteriaceae > Sulfotelmatobacter. Next base: position 72,995 of record CAWDBW010000072.1, read on the forward strand.
CTGGTGGTGCAGAACGACAACTTCGTTAAGGAACGCACGGTGCGGCGTACGAAAATGCTGCTGGGCGAGGGCATGATCACAAGCGAAGGCGTGCAGCATCGCACGCAGCGGCAGGTGGCGCAGCCGGCATTTCATCGCCAGCGCATCCCGGAATACGCGGATACGATGGTCGCGGAGGCGGTGCGCTTGCGCGACCGCTGGCGGCCGGGCGAGCAGCGCGATATCGCCATCGACATGATGCAGCTCACGCTCAACGTGGTGGCGCGAACTCTGTTTGCCACCGATCTTCACGGGGGAGCGGATGGGGGAAATCGCGACGAAGTGGCCGAGCTGACGAGCGCCATCAACCGCATCATGGGCCTCTACAATTTTCTGGTGATGTTGCCGGCGGCGGAGTGGCTGGTGCATGTGCGACCCCCCGGCCTGGCCGCATTCGTCAGAGCACGCAACCGCATTGACGCAGTCGTCTATCGAATGATCGCCGCGCACCGCCGGCGGGGTGCCCACGGCGGCAGTCTGCTCGACCTGATGCTGGCTGCTTCGCCGGATGGCAGTCCTGCTGCCGAGCAGTCGCTGCGCGATCAGGTCATCACGATTTTTCTGGCGGGCTATGAGACCGTGGCCAACGCACTAGCGTGGACGTGGTATCTGCTCTCGCAGAATCCGGAGTGTGAGCGCCGCTTCCACGCGGAAATCGACGGCGAGTTGCAGGGCCGCCTGCCCACGTTCGAGGACGTTCCCCGGTTGCGTTATGTGGAAATGGTCTTGGCGGAATCCATGCGCCTCTACCCGCCGGCATGGGCGATGGGCCGCTATGCGCGCTCCGATTTTCAGCTGGGCGATTTTTTCCTGCCCGCGAAGACGACCGTTCTGATGAGCCAGTTCATCACCCATCGCGACGCTCGGTTTTTCCCCGACCCACTGCGCTTCGACCCGGAGCGCTTTACCCCGGAAGCCAAGGCGCGGCGCACGAAGTTCAGTTACTTTCCGTTTGGCGCAGGATTTCGGCAATGCATTGGCGAGTCGTTTGCGTGGATGGAGGGCGTGCTGCTGCTGGCTACGCTGGGGCAGAAGTGGAAGTTGAAGCTGGTTCCCGGACACCGCGTCGAGCCCGAGCCGCTGATTACGCTGCGTCCAAAATTTGGAATGAAGATGCTGGTGGAAGCGCGCGAGCCAGCACGCACATCATGACAGCCCGATCCTACTTGTCCGCCAGATACATTTCAGCCACGTGTCGTGTGATCTTTTCCGGATCCGCGCCAGCCAGATTGGTGAGCGCAACCACGGTCAACTGATCGTCTACATAGCGGGCAATGGCGGTTTCGAATCCCTGCCACGATCCGTCGTGGCTAATGCAGCGATGCCCTGCCCGCTGTTCGATGACCCAGCCAAAACCGTAGTCGCCCTTGTTGGGCTCGCCGTTCTTCAGTTTCACCGGAGTCCACATCAGGTTAAGGCTTGAGCGCTTCAGCAGTTTCTCGGTGTACAGCGCGGCATCCCACTTGGCCAAGTCGAGGACCGAGAAATAAAGACTGCCGTCGGCGGTGGTGTTCACCACGGGCGATACCCACTCCTGATTTTTCAATTCGCCTTTCACCAGCCGGTAGCCGGCAGAACGGTTGGGAATAATGTCAGCTTCGTTGATGATGCGCGTTGTGGTCATGCCTAGCGGCTGGAAGATTCTCTGCTGTAGGAAGTCGCCGTAGAACTCGCCGGTGACACGATGAATCAAGATTCCCAGCGTGACGTATCCGAGATTGCTGTACTCCCATTTCGTGCCGGGAGAATAGGCCAGAGGTATGCTTTCGATCAGCTTCAGTTCTTCCTCCTCGGTCCAGTCTTTGCGGAAGTCGAAGTCCTTGGGATAATCGCGAAAGCCCGCGGTATGACTGAGCAACTCGCGCACGGTCACATCTTTCCAACTGGCCGGAGCATCGGCAAAATACTTGGTCAGCGGATCGTCGAGGCCGATCTTGCCTTCCTCGACCAGCATCACGACCGCTGTCGCTGTGAACTGTTTTCCGACTGAGCCGGATTGAAAGATGGTCTCGGGCTCCACAGGTACTTGCAATTCCACGTTGGCCAAACCGAAACCTTCCGCCCGCACGATCTTGCCGCCTCTGGAAACCAGCAACGATAAACCGGGGATATGCTGGCGCTGCATCTCCGCCTTGACGTATTCAGAGACAGCCGCGGTGGTTGCGGGACTTTGAGCAACGGCGCTGAGGTGAGCGAAGAAGAGAATCAGGGAAACGGCGCAGGCTGAAAAATGTCGGAGGCTCATAGGCTTGCAAGTTTTGATTTGCGCACCCGAGTCTACTGGCAGGAGCGCTGCGCGGCAAGACCTGCAAGACGCTGGCGGCCGCGCCCACTCAGCCGTTACTATTTCGGCCCGAGAGAGGTTTCGGCCAGCCGGTGCAGTCCCGAACGGCGCAGGGCGAACAAAATCGCCCAGCCAATCAATCCCGCAGCATAAAAGAACAGGAGGCCCAGCACGATGCCTCCTAACAAAACGGAGTGTACGGGATGGATGGGTCCAATGGGAGGAGTCACGGCGTCCTGCAAGGACGCTGAAATCGCTTCACCTTTCTGGATAGCTACGACCACTCCGCCGAGAATGATCGCCATCAGTACCGCCGTTGCTTTCGGGAAACGAAATTGATTTCGCATGGTAAACCTCCTGGCTGGAAACCATAGCCAGACGGCATCGCCGCCCAGCGCCCGGCAATGTTCGTGCAGAGCCCCACTCAGAACCCCGACAGTTTCGCGGACGTAAAAAACTCCGCGCGCAAGCCTCCCTTGGGAAACATTCTCCGCCTGCAACTCGCCGAATACGGCCGTCATTTCCTCGCCGAACCGTTCGCGGTGGAAAGCCGGGTAAAGCCGCAGCAGGCAGCGATAAATGCTGATGCCGAGCATCGGTCAGGCCTCCTTCCGTGCGATCCGCAGATTCGCCAGGTGGGTGAGTTGCTTCATCCGGCCTACTTCGAGTTGCAGATTCTTACGTCCCCGTGACGTCAGGCGATACGCCTGACGCCCCCGCGAACTTTCCTGCTCTTCGATTCGCTCAATCCACTCTTCATCGAGCAGCCGGCGCAGTGCTCCGTAAAGCGTCCCGGTGCTGAGCAGCACGCGCCCGTCGCTAATCTGCTCGACGTCTTTGAGAATGGAGTATCCATGTCTTGGCTGCTCCGCCAGACTCAGCAGGATGAGAAGCACGGGCTCGGTGAGGGGCAGGAAGTTCACTATGGCCTCTGGCGACATGTCGTACAACGCCATATTGCCGTAATTGCGAGCCAAAGTCAAGAGCAGAATAATGAAGGAAGGCCTCTGTGTCCCTCAGTGTCCTCTGTGGTTAAAGGTTGTTTACCCGCGGCCCCGGAACTGGATGATGTGCCGCCGGTCGCGTTTCGACGGCCGGCCCTCGGGCAGGATTTCGAATTCGCGCATTGCCTTGCGCTCGGCGGCCAGCTTCTGGCGCAGTTCCCGGCTCTCGTCGCTTTCGCGGTAGAGCGTCTGCGCCACCGCGGCCGGACCACGCACATCGCTGAGCAGCAGGACTTCCACCTGAAACTCGCCGCCCTCATTAGTCACACGCAGCCGGTCTCCGACGCGGACCTCGCGGGCCGCTTTAGCGGGCTGGCCGTTCGAGAGCACTCTGCCTAGTTCGCAAGCCCGTTTCGCCAGCGGCCGCGTCTTGAAAAATCGCGCGGCCCACAGCCAGACATCTATCCGCATCCTCACGCCGGTCATGGATCTATTTTCCTACAAGGGAGGGAATCAGCCGCTCATTTCAAAAATGAAAAATTAGATCGCTCGCTACGGTCAGCTGATTTTGCCGTCGCCCGTCGTCGTACGCCTTCATATCCCAGGCATGCTCGAAACGCAATTCCGGACGAATCTGGATCGTGGATCCGATCCAGTGAACCCAGGTGATCGTGTTCTCTGAGTAACGGGTCGCGTAGCCCGTGCGCTGGCCTTTTTTGTCGTTGAGGAAATCGCTGCGGAACGAGAGGAAGTCGTGCAGCGAAAGTTCTTTCTGCAGGAAATTGACCACCGCATACTCGGGAGCGGTGCAACGCTGTTCGCCCGGCAGGCAATACGCAGCGTTCGCACCCACTTCCGGCTGAATCGGGCCACCCAGCGCAGGGACATCGCGCTCATACATGTACCAGGTTTCCGTCGCCATGTGCACCGTCTTTGAGAACCGGTGATACCACGTGGCGTCATATTGCTGCAGATTGTTGTAGGCGTACTTCCCGTTATTAATTCCGTTGGCGCAGACGTAATAATTGTCATTCACCGACGTGGTCGTGTAGCTCAGGCAGGCCGTGCCGGAAGGCTTGGCGTCGGGCGTCCACGGGGCCACATCGTGACCATCGGTAATTCCGAGTTGTACCAGCCAGTGGTCGTCCAGTTTGACCGTGGCCATCAAGCCAGTGTCGGTAAAGGGATCGATCGCGTACAGCAGGGAATGGCTGAAAATGTAATTATTCGGCGCCAGTTGGGCCTCGATCCCCGGCACCGAGATGAAGCGTCCTACCCTCAGATTCATTCCCTGCGCCACCTGCGGAACGTAAACGTCGACATACTCGAGCGTTGGATCAAAACCATATTGATGATGATCGTTGAGCAACTGCCCGCTCCCGTAGCCCTTCCCCATGGTGTAGTGATAGTCCGTGCCATAGAGCGCGGTCAGGTGATAACCCCAGTCGACGTGATCGCGCTGCACGGAATCGGGCAAGCGCTCCGCGTAAAGGACGATCTGGTTCATTTCCAGACGGTTCGAGTAGTCGTCGTTGGCCTCGGGCGAGTTGCTATGGGAGGAAGTGCTGAAGTTCAGCGAGGGATCAATCCATCCATAAAGTTTTGTCCGACTCCTGGCCTGATTGATGGCCGTCATCAGCGGATAGCTATTCGTGTCGGGCTCTCCAATAACCGGCGAACCGCCATAGGACCAGTCTGAGTTGGGAAAAGGTGGCGAATCCAGCGGTGACGGAACTCCGCGCCGCGCTGGAGCCGGCGATGATGAAGATGAAGATGAAGATGAAGCCGAAGCTGGTGGGAACCAGTCTTGCCGGTAAAACTCCGCCCAACGGGCAAAGAAGCCCTTCTTCGCAGCCGTTGCCTGGGGAGCATCCGGCAACTTTTCAACCTGTTGCGCTGAAGCCAGATCACACGCCCAGCCCACGACCATGACTATAGAGATAAGGAGATAGAGACCGCGGCTTGCATCACTCTTCAGTCGCATAGGTTGGACGCATAGAACCGAAAGGCGGTCAAGGCCAATCCCGAGGGCAGGTTGGAGTCGCAGGAAACTACGCCAATCTCAAGGAACTCACAGAAAAGAAAAGACTGGAGGCGCGGGTCGGAAGCGAACTATTTGTGCCATTGAAAAAAGAGCTTTGGAATGAACCGGCCGCTCCGATCAAATTCTTAACATCGGCCGGAGTGTAGCACAAAAGGCACGCCGGTCGCCGGAACTTACCCGTCCCACCGGTCTGCGATCGTCGACTACAACCATGGATCCGGTCAGCGGAGCTAGCCGTCTCACTGCGAAAGAATTTCTTTCTGCGCGACCTGGTCAAGACTCATATCGGGCAGGTGCGCACAATCCCGGAGCCGAAAGTTCCGGACATCGCGCAACGCGAACAGCGGCACTCCAGCAGCCACCGGGACCTGGACGCGAATGAAACCGGCATCCTCGACGTCATCGAGCACAATGGCGGGCCGCTCATCGCGCAGGGCAGCGATGATCTTGACGCCCTCCAGCTCGATTTCGCGCACGTGGCGCAGGAAGAAACCGTGGGCGGGCATGGGGCCGAACATACCCGGATCGGGGTACTCGGCTTCTTTCTCCGGCACGCGGAGGCTGGCCTGCTCCCGAGTGCCTCCGCCCTTGTGTTCAAGAATAATGTTGCTCAAGTGCACATCCTCTATGGGATGGCCCGGAATGCCAGTAATGATCGAGCAGATGGGAGAGTCCGCGCCGGAGCAAACCACATTGCTGATCAGCACGCGGCGAATACTCCCCACGGCGGCGCCGGCGGGTCCGCGCATGCGCGATCCCAGGCGGATAAAAATCGGGGCATCGTAAATCTCGCGCATGGTCAGGTTGGTGATGGTTACGTCTTCCAGTTGCGCGCCATCCTCGCTTTCGAGCGCCAATCCATGGCAAGCTTCAAAGACACAATTGGAAATAGTAATGTTCTTGAAGCCGCCGTTGGATTCAGTGCCGAACTTGATGCGTCCGGTACGCCATAGATCTTCGTAAGGCGCGAGCTTGCGTGCCGGATCAAAGCGGCGAAAAGTACCGTCGAGCAAACTTCCTTCTTCGTAGTCGCCGCTCACGACACAGTCGCTGATGGTGACCTTTTCGGTCGAACGCGGGGAACCGAGGGCATAGGAGCTCTTCAGTACGATCGCATCATCCCAGGGCGAGTTGACGTTGCAGCGGGTAATGTGGACGTTGCGGCAGCAATCAATGTCCATGCCGTCGCGGTTGGTATCGATTTGCAGATTGTCGATAGTGAGGTTGTCCACGCCCGTGGCCAGGATTGCGAAATGTCCTCCGTGCAGAATGGAGAAGTCACGCAGCACGACGTTGCGGCAGTTCTTCAACGCGATGCTTTTGTTGCCGACGCCGGGACTCTCGGCTTGCGGCAGCGTGCCTTCCCCACGGCTTAAGCCTTTTCCCCAGATCCGTCCCGGGCCAGAAATCGAAATGCCGTGCAGATCTTCTCCCCAGATCAGGCTGTTGTGCCAGTGATTGTGGCCGTAGTCCTGATAGTTTTCCCAGGGCTGGTTGGATTCGGCAGCGTCGTAACCGGTGCCCTCGGCGGCGACGATGATACAGCCGTGCCCGAGATGCAATCCGACATTGTTCTTGAGGCGAATAGAGTAGGACAGGTACGTTCCGGCGGGGAAGTTGATCGTGCCTCCCCCAGCCGCAGCTGCCGCTGCAATGGCTTGGTTGATCGCCACAGTATCCAGCGCCTTGCCGTCGCCCTGCGCTCCGAACGCGGTCACGTCGAAGACGTGCTGCCCCGAAGCAGGCGTGGTCGATTGACCGCTGGCGCGGCCGGTGAGAACGAGTAGTCCAGCCGCGCCGGTCACTTGACTCAACCGTGAGAGAAACCCGCGCCGGGTTGCAGGAATATTGGTCATGAGAGGCCTTAGCGCTTTATTGTTCGAATGCCCGCGTTCATTCTTATTCTGGTCGTTCTTATTCTGGTCGTTCTTATTCCGGCATTTCTAATCAAGGTTTGGTGGGAAGTGCTACCCGCACGATGTTGGAGTAGGCCGACTCGCCGTCGCCGTTGATGGCGCGCACGCGGTATGCAACGCGCTCACCCTTCTTGAGGCTGGAGTCGCTGTACTCGGTTGCGGTGGCTGGGAGTTTCGCAATTCGGCTCCAGGCTGCCTTCGTAGTCGGATCGGCCTCGGTGCGGCGTTCGACCACGACGCCCGTTGGATTCCCAGCATGCACGTCCCAGCCCAGTTTTACGGTATTGCCGGTGACGGAAAGACTGAGCGAACTGGGCGCCTCTGGAAGAACCGGCCAATCGAAATAGCTCTCATCGGTGACGGCCATAATGCTGTCTTTGATAGGCAGAGCTTCCAGGGTGTCGGTGGTGCCCGGTTTCCACGAAACCTGTTTGATCTCGCCGGATGTCACATCGACCAAGACCGGATGCGTGATGCCAGTGTTTTTCAATGACAGCGTAGCGTAGAGCGGAGGGAACGAATTTCCGGGAAGGCTGTGAGCTGCCAGCCAGTAGGCCACAATCGCCTTGCCGCTGTCCGCTCGGAACCCGTACCCCATGAAGGGGAAGCCGGCGTGGCGCCGAAGGGCGGGCAGGTCGGGACCGCTCACCTCGATTGATGGATCGAACTTGGTATCAGAGAACAGGGCGTTTGTATTTTGCAGCGCGTAAAAGACTGGGCGCGGCGTGAAGTCATAATCGTGGTTGGTGATGCCGTGAATGATTCCAAAGTCGTCGTACTCGTTGCCGTCCGTCCCGGCAGCCAGCAGCCAGACAAACGTTTTCACTCCTGCCGCGAGGTTATAGACGAAACCTCGAGGAACATACTTGGCCTGCACCGATTCATCCGAACCCACCCAGGACGGAATCGAATTGAATTCATCATCGAAGAACGGGATGTCGGGCTTGACTCCGGGATAGTGCTTGACCAGATCCCGCAACGCCCGCGGAGATTCCGTCTGATAAGCGCCGTAGTCCATGGTTTCCGGATTCAGGTTCTGACCATAGCCTGGATAGGTGTGATAGGCGTACACATCGATTCCCGAGGCACACTGGCAGGTATCGAAAGCACGCTGAGTGAAATCGCGAACAGGATCCGCCTGACCGCCGTAGATCACCTTCGCGTTTGGGTCGGTTCGGTGCACGGTTTCGATGAAAGGAGCCAGCAGCCTGCCGAACTGCTCGGGATTGCCCCAGGGATTCCAGTAGCCGATGTCTTCTTCATTTCCCAACGCCCAGTAATGGATGCGGTCGTGAAAATGATTCACCATCCAGGCCGCGTAACGGTTGAAGGCGGCGATTTGATCGGGAGTAGTCGGGGGCCAGAAGACAGAATATAGGCTCCGGTCATCGTTATGAAACGATCCGGGCTCGGGAACACTTACGTCCGGACGTTTGCCGCTAGGGGACGTGTACATCACGTTGCCATAGATCAGCTGCACCTGGATATCGACTCCGTTGTCGACCAGCGAGTCCACAAAATCTTCGAGCTCAGGCGAGCTTGCGTATACTCCACGCTTCTGCTCGATCCAATCCCAACTGGTGCGGTCGGAACTGTTTTCATATTGTCCGATGCGGGCCCACTTGAAACCGGCGTCGAACATGCGCGTCCACCACCAGCGGTTCCAGGGAAGATAGGGATCGCGCGGCATGTCAGAATTGATGCCAAACCCGTCGCGGATTTGCGACGAGCGTTTGGGAGGAACGTGGTCAGGAAGCGGGCGCGAGGCTTGAGCCAGCAAGCCCAGCGGAATAAAGAGCAGAAAGGCAAGTGCAACGAAAACAGCTGCCCGATGAGTCCATGATTGCGCCAATCTCTTCATTCGTTTTCTCCCGTTTCCCGCCGCGTAAATCTCTGGCTATCAAATCCGCAGAGCCGCCGATTCTTTTAACCGGTTACTTCGACCCAGCGTCGTTCCCGATTGCTCACGGCGATGAGTTCGCACAGCTTGATCTCTTCATGGCCGGTTTCGAAGGTGGGGAACGATCGCTGCGCCTGGAAATCGCCGGCGGCGATATATCCGTAAAGATCCTTAAACAGCCGGACGAAAGTGTCGGGATATCCTTCGGCGTGTCCCGCAGGATAGGCGGCGTAACCGCGAGCTTGCGGGCTCATGAGCGAGGGATCTTTGATCAGCCAGCGATTCGCCTCTTTGCGGCTCCCGATCCAGAGGACATTCGGATTCTCCTGGTCGAAGGCCAGCGAGCCTTCCGTGCCGTCAATCTCAAACCACATTCGATTCTTGCGGCCGGCACTGACCTGTGAGACGGTCAGCACTCCGTGCAATCCGCCTTCGAAGTGCAGGAGGATGGAACCATAATCGTCCGTGTTCATCGGCGCTGGTTCGGTCGCGGTGTTGCTGATCTGCTTAAAGGTCTCCACCGGACCGCGGGGCCGCTGCCGCACCGGAATGACGGTAGCCAGATCGGCGCAGAGTTCTTTCACCTTGCGCCCCGTGATCCAGGTGATCAGATCCAGCCAGTGCGTGCCAATGTCGGCGACGGCGCGCATTTCACCGCCCAGTTCGGGCTCCAGACGCCAATTCCAGTCAGTGGGATAAAACAGCCAGTCTTGCAAATACGTGCCGTGGACAATGCGGGGCTCACCGATCACGCCCTGTTGAACCAAGGCATGCGCTTCCTGGCAGAGCGGATAGTAACGGAGGTTATAAGTCACCGCACCAACTTTTCGCTGTGCCCGGGCCAACTCCACCAACGCGGCAGTCTCCTGGGTGTTCATGGCCAGAGGCTTCTCACACATCACATGCTTGCCGGCGCGCAGAGCGGATTCAGTCTCGGGAAAGTGAAGGTAGTTCGGAGTGCAGACATGGACCACATCCACGGATCCGTCGCTCGCCAGTTCCTCCATCGACTGGTATGCCCGTGGGATTCCCAGCAAACGGCATGAGTCCTGCGTCCTGGCCGATGAACTTCCCAGCACGCCCTGGATGGGGATGGCCAGCCGCCGCAGAGCTTCGATGTGAGCTCTGCCCACAAAACCCGCGCCAATCACTGCTGCTCGTAAATTCACGGAGAATACCTCGCTCAGTTCAAGGCGCCAGCATCATTAAAGATGTGTGCGCCAAAGTTCAAATTACGAAACAAATATCGTTCACGCCGGGGACGCTGCAGTTCGACCCACCAGCGGAATCACCGTCGAATCGATCCAAGCTTCGTTGTCGCCGCTGGGCACATCTCCAAAAAGCCACCACTGCTCGACGTGCTCCGCTACTTCTCCCGGCTGCAATTCCACCAGAGGCGCAAGAGTTTCCAACTCGAGGAACTCAGGGTTGGTGAAGACCTCGAAATTGCAGCCAAAATCAGGATAGCTTGCGCCACTGATAACCGCCGCGCGCTTGACGAAGAGAGAACCCTCTCTGAAATAAGCTCCCCAGCCGGAAGAGTTGTAAATGCCGCCCATCTGTTCTTGGAAGCGGCCTTGCGGATTCGCCGACTGGCGCAACTGGATATAGGACGTACCCAGCACCCAGCGCGGGTCGGCAAAGTCGGTATAAGACCAGATGGCGAAGGAGCCCACCGGCAAGTAGTGATCCTTGTCCATTGCAACCCGGGGAGAGAGTGGCAGGATCGCGCGTCCGCCAGCGCGCATCATGGTGGGCGACCAGGGAGCGAGCGTGGTCGAGTGCGTGTCGTCATTCCGGATGCGGTGGGTGATTCGAACCTGCGAGCCGGTTGCCGCCAGTTCGATTTCGAGTTCTTTCTGCAGGTTGGTGCCGGGAGGCTTCGACTCTCGCGCCGCCGTGAAACGGGTTGCGCTGCCCTGCTGAGTAACGGCGACCGCGGTGTTGTCCGGATAGTAAGTTCTCTCCACTTCCGGGGAAGCCCACAAACGGTGGCCGCCATAGAGGCGGAACTCGGAGCCAGCGGTCTTGCCCGCATCTTCTTTGACTTCATGCAGAAGATTCTCGCCGTTGCGAAAGCCGAAGAAAAGAATCCGGGGGCCAACGTCGGCGGTCACGACCAGCTCGACGACGCCGTTGGACAACTTGTACGCGTTGTTCCAGCCTCGATATGAGAATCGCTCAAACATCGTCGCTTGCTTTGGTTGCCGCTCTCAGGCAAGTTCTTTCGCGTTCTGCTGAATCTTGGACAGACCAGAGGCGATTTCGCGCATGTCTTCTTCGTCTCCCAGCAAGGCGGGCTGCGGAATCCAGACGGTTTCCCATGCTGCCTTATGAGTCACCGGAAATTTGCCCTTCAGGAATGCGTGCTTCTGCCTGGCTTGGGCTCCGCTGAGACGATTGCGGTACTTGCCGTTGCGGAACATGTGCAGCTTATGCAGCGGCGGGTAACTTGCCTGGTTGGGAATGCCTTCGGCATTCATGGCTTCGATGAAGCGCCCGGTGGAGATGTTTGCGAATTGTTTTTTGTTCACGTGGAAAATGTAGGCATACTGGCCGTTCCGCGTGCAGCGTTCGTCGAGCTTCTGCGGCGTGATGCCTGGGATTTCGCTCAACAGCCGGTCCAGAATGCGCGAGTTCTGATGGCGCCGTTTGGTCTGCTCGTCAAGACGGCTCAACTGCACGTTTAAAACCGCGCCCTGCCACTCGCTGAGGCGGTAATTTGAGCCATACGCAAAGTGACTATAGAACCACTCGCCCGGCAGGCGACCGCAGTCATGCACGGAACGGGCGCGCAGTTCAAATTTATCGTCATTGGAAATAATCATTCCACCTTCGCCGGCCGTCATCAGCTTGCTGGCTTGAAAACTGAAGGTGCCCGCGACGCCAAATGTTCCGACACGCTGCCCGCGCCATTCCGTGGCATGCGCGTGCGCTGAATCTTCCAGCAACGCCAATCGATGGCGCTTGGCGATTTGTTTCAGGCGATCGAGGTCCGCGGGATGTCCGCCCATGTGTACCGCGATGATCGCCTTCGTTCTCGGAGTAATCGCCTCTTCAACCAGGTCAGGATCGATGCAATACGTTCCGGGGTCAACATCGACCAGCACCGGAAGCGCATTGGCAAACAGAACGGCGCTCGCAGTAGCGACGAAAGTAAAGTCCGGCACAATAACCTCATCACCGGAAGTGATGCCCAGGCCCGCTATCGTGACTTCCAGAGCGGCAGTGCCGTTCGTGACTGCGATCCCGTGGCGCGCACCGTGAAACTTGGCGAAGGCCTGCTCGAACTCCAGCGTCTTGGTGCCGGGCGTCCGCCACCAGACCCGGCTCTCCAGAACCTCTTTCAGGGTTTGCTCTTCATTCTTGTCGTAGTACGGCCATACAGGAAACGGTTTGCCTTTTGCTTTCTTTCCACCTAAGAGTGCTAGCGCGGACATGTATTTATCTCCTCACCTACGGTTCGACTTCGCAGATAAAGCGTTTAAGGAAAGGGCCGGAATCAGAACAAGAATTTCAAAGCCACCTGCATGATACGCGGATCCCGCGCGGAGATTACGTATCCAAATCCGCCCACACCCGAATTGTTAAAATTCCCCGACGGATTGTTAAACTGCGCATGGTTGAACACGTTAAATGCCTCTGCGCGGAACTGGATCTGTTTTGACTCGGAGATCTTCGTATCCTTCAGCAACGCAAGATTGGTATTGTTCAGGCCGGGGCCAACGAAGAACCGCCGCATGGCATTGCCGATTTGCCCCAATGGTTCCTGCACGAAATAACCTGGGTTGAAGTATGCGTTGCCGTGACGCGGATTCTTATCCACATACAATTTGCTGCCATTATCGGCATAGCTGGGTACATCTACGGGAGCAAGGAATGTTCCGCTGAGAGAATTGTCGTCGGTTTCTGAAAGCTGGATCGGCTGTCCGCTGGCGAATGATGTGATGCCGGACAATGCCCACCCGCCGGCAAGATGCTTTGACAGCGTTCCAGTTCCAGTCCAGTTGTCAATCGGCAGTTGGACGGTGTAGCTCGCGACAAAATTCTGCGGCACATCGAAGATGGATAAAGCCCGGCTCAAACGTGAATTGTAGGGATTGGTCGCGTCCAGAGTGCCCGACCCGTTATCCATCGACTTCGAAAAAGTGTAGGCCAGCATAAAGTTTTCGTATTTATCGCGATGCTGCAGGCTGGCCTGAAACGAGTTGTAGCTGGAGTTTGCAATCGACTCCATGTACGCATTGCTGCCGAAATTGTCAGCGGTTGGCGAGCCGAATCCACTGACCAGGCGAGTGGTTGCGAAGGAAGTGGCCCCGGAAAATCCCGGAGCCGTTACCCCAGGAACCAACTGGTACGGCGCAAGCGTACCCGGATCTTCGCCAAATGGGCCGCAGGGTGTCTGCGTCTGACCGTTCACCAATGCTAAGTTCGCCGGGTTGCTCAGAAACACGCAGACAGCTTGGTTACCCGGGTTGGATTCCACGAAGGTGAGCAGTTTCCGACCCACCGTTCCGACGTAACTGAGCGTCATCACCGTCGCACTGCCAAACTGGCGCTGCAGAGATAACTCATAGTCCTGCGAATACGGCAGGGTGTTCTTGGGATAGAAGTAATTGCCTCCGGCAATCGGTTCTACCAGATCCCAGGGGAATGCGGTATCCGGATTCTTGGCCGAAACATTGGCTGGCGGGAACGAAAAGGGAAAGTCGCTAGGCACCAAATTATTGGGCGGAGCCGCGGTCCGGTTGATGAAGGGAGAATTCAGCAACGGCAGTGAGGAGCTTTGATAGTAGAAACCGTAGGGCGCATCGCCAATTTCCTGCTCCGTATCGGCCTGCTGAATGGATTGATAGAAGAGACCGTAGCCCAGTCGAATACTTGTGTTTCCAGGTCCACCTAGAATCTTCGCCATGAACCCATCACTAGTTCGCGGGGAATACGCCACACCAAATCGGGGCGCGAAGTTGTCGTATCGGGTCGGCGCCAGCGTGCGCGGAACGCCGGGGTCACCGGGAACCACAAGTCCCTCCGGGGCGCCCGGGAAAAGCTGAGACTGCTCCCCCAGCTTGAGCGTTTCGATGTAATTCAGCTTGTCATACCAGGGCGTGCTGGCTTCCCAGCGCAGTCCATAATTCAGGGTGAGGCTGGGCCGCACCCGCCAACTATCCTGGGCATACAGGCCGTAATATTTGCTCCGAGTGTGCTCGATGTCGGGACTACCCTGAATGAAGGAGCTGGGAGCGCCAATCAGAAAATCCGCGAAATCGATGCCGGTCTCTGAGCCCGTAAAGGCGAACTGACCGTTCTCGGCCGTGAACCCATTCAGGTCGATTTGATCGTAATGAACGTCGACTCCGAACTGGAAGGTGTGAGTCCCAAAAATTCTCGTAAGATTGTCGATGACCTGAAACGTATTGTTGTGCTGGTCAAACGTTGTTGGTGGAACCCCGAAACTGTAATTGTTGAACGAGACATTGGGCACTCCCGCCAGGGCGGCGGAAACGTTGCCCAGCCCGCCGGTACTATTCCACGGAGTATTAAACCCCAACGACGAGAGCGAGACTCCCAAGCCCCCTTGCGGGTTTCCGATGAAATTCACATTCCGCAAATAAACCACGCGAGCATCATTCACGGTGGAATTGCTTACCGTTGTGGTCAGGCCCAGGTTGATCATCTGGGCGGTCCCATGAGTGACGGCAGTGAACCCGGGAACGTTGACCGCCGCATAAGGATTGGCGACGTTGTACTTGTCCAAGAAGTAGTAGCCGAACAGGGCGTTCTTGCCGAGAGTCGCGTCGATGCGAATTCCGCCTTTGTTGTCGGTCAGAGTTTCGTTGAAGGCTGACGTGGAATACGTCGGCCCCAGCGGCCCGCTTCCATTGGGAGATGGAATGTATTGCAGCATGTTGCCGGCTACAGGGTCCCAGGCGGTCGTTGGGATAACGGCGTTGGGGAAGACACAGCCAGTGACTGGATCATTATTGGTGCAGTTATTGGTATATGGGACGCCAATTCCGTTCGAGCCGATGGTGGCTGGGTTCACCATGCCGGCGGTGTAGGAATATGGCTCGCCGTTGTTGACCGGATAGCCCAAACGAGACTGCAGTAGGCTTGCCCAGGGCGCCGCGGTGATCGTGGTTGCGATCGGGTTGTTGGCCGCGTCCAAACCACTGGAGAACGCGCCTGCCACATCCGACAAATTGCCGGCACGGTCAGCAGTGGACGGCACGGGATAATTCTGAGGGGCCCCGATGATCTGCCTGGTGCCCTGATAATCGCCGAAGAAAAAGAGCTTGTTCTTTTTAATGGGGCCGCCGAAGATTCCCCCAAACTGGTTCTGCTTGAAGTCGCCGCGGCCGGTGAAGTAATTGGCAGCGTCCAAGTCCGTGTTGCGGAGAAACTCGAACAGGTCGCCGTGAAACTGGTTGCTTCCGGATTTGGTGACTACGTTGATTTGTCCGCCGCTGTAATTGCCATACTCGGCATTGAAGTTGTTGGTTATGATCCGAAACTCCGCGATCGAATCGAGATTCGGAACGATCGCGGCTCCATTGTGTACTCCTTCCTCAGCGTCAGCTCCGTTCACCATGAAGCCGTTGGCCTCGGGCCGGCCGCCATTGATGGATTGCGTTCCATTGTTCAGACTGCCGGAGATCGGAGCCTGCACCACGCCAGCCGCCGTGTCATCCCCCGAATAAGGCGAGACCCCGGGCTGAAGCGCCAACAAATCTATGTAGGAACGGCCATTGAGCGGCACAGACGTAATCGTAGACCCTTCAATCACGTCGCCCATCTGGGTGCTTTGGGTTTCCACCTGCAACGTGTCGCTCTGCACGGTAATGGTATTGGTGACCTCGCCAACCTGCAGCTTGATGTCAATCAGGATGGCAGAATTGGCATCGATACGAACTCCTCGCTCCACAAAGTTCTTAAATCCGGTCTGGTTGACGGCAACGTCGTAGTGGTCAACATTGAGAGCCGGAAAGCGATAAAACCCTTTTGTGTCGGTGACGGTCGTGCTTTGCACGTTGGTCGACGTGCTGGTGACGGTGACGGTTACGCCCGGCATCACAGCCCCGCTGGGATCTGTAACCGTGCCCGAGATCGAACCCGTAATGCCCGCCCAAGCAACCACCGCACTCAATAGAACGGCAGCAGTTGCGCCGAAATTCAAAACGGACTTCATATGTCTAGTCACGGTTGCCCCCTGCAAAAATGCCCAGCCAAACTTGGTTCCTTCTTCTAGTTGGTGACCGCGTTGACTTGCGCTCGGAATCAGGTGAAACCGAATCGAGTGAACTACCCCGGCGATCCTCGATCTGGAGTTCTTATCCTGAAGTGTGAACCCTTGACGGCGGCTCGCGAGGCCTGTTTACCGATTTATTAAAACGATGTAGTATCAGTAATCGATGCCCCAAGTGTCAAGGTAATTTTCCCACTGCGAGATATCGAAGAAACCGCGCTCGGACGCGATTGACCGCTATTATCAGGCGCGCAACAGGTGTGGAGCGCAGCCGTATGAGAAGTTTGACAGTGCCGACGGCGCAAAAACGAAAAGTCGCTGTTCTCCGGCAGTTTGCAACTGCAGGAAATGCGGAAACCGGCTATCGGAGGGGATATTGCGGTGACTGAATCCACAGCCAAACCAAATGCTACGGTCACCATTCGAGACGTAGCTCGGGAATGCGCGCTTTCGGCGACCACCGTCTCCATGGTGCTGAACCAGGCGCCGTTGGCCAGCTACATTCCGGAATCGACCAAGAAGCGCATCTTCGAGGTTGCGGAAGGCCTGGGCTACCAGCCCAACCCCTTCGCCCAGGCTCTGCGCAGTCATCGCAGCCATACCATCGGCGTGATGGTGCCGGACATTGCTGATCCGTACTGCGCTCAGATTCTGCGCGGGATTGAAAACAGTTTTTCGCGATCGAGCTATCTTCCGTTCCTGGTGGACATTCAAAATAACCGCGTACGGTTCAAGAAGTATCTGAATGTTCTGCTGGCGCGGCGGGTTGAAGGGCTGATCATTCTGGCCAACTCACTGTCCTTTGAGACGGAGTTGCTGAGCGTGCTGGAAAGCCGAAAGATTCCTTCTGTCATTCTGGGCCGCGAGCCTGGGACCGCAGCCTTGAGCTGGGTCGCCACCGACCACGATGCCGGCACGCAACAGGCTCTCGAACATCTCTATCGGCTGGGCCATCGCAAGATCGCTTTCATCCGCGGGCCGAGGATGATTGTCGACAGCGAGCATCAATGGGCCGGAATTTGCTCCTTCGCGAGCGCGGCAGGGTTGGAGCTGGATCCCCGGCTGGTGGTCACTCTGACGGATCCGTTCTCCAGCTATGAAGGGGGTTAACGCACCAAGGAGCTGCTCGCACTCCAACTTCCGTTCACTGCCCTGGTGGCTTTTGATGATATGACCGCCTTCGGCGCGATCCGGGCCCTGATCAGCTCTGGCCTCAGGGTGCCGCTGGATTGTTCGGTCATCGGATTCGATGATATTCCGGCCGCGGCTTTCTACAATCCCGCCCTGACCAGCGTCCGGGAACACATGGAAACCCTGGCTTCGCTGGGAGCAGAAATTCTGATGGAGGCCATCCGCGCCCATCGCAAGAATGCCGCGGCCAGCCCAGTCCATCGCAAAGTCAAACCGGAATTGATGGTAGGGATCGACAGCACCGGTACGGTGAATGTCACGTTTCTGTCCAAAATGCCGTAATCTCCTCCAGCGACCGACCTTTGGTTTCAGGAATCAGCCAGGCGACCAGAATGATGGTCAACAAGGCACCGGCGCTGAAAAGCCAGAAAGTGCCATCCGATCCCAAATGTTTCTGCATGATCGGAAAAGACTGATTTCCCGCGTAACCCACCAGCCAGAGCGCGGTGGTGGCGATGGACATTCCGCGGCCGCGAACTTTGGTGGGGTAAATCTCGGAGATAATGACCCAGCAGGCGACTCCATTGCCAAAAGCATGACCGGCCACGAAGCTCATCACAAAGATTAAGACTGCCAAACCGCTGCCGTGGATGTGGTAGAACCAGCCGACCAACGCAAGCGAAACGAACTGCAGAGCGGTCCCGGCGAGGATCAGAGTCTTGCGTCCGGCGCGGTCTACCAGCCGAGCGCGAACAGCGTGAACAAAAGATTGATGAGGCTCACCAGCACCGATTGGAAAAAGGCGTCGCCGGTCGCGGTTCCGGCAGCGCGAAAGATCTCCGGCAAGAACGAAATAGCGGGGTGATGCCGCTGATCTGTTGCAGGGCCGCCAGCATGATGCCCAGCAGCAGGGGACGCCGGAAGGTGGTGAACAGTTCGGAGATGTGGCCTTCCTCACTGGCCAGAGAATTCTCGATTTCCTTAGCTTCGCGGGCGGCGGCGTCAGTGCCGTTGATTTTGGCAAGCACAGCGATGGCTTGATCCGTCCGGCCCAATTTCATGAGCCAGCGCGGGCTTTCGACTGCCGGCAAAATCATCAGGCCGAACAGAATCGCGGGCACAACGCCGGCGAGAAACATCCAGCGCCACCCGGTGGAAATGTTCCAGGCTTCATTGCCCATGCGTTGAATGAGCATGTTGACAAAAACCGCGGCGAGGATGCCGACCACAATGCCCAACTGGTAGAGAGTGACGCAGCGGCCGCGAACTCGCGTGGGAGCAATCTCCGCAATGTAGTTGGGAGAGATCACCGATGCCGCGCCGATTCCCACCCCGCCAATCAGCCGCCAGAGAACGAACTGATGGAAACTCGTGGCAAACAGCATGCCCACGGAAGAGAGAGCGAAACAAAGAGCGCACAGCGCAAGACCTTTTTTCTTGCCCAGATGATCAGCGACGGTTCCGGCGGCGGCGCAACCGGCAATGCACCCCACCAGCGCGCATCCAGCGGCCCAGCCCACGCCCGCAGCGTCCAGATGAAATAACTGGCTCAAATATCCGATCGCGCCGCTGATCACAATGTTGTCGTATCCAAACAGCAGGCCACCGAGAGTAGAGACACTGGCGGCGACGATGAGCGGGACCCGCGAGTGTGCAGAACTGGCGAGGTTCAGGTTATTTGTGTTCATGATTCGCGGCTGGGCGGCTGCGGCTTAGGGCAATCTTCACAGGCGATTCCCGATGCCGCCGCCGTAATCGGGGCTGAGGACCTGCCCGTTGATCTCGCTGGCCAGGGGCGAGCACAGGAACACAAATGCGTCGGCGATCGATTCCGGGCTATTTCTTCGGCCCAGAGAAACCCGCAGCACGAATTCACGGTAGGCGGCGTCTTCCTCGAAGACTTTCAGCGCGCTGCCGGCGGCGACGTTTCCTGGGGAAACCACGTTCACGCGAATGCCGGTCAGCGCATATTCGAGGGCAAGGCTGCGAGCGAAATTTTCCAGCGCCGCTTTGGCCGACGCGTAGGAAGAGATTTGCGAGTGCGGCATTCGGGCCACATAAGAGGATGTAAAAATGAGGTGACCGGCAAGGTTGCGCTGCGTCCACTGCTCAAGTACCGACCGCGCCAGATAGGTCTGCGCGAAAAAGTTGAAGCGGAAGATGCGCTCAAACTCGTGTTCTGAGGTGCTGGCGAAGGGATGAAGTCCGCAACCGCCCGCATGGCCGATCACGGTATCCATGGCGGGGAACTTCTCGAAAGCCGCGTTCACCACGCGCTTCACCTGGCTCGACTCGGTAATATCCGCCGCCAGATAAAGATAAGACGATGGCGGGATATGCCAACCATCGAACGTACGCCGGGCTTCGTCCTCCGGCTTGATGTCGGTAAGCACCAGCGTTGCCCCGCTGGCCGCCAGTCGCCGCACCATGTGCTCGGCAATCGCGCCCAGCGCGCCGGTGATCAGAATCGTTTTGCCGGAAAGATCAATGCTGATCATAATCACCTAACCCAATCGTCTAGCCCCATCGTCTAACCCAATCGCTTGCCCCGATTTACATGATCCCGAATTTCTCGAATGCCTGGAGCGCACTGCTGCCTTCTTCGATGGCCTTCTTGACCAGCTTCTCGCCGCGCGCTTTTTCGAGAGCTCGTGTGAAAACTTCGGTTTCGGCTTCGGCAGGCACCAGCAAGACCCCGTCAATGTCGCCGAAAATAATGTCCCCCGGACGAACGCGCACCGCTCCAATCTCCACCGGAATGCGGAAATCAACCACCTTGTAGCGCGGCGCCGCGTCTTGGCCGTAGGATCCAAAACCGAAAGTCGGGAAACTCATATTCAGAATCGCCTTGGTGTCTCGCACGTAGCCATTCAACACTGCACCGCGGCTGCCCAGTTTGCGGGCTCGCGTGCTCATCAGTTCCCCCCACAGGGCGTTGCGGGGCGAAGAGCCGGTGTTCACGTAGACTTCGTTGGTGCGGAGATCGTCGAGCGCTTCGAGCATCAGGCCAAACGGTTTGTCCATCAGAGGGTTGGCGCTGCCGGCGATTTTTTCGGCAAAGACGTCCACAGAAAGCACGGGCATGGCGCGGCCGATCACAACCATATCCTGGCGGAGAGGCTGAATCTGCGGTGGGAGGAACTGCCGCAGCAGATTCATTTTGTCCATCACATCGCCCACCACGCAGGTGAAGAGTTCGCGCTGGATGATGGTGAAAAGTTCGTCGTCGGACGCCCAGGATTGTGTCGTGCTCATTGGCCACGCGCCTGTCTGATTTTGTTCCCCGAACTGCCCGGTACGCTCAGCAATCGATGCAGAATCGCCGGTCCCTGAAAATTCCCTCGACTACTGCGGTCTTCAGCCTGAAGATTTTCACGTCGTGCTCGATTTTCTTCCCGGCGATTATACGCCGCGGCCGGGTGTCGCTTCTGGGGACAGTCGCGATTCCTCCACGTTAGTTTGTGATAATGTTGCGTCGTGTCAGTAGCCTCTGTTTTCGATCTTGCCGCGTCTTCAATCGGCGCTCACAGAACGCTGCGAAAGCGGCTGCTGGTTGTGCTCGCGCTCTTGGCCGGGGTTGCGCGGGTGTGCAGCGCGCAGAATCCGCCTCCCATACCGAAGGACGTGGGCTGGAAGCTGGTCTGGAGCGATGAGTTCAATGGGCCGGCTGGGTCTCCGGTGGACCGTTCGAAGTGGGTTCTCGAGACCGGCAGTGAGCGTTGGGGCAACGAGGAACTCGAGTACTATACCGACCGCACTGCCAACGTCTTTCTACGGGATGGCAATCTCGTCATCCGGGCCCTGAACGAGAAGTATCCGGAAGCCGACCCTAAGGCCGCAAACTACACTTCTGGGCGGATGAAGACGATGGGGAAGTTCAGCCAGACCTACGGCCGTTTCGAAGCCCGCATCAAAATACCTTTCGGGCAAGGCATGTGGCCGGCATTCTGGATGCTGGGGGACGATATCGACAAAGTAGGATGGCCAGCCTGCGGCGAGATCGACATCATGGAGAACATTGGCAAGGAGCCTTCCATGATTCACGGCTCAATCCACGGACCCGGTTATACCGGAAGCGTCGGCCTTGAGGCGCCCTACACATTGCCCGGCGGGCAGCGCTTCGCCGACGACTTTCATGTGTTTGCCGTGGAGTGGAGTCCGGACTCCGTCTCATTCTTTGTAGACCGGACCATGTACGTGAAGCGGACGCGGGCCGACCTGAAGCCGGGATGGAAGTGGGTTTTTGACAAGCCGTTCTTCCTCATCCTTAATCTCGCAGTCGGTGGGGACTGGCCAGGGGCGCCGGACTCGTCTACCCGGTTCCCGCAAGAGATGCTGGTGGATTACCTGCGCGTCTACGAGCGAACTCCGTCGCCGGGCAAACCTGCGCAGCGCTAAGGGTTCAACGGCCCATGTTTCATCCGGTTCTGCAAATTGACGAACTGTGGGCGCCAGGTCGCCCAAGAATCCTTAGTGCCTTGCCCTATCAAGCGGCCTACCGCGGATTCGCCTTCACGGCCGGGGCGTTTGAAGCGTCGGGATACTCCTCCCGGCTTGGGAGAAGTTCCATGAAACTCTTAACTCACAGAACAAGTGGCGACGGTGGCTCAGATAGACGAGATAGCGCAGGGAACCCTTGACCACGCAGGACACGAAATAACACGAAGGCCCGTGTTTAACCAATTTTCCCTTCGTGTAGGTTCGTGCCCTGGTGGTCGAGGGATTCGGCAAATTGAGCCACTACCGTTTGACACCCCCAGCGGAAGGCTGCTTAACTTCATGCGGCAAATCTGCGCGGAGGTCTCCCATGTCTTCTCGTCGAAAATTTATCATCGGCTCGGTCAGCGCAGTGGCCGGAGCAGTGGCACTGCCCACATTGCAAGCGGCTGAAACGGCCACGCGTTCAAGCTTCCCGGAAACAGTGAGCCTCTGCGGAGATTGGCAATTTCGCATTGACCCCGACAATCTCGGCACAAAGAACAATTGGTATGAGGCCAAACTTCCCGGTGAAGGATGGCGAACAGTAACGGTGCCCCACACCTGGCAGGTGGAAAGCTCGCTGGCCGATTATCGTGGAGTCGCCTGGTATTGGCGGAGCTTCGATCTCCCGCAGCAGGCTGGAAGTTCGCAGGATTGCGCTGTGCGAGTGGAGTTCGAGGTG
>CAWDBW010000073.1:0-103671 GCA_963800405.1 uncultured Acidobacteriota bacterium
TATTCGCGCCGTACTGGAGTGACGCGGAGTGCATTGCCGTCGACGGCAAAACCGGCGAGCGCCTCGGCGCCAGCGACGGCCGCAACGGTGGAAAGGCAGTAGGATACTAGAATCATTGTTGTTGTAGCGGAGGCATCCTGCCGGCTGTCGCGAGGGCATTCTGCCCCTCGCAGCCGCCGGCGAGATGCCCGCAGCACGGCCGCTGGGACGGCGACGCTACTTCAAACAACTCTCTAAGGGACGCGCATGCTGAAAGCGGTTTCCACTTATCTGTTCGTGAAGGAGCGCCTGCATCCCGGCATTCTGGATGGCCTGGCTCGCAGCGGAGTGCAGGCGGTCGAGATTTTTGCCGCGCGGCAGCATCTCGACTATGCCAACCGCAAGCAGCACGTCAAGGAAATCGCCGAGTGGTTCCGCGGCAGCGGAATTCCTCTTAACTCCGTCCACTCGCCTCTGTACGCCGACTACGAGTGGGGACGCGCCGGCGCTCCGCCGGTCAACATTGCCTCCACTGACCGCGCCGGCCGCAGTCGATGCCATGGACGAGATCAAGCGCGCTCTCGAAATCGCCGAGCAGATTCCGTTTCGCTTTCTGATGCAGCACTCGGGGTCTCCCAACGAAGATTTCAGCGAGAAGGAATTCGAGGCCGCGATGACTTCCATCGAGCATCTGCGGGCCTTCGCCAAGCCGCTCGGGCGTGCGCATTCTGCTGGAAAACATTCCCAACGAACTTTCCACCCCCGACAGCCTGGTGGAAATGATTCACGGCGCGCACTTCGACGACGTCGGCGTCTGCTTCGATGTTGGTCATGCCCACATGGCGGGCTCCGTCCGCGAGGCCTTCGAAATTCTGCGCCCTCACATTTGCTCGACCCACATTCACGACAACAACAAGGATCAAGGACTCGCACCTGTGGCCGGGGCAGGGAACCATCGACTGGAAAGAAACCATGGAACTGCTGCGGTCGGCCCCGCAAACCCCGCCGCTGCTGCTGGAAATCGCGGAAGATGAAAAAGTAAATCCACTGGAAAAGATAGCCGAGACGTTCGACAAACTGGAAACCGCGTGAGCAGATGTTTCACCGCCGAGGACGCAGAGAACGCCGACGAAACAAAGATCGGGAATTTAGTTTTTCTCTGCGCTCCCGGCGTGCTCGGCGGTAAATGAATTTACTTATGTCCTCACCCATCACCACCATCGCAGAAATCGGTAAGCACGAGGGCCAGACGGTCACCATCCGCGGCTGGCTCTATAACCTGCGCGAGAGCGGGAAACTGCTGTTCCCGCAGTTTCGCGACGGCTCAGGAATCATTCAAGGCGTCGTCCCCAAGAACGCGGTTCAGCCGGAAGTGTTCGATGCCATCAAGACGCTGACCCAGGAGTCGAGCGTGATCGTCGAAGGCAAGGTTCGCGCCGACAAGCGCGCCCACGGCGGCTACGAACTCGACGTCGGCCAACGTGCAGGTGGTTCAGCGCGTCCCGGAATCCGACCCATATCCAATTACTCCCAAAGAGCACGGCACCGACTTCCTGATGGAGCATCGCCATCTCTGGGTGCGCTCGCAGCGGCAGGCATCAATTCTGCGGGTACGCGCCGAGATCATCAAAGCCGCCCGCGACTTCTTCGACGAACGCGGCTTCACGCTCACCGATCCGCCCATTATTACGCCCGCCGCCTGCGAAGGCACCAGCACGCTGTTCCCCGTCGACTATTTCGACGAGCAGGCGTTTCTCACGCAGTCGGGCCAGCTCTACGTCGAAGCGACCGCCATGGCGCTGGGCAAGGTCTATTCGTTCGGCCCCACGTTTCGCGCGGAAAAATCAAAGACGCGCCGCCATCTCACCGAGTTCTGGATGGTCGAGCCCGAAGTCGCCTACGCCGAACTCGACGACGTGATGGAACTGGCCGAGGGCCTCATCACTTTCATCGTGAAGCGTTGTCTGGAAAAGCGGCGCGCCGATCTGCAAATCATCGGCCGCGACATTTCGAAACTCGAAAAAATCGAAGCGCCTTTCCCCCGCATCAGCTACGACGATGCGGTGAAGAATCTGCAGGAAGGCCACGCCAAGGCAAGCTGGAATCGAAATTCGAATGGGGCGGCGACCTGGGCTCACCCGACGAGACTTATCTGTCAGCGCAATTCGACAAGCCGGTCATGGTGCATCGTTATCCCGGCGAAAGTGAAAGCGTTCTACATGGAGCCTGACCCGCAGCGTCCGGACCTGGCGCTTGTGCGTCGACGTGCTCGCGCCCGAAGGCTACGGCGAAATCATCGGCGGCTCGCAGCGCATGGCCTCGCACGAATTATTGTTGCAGCGAATTCACGAACATAATCTGCCGGAAGAAGCGTTCAAGTGGTATCTCGACCTGCGCAAGTTCGGCAGCGTGCCCCACGGCGGCTTCGGCATGGGCATTGAGCGCGCCGTGGCCTGGATTTGCGGCCTTGAGCACGTCCGCGAGACCATTCCGTTCCCCCGGATGTTGTACCGGTTGTATCCGTAGTGCACTCAATCCCCGTCGATTGACTTTATGATGATGACAACGAACGCTCCCTCCACCAGCATCACCCCGCGGAAAATTCGCGTGATCGGTGTTCCTCTTGATCTTGGCCAATCCCGCCGCGGCGTCGACATGGGCCCGTCAGCCGTGCGTGTGGCCGGGCTTGAAGCGCGTCTCGAGGCTCTCGGTCACGAAGTCGAAGACGGCGGCAACATTGCCGTCGCCATTCCTGAGCAGAAAAAGGAAGGCGACACCCACGCCAAATATCTGAAAGAGATCACCGCCACCTGCACCAAGCATGCGGAATTGGTGGTCAAGACGCTTGAAGCCGGGAAAGTTCCGCTCGCACTCGGCGGAGATCACTCCATGGCGGCCGGCACGGTTTCAGGCGTGGCCGAGTTCTACCGCCGCCAGAACCAGCACGTGGGCCTGATCTGGATCGACGCCCACACCGACATCAACACGCCTGACTCGTCTCCCAGCGGCAACGTGCACGGCATGCCGCTGGCCGCGCTGATGGGACTGTGGCCTTCGGAGCTGGGAAGGATTTTCGACTTCTCCCCGAAAGTGCAACCGCAGAACTGCGTGCTGGTCGGCGTGCGCGACATCGACGCCGTCGAAAAAGAAAATGTCCGCCGCGCCGGCATCGGCGTCTTCACCATGCGCGACATTGACGAACGCGGCATGCGCACCGTCATGGAAGAAGCCCTGCGCATGGCCGGACGCGGCACCGCCGGCTACCACATCTCCCTCGACATGGACTGGGTCGATCCCGAAGACGCGCCCGGCGTGGGCACTCCGGTACGCGGCGGCGCGACGTACCGCGAGGCTCACCTTGCCATGGAAATCATCGCCGACCACGGCCGCATGCTCAGCTTCGAAATTGTCGAGGTGAATCCCGTCATCGACGAACACAATCGCACCGCCGACCTGGCGGTGGAGTTGGCGCTCTCAGCGTTCGGGAAGAAGATTCTGTGATCGAAAGGCGTACCGTATGCCTGAGCTCACTAGTGCGCAATTTCGCAGTTTCATGCGAGGCGATTTCACACGGTCGATTCTCAAGTCGTATAAGGCTTGTCAGATCCTGACCGAAGGTGATCTCCAATCATTTGCCTGGTACAGAATCAGGCAATTCCTAAAGAAGACCAAGGAAACGAGCGAGTTTCGGGTTCTTAATAAGCCGTTTCTGAAGAAATCTCACACCTATCCGGACTTGGTCGTGTTCAGGAATGGCAAACCTTGGGCTGCGATTGAACTGAAAGAGAGCAAGCGCTTACCCGAGAAGACGGCGGAGGGCGAGCGCGAGAAACTCAAGCTCGCAAGAGAGGCCTATCCTTCACTGAAGCGAGGTTATCTTGTATACGTCGCTCGGTTTGGTGATAAACGCACACTGCACGGCCCAAAGGGGGAGAACGCTTACTATTTTTCCGAGGTGCCAATTGTAATGTGGAGGAGCAAAGCGGAAGCCGATAGAGAATGGACGAGGACGTTTAGGGGCTGGTCGAAGTATGCTCCGGAGCCTAAAGTCTGACGGTTGCGTTTCGGTTCTTTGTGGACCGACAAACCTCTGCTAACATAATTAAATGGCATCGACGAAACAAAATCGGCGGCAAACTGGCTCTCGTTCAGCGGTTCCCTCCCGAAAGGCGCACACGCCGAAAAGTAAGTCTCTTCCTAATCTCTACGCGCGGCTCGAAAAGACTCGCCCCGGCTCGGAAGAGTCCAAGCGTATTTCCCGCCAGATTGTAGACGCCATCGGCTAACGAATGGCGGCAGCTAAGATCAGGCCGCCAAGAGACGCCCGATGCCGCGTCTATCGTGACCATCTGCGGGATCGAGTGGACAAGCGCCAATTCCTCGCGCCGATGGCGTTAGAGTTGGACGCATGGCTGAAGAGCGGACCGGAGGCTCCCGATCTGGAAGAAGCTGCGGAAGGCTGGCATAAATTCTTCGACTCTTTCACCGTCTGTGGTGAGGGCGAGTGCATTAAGACCCTCTTCACCATTTATGCCCCTGGCAAGCCCAGACGCAACAGCGTTGATCTGGACGCATGGGAGAGGATCGCCTAACACTTCGAGCCCCTAAGATCGGCGCTCTTTCGATATTGCCCGCACCACCCCTGCGATTGACGTACGGCTCACCTCGCGTCCACACTGGAAGGTCATGACTAAGCTTCGAGTCGGCATCTTATTCGGCGGGCGCAGCGGAGAGCACGAAGTTTCGTTGCTTTCGGCCGCGTCGGTTCTTAACGCGATTGATAAAGACAAGTACGAGGTCGTGCCCATCGGCATCACCAAAGATGGACGCTGGCTGACGGCGGAGCACGCCGAAGATTTGCTGACCGGAAAACTTGTGCTTGAGCCGCGCAGTCTGCGCGCCGGCGATCCGGAGACTACGCCGTCGGCCGCGGTGCTGGCCCGCGGCGAAGCCGTCGTGGTCCCACCCGAGCCGGTGCACCGGCACAGTGGCCTGGTCCCGTTTCAAACCGATGCCGGACTGTTGCGCCGCGCCAGCGACCGCGCCATCAACGTCGACGTGATTTTTCCCGTGCTGCACGGCACCTTCGGCGAAGACGGCACCATCCAGGGTTTGCTCGAACTCGCCGACATTCCCTACGTAGGCGCGGGTGTTCTCGGTTCGGCTGCGGGCATGGACAAGGACATCATGAAGTCGCTGTTCATCGCCGCCGGAATTCCCATCGTGAAGCACGTCACGATCCTGCGCAGCGCCTGGGAAAAAGATCCGAAAAAAGTTCAGAAGCTGGTCGAGAGCAAGCTCACCTATCCGGTGTTCGTGAAGCCGGCGAATCTGGGCTCGTCGGTAGGCATCAGCAAGGCGCACAATCGCAAAGAACTCGGCCCCGCCATCGAAGATGCGGCGAAGTTCGACCGCAAGATTGTGATCGAGCAAGGTGTGGGTGGCAAAAAAGAAAAAGCCCGCGAGATCGAGTGTTCGGTACTGGGCAACGACGAACCTGCGGCCTCAGTGCCGGGAGAGATCGTTCCCGGCAAGGAGTTCTACGACTACGCCGCGAAGTACGTCGACGAGGGCTCGCAGCTGATCATCCCCGCCAAGCTCACCAAGGCCGAAACGAAAAGAGTGCAGGACCTGGCCGTGGCCGCGTTCCAGGCCGTGGACTGTTCCGGCCTAGCGCGCGTGGATTTTCTCATGGATCCGAAAACGCGAAAGATTTTCCTGAACGAGATCAATACCATGCCCGGATTCACCGCCATCAGCATGTATCCCAAGCTGTGGGCCGCGTCCGGCCTGGCGTATGCCGACCTGATCGACCGCCTCATTCAACTCGGCATCGAGCGCCACGAAGATAAGAAGAAGAATCAGTACAGTAAGTAAGAGCTTCAACCACGAAGGCCACGAAGTGACAAGAAGTGTTCCAGTGCAGTTTCTCTTCCTTCGCGATCCTTAGAGTTCTTTGTGGTTGAAGCTTTTCTCCTATTTCTCACACACAAAATTTGCAGCGTCGTTGGTATCCCCGCTGCCCTTGTACTTCGCCACTTGCGGATAGGCGCACAGCGGCCGTGTCATCTTCGCGTGCTGTCGGTCGTCGGCGGAATACTTCGAGGCGATGATCGTCCCCGGCGCAACGCCTTTCTCCACCCACCGCTCCAGCGCGGCATCCACGCTGCGCTGCGGATCCTCAGATGTCAGCTGGCCGACCTGCCCGAACGAGTCGGGACCCGGGCCGTTGTCGCAGTGCTGCATGCCAGGCACCATGTACAGACGTACGAACGAATCCGCATCGCTCTGCCCGAGTGTAGCGACAACATTCTGGTAATAGTTCACTGTGTTGAGCGCCGGAATCGCCGGATCATTCCAGCCGTGATACAGAATCAGTTTGCCGCCCCGTGCCTGGAACGGTTTCAGGTCGGCGTCCGTCGCGTTCAGCGCGCTCGCGGTTCGCGCGTCGGCTAACTTCAGCGCGGCTTCGATCTGGAACGTTCTGTAATCCCAGTCGGGCTGTTCGTACACCATGTCCGTAAAGTATCCGATGCCGAAGAACGCCATCAGGCTCTTGGCCGGAGCAGGACCGAAGATCCACAGTCCCCAGCCTCCCGCCCCGTCTTCGCCGCCAGGCAAGAATCCCGGGAAGATTTCGTGACCCTGTGCATCATGAGGACCCGCGTAAATCTTCTTCAGCGCCGCGACCTGCGGCGCGGTCAGGCACCTGTCAGTGTCTTCGCCCACTTTGCACTGGATCACTGCCGGATCGAAGTGGCACTGCCGGGGATCGTTCAAAATTCCGTCGCGCACGCCGTCGATCTCGTCGCAGGCCTTCACCACCGCGGCCGCGATAGCCGGAACTTTCGTCTGCGGAATATAGCTGGCCGCATCGAGTGTCAACGCCTGCGTATCCACGGCCGCTGTCGAGAGCAGCGCGGTCCAGTAGTTGGCCGGAGCCCCGGCGAGAATGCCGTCATAATCCGCGGGATAACGCTGCGCCTCCATCAGCGCCTCGCGGCCCCCATCCGAGCATCCCGCAAAGTACGAGTGCTGCTGCGGCTTGCCGTAGAACGCGCGGACCGCCTCCTTGGCAACGCGCGTCATTTCGTGGATGCCGCGATGGCCGAAATCAATCACCTTCGCGGGATGCCCCAGCGCCCACGACGCATCCAGCGGCGTCGCCGCGATGTGACCTGCGCTGGTCCCAGTCACCGCATACCCTTGGCTGACGGCCGCGCCCAGTTGCATGTAGTCGATCGTGCCGGCGAATCCGCCGTTGCCGATGCCTTGCAGCTTTCCATTCCAACCCGCCAGCGGCATCCACACTTCGATCCTGATCTCGGAATCGGTGGTTGGCTTGGCCACAACCACCACCCGGCAAAACGCCGGAATGCCCTTATACGGAGCCGTCAGATCACGATTGCCGGAACCGTCGGGAGGACCGGCGAATCCTCCAGCCTCCACCACATCGGCGAAGATAGTCGTTGCCCCGGAAATTTTAGATTCCATGAGCGGCCTGCAGGAGTTCTCGGCCAGAACGACACCGCTGGAAGCCAGCAGAAAAACGGCCAGCAGAGTTGTATAGCCCAGCTTTGCCCAGCTAAGACATGCCTTATTCATGACACCCCAACTTTCATGACACTCCCAATCACGCGCCATGGCGAGATTCTACCGCGACCCGGACCAGATTCTCTCGACCGCGCAAGTGCGCGAGATTGTACACCGGACAAAGACCGAGATGCGGCAACGTGCGTGCTATGCTTCCGCGCATGCGATTTCGCCTGCATTTGCCTGCGCTCGTCCTGATTCTGCTCCTGACCGTTTCTCAACTTCATGCCCGCGTTCTGCGCGTTGAGATCGCTTCCCGCAGCGATGTTCTCAACGGAAAACAGTTCGGTGACGCCGGATGCCTACGAGCGCATCACCGGACGCGTGTGCTTCTCGCTGCCCATCGCCAACTCGCACAACCAGCGCATCGTCGATCTGGGTAACGCGGTGAACCTGAAAAACGGCGAGGTCGAATTCTCGTCCGACTTTGTCGCGGTCCGCCCCAAAGACGCGCACAAGGGCAATGGCTCGCTGCTTCTGGAAGTCCCCAACCGCGGACGCGCGCGCATACTCTCGCTGGTCGATGGCGGCGACCTGGATCTTGCCACCGACGCCGGAGATGCTTGGCTGTTGCGCAACGGCTTCACCGTTGTCAGCCTCGGTTGGCAATGGGACGCAGCCGGACCGGGCGCGCTGCGCTTCTTCGCGCCGATCGCAAAAGAAAATGGCAAGCCCATCACCGGGCTGCTGCGCGGCGATCTGATGCCCGCAACCGTCATGCCGGAGATTCCGCTGGGACATCTGATCATGGGCAGTATCGGCGGGACCGAATACCCGGTTTCAGCGCCCGACGACCCGCGCAATACGCTCACTGTCCGCGACTCGCGCAGCGCGCCACGCACCGTGATTCCCCGCACCGAGTGGCAGTTCGCCCAAACCGTCGACGGCAAACTCATACCCAGCGACCGCATATCCACCTGAACGGCGGTTTTCAGCCCGGCAAAATCTACGAATACGTTTACGTCGTTGCCGACCCGGTGGTCGCCGGAGGCGGATTTGCTGCCATCCGCGATTTTGCCTCCTACGCCAAGCACGCTCCCGACGCCATCACCCCCGCGGCCCGCGTTTACGGCCAAGGCATTTCGCAGAACGGCCGCTTCCTGCGCGACTTCCTTTATCAAGGATTCAATGCCGACGAAGACGGACGCATCGCTCTCGACGGCGTTCTGGCCCACGTGGCCGGAGCCGGCCGTGGCAGCTTCAACTACCGTTTCGCCCAGCCCTCGCGCGACGCGCAGCCCACCTCGTCGGTTTTCTTTCCCACCGACATCTTTCCCTTTACCGATCTGCCGGAGAAAGATCCAATGACCGGGGAGAGCTGGCGGCCTGCTCGACCGCGCTGCCGCCGACAAAGTCGTCCCGAAGATTTTCTTCTCCAACACGTCCTATGAATATTGGGGTCGCGCTGCCGCGCTCATCCATACCAGCGCCGACGGCAAGCGCGACGTGCCCCTCTCCGACAACGTCCGCATCTATCACTTCACCGGACTGCAGCATTTTCCCGGCCCGTTCCCTCCGTGATAGGGGGCAAGGCGACCTGTTCGGACAGCAGCCGCAGTCGCCGCTCCCCATCAAATACTTCTGGCGCGCCATGATTGCCAACATGGACGCGTGGGTGCGCAGCAACACCCTGCCGCCGCCCAGCAGCTATCCCACGATTGCCGACCGAACCCTGGTGCCGCTTCCCGCATACGCCTTCCCCGCGATTCCCGGCGTGAATCATCCGCATGAAGCCAATGAAGCCTGGCGTATCGATTTCGGTCCGCCGTGGCGCGATGGAATTCTCACCCTGCAACCGCCCAAAGTCGGCGACCCTTTCCCCGTGCTTGTGCCCCAGGTCGATGCCGATGGCAACGAACGCGACGGCGTGCGCTCGCCCGAGATTACCGTCCCCCTGGCGACCTGCACCGGTTGGAATCTGCGCGATGCTTCGATCGGCGCGCCCGACCAGCGTGTCGCCTTTGAGGTCTCGTACCTCCCATTTCCCAAAACAGCCGCCGATCGTCAGAAGACGGGCGATCCGCGCCCAGCCATCGCAGAGCGCTACGCGGGTGGCCAAGACTACATGGCCCAATACAAGAAGGCCGTGGACGACCTGGTGAGACAGCGCTGGATCCTGCCCGAAGACCGCGATCCCCTGATTCATCGCGGCGAACAGGAATGGGCCGAAGCCACGAAGTGAGATCAAGAAAGACCTCGGGTGCCGCAAGGATGGAGGGAGCTGGGCCCGATCTTGATCCGGAAGGAAGTCTTAGGTCGGCCTCTCACACATAACCGGCGATAGCGATTTACACGGTTAGTTCAGGAGATGGAAACGCCAGCTAACTGGTTAAGCATGATTTGATGGTTGTAATCCCGGCAGGTTGGCTCCGCAGGGCTCGCCGCCCGACAAATGAAGCTTTCCGATGCGATACGCAAAGAAAAAGTTGCATTTTAGTACATGCCCAAAGTAATATGCGGTTAGGGAGCGCTACTGTAAAGCGCTTCTGGGTCGCAGCCCGGTACCGCCCGTTTTCCACAACTTCCCTAAATCGCTGTACAAGCTTTGGCGAAAAACTCGACGTGAGAGGTGACCCGGTTCGCCTCCATCCCGGTTCGGAGAGTTCAACATGGCGTGGTACGCGTATTGCCTTACTGAGCATCAAACCCTTCCCAATGGAACCCGCACTCGCCGCCCTTTTCTGTTAGAGGGCGTTCAAGGAGTGAACGGCGCGGCGGTTCTGAGCTATCCCAGTGGCGAATTCGCGGTGATCGTCAGCGAATACGACCACACAGCCAGTGAATTAGACCAGAAATCGGCAATTGAGCACGCCCGCGTGGTCAGCAACTGCTTCCGCAACTCCACCGTCCTGCCTTTCAAGTTCGGAACCATTTTCGAGAGCGATGACGCCCTGCGCCAGGCCGTCCGGGTCAACCGGCGGGCTTTCGGCGTGAGCGTCGCTAAGCTGCGGGGAAAGTCTGAAA
Organism: uncultured Acidobacteriota bacterium; assembly: GCA_963800405.1. Classification (GTDB taxonomy): domain Bacteria; phylum Acidobacteriota; class Terriglobia; order Terriglobales; family Acidobacteriaceae; genus Sulfotelmatobacter. Next base: position 10,537 of record CAWDBW010000073.1, read on the forward strand.
TGCACATTAAACTGGTCGTTCGGGATGGCTCGCTGCGTGAGGCCATGATCGATATCGTCCTGCCCGACACCGTCGGCGGCGACTACCTGTCGAAGCTGAAGGTGAAGGCCTCGCGGGAGCGCGAGCGCCAGACCAAGGCCCGGGCGCTGTCGGTGCAGGTGCACAAGCTGTTCAACCCGCTGGAGGAAGAAGTCAGCTGCAAGAAAGTCGCACCCGAGGGCATGTTGATCGACATCGCCCACCTGATCGACTCCAAGAGCGTGGAAAAGTACCAGAACCGCTACTCGACCGCCGCCAAGCAGTTGAAGAACTGCGAAGTCGTCGGTCAGCGGTCCGTGGCCTCCCTATCATTTTCTGCCGGGCAAACTGCGCACCGTTGCCGGCAACAGCTAGCAAGCGAGGTTAGATTAGAATCAATGAGAGCGCCGCGGCTAACGTCCCGGCGCTCTTTTTTCTTCTATGTTAGGAATAAGAAGCAAATGGCTGCCCTATGTTGCCGTGATGGCGCTGTGGCCGATTGCTGTGTTCCTGGGAATCGTTTTTGGGCGTGATGCCATGCTTTGGCTCTTCGGCGTCGCGGCACTCTACATGTGCGGCTACATGGCCTGGTGTATCCGCGCAGCGGGCAGAAGAGATTCTATGCCGCCGGATCCACCTCTTAGCCGAGGGCCCGATCCTTTCCTTTCCCGGCGTCGGCGGCCGCCGAGCGTTCGCTCGTCGTCACGTAAGTCCTAGGATTCGCTCAGCGCAATCGGGATGGCCATGTGCCTTGGTAGCCGCGTGCACCCAATATGCATTGTTCTGCACTTCCGATTTTCCCGCGATTTCGTTTCTCTTTGCGCCATACAAGTTTCGCTCTCCACCTAAGTCCTTGCTCGTCATTTATTTAGGTTGCCGCGTGCGCAGGATCACAGGGCTCTCGGGCTTTGGCGCGGCAAGTGCTTCTGTAAGGGGTAACAAAGAGGCCGCAAACTCTAGCATGACCTACACTCTCTTCGATTCTCCGCGTTACCACCCGAACCGTTCCGGCTGGCGGAACGGTAACTTGCATCGCCTTTCCTGATATTGCCCACCAAATTCGTAGCCTCTTGAAATGTGGCCCCAGCAATGGGGCCATTTTTGCTTTGGCCGAACTCACAGAGACCACGGCAGTGACCGAGTTTGAACTTTAAAGGCGCGGCGTCATCCCGAGCGGAGCCGCCTTTCAGGCGGAGCGAGGGATCTCCCCGAAAATCGTGCCTGGGGAGATCCTTCCCGCGGCTGAACTGCGCCGCGGTTCGGGATGACGCAAGGACAAGATTCAAACTGAGCCACTGCCAGCACCACGGTACTCTTGGCCCGCGGTGCGGTTAGGTTAGTATCAGGGGTTGGAGGCGGACAGGGGATTAAGGCCAAGCCTACCCCGGACGCTCGACAAGAGGGCCGACCGCAAGGCTGGCCGATCCGAAGATTGGCCGAATCAGGGCTGACCGAACCTATGACGCCTGCGCACGAAGAACTGCTCCGGGAGTTTCGGGAATTCGCTAAGACTGCTCCTACGGCGAAGTCGCTCATGGAGCATGTCTCTCAGCGCCTGCATGAAAAGATGACGCGCTACAACTGGGTCGGCTTTTATCTGGTCGACGCGGCGGACTCGGAAGTCCTGGTGGTGGGAGCTTACGCCGGCAGCTTCTCGCCGAACACCCGCATTCCCCTCAGTACGGGACTCTGTGGCGCCGCGGCCCGCACCGGGGAGACGGTCGTCGTGGACGACGTCGCTAAAGATCCGCGCTACCTGGCCGGGTCGCCCCTGGTGAAGTCCGAGATCGTTGTGCCTATTTTTGTGAAAGGCAAACTCGTTGCCGAATTCGATATTGAGAGTTATTTTTCCAGCGCGTTCACGAAACCGGAACAGGAGTTCGTGGAAGCTTGCTCCGCCGTGGTGGGAATGTCCCTGGCAAAACGCTAAACGCGATACCGCCGAGAGAAGTCCCGCGGATACCGGCACCCTCAGACCCACACACTTGTCAGGCGTAGAAATGCTTTGCCTTCTCCGACGATAAATGTCATCCTGCCCGCGGAGAAAACCGACGGTGTGTTTTTCGGCTACAGCAAACTTTGTAGGCAGCAGCGTTCTGGGCGCGGTTAGCGTAGTCACGCTGACCAGAGTGAAGCACCGGCGCGAACTGCTTTTCGCCACGCTACCCCTGCTCTTCGCTATTCATCAGTTCATTGAGGGATTCGTCTGGCTGGGATTGGATGGAATCCTTTCGCCCGCGGTGGCGCACGATATGGGGGCGGCGTTCATGCTTTATGCGCAGGGACTGCTCCCTTTCCTGCTGCCGCTCAGCGTGCTGCTGTTCGAGCCAAACGGGGCGAGCCGCCAGCGGATGCTGCCGTTCGTTATCCTCGGCGGCGGCACGACGCTCTATATACTGTGGGCGCTGACGGCATTTCCGCTCCAGTTGTTCGTCCGGGGAAATAGCATCGTGTACATCAACCAGGCGACCAACAATACCGCGGTTGGGACCCTCTATGTGATTGCAACCTGCGGCTCCTTGTTTTTCTCGAGGATCCGGATGATGGTTCTGTTCGGCGCCGCCAACTTGATAATTCTGCTGGTGGTGATGGAGGTCAAGCGCTACGCGTTCACTTCGCTGTGGTGTGCGTACGCGGCCATCGCGAGTGTGATCATTCTCGCCTACTTCTGGAGAAGCCACGGGGAGCGGCCGTTGCGTTACGCGTAGAAATCAGTACGCGTAGAAATTATTCCGCGCTCTCTTGCAACGCGATGCGGCGCGGATCTTCGAACAGACGCGCGGTGACCGCTCCGAAAATGAAGCCTCCGATGTGCGCCAGGTAGGCGACCCCTCCGCCCTGCGCTTGTGCGACTGAGCCGGCACTGACGAGCTGCGTCAGGAACCAGAAGCCGATCAGCAGTGCGGCCGGGATGAAGGTAACTTTCAGGAATATAAAGATGAACAGAATCGACTTAATGCGATCGCGCGGGTAAGTCACCAGAAATCCGCCCATCACCGCGGCGATGGCGCCGCTGGCTCCCAGATTGGGCACGGTGGAATGCGGGCTGGCCGCGACCTGGGCCAGCATGGCCACGATCCCGCCCACCAGGTAGAAGACTAAGTACCGCCCCGGGCCCATCGCATCTTCGATTTCCGGAGCGAAGGCCCACAGGAAAATCATGTTGCCGATGATGTGCGACCAGCTGGCGTGCATGAACATCGCCGTCAGAATCGTGATCCAGTGATGGCCGGAGAAAATCTGTGCCGGAATCACCGACCATGCCGTTACAAAAGCTTCCCCACCGATCAGCTCTCGTACAAAGACGAACACGTTCACCACGATAATGAAGATGGTGATGATGGGCACGCGCGTCGGACGCCGCGAGGCGTCCTTTAAGGGGATCAGGCCTCCCATTCTGTTTCCTCCGGCTTCAGCTGGCGCTCGCTCGCATCGGGTCTAAGTTTCCAGCCCGGGAATCTACGCCGCCGATGGGCTCATTTTGCGCACCGCCAGCGACAGCATCACGCGCGAAACCCCGCTGATGATCATGCTCACGCCAACCAGCGTCCCGATCGCCCATGCAGAACTGGACGGCCAGTGCACGTAGATCATCCCGCCCAGCACCAGCGTGATGAGGCCGTCGACCAGCAGCCAGCTCGAACCGCCCAGAGAGCGCAGATTGAAAAACAGAATGATCTCGAGGCAGCCTTCGACCAGGAAAAGCACAGCCAGCAACAAGGTGAGCGACGCCACTCCCAGCACCGGATGCAGGATCACGTACCCGCCAAAGAACAGATAGGCGAGACCCACCAGGACCTTCCAGATCATGCTGCCGGTTCCATGCGTGCGTACGCCGAGCATGATGTGGACCACGCCGGCCAAAACGATGAGCCAGGCAATGAGGATGTTGACGGCCACGGCGGCGAGAAAGGGCGAACCGATCGCGACCATGCCGAAAACGATCAGCAGAACGCCCCACAGAATTGACAACGTCGAAGCTTGCCGCGCGATGTCGGCTGGACTATTTTGTGCCATCGAGAGCCTCCTGAATAGAGCGGACTAATCCTACCGCAAAAAGCTCATCGGTTGAAGGCTCACGGCAAACCCTCTGGAACCGGCGCACCGGCGACGCGGAGTGTATCCTCGCCGAGGCCTCATCGGATACACTGACCAACAACCTATGACTAACATTTTGTTGCGACGCGCCTTGCTCTCCTCGATTCTCCGTGCCCTGATTCTGCAGACTGCGGTTCTGCTGACGGCAATTCTTCTGACCGCGGCCCAGGCGCAGAACCCGCCGGCCCAGCCCGTCCCCAGGCCGTTTGCGGCGCCGGCAGCGTCTGCGGCGGACGTGGCGAATTTTCCGCCGCAACTGCTCGACGAACTTTCTGCCATTAAAACAGCCGCGCTCGCCGACGACTACGCCTACCGCCAGCTGGCTCACTTAACCGAAAACATTGGCCCACGCCCCAGCGGATCGCTGCAGGCAAAAGCTGCCGTCGACTACGTCGCCGGAGAGCTGCGCCAGCTCGGTCTTGAGGTTCAGCTCGAGGAAGTAAAAGTCCCGCACTGGGTTCGCGGCGTCGAAACCGCGGAGCTGACGGAATATCCCGGCCAAGCCGCAGGAACTACGCAGAAGGTCGTGCTGACGGCGCTGGGCGGAAGCGCATCGACGCCCGCCGAAGGCGTTACCACCGACGTGGTCGTGGTCAATAATTTCGACGAACTGAAGGCTCTGGGTCACGACAAGGTCGCCGGCAAAATCGTCCTGTTCAACGAACTCTTCGACAAGCGAAAAGCCGCCGCCGGCATGGCATTTGCGGCCTACGGTGAAGCGGTGCGCTATCGCGCCGCCGGCGCCCGGGCCGCGGCCGAACTGGGCGCAGTGGCCGCCCTGGTGCGCTCGGTGGGCAACGCCGACTTCCGCCTGCCGCATACTGGATTTTCCATCCCCGCTGGCATCCCCGCCGGCGCCGTCACTGCCGAAGATGCCGACCTGATCGCTCATCTAGCCGCGCAAGGCAAAGTCCGCATGCATCTGTCTCTGACACCCCAGAAACTTCCTGACGCGACCAGCTACAACGTCGTTGCCGATCTGAAGGGCAGCGAACATCCCGAACAAATCGTCATTGTGTCAGGACACCTCGATTCCTGGGATCTGGGCACCGGTGCCATCGATGACGGCGCCGGCGTCGTGGTCGCCATGGAAGCCGCCGAGATTCTGCAGAGGCTGCACCTGCACCCCAAACGCACCCTCCGCGTAATTGCCTGGATGGACGAAGAAAATGGCGGCTCCGGCAGCCAGCGGTATACCAAGGATCATTCCGCGGAATTCGCGAACCACGTCGCCGCCATCGAGAGCGATTCCGGCGCGGCCCACCCGCTGGGCTTCGAAGTAAAGATGACTCCGCACGCAGCGGAGCTTCTGCGGCCCGTGCAGGAAATTCTGCAGAGCTTCGGAGCCAACGTCGTGGAGGCCAGCAGCTTCGCGCCCGGAGCCGACATCTCCGAGATGTCCGGAGCGGGCGTGCCCACACTCGGCCTGCGGCAGGACGGCCGCACCTACTTCAATTACCACCACACCGCCGCCGACACGCTCGACAAAGTCGTCCCCGCCGAGTTGCGCGAGAACGCCGCCGCCATGGCCGTCATGGGATACGCTCTGGCCAGCATGACGGATCCGCTGCCGCGGTAAGCTCCCCAGATGATGGCATCCTGAAAGCTGGCGCAAGCCAGCTTGAAGGACCTTACGTCGGCCGGCAGTCAACGAAGGATGTAAGGGAGCACGGAACGCTGGCCTCCGGACCAGGTTCGCATCTCACACGCCTTGTGCGCTTCACGTGCATCGTGAGGTCCCTCACCGCGGCTTCGCCGCAGTTCAGGCTGACACCGAGGGAATGTTCGGAGGGGGTCTCTACAGCCTGACCCCTGTTGACGCACATAATTTGCGCGCTTATTATCTTCGTTTGGCCTTATGTGACCTATGGATAAGAAGAAGTTAGAAGCTTTCAAGAAACGATTAGAGACCCGGCAACAGGAGTTGCGCCGCACCGTGAATCGCACCCAGGCCGACGGTCGCTCCGCGGACGAGGACACGGCGCAGGATATCGCCGACCGCGCGGCCAGTTCCTACACCAAGGAATTCCTGTTCAGCCAGAGCAACAACGACCGCGCGACGCTGCAGATGGTCGACAAGGCTCTGGCCCGCATCCGCGAAGGCAGTTTCGGCGAGTGCATTCACTGCGGCAAAGAGATCAACGCCAAGCGTCTGGAAGCAGTTCCCTGGACGCGGCATTGCATCGAATGCCAGGAAAAGCTGGAGCAGGGATTGCTGGAAGAAGCTCCGCGGTAAAAGGTTTTCGTTCAATCGAGAAAAACGCCGCCGAGTAATCGGCGGCGTTCGTGTTTTTTGCTGTCGCGAAAAAAGCTCTTGTCATCCTTCGCTTCGCTCAGGATGACAGCTCGAGTTTAGTTCGCTGGCTTCTTCGCGTCCGCGTCCGGCACCTCGGCTCCCGGCATCAAGTTCTTCAGCGGGGCCCTGCGCTGCTCTTCGAGTTCGGGATGCGGCAACGGTTTGCGCGGCAACATCTGGTCGCGCATCGCCGTGTTATAGACGAAGATGGCCTCGACCACCGCGGCCTGCGCCAGATCTTCCGGTTGCAACCGCTCGTAAGTATCCATGTTGGAGTGGTGGGTGCGGGAGCTGTAGTCCAGCGAATCCTGAATGAACTGGAAGCCCGGGACGCCGACCGAATCGAAGGCTTCGTGGTCGGTGCCGCCCGTATTGCGCAGGGTGATGGTGCTTACACCCAGATCGCTCAGCGGCGCCATCCACTGCTGGAAGATGGGACCGGCGGCGGCATTTTCCTGCAGATAAATGCCGCGAACTTTTCCCGTGCCATTATCCAGATTGAAATAGCCGGAGATTTTCTGCTGCTCCGGTTTCAGCTCAATCGGGCCAGCCGGCTTTCGCATAAAGTCTGGCAACTTCACCTGATCGGGCGCGGTCGAGAGTGGCGCGAAACCGAAATGCTGTTTGACATATCCGTATGAGCCAAACAACCCTTCCTCTTCGCCCGTCCACAGCCCACGCGGATGGTGCGCCGCGGCTGCACATGCAGGGCGTTAAAATGCGCATCACTTCCATGGCGACAATGGTTCCCGCGCCGTTATCGGTAGCGCCGGTCGCGGACGCCCACGAATCCAGGTGTCCGCCCACCATGACTACTTCATCTTTCAGCTTGGGATCAGTGCCGGGAATTTCGGCGATGGTGTCGAAGCCGTGCTCGTGATCGCCGGTGAATTCCGTTTCCACGTTCATCTCGACCGAGACGGGCACATTCGCCTTGAGCAGCCGGTAGACGCGGCCGTAATTCTCAATCGCCATCACCACAATCGGAAGCGGCAGAGCATGATCGCGCTTGTAGGTGAACCAGCCGATGCTGCCGCTGCTGTCGTCGAAGATGGTGCCGCCAGAACCGCCATTGTTACGGCCATCGCGGCTCGGCACCACGATTCCGGCGGCGTGCTCGGCGGCGAAAAATGCTCCTACCTTTTCGCGGAATTCCAACCGCTTCATGATCCCGGCAAAACGGTCTTCCCGCTCTCCGATGTGTACCGGATATTCGGTGAGCGACTTCAGACTAGCATCGTCGTTGCGCTCGAACAGCGGCTTGTCGACCGGCTTCACGTCGCGCATGTCGCCGAAGAAAACAATCTTGCCCTCCAGCTTGCCCTTGTATTGATCGAGATCCTTCTCGTCCTTGGCGCTGATCCATATCGCGGGCCCATTGATCGGGCCATGACTCGACGCCGACCAGGGCACCGCCTGCGCGATGAACACGGCAGTGTCAGGGGCCGACATCCGCACCCAGGTATTCAGCTGGCGCCAGCCCATGCCAAACTCACCCCAGTCTTCGAGGTGCGCGTTGCTGCAACCCATGGCGGCGAGCTGGTCGCGCGTCCACTCGTTGGCGCGCTTCAGGTTGGGTGAGCCGGTCAGCCGGGGGCCAATGCCATCCATCAGCGCCGAGCCAAACTCCATGACATGCGAGTGCGAAAGCCCTTCTTCGCGAATGCGCTGGTACATAGTCAAATCCAGCGTCTCGGTGGCCGGCTGCGGCAGCTCGTACGAGGGCTTGGCGGCATCGTCGGCCTTCGCGTCTTTGGATTTCTTGTCGGCCGCCGATGCAGAAAAGCTGAGGCAGAGCATGACGACAAAAGTCGAGAACAAGTATTTGTGTGATGGCATTTGCGTGGTTCCTCTCGGAAGCGGAGAAAAGACTAGCAGATTGGTACAAGGTTATTCAAAGATGAAACTGGGCCGGATCTCCGTAGGGACGGCTGCCCGACCTATCGCGGTTTCGTTGAGACGGAAGAATCGATGCTACAATCGGCGGTCGTTGATGCACCGCCGATTCGACAAAGCGGAGATTGACTACCTTGTTGCGGAACAGAAATTCATCAAGGACTTGCCCCCGGCTGTCGCGCAAGGAAACTATCGAGTGATAGAAGCAGCTGTGTATCGAAAGGGTGATCCTCCGGTGCTGATTCCGTCGCTCGTCGTTAACGTTCGTGTGCCACTTCCAGTCCCGGGCGTGCCGATCGGAGTACCTGGGGCGGCGTTGACGTGGTGCGGTCATCGTATCCGGGGATTGGACCGGGAAACACGACACGACAACCCGGACGGCTCCGTTGTGAGGGGATGGCACGAGCACTTGTGGTCACCGGAATGGGGAGATTCTCTGGTCCGGTCGGCCGTTGAACCAAGGCACAAGGACCTTCGAGGGGTGCTTAAGCAAGCACTGAACCTTTGGAACATCGGGATCATCAAAGAACAACTGGAGGTCGAATAGCTATGGCAGACCTGCTCACCTCTGTGCTGGAACAGTACCTTAAGACGTACAAGGGACTGATCTCAGTCGAGCAGATCGACGAGAACAGCGTGTCGCTATCATTCCCCTTCCACTTCGCCAGCAATCACCGAATCGAAGTTGTTGTCACTCACGCAACTAAAAACGAGTACATCATTTCTGATTCAGCACGAATTATGACGGAGCTGAGGGCCAGCGGTCAGGTGATCACCAAAAAGCTCCACGAGAGACTGGAGGAGTTGGGAAAGGCCGCAGGCCTAAGGGTAATCCGGGAATATCTGATCCTGGATTCCACTAAAGAGAAGCTCGGGGACAACATCCAGGTATTCCTAGAAGCCGCGAAAACAATCGGCGACGTATATTTTGTCCATAAGGAACGTGGAATAAATGACCGTGAGATCGTAGCGCGGGTGAAAAGCGTTCTGGATGCGGAGAACGTGGTCTACCAGGAGAAGTTCAGCCTGAACGGGGAAATCGAGCCGCACAGATTCAACTTCTACGTCCCGCCGAACGGCGCGAATGCCCTGGCGCTGGCCGTCCTGAGCTCGCAAAACACCCACAACGCTGCGCAGGTGTGGGCCTTTAAAACGGAGGACGTAAAGCGCCAGCCGATTAACCGTGGCCTCCGTGTCGGCATTGTCTACGACACGGAGCAGGCATGGTCAGACGAAAGCAGACGCATCCTCGAAAGCAGAGCGGACCTCGTCATAGCGGACAAGCAGGTGGAGGAGATCGCGCCTCATCTGCATCAAAAGGCTAAATAGACAGAAGGAAGCCCGCCTTTTGCTCCGCGCATCGGGCTTATCTCGCTTTTGACGCCCCGTTTTCCCCCTGCTAAACTGCTAGTTTGTCTTAGATAATTCAACCAGCCTACCGTACTCATCAGAAGGGAAGTCCGTGCGCGCAGAAACCCGCCATCAACTGAAGCAGGATGCTTTCAGCCGTGTCACCATCGGCGCCGCCGAGAAAACGGCGCATTGGACGGTCGAGCACCGGTCGACGGTCATCTACTCCACCATCGCCGTCGTCGTAGTTCTGGCCGCCGTGATCGGGGGATGGTATTACCTGAACACGCAAGACGAAAAGGCCAGCCTCGAACTCGCCCAAGCCGTGCGCACCATGGAGACGCAGCTGCGTCCAGCGGGCACGCCGGAACAGCCCGACTTTCCGACGTTCACCTCCGCCCAAGAACGCTCGCTGGCGGCGCAGAAAAAATTACAGGCCATCGTCGACAAGTATCCGCACACCCACACCGCCGACATGGCACATTATTTTCTGGGAGTGACCGCGGCGAACTTGCAGGACAATGCCGCCGCCGAGCGCAATTTCAAGGAAGTCATTTCCTCCGGCAACCGCGACGTTGCGTCCGTTGCCAAGTCGGCCCTGGCGTCGCTCTATGGCCAGACCAACCGCGTGAAAGAGGCGGTCGCACTCTATCAGGAACTGATCAACAAGCCCACGGTCTCGGTGAGTAAAGTTACGGCAGAATTGCAGTTGGCCGAACTGTACCAGAATTCCAACCAGCCGCTCGACGCCAAGCGGCTTTATGAGCAGGTAAAGAAAGAGAATCCCGGAGCCGAAGTAAGCCAGCTCGTCACGCAGAAACTAGCCGAACTGAAGTAAGCGCGGTTCGGCCGGCCCCCTTTCTTCGTAACGCTTCTTAGTACATCCCCGTCTTGCCATTCCCCTTTCTTCCCATGTTGAGTACCATGTTGTCCAGCTTTCTAACTTCACAACTGGACATCCATGACCGACCTCACACTCCGCGTCAATGGCAGTGAAAGAAAAGTCAGCGTCTCTCCGGAGACGCCTCTCCTCTGGGTTCTGCGCGATACCCTCGAACTTACCGGAACAAAATTCGGCTGCGGGGCGGGATTGTGCGGGGCCTGCACGGTGCACGTCGAGGGCAACCCGATCCGCTCCTGCTCGACTCCGGTGTCGCAAGTCGCAGGCAAGAGCGTAACGACGATTGAAGGCCTCGGCGCCAACGGATTGAGCTTGCTGGGACAAACGCTGCAAGCCGCATGGATCGCCGAAGAAGTTCCGCAATGCGGCTACTGCCAGACCGGACAGATCATGTCGGCCGCAGCGCTGCTGGCGAAAACGCCCAGCCCCACCGACGAGCAGATCGCCTCCGCCATGAACGGCAACCTGTGCCGTTGCGGAACTTATGAACGCATTCGCAAGGCGATTCATCGCGCCGCGGGAAGCGCCGCCGGAAATGGGGGTGCGCGATGAGCCCGCTTTCCCGCCGTGAATTCGTGGCCGCCGGAGTCGCGGCCGGGGCCGGCCTGGTCATCGGCTTCTACCTGCCGCATCGCGGTTCGAAGGCGGAATCCTTTTCGCCCAACGCCTATCTGCGCATCACGCCCGACAATAAAGTCACGATCGTGGTGGCGCGCTCCGAGATGGGACAGGGCGTGCGCACCGCGCTGCCCATGATCCTGGCCGAGGAACTGGATGCCGACTGGAAGCAGATTGAGATCGAGCAGGCCGGAGCCAGCACGCTCTACGGCGATCAGACGACGGGCGGAAGCGCGAGCATCCGCACCACGTGGGACCCTATGCGTAAAGCCGGCGCCGCCGCGCGCGAAATGCTGATCTCGGCAGCGGCGTTGACGTGGGGCGTTCCACGGTCTTCGTGTACGGCTGAGAATAGTCAGATCAAACACGCGGCAACGAACCGGAGTTTGAGTTACGGAGAACTCGCCAGCAAGGCCGCAACGTTGCCGATTCCGACCGACGTCCCGCTCAAGCAGAGCAAGGATTACAAGATCGTTGGGCAACGTTTAGCGCGCGTCGATTCGCCCGCCAAGGTGAAAGGCGAAGCGGTGTTCGGTATTGACTTCCGCATGCCTGGGATGAAGTTTGCGCTGCTCTCGCGATGTCCCGTAATCGGCGGGAAAGTCGCGAGCTTCGACGATAAGGAATCGAAGAAAATTTCCGGCGTGAGTTATGTCGGAAAGATCGGCGAGTCGGCCGTGGCCGTGGTGGCCGACAGCGTGTGGGGCGCGATGGAAGGCCGCCGCGTATTGAACGTCACCTGGGACGATGGCCCGAACAAAGATCTGAATACCGCGGCCGTTAGGGAGTCGCTGAAGCAGAGCGCGTCGAAAAAAGCTGCGAGTTTATATTTGGCCGGCGACGTCGCCAAGGCCTCCGGACGCCATATCTCCGCCGAATACGAAGTGCCCTTCATGGCGCACGCGCCCATGGAGCCGGGAAATTGCACGGCGCACTATCAAGGAACAAAATGCGAGTTGTGGGCGCCGACGCAGGTTCCGCAGGATTGCCGTGACTCGGTGGCCACCGCGATTGGCCTCGATCCCGACCAGGTGAAAGTCAACGTCACGCTGATGGGCGGCGGTTTTGGCAGGCGCCTCGAACACGACTATGCCGTCGAAGCCGCGCTGGTGTCAAAAGCGATCGGTGGGCAGGGGATCGGTGCTCCCGTGAAAGTGATCTGGACGCGGGAAGACGACATGCGGTTTTCGACTTACCGCCCGGCGAGCCTGCATCAACTTTCGGCCACGCTCGATGGATCGGGATTTCCTGTCGGGCTGACTCATCGCATCATCGCGCCGTCGATCAGCGGACAGAAGGGACAGCCTACTCCTGGCGGAGTCGATCCTGATATCCCGGATGAAGCCGGGCCGGTCTACGGCATTCCCAATTACTCGATCGAATATGTAATGACCGAGACGCCGGTGCCGCTGGGCTGGATGCGCTCGGTCTACGCGTTGCAGGCGGCATTCGCGCTGGAGAGTTTCATCGACGAACTCGCGGTGGCGGCGGGCAAAGACCCGCTCCAGTACCGGCTGCACCTGCTGGCGAAAGATCAGGACTTGCAATACTTCACGACCACCTGGAAAACGGCTCGTATGCGCGGCGTGCTGCGGCTGGCCGCCGAAAAAGCGGGCTGGGACAAGCCTCTGCCCGCCGGCCATTATCGCGGCATCGCCTGCTTCGGCTGCTTCGCATCGTACCTGGCCGAGGTGGTCGAGATCACCCTGGAGAACGAGAACGCCCAGCCGCGGGTGCATCGCGTCGTGGCCGTGGTCGATTGCGGTCAAGTTGTGAATCCCAGCATTCTGGAGCAGCAGATTCAGGGCGGAATCGTCTACGGGCTGGCCAACGCGCTGCGGGCCAGGATTACGATTGAAAAGGGACGCGTGGTGCAGGGCAACTTTGACGACTACGCGCCGCTGCGCATGGACGAGACCCCGGCGGTCGAGGTCTATGCCGTGCCCAGCGCGGAGGTTCCAACGGGGATTGGCGAGCCGTCAGTGCCGCCGATCGCTCCCGCGCTGTGCAACGCGATTTATGCGGCGACGAAGAAAAGAATTCGCGCGCTGCCGATCCTCAATTCGTGATGGCATGTCGTGAGTTCGCACCAAAAAAATGTTCCTGTCATCCTGAGCGAAGCGAAGGACCTGTGCACTCGTGGCGAGTACATAGGTCCTTCGCCTCGCTCAGGATGACAATGCTTGTGAGGAGTGATTCATGATTCGCAAGGCGATCGCTGCCATTTTATTTCTCGCTGCTATTCCGTTCGCTCTGGCCCAGACCGCAACGCCATCTACCGTTCCTCCCGCTCGGCTGGCGCACATTCGCCACGGCATCAATCTCAGCGGATGGTTCGCGCAGGTCTACGGTCCCGCGGGATACACCAAAGAGCATCTGCAGAATGGAGAAACACCGGCCGACATGGCGCTGATCAAGTCGGCGGGCTTTGATCACGTGCGGCTTAGCATTAACCCGCAGCCCATGATGGATGCGGCCCACCATCACGACGGCGGCGCGGAATATTTCGGCTATCTCGACGCCGCGGTCAGGATGATTCTGGACGCAGGTCTCGCGGTCCAGATTGACATGCACCCCGACTCCGACTTCAAGGCGCGGTTGGCGAAGGAAGACGAATTCGTCGAGCGCTTCGCCGATTTTTGGACGATGGTCGCGCAGCGCTACTCGTCCTCCTCATGGGACCCGGACCGCGTCTTTTTCGAAATTCTGAACGAACCCGAGATGCGCGACGCCTACCGCTGGTATGGCGTGGAAGCGAAGCTGGCCGCGGCGATTCGGCGGGGCGCGCCCAAGAACACGATCATCGCCGCCGGGGCGCGCTGGGACGACGATGACGACATGGTTTTCCTCGAGCCGCTGGCCGACTCCAACGTCATCTACGTGTTTCATTTCTACGAGCCGCACATTTTCACCCACCAGGGCGCGACCTGGGGAGAGTATTACTGGCACTGGCTGAAGGGCCTGCATTATCCGTCGTCGCCAGAAAATGCGGCGCAGGTGGCCACGCTTCTGCCGGAAGCCCGCGATCGTCTGCAGGTGATTCGCTACGGGCAGGATCACTGGGACGCGGCGCGCATTGCAGCGGAAATCAGTCAGGCGGCCGACTGGGGCAAGCAGCACGGCGTGCCGCTGATCTGCAACGAATTCGGCGTGTTCCGCGATCACTCCGAACCGCAAGATCGCAACGGGTGGATCAAGGATGTGCGCATCGCGCTGGAGCGCCACAACATCGGCTGGGCCATGTGGGACTACGACGGCAACTTCGGCGTGGTCACGAAGAAAAACGGCAAGACCACGCTGGATGAGATGACGGCAAAGGCGCTCGGCCTGCCCTGATCATCTGCCTCACAATCGGAGAGCCAATCAGAATGCGCCCAGCCATTTGACCGGGAGGCGCGCTGCGAGAGCGTTGGCCAGTCGTTCGTCGGCGGTGATCAAGTTTGTCTCGGATTGCATGGCCAACGCTAGATAGAGGCTGTCGTAGACCGTCCGACCATATGTCACCGCCAAGTCTAAGGCTTGCGGCACGAGGTCGACGGATGCAAGCGTTGCGATGTCGAGGTCGCGCACGAAAGAAATCGCTGACGCAGCATTATCCGCCGAGAACTCGCCTCTGCGGACCGCTTTCCACAATGCATTTGCCAGTTCCACCCAGAACAGGTCGGGCACCAGGAATCTGATTTCATCGCGCCGGCTCGAAGCCAACAACTCCTCTGCCTCTGCCACCAACTCTTCCCGCACAGAAGGCAAGCACCACTTCACTGCAACGCTTGCGTCAACGACGACGCTGGTCACCGTTCGCGATCCTCACGGATCATTTCTTCCGCCGAAGGAAATGGTCCGGGGCTCAGTGGTTGCATCGCCCGGAGTCGAGCCAATCCTTCGAAAGCCTTGCGCCTCCGCTTCAGCTCTTCCTCCGTCGGAATATGCTGCTGCAGAAGCGAGATGACCTCGGCTGCGATTGACTTGCGGTTGGCGCGAGCCCGCTTGCGCAAAGCCTTATAGATTTCGTCGGGAACGTTTTCCACGTATAGAGTTGGCATAGTTAATCCCTAGGAAGAGTCTAGCACATGCCTAGATGGATCAGCCACCGGATTTCTTGACACCCAGGCGCGCTACCCTTTATCCTAAGTCTTGCTCCTTGCGGTACTTACGCCCCTTGGCGTGCTTCCGCGGGCCGGGGTTGACGGGCCTGAGTTGACGGGCTTTGTTTAACGGGCGCGTTGACCCGACTGGGTTGGCTTGGTTTGACGCGGAGGTTTCGCAATGTTCCTGGACATCCATGATTTGGAACGCCATCCTCTGGAGTTTGAGGAGGCGTTTCAGCCCGGGGTCATCGACCTGGGAGGCGAAGTCCGGCAGCGCACGCCCCTGCAGACCAGCGGGCGCGCCGAACTGGTCGAAGAGCATCACGGCAAGCATGAGGTTATCCAGGACATACGCCTGCGCGGGAAGTTGTCGGCGGGACTGGAATTGCAATGCGCCCGCTGCCTGGAGCCAGTGCCGCAGGATGTAGCCCGCGAGTTCGAGTTGCTCTACCGGCCGCTCGGGGCCGACGCCGGACGCGACGAGCTTTCGGTGACTGACGCGGAAGCCGAGATCGGCTATTATCAGGGCGACGGCCTCCTGCTCGAAGACGTTTTGCGCGAGCAGGTGCTGCTGGCGCTGCCCTTGAAAGTCACCTGCCGCCAAGACTGCCGGGGTTTGTGCTTGCACTGCGGCAAGAATTTGAATGAGGAACAGTGTTCCTGCACGACTGCGGTGGAAGATCCCCGGTGGACGGCGCTGCGGGAGATTCGCAGCAAGCTGGAACACTAGAAGACAGCAATCAGCAGTCAGCATTCAGCACTCAGTTTCAAGGGCGGAATGCCGAGTGTTGAATGCTGAGTGCTTTAACCGAAATTTCTGCGGTTGCCCTGAAGGCCCCGCGAGAGGAATTCTAAGACCATGCCTAATCCAAAACGGCGACACTCCCAGAAACGCACTTCCACCCGGCGCGCCCACGACTCGCTCAAGGCGCACAGCCTTTCCGAGTGCCCCAACTGTCACGAGAAAAAGATGCCGCATCGGGCCTGCTCCAAGTGCGGCTACTATAAGGGACGCGAAGTCCTCGACGTCAAAGAAGCCGGCTAGCTGATAGACACCATGCCTAGCATCGCGCTGGATGCGATGGGTTCGGACCGCGCTCCCAGGCCTGAGATTGAGGGCGCCATACTGGCGGCGCGTCAATATGGCCTGCGGGTGCTGCTGGTCGGCCCGGAAACCGTCGTGAAACCGGAATTAGACCGCCATCCAGCGGCGGCGCGTCTGCCCATTGAGATCATCCACGCCAGCGAATTTATCACCATGGAAGACAAGGTGGAGGCGATTCGCGCCAAGCGCGATTCCTCCATGCGCGTGGGCTTGCGCATGGTGCGCGAAGGGCAAGCCGCGGGTTTCGTGACCGCGGGCAATACCGGAGCGGCCATGGCCACGGCGAAAGTGGTGCTGGGTGCGGTTCCGGGCGTGGATCGTCCGGCGCTGGCCGCGGTTTTCCCCACCGCTCCGGGAAATCCTGCCATGCTGCTCGACGTGGGTGCGAACGTCGACTGCACTCCGCAAAATCTCGAACAGTTCGCGGTGATGGGCGACGTCTATTTTCGCGCCATGTTTGGAGACAGGTTCGGAGATATGTTTGGCAGGCGACCCGGCACGCCGGGACCGCGCGTGGGACTGCTCTCCATCGGCGAAGAGGAAAGCAAAGGCAACGAACTCACGCTCGCATCGTTTCAACTGCTCAAGCAGCTTCCCCTGAATTTTGTGGGCAACGTGGAGGGCCGCGACCTGTACAACGGGAAAGTCGACGTGATCGTGGCCGACGGATTTGTAGGCAACGTGGCGCTGAAGATTTCCGAGGGCGTAGCCAACCTGGTGCGCACAGTGCTGAAGGAATCGCTCAAGGCGACCATCACGCGGCAGGTGGGAGCATTGCTCTCGCGCAGCGCCTTCACCGATTTCAAGAAGCGGCTCGATCACACGGAATACGGCGGCGCGCCGTTGCTGGGGGTGAAGGGCGCGTGCATCATCACCCATGGTTCGTCGAACGCGAATGCAATTAAGAACGCAGTGCGCGTGGCGGCGGAATTTTCCGAACGCGGAATCAACGGATCGATCGAGCGCGGCCTGGCGGCAGTGCGGCCGGTGACGGCTGGCGCTGTCTAGCATTTCACGCTGTCATCCTGAGAGCGCCTTCTGCGAGAAGGATCTCTGCAACTCACCGGCAAGCGAGTTGCATAGGTCCTTCGCTTCGCTCAGGATGACAAGATCACCAATTTCATGACTGAAAATAAAATCGCACTGCTGTTCCCCGGCCAGGGCTCACAGGCCGTCGGCATGGGCAAAGATCTGGCCGAGAAATATCCGGCAGCCCGGCAGACGTTCGAGGAGGCCGACGAGGCTCTCGGCTACAAACTTTCCACCGTGTGCTTCGAGGGGCCGGAGGATCAACTTCGCCTGACCGAGATCACGCAGCCGGCGATCCTAACGGCATCAATTGCAACCCTGCGAGTTCTGGAAACACGCATTCCCAAACCGTGCTACGTCGCGGGACACAGTCTCGGCGAATACTCGGCGCACGTGGCTGCGGGAACGTTCCGCTTCGCCGACGCCGTCCGCACTGTGCGCAGCCGCGGCAAGTACATGCAGGAGGCCGTGCCGGTGGGCGTGGGCGCGATGGCCGCCATCCTCGGAATGGATCTCGACAAAGTCACCGGCGTATGTCACGACGCGGCGCAAGGCGAAGTTTGCGAGCCGGCCAACATTAATTCGCCGGAGCAGATCGTCATCTCCGGCAACACGGCTGCCGTCGAGCGCGCAGCCAAACTGGCCGACGAGCGCGGCGCCAAGCGCGCCAAGCTATTGCCGGTGAGCGCGCCCTTCCACTGTTCACTAATGAAGCCGGCGCAGGACCGCCTGCAAGCCGATCTCGACGCGCTCAGGCTGCAGAACCCGGTCTATCCCGTCGCCTGCAACGTTGACGCCGATCTCGTGACCGACGATCTACGCGCTCGCGACACGCTCGTCCGGCAAGTTACAGGATCGGTGAAGTGGGAGCAGTGCATGCGCCTGCTGATCGCGCAGGGCGTGCGAACGTTCATTGAAGTGGGGCCGGGAAAAGTCTTGTGCGGGCTGATGCGGCAGATTGACCGCTCCAAAACCTGCCTGAATGTCAGCGACGATGCGACGCTGGCCAAGGCGCTGGAAGCGCTCAGGCAAACGCCGGCGTGACGTTTAGCTGCAGCGCTCAGCGGAAGATCAGTTCGCAGGGCGGGTAGCTGAGAGTGTGGTCCGATTTTTCCACCCAGACCTGCGCGTGTTCCGTGCGCTCGTTCACGATTACATCGACCACCACGCCGCTGCCGCCGCCCGGACACGTACTGGCGCCATAGACTGTCTTTGTCTTGATCAGTCCCCACTCGCCTCCCGGGCCCCAGTCACGGTAAAACTCGTTGAAGGGATATTTCGGATAATTCTGGGGATGCTGCTGCCACTGCGGATCGTGCATCCAGATGGCGTAGGCGGATTTGTAATCCTGCGCCTGCAGGGCAGTGAAGAACTTCCCCACCAGATGTTCTTCGGGCCAATAGCGATTCCACCAGACGACGCCCGCCACAATCAACAGGATCGCGATGGCTAAGATGATTCGCTGATTTCGTTTCCGCGTTTTTTGCGAGTCGTACTCTTGGGCGTCCAGAAGTGTCATACCTCTCTAGCATAACGGACACGGCGGACCAGTGAAAAGTTCCCGGAATTGAGAAATCGAGTAATTGGGCGATTTGGTGATTGAGCGATTTGAAAACGGCTCTGCGGGTTTTCAATCACTAAATCGCCCAATGCCCCATCACTCAATTTCCTTACAACGTCCGCTTGAACAGCGGGATGGCGATGCCCAGCGTGACCGCGGCGAAGACGGAGAGGAACAGCATGTCTCCCCAGACGGCGGAAAGCGCGGTTTCTTTCAGCAGCAGGCATTTGAAGCCGTCGACGGCGTAGGCAAAAGGATCGCACCTGGCAATTACACGCAGCCACGGCGGAAACGCCTGGATGGGATAGACCGCTCCGCTGGGGAAAAACAGCAGCGTGTTCAGAATGCCGAACATGGCCCGGGGCACCAGCGGATCTTCAATGCGCACCATGAGCAGAAACATCATGGTGTTGAAGGCCAGCGAGGTCAGCACGATCATGATCAGGACACCGAACATGGTCACGGGATTGAAAATCGTTCCCACCCCCGCGATCATGGAACCGATGATTACAATGATCACGCCGGTCATTACGGCCTTGATGGCGCCGGCCAGGTTCAGACCGAGCACGAGTTCCAGCTTAGTAATGGGCGTGACCAGATAGCCCTCGTGAACGCCGCGAGCCTTGTCATCGATGTAGAGCATGCCGCCGCCGATCATGACCGACACAAACATGGCCAGCGCCAGCGAACCCGGCAACAGAAATTTCATGTATTCGATGTAGGGATAAAGTTCGACGATATCGAGCGCCGTCTGTTGCAGGATGCGGGGCGTGACCGTGGGCTGGTTGAGCGCGTTGGTCAGGTCGGTCAACTCCGACTCGACCGCCGAGCTCATAAAGTTGTCGCTGTTGTCGACCACCAGCGCGATGCGCGGATGGTTCTGTTCGTAGACGCGGCGCGAGAACTGCGGCGGGATAATTACTGCGCCCTCCAGTTTGCCGTTGCGCACATCCTCCATGGCCTGCTTGTCGCTGTCGTAATAGAGAGGAACGAAGGTGCGAATGTTGGCGCGGACGGAGTCGAACGCCTCGCGAACGCGCAACGCCTGCGGTCCGCCGTCCTGATCGACGATGGCGACCCGGGCATCGCGAATTTTTCCGCCGAAAGCGCTGCCCAGAATGATCAACTGCACCAGCGGAAAAATCATGGACGCCAGCATCAAGGCCGGCGAGCGGAAAAACTTGCGCATCTCGCGCTCGACAATGGCCATCATTCGATTCATAAGTCAGTCCTGAGTCCCGAGTCGTTGGCCGTCAGGCGTTCGTCGTGATCAGGGCCAACGACCAACGACTGACGACGGTTTTACGGCTGCAACCCCGGCCGCTGCGGCATCACAAAGGCGTACGATTTCTGCAGTTCGTCGCGCAACTGCCTTCCGGTGTAATGCACGAACACGTCGTCGAGCGTGGTGTTCTGTACCGAGAGCGACTTCACCGGCACTTTGCTGTGCACGGCCATCTCCACCAGTTCCGTGGTGGTGCGCGAACCGTTGCCAGTGAGCACGCGATACATGCCCGCGCCTTCGTGCTGCACCGACGTGACATCGTCGAGGCCGTGCAGCCGCTGCTCCCAGTCGGCGGGAGGATTTTCAAACTGCACTTCAATCACGTTCGATCCCGGCACGCTGGTCTTAAGGGCGGTCGGCGAATCGAGCGCCACCAGCTTGCCGTGATCGACAATGGCGATGCGATCGCACAAGCGGTCGGCTTCGTCCATGTAGTGGGTCGTGATCAGAATGGTCAGCTGGCGATGTTCTTTGATGTTGCCCAGCATTTCCCAGACGGCGACGCGCGATACCGGATCGAGTCCCGTGGTGGGCTCGTCGAGAAAAAAGATTTTGGGATGGTGGACCAGGCCGCGCGCGATTTCGAGCCGACGCCGCATACCGCCGGAGAGCGTTTTCGTGGCCGCGTCACGCCATTTTGTGAGGTCCACTAATTGCAAAAGTTCGTCGATCGACTTCTTGCGCTCTTTCGCCGGAACGTCGTAGAGCTTGGCGTAAATATTCATGTTCTCTTCGACCGTGAGGTCGAGGTCGCTGGTAAGCGCCTGCGGAATCACGCCAATCATGCGGCGTGCCGCGTTCGGCTCCCGGGCCACGTCGTGTCCGGCGATGCGCGCGTGCCCGGAAGTAATGGGGATGAGCGTGGTCATCATGCGGATCAGCGTCGACTTCCCGGCCCCGTTCGGTCCGAGCAGGCCGAAAATCTCGCCCTCTTTTACGCTGAAGGAAACGTCGTCCACCGCAATGAAGTCGCCGTATTTCTTGACGATGTGATCGACCTCGATGGCCGAGGGCGCCGTGGGATCGTACACGGGCTTCTCCAGCGTGGACGGCGACGGACTCGCCGCCGCGCCGTTCGCCTTTATCCCAGGATTCGATTCGGCCATCATGGCTGCTCCGTGGCCGCGGCGCTTTGCGTCGGGTTGCCTTTGAGTTGATCCGGCGAGACCAGCACTTCGGCCGTCATGCCGGGCACCCATGCACCCTTGGGATTGTCCAGGCGAACTTTCAGCACGATGGTTTTGATGTCGCGCTTGCGGCGGCTCACATCGCGCTGGGTGGCGAAATCGCCTTCCACGCCCTTGAAAAACACTTTGCCGCTGGTGACGCTTCCTCCCGGCAGGCGCACGCGCAGCACGTCGCCGTATCCAATATGGTCGGCGTAAGTTTCAGGGATGGCCGCGCGCGCCCAGGTGTCGCTCAAATCGACGATGGTCACGATGGGTGCGCCGATGTTGACCACTTCACCCTGGCGCGCGGCGCGCACCGAAACCGTACCGCTCACGGGAGCAACCACGTTGGTATAACCGAGGCGGACGGCGGCTTCGTTCCGCAACGCACGCGCATTCTTCAGATCAGCTTCGGTGGACGCGACCGTGCTCTTCGCTGCATTCGCCTGATAGGTGCGGGCAATGGCCGCGTTCAGATCGGCTTCCGCCGCCTTGACCATATCCTGCTGCGCCTGCACCGTCGCCTGGGCCGCCTGCAAATTGGTCTCGGCCTGTACCCGGTCCTGATCGGAATCCACTCCCACCTTGGCGAGCTCAATGGCGCGCCGGCTGTCGCTCTCAGTGCGCTCCAGCGTTGCCTGCGCCTGCAGCAGTTGCGCCTTCGCCGACGATAGCTTGGCTTGCGCGTTGGCCACGTCACTCGAAGTCGAGCCCGCAGTCGACTTTTCCGTGTGCTGCGTCTCGGCGACTTTATGCTGCATGCTGGTAATCGTCGCCGTGGCCGCAGCCTCTTGCGCCTGTAACTCCGAAGGATCGAGGACGGCGATCAGATCACCGGCCTTGACCGGCGTGCCCTCATCCACCAGCAACTTCTGGATGCGGCCTTCGACCTGCGCGCTCACGATCACCTGGTTGGCGTCGACGGTGCCGATCAGCACCAGATCGCGCGAGTGATCGGTGGAAAAATAATAGTAAGTCGCGGCAATCACGAAGATGATTCCGAGAAGAATAAGAAAACGGTTACGCGCGCTCATGGGCGTGCTCCTTGCGTGGGGTTGCTTCACGGTCTGAACGGCTGCGTTCCGGGCGGCTGCTTTGCCGACGGCCGCTTTCCGGACGAAAGAGCCCGGCGGAAATGAAATCCAGCACCGCGGCGCGCCGCTCCGCGATCCGCTCCGGGGTCAGAGGATTAAAGCCGACAATCTTCTGCATCATGGGGGCACTGCTGAAATAGAAAACAATCATGGCGACCATTGAGGGGACGAAATGCGCGGGGTTCACCGGACGGAATTCGCCATCCGCGATGCCCTGGCGAATCAGTTCGCTGATGCGCGCGAAAATCGGCTGGATGTAGTTCTTGATTACTTTGTCGATGTGCTGCGACTGGCCGTCGCGCGCCCTCATCATCTCGCTCTGCATCAGCCGCGGATAGAGCTGGTTCGAAGCAATGAAATCAAAATAGGCCCCGACATAGGCCATCATCTTTTCACGCGGAGGCAGGTTGCCGTCGAGCACGCGGAACACGGTGGCCTTCAGTCCGGAAAATGAATCGTTGAGCACGGCGCCGTAAAGCGTTTCTTTGTCTTTGAAGTAGTAATACAGCAGGGCCTTGTTGACGCGGGCCTCGTGGGCGATGGCTTCGGTGCGGGCTCCGGCAATGCCGTGCTCGGCGAACTCCCGCGCGGCCGCCTGCAGGATGGCCGCCCGGCTCTCCTCGGGCTGGCCGCGAGTGCCCATGCGGTGGTGCAGAACCTGACGATGCTGAAAGAGGCGAGCCATGGGCGGTAAGCCGTTTACTTAATTAACCAGTTAGTTAGATTATACACATGGCCGCGGGATGCACAACTTCTTTCGGACGCCCCCCTCCCACTCCCGAACTTCAGTTCTGGCCGTGTTCTAATACCCAGTTGTGATCTTCCGTTCCACTGGACTCTTCGTATGAAACTGCTGCCAATCTTATTTGCCGTCGCCTGCTTGACGTCTCTTTCGGCTCCGCGTGCCAGCGGCCAGGCCGCCAGGCAAACCGACCGCCAGGTCGCCATCACCATCGACGATCTTCCCGCCGGCATGGCCAACCGCCTGCCCGCGGCCGACATCACCGCGATGACCACGAAGTTGCTGACGACGCTGCGCGATCAGCACGTCCCCGCGGTCGGCTTTGTGAACGAGAGAAAACTGTACGTGCCCGGAGAAGTGGACGAGCGCATCAGGGTGTTGCAGATGTGGCTCGACTACGGTTTCGAACTCGGCAATCACACCTTCAATCACGCGTCGCTGAACCATGTGGACTTGAAAACGTGGGAAGACCAGGTGATTCAGGGCGAGAGCGTGACCCGCATCCTGCTGGCGCAGCACAAAATGAAGCTGCGCTATTTTCGCCATCCCTATCTCGATACCGGCCGCGATCTGCAGACCAGGCGCGAAGCGGAGGCCTTTCTCGCCGAGCGCGGATACCGCATCGCTCCCATCACCCTCGACGGCTGGGACTGGATGTTCGCCGGGCTCTACGAAGACGCCAAGAAGCGTAACGACGCCGAACTGCAGCAGCGCATCGTGAAAGATTATCTCGCTTATCACGACGCGGTGTTCGCTTACGAGGAGCAGTTTTCCGCCAAAGTTGTCGGCTACGAACCGAAACAGATTCTGCTGCTGCACGCCAGCAACCTGGAAGCCGATCACATCGGCGAGTTGCTGGATGTTCTACGCCAGCGCGGCTATCGCTTCATCACCCTCGAAGACGCGCTCTCAGACGCGGCCTACAGCCTGCCCGACACCTACGTCGGCGAAGGCGGCACGAACTGGATCGACCACTGGGCCATCACGCAAGGCAAGATTCCGCCGAGCGGTCCACCATTTCCGCAGTGGGTGATTGACCGGGCGAAAGAGCTGCATCAATCGACCGGCACGGTGACCGCGCCGACAGATCCGTACTGAAAGTTCCGCGCCGAAAATTAATGACTTTACACCGGCCGGCTACCGATTCACCGAAGTCTGCTACTGGAACTCCGCCATATTGCTGCTCGCATGCACCACCCCAGAACGATGAGTAATAGAGCATGCCGCCCCGTATTACCACGGGATCGAGAAGTGGTCGGCGACAGAAGTAACGATGATTGTCGTCGGCACGAGCAACCAAACCTCCCGCTTCATCGGAGAGGCCTGACGCCACGCTTCTCGCGCTGATCTCAGACCGGCACGTGTGGCTTTCTCGGTATCCCTCGCGAAGCCGAGGTTCTCTTAGAATTGCTCGAACCACGGTCCCCTCCAACGCCTTCACCTTCTGTCCCCGACTCTACGCCGCACCGCGGACGGATTCCACCATGTAGTCGGAATCGACTACCTCGCGCCGCCCGCGATCGAGGGCACCAGCAGCACTTCGTCGCCTTCTTGAAAGGCGTAAGCCTGTCCGCCGAGGAAGCGGATGTCTTCTTCATTCACATAAATATTCAGGAAGCGGCGAATCTGGCCCTTGTCGTCGCGCAGGTGCGGCTTTAACTCGGGAAATTTTTCGTCGAGGACCGTGAGCAGGTCGGCCAGGTTCGCCGCCGCGCACGAGATGGAACCAACCCCTTCCGTGTGGCGGCGCAAGGCGGTCGGAATCTGTACAGTGATCGGCATTTCTTAATCTCCTAACATCAGGCTCCCACGCCCGCGGCCTCGGCTTCGGCAATGACGCCGGGAATTTCTGCCGGGCTGAGCGTCTGTTGCAGGTAATGTTCGAACTCAGTCAGCTTCGGCGCGATAGCACGCTCGGTCTCATACACTCCAGCCAGCGCGTCAGTCGTCTTCAAGCCGTTGCCGGTGATGCACAGCACGGTGGTTTCTTCCGGCAGGATGCGGTCCTGACGATACAGTTTGCCCGCGGTGCCGACCGTCACGCCGCCAGCAGTCTCGGTGAAGACGCCTTCGGTTTCAGCCAGCAGCTTGATCGAGTCGATCACTTCCGGATCGCTGACGTCTTCGCTCCATCCGCCGCTGCCTTTGATGCACTTGATCGCATAATGTCCGTCCGCGGGATTGCCGATGGCCAGCGAGCGCGCGATGGTCTTCGGCTTCTGCGGCTCGATCTCAGAACTGCTGGTTTTGACGGCTGTCGAAATCGGAGAACATCCGGTAGCTTGCGCTCCAAAGAATTTCACTTCCTTCGTCTCGACCAGCCCCAGCTTGACGAGTTCATCGAACGCCTTCTTGATCTTGACGATCAGCGACCCACCGGCCATGGGGCAGACCACGTTGTCCGGCAGGCGCCAGCCCAGTTGCTCGGCGATTTCAAAGCCCACAGTCTTCGAGCCCTCGGCGTAATACGGCCGCAGGTTTACGTTGACGAAGCCCCAGCGATGCTCGTCGGCAATCTGCGAGCACAGGCGGTTCACCTGATCGTAGTTGCCGGCGATGCGCACGACTTTCGCGCCAAACACATTCGTGCCCAAAATTTTCGCAGGCTCGAGATCAGAAGGAATAAAGATCCACGCTTTCAGTCCTTCGCGCGCCGCATGCGCAGCAACAGCATTGGCCAGGTTCCCGGTCGAAGAGCACGACACGGTGTCGAACCCAAACGCCTTCGCCTGCGCAATCGCCACGGCCACCACGCGGTCTTTAAAGCTCAGCGTTGGCAAACATACCGCGTCGTTCTTAATGTAAAAATTCTTCGCAGCCGCGGCGGTTCCAGTCAGCTTTTCCGCCAGCCGCGGCGCCTGCAGCAGCGGAGTAAACCCGACCGGCAGCCGCGATTCAAATCCCTGGGGGAGGGGCAACAACTCGGAGTACCGCCACATGTTCGGCGCCCGCTGGGAAATGCGCTCGCGACTCACGGATGCGCGCAGCGCGTCGTAGTCGTAGGCAACTTCCAGAGGAGAGAAACAGTCGTCGCAGATGGAGCGGGGCTGGTTGCCCCAGGACCGTCCGCATTCCCGGCACCGCAGTTCGTAGTGAGACATGGGCTACTCGCTTTCTTATTCCGTAAACTCGAAATCAAAGCGAGTAGCTGGGGACGAGCCTCGAAAAAGCGGCCCTAAAAAGCAAAGGCCTCTTTTTCCAGGAAAAAGGAAAAGAGGCTATCGGAAAGCGAATACCAATACAGTGCGCTTGCCGAATCCCATGTTCCCTGTTTCCAGGAGAGAGTTGGCACCAAGCACCCGGCATATATGATCCCGGATCGGTTGCCGTGGCGTCATAGGGCTCGTCCCTCAGCCACTCTGCATGAAATTCAGGTCCGCCCCGAAAGGCGAACTTGTTCTTGCGATGTTACAAAATGCCCTGGGAGGCGTCAAGGGGAAATTAAACCTGGCAGTGGGCCAGTCTGCGCGGACAGGTTTGCTGCTCAGTGAATCGCAACGGAAAAACCTCCAGCGATCAGAACGCCGCCACTCCAGCCAAAGGACGGCTGGAATGGGCCACCCTCCACTTTCACTTGCCGGTCGCGGAGCGCTGAGTGCGCTCCTGCAGGGCCAGCAGGACCACCCGCAGCATTTCGTCCCAGGGGGCGGGCTTGCCGGTCCAGATTTCAAACTGGCGGGCGGCCTGGTGGGCGAACATTTCGATGCCGGGGATGATTTGGGCGCCTCGTTCCTTGGCTAGCTTCAGGAAGCGGGTTTCCGGCGGATCGTAGACCATGTCGAAGACATAGCGGGCGTTGATCTCTTTGTCCTGCAGCGGGGTTTCGCGCGTATTGTTCATGCCGACGGGAGTGGCGTTAATGATCACGTCGAAGGCCAGCTTCTTCAGATCAGGGCGCTTGATGAGCCGGGCGCGGGCCTGGTGCGCCAGCTTTTTGGCTGGGCCGGCGGTGCGGTTCAGGATGTAAACTTCCGATCCTCTCTCCTTGAGTCCGAACACGGCGGCGCGGGCTGCTCCACCGGCGCCAATCACTAAGATCCGCGCGCCTTCGAGCGTGTTCAGGCGGCGTTCCAGCGGGCGGACGATGCCGGAGGCGTCGGTATTAAAGCCGTAGAGCTTGCCATCCTGGGCGCGGACTACCGTGTTGCAGGCGCCAATCTTGGTGGTATGGGCGTCGGTGTTGTCGAGGTGCGGCAGGATCGCTTCCTTGTACGGCATGGTCACGCTGATACCGTGGATGGGAATTTCGCGCACGCAGGTCAGCAAGTCCTTCAGCGTCTTGGCGTGCAGGGCGAGATAGACCGCATTCACGTTTTCGCGCCGGAAGGCTGCGTTCATGATGGCCGGCGAGAGCGAGTGCGCGATCGGATCGCCGGCGACTCCGTAGACGCGCGTGGCGACGTCGACGCGATCGATGCGATAGACGTTGCGCAATTCCTGCGCGGTCACCTGGCCGGGCGCGGTCTCTTCTCCAGCAATGGCGGCGGCGAAGGTGAAGACGCTGCCGGCGCGCACACCCAGAACGCGGCTGATGATGCCTTGTTCGCCCATGCACATGCCCACCAGCGAGTGCCGGTCACCTTCCCGCGCCAGAAACTTGATCATGGTGACGTTGTCAGCCAGCGTGGTCGCGGTTCCGACAATCTTGTAGAAATCCGCCGCGTAGGCGCGCATCTTCTCCAGGGTTTCATCCAGCTTCTTGGTGGCCCGGAAATCGTGGAAGGAGAGAATGAGGGCGGCGCGAGTGCGGAGCTTCTGGAGTTGGTCGGGCTTGCACTTGCTCGCGGTCTGGAGTTCGACGTCGACCAACTGGCAGCCGGCCGCCGCGGCCTTGCCCAGAACGTCGAGCTGCGAAGCAATGGAACCCCGAAACTTGCCTCCGTTGGCCACCCGGCGGCAGGTGGCGATGACCACGGTCCCAGGATGGGACTCCATGAAACGCTTGATTCTGGGAAGCGCCAGGCCGGGCTTCGAAAGGTAGTCCAACCTGAACTCCAGAAAAGGGTTATCCCGAACCAGGAGTTCGGCCTTCTCGACCATCTCGTTGGGATCGGAGCCGATGACGGCCACGCAGACTCGTGGCAATCGCAGGGGCAGGAGACGAGGCGCGTAAGCGGGAGCGGAATTCATCTTTCCAAAAGTTCAGAAAATCGCATTCAGGCCCAGTTCGGGGCACACACTGAATGACGGCGAATTATTACAGGGGCTTAATTACTTATGCAACAACGGATTTTAAAGTCGGAGCCAGAAAAGCCCAAAAAGCGCGAAAACCCGTGCTCCAGGGTGCCCAACACCCTCGTAACCTTGACCCACCCTTACCCTCTTGTTACCTTCCGGCTGAAGCCTTTTTGTTTCTGGCATTTGGCTTTTTCGCGCACTTAACTTAGGGAGGGGGACGCTACGGTCCTTTCCCGGAGGTAACATGAAGAAAACAGGACTGTTCGTATTGTTGTTGGTCGCGACGGCGGCTTGGGCGCAAAGTGGCGAGGAGGGAAACTCCGCCGATGCCCCGCAGGGCACTTCGCCGACTTCCGTCAGCTTTCCTACCATGCGGGTGCAGACGCCCACTTATGCCGACCTGTATTGCGCTGGATTTGTCAGCAGACAGCTCCTGCCGGACGCCAACTTCGTGGCGGGTGGACTGCAAACCCCTACCACCACGAAATTCACCCGTGGCGACATGATCTATCTGGAGGGAACGGGCTACAGCGCGGGCGCAGAGTACGAGATCGTGCGCGCGCTGCGCGATGTGAACGAGTATGAAACCTACCCCGGGCAAAAGAAACTGCTGAAAGAAACCGGCCAGCCCTACGAGGAAGTCGGGCGGGTGAAGATCATTGACACCCGCACCAAGACTGCGGTCGCGCAGATCGAATACACCTGTGACGGCATCAATCCTGGCGATACGGCCATTCCTTTTGCCGAAAAGCAGGCCGTGTCGTTCCATGCTCCGGTGCGCTTCGATCGTTTTCTGCCCGCCAGCAGCAAGCTCTCCGGGCGCATCGTGATGGGCAAGGATTTTGATTCTGACCTGGGCACAGGGCACAAGGTTTACATCAACCTCGGCGCCAGCCAGGGAGTGAAGATCGGCGACTTCTTCCGGGCCGTGCGCTCATATGAGGCCGATCTGAAAGACCCGGTCGATCAACTATCGTTCAAGGCCGCCATTGCCGAGGACACGCAGAAAAAGACGCCTTCCGTCGATCCCGCCATGTTCACCAAGGGCAATGGTCCGGTGATTCATGTGCGTGACTTGCCGCGCAGAGCGGTGGGCGAGATTGAGATCATCGGCGTAACCAACACCACGGCCACGGGTATGGTGGTCTTCGCCCTGGAAGACGTGCACGCCGGAGACGGCGTGGAACTGGATCAGGTGCAGTAAAGAGTCACGAAGGCGTTAATCGTCGATCGTCAAATATCAATGATCGATCAGTGAGCAGCCGGGGACGGGCAACCGTCCCCGGTTTTGTTTTGCGTGAGAAAACGCAGCGGTCAGTGAGTGTAATGGCCATTGTTCAACAGACTCGGCGGCGGTGGCAGGGATGGTTGACATCAGCGCTGGCGTCGCTTTCCTCTGCCCTCACTTCTGGCCCGGCCAGACGGTCGACCGGGTCTTCGATCCGTGACTGGGTCGGGCGTAACCCATCCACAAAACCCTCATAGTAGAGGACTGATTTGCTCTTTTCATCAAATTGAATGGAAGTAGTTTAGGTAGTGTCACCTGCCAGCCGCGCCCCGCACTGCCGAATTTCTCGGCCGGCCTGTCGCTTTTTCTCTGCCATTTCCGATCTTCCTAGATAGAGGGGAATTTCTGGTTGTTGTCCCACTTCCACGTACGTGGGGACAATGTTCGTCCGCGGAAACAACTTCGAAGGAGGGAATATGGCGGCGGATGTGGCAGGGCGGCTCAAGGAATATGCGAAGACTCATGCCGAGACGATCGGGAAGGAATACGCGGCGCAAGTCAGCAAATGGACCGCATATCTTACCCTCGTAGCGGATCAGCAGACTGCGGCGGAGGGCCACTTTCAAGCGACTCTCAGACGCATCAAGGAAGAGGAGGCTAAGGCCGAGCAATACGCGATGGTTGCGCTGTCCCTGGTGGGGATGGCTGCCTGTGCCTGGATTGGCGCGTTGATCGAGCTGAAGGTATATCCTCGGCTAGCCAGCAAACTTGTTATAAGCGACGGTTTCAAGGCCGGAAAATATTGGGTGAAGAGCGAAATGGAATTCAACGAAGTTGCCGCCAAATTCTTCGGCGACACCATCCACGAGGCGCTCGGGCACACGCTCGATAAGGTTTTTGAGCTGGTGATGCCGGAGCCTCGTTCCCCTGAAAAGAACGACGCGTTCTGGAACAGCATATTGGGAAGTGACTTGGGAAGCTTCAGAAGCAATCTCCAGAACGGACTATTAGCCGCCAGCAAAATGGTTGCGAACCAACTGACTGAACTTTCGGAAAACATCAATCAATCGCAGGACTTTGGCGATGCGGTGCTGAGAGAGGTCGATAAACGAATTCCTCATCAAAAAAGCGCGGGCTCGGACAAAGCCGACAAGTTGCGAGAGAGCAATGGGATGACTCTGCTGGATGAGTATTTTCAAGAGTTACGGGAACTGTATGCAAAGAAGTGGTTCTACTACGGAAATAACCCCGTTACCGCAAGACTGCCGGTTCTTGCCTTCCACATCGAGTTAGAAATATGGGCGCTTTGGATTCTCGCGCAAGACTGGAAGTTTGACCACTACAGGGATTACGCGGACGACGCCGGCGTCTACGAGGGCGCACGTTTTTGGACAAACGGCGATTTTCATCTCGAAAATATTATGGAGGCGTTGGAGGACCTGGCTGGGGCGAAAAGCTGGAAGGAGATCATGTCAAAGCAACCCAACCCGGACGAGTTGGCTACGACTGCTGCACTTATCGACGCTGCCGAGAGCCACGGCAGCGATACGGACGAGGCCAGAGCGGACTTAGCCAGAATGCTAGGGTGGGCCAAGGCCACCCCCGGGAAAATTCTTCATGGGAATCTCGATTACCGCCCGAGAATGCTCGGTGATATCGGAAAAATCAGCAGCGTGACTGCCGACAATTAGATCTGAAGGCGGGACAGACCCAGGTTTGCGTGAGCCTGTCCTACGGCAGGCCACTTGGGAGGAGTAAAGAAGCTCCGGCAATAGCGAGGGCTTTCATGAGCGATGCAAATCTGATATCGCCCATGGCGAGGATTCTACCCCGGGTCAAACTGCTGTAAACAGGCCATTTGCGCTCACTGACCCAGTTTCGGTTGGAACCGAGTCAGTTGGAACCGAGTCAGCGGAAGCAGAGCTGATGCGTGGTCTTCCCAGAATCATTTACTCGCTCAGGTCTGGTGTGAGTCCTTGTCCCCGAAAACTTCCGCGGTAAAGGCTTCGATGGTCGCGCCGTTTTGCCATGCATCCATGGGCAGGCCGGCTTTGCGGCAGGTTTGTTCGAGGAAAGTAGTGCGGTCCCAGTGGTGTTCGGTGGGCACTTGCGGCAGCAGCAGGCCGCGATGTCCGGCCCGGCTGATCAGCAGGCCGTGGCGGCCGATTTCGACGGCTTCGGCGGAAATGGGTTTTGGCGGCGAGAGGATGCTGAGCTCAACTTTCAGGTCGCGAGCTTCGGGCAGCGTCAGCGGATAAAAGCGCGTGTCTTCGAACGCGGCGGCCCGCGCAGTCTCGGCCACGGCGCGATACACCGGGCTTACGGGGAGAACGTAGCCCACGCATCCGCGCAACTCGCCACGCAGGTAGAGCGAAGTGAAGGCGCCGCGTGGCTCGGAGAGATGACTGGTGGGCGGGTCGAGCGGAATCTCGCGATGTTCGAGCGCTGAGAGAATGGATTCGTGAGCCAGGCGAAGCAGCGCGGTGCGCTCGTCGTTGTTGAATTCAAGGCGTGTGAATTCGCCGCCTGGGGACTCGCCAGACTCCACGGCAGCGGAACCGTCCATCGGACTAGGTCGAGGCAGGGACATCGCGGTCCGCCTGCGGCGGCGTCACCGGCTTTCTGCGCCGGCTGAGAATGAAGGCCCGGCGGCGGCGCTTCTCGACGCGCTTGTCGATCTTCGACCAGAATGCGACAAAGTAGTCGATCGGCCGACGCCAGCGAAACACACACCATGAACCAGATGGCAACGTACGCGATCCAGTGGATGGGAAAGATGTAGTGGCTGTAGATCGGCCACTCTTTCCAGCGATGGTCGAGGATGACCGCGACCACGGAAACGATCTGCACCACCATTTTGAACTTGCCCAGTTCGCTGGCTTCGATCGTGAAACCCTTCGGAGGAGGCGATGGAACGCAAGCCACTCACCAGGAACTCGCGCCCAATCACGACCACGGCGATCCACGCCGGAACCAGGCTGGGATTCAACTGCACCAGAGTTACGAAGGCCGCGGCGATGAGAAGTTTATCGGCCAGGGGGTCGAGCAAAATTCCCATGGTGGTGACTTGTCCGCGCTTGCGGGCGAGGTAACCGTCGATTCCGTCGGTCACGGAAGCGGCGATGAAGATGGCTGATGCCAGCAGTTCTCTTTCACCCGTCACGTCGCTGAAGCGCGGGCTCAACAGAATCCACATCAGCAGAGGAATGCTGAAGATCCGGATCAGCGTGATGGAGTTGGGCAGGTTCACACTACGGGGCGGCTCCGGGCGGCCGGCCGGAATCCTGCTTGATTATCCTCCAGCGCCGAAGGGAACGCAATGGAAGGAAGTTACGGGAGTGTTACCGTAGAGACGTAGCTGGCTACGTCTCTACGGTGGCATGCAATCCGGTGGCGCAGGTAGAGACGTTGCGAGCAACGTCCCTACGAAATTATTTTGTCGCGGGCGCCGCTGCCTTCACCTGCTTGGCGATGATCTGGTCCTTGATCTTGTCGTAGGTGGCTTGCGGGATGATTTTCTTCTGCACAAGTTCGTTCTTAGCGCGATAGGGACGGCCGTCGATGATCTTCTGCGAATAGGCGTCGCCGATGCCCGGCAGGGCCTTCAATTGATCTTTGGTGGCGGTGTTGATGTCGAGCTTGTCGGCGGCCGCGGCCTGCGCCATCTGAGCGGGCGCGGCCATGGCCGAAGCGTTCGACGAGGGCTGTCCCGTGGCCAGACCGTTCATCAGCGAAAGGGCAAAGACCAGGACCGCGATTTGCGCCATCAGTTTTCGTTCGATCGATTTCATAGTTCTCCTTCGTGTACCGCAGGGGCTGAAGCCCCTATTCTTTTTCGGCCTTTACGGCACGGCTGAAGCCGTGCCCTTCCCAAAACCTGTTCCCAACCCAAAACCTGTTCCCGACCAAAATCTGTCGCCAACCTGCGCAAAACCCACTCGGTCGCCCTAGGCGTAGATGCCGCGCTGGCGAATCGTGTAGGCCACGCGGTCAATAGCCAGCATATAAGCGGCGATGCGGTTGTTGACGTGATGCGTTTCAGCGTAGCGGACGACGTCTTCGAACGATGACTTCATAATCGCGTCCAGCTGCTCGTTTACCACCGACTCTTTCCAGAAGTAACCCTGGCGATCCTGCACCCACTCGAAATAGGAAGTGGTGACGCCGCCGGCGTTGGCCAGAATGTCCGGGATCACGAAGACGCCTTTATCGGTGAGGATGTCGTCGGCGGCGGAAGTGGTCGGGCCGTTCGCGCCCTCAGCCAGGATGCGGCACTTCACTTGGTCGGCGTTGCGGCTGGTGATTACGTTCTCGGTGGCGGCGGGAATCAGAATTTCGCAGTCTTCGACAGCAGGTCGGCGGTGTCGGCTTTCTCCGCGCCGGGGAATCCGTGGACCGTTCCGTTCTTCTGGCGGAAATCGACGAGGGCTTTCAAGTCGATGCCGTTCTTGTTGTGCAGGCCGCCGCCCACTTCGCCGATGCCGATGATTTTGTATCCCGCCTGATGCATCAGCAGCGCGGCGTTGGAGCCCGACGTTGCCGAAGCCCTGCACGATGACGCGGGTGTTTTCGCGCGCCAGGCCCAGCTTCTGGCAGGCTTCATCGCAGACCACCATCACGCCGCGGCCGGTGGCTTCGCGGCGTCCGCGCGAGCCGCCAATGTTGATGGGCTTGCCGGTCACGCACGCCGTGACCGTCTGCCGCATGTGCATGGAGTAGGTGTCCATCATCCACGCCATGATTTGTTCGTTGGTGTTCACGTCAGGGGCGGGAACGTCTTTTTCGGGGCCGATGAATTCGATGAGTTCCGAGGTGTAGCGGCGGGTCATGCGCTCGACCTCTCCCATCGACATTTTGTGCGGATCGCAGATCACGCCGCCCTTGGCGCCGCCGAAAGGAATGTTGACCACGGCGCACTTCCAGGTCATCCAGCTGGCGAGGGCGCGAACTTCGTCGAGCGTGACGTCGGGCGCGTAGCGGATGCCGCCCTTGGCCGGGCCGCGCGCGATGGAGTGCTGCACGCGGAAGCCGGTGAAGACTTCGAGATGGCCATCATCCATCTGCACCGGGATGTAGACCGTGAGCTCGCGGTTAGGATAGCGCAGCACGCGCCACAGTCCCTCGTCCAGGTTGAGCTTCTGCGCGGCCAGATCGAAGCGGGCGCGCTGCGACTCCCACGGGTTGGATTCTTTGTCCGCGTGCGGGGGCGTCATTGTCGTCGTCATAGCAGTGGTCTCCGGAATAATGGCAGGTCGGGATTGCCAGGCAGCCGGGAGGCTTCCCGGTCGGCGCGGGCAAACGTTCCGAGTATATGAGGGCGGAAGGTACGGAAGCAAGCTAGAGGGAGCTGATTAGGAACCTGAACCTGAAATCTGGTTCAGCGGCCTTCCAGGTGCTTGAGCCGGTCCTACAAAGATTCAGCTGCCGCAAGTTGCTTTACTTGGGCATGAACTGGCGGATCAGGTCCGGAGAATCAATCCTCCAATCATTGGCCAAGACGTACGCCTTGCGCAGGATCGTCTCAGTGCGGTAATCGAGTTCCAATGGCAGTGCGCTGAGATCAAGTTCGACGGCGTCGAGCAGCGGGCGCGGGATGTTCAGCCAGCGCACATGCGGCGTCGCCAGCAGCATCGCTCCTCCCCAGGCCAGTTGGATTTGATACGTACCCAATTGGCCCCGCACCTCGAGCCAAGACTTGTCCAGGCGGCAGCGGTCCGCGATCGCGGTGTGGGGCAAAACCCGGCTCAGGATAGAAAGTCTCAGTTCGACGATTCCCTTGAGTTCGTCGAGGTTGAAACGTTCGTGGAGAATTCCGCTGCCGCGATCGCCCTGGTCGGTCCATTTTTCGTCTTCTCCGACTGCGCACACGCTGGTGAACAAGTCGACGTCGCGCATCACCTCGGAATAAACGACGGCCGGAACTTCATCGAGCGCAATCTCTTTCCGGTCGCGGTAGAAGCGGACCTGGTCGGAACTGACGAACAGGTTGATGCCTGAACCTGCTTGTTCACTGAGACCCGAGTGCTCTGATTCCGGATCGCGGTCCGGAGGCAGATCGACATAGAACTCAACGTGCATGCTCCACCCGGGGAGTGATTTGCTGGGCACGTTGAATCCGTCGAAACCCGCGCCCATCAGACGGTAGTCCCAGCCGCGGACGCGGCAAAGGCTGGAAAGCTGGTGCTGCCGCAGCAGGATTCCGGCAAAGCGGTTGGAGTGCATCGGAGCTTTTCTTTCGTCGCCCGTGACCTGATAGAACTCGCGAAAGGCCTGCCGAAAAGGCTGTCGGATGGAGAGCGTGAAGATGCGATCGCGCCAGCTCTGCAGTTCATCGGCCTCCGAGGAGAGGGGATGCCACAGACTTACCTTCTGCGCCCGCGACAGATCGACGGGCTTGCCGAAGGAATCGCGGACGCAGTCGTCCTCAGCGGGCTTGCCACTCGAATACACCCCGGAACTCTGCCAGCCGTCAGCATTATGAAAGTTCCAGATCAGCCGGCGGCCGAGAAATCCGAGCAAGGGGTGATCGATGAAATACTTGCGCCAGTGCTCGACTGACATGGTGCGTGGGCTGGCCAACGAAGTTTCGAGGCGCGCGCGCTGCGCCGCATAAGCTTGTTCGAGCTCCTTGGCCGTCGTCGAGACGGACTTCACTTCTCTTGCGAAGGTTTTGCGAAGGTGTGCCGGAGCGGACTTCATGAGCTTGCCGCCGGCGTTGTACCAGGCAATGGCCGCATGGCCATCCAGGTCGAGCCGGATCTGTGCCCGGGCGTCGGCGACGGCGAATTCTGTTCTTGCGCCGGAATCGAGTCCGAAGGGTTCGACGCACGAGTCCTCCAGGTCGTCCGTCGTGATCCCGGCGCGCTCCGCAGCCTGGCGCAACGACTTCTCGATGAGGCGGCGGGCGACCGTATACTTGACTTTCACCCGCAGCCGCGACAGTTGCGCAATGGCCTCCGGGCATTTCATCGCCCCCAGAACCAGCACGCAGGCGAAGCCGACCTTCTGGGAAACGGCTCCCAGCATGCGCACTTTCCGCAGGCAGGCGATTCCGAAATCGGCAATCACCGGCGCGGCGGACGGATCGTTCACCAGACCAAGGCACCAGACCACACCTTTCTGGTAGCCCGAATCCTCGATCGGAGATCGAGCCTCGGAAGGCTGCCCGGGCGTCGGACCCAGAGCCAGCCAGCATTTCAGGGCTTCAGTTACTTCCTGTTCTCCGAGGGCTGCGATGAGTTCCTGGCCGCGCCGGTTCCACTTCCTGGAGGGGACCGCCTGTTCCAGCGCTTGACAGTGCTCCAGCAGAGCTTCCCATCCCGCTCGCGTGATGGCGTCTCGGGCTGCGAGTTCGTTGAACACGATTTGCGACCACGGGCCGCGGCCAGGGTCAAGTGGCTTCTCTCCTTCCACCCGAATCAGTTCGCCAATGACATTTCGAATGGCCAGATGCTGCTTCTCAATTTTTCCGGTCGGGCTCGGCGCATAGCGAAAATGAAGGCTTCTGAGCTCCTTCCGCATCTCTTCGGTGATTTCATCTCGCGTCAGCGCCGAAAGAAACCGTTCGAAAGGGAAGTAGTAGCGGGTCCAGTCGTCTTGACGCAGTTCCTGGAGAAGGTTCAGCACGGTTTCTGCTGGCAGCGGCTTGGGCAGGGCATTGAGGGTAAACGATAAAGCATCGCTGAGCGTGGATAGGATGCGGAAGTTCCCGCGGTCCTTGGTCTGGGTTTTCAGCCACTCCAACGAATGATTCAGGAAGGCCAGGTGGACTTCGGGCGACGCTTGCTCGATGGCTTTGAGCGCCGGAGTTCTGGCCTTCCAGCCGGCGATGTCACGCAACATCTGCTCGACTGTGTGGCCAGAGTAGGGGCGATCGTGGCTGGTCGTGAGAATCAGATCGTAGATCGCGAAGGCTTGCTTCTCGGCGTCGGTGAATTTGCCGGAATCGCCCATGAGCCTGCAGCCTACAGGACAATTTCCATGCCTTCGGCAGCGGCGCGGACTTTGGGGTAGTAACTGAGGGCGTCTTTGACCACCTGGTCGACGATGGCGTCGGTGTGGTCAGGATCGTGGTGGTAGAGGATCAATTCTTTGGCGCCGCTTTCCATGACGATGTTCACGGCTTCGCGCCAGTGGCTGTGTCCCCAGCCGCGGCGGCGGGCTTCGTACTCTTCGGGAAGATATTGCGCGTCGTAGATGAGGATGTCGGCGCCTTCGGCCAGCTTGCGCACCGCCTTGTCGAAGTTGGGGTCGCCGGGTTCGTTGTCGGTGGCATAGACCAGAACGCCTTCCTTAGTCTCGAGGCGGAATCCCATGCAGCCCTGGGGATGGTTCAGCCACGCGGTCTTGATCTGGATGCCGTCGGCCATGGGCAGATGTCCGTTGTCGATGTTGTAGAAACTGAGTTGCGCCCGCATCTGGGCGAGGTTCACGGGAAAATACGGCGCCGCCATCTGCTCGGCCATCACCTGCTGCAGGCCGCGGGTGCGGCTGGAGGAGTGGAAGACGAAGTGGCTGTTGGGATTGTCATAGAGCGGGCGGAAAAAAGGCATGCCCTGAATGTGGTCCCAGTGGAAATGGGAAACGAAAACATGCGCGGCGAAGGGGCGCGCGCCGAATTCCTGGCCCAGTTCGCGCCCCAGAACGCGGAAGCCGGTGCCGCAATCGAAGATGTAGATCTGATCTCCCAGGCGCACTTCGACGCAGGAGGTGTTACCTCCGTAGCGCAGGTTCTCGGCCTGTGGAGTGGGCGTGGAACCGCGCACGCCCCAGAACTTGATTCGCATGATTTCCCGTGCTGCTAGTCCGTAATCTTCGACTGCAAGAGTCTTTCCGTCAATTCGAATGCTGGTTCGGCCAATTGGCGGTTCGGCCAATCGACGCTTCGCCGATTTCCGGCCCGTTCTTTCAGGCTTTCCTGAGAGGACGAAGAAACACTTCACCTTGCCGGAAGCCCAAAATGTTCATACTACTCGGGATAGTAACGATTTTAGTGCGTGGGCAGCGGTCAACAAGTGACCAAAGTTTGGCAGGACGCGAAAAATCGTCAACCACGAAAGGCTCGAAGTCACACGAAGGAATCCGATAGCATGTGTTTCCTTCGTGGACCTTTGTACCCTTCGTGGTGGTTGATGATTTGTGTCCTGGAGTCGCAGCGCGCGAGTGTCGCCTATAATAAAAATCCCGCCGACGCGGTGGACTGGATCCCTACGATGCTGCAACCGGATTTCAAAACGTTCTCACGGCTGGCGCGAGAGGCCACGCTGGTCCCGGTGGTGAAATCGGTGAGTGCCGATTTGCTGACGCCTGTTTCCGCCTTTCTGGCTATCGCCGACAAGGAGCCGCACGCCTTTCTGCTGGAATCGGTGGAGCGCGGTGAGCAGATTGGGCGCTACACGTTTCTGGGAGCGCGGCCTTACATGCGTGTGCGGGCTCGTCAGGGGACGGTTGAGATTGAGCGCGGACGGAAGATCCCCACTCCTCGCGCCAAGGGCGCGCGAGAAATGGGGCACCCGCCCGGGGGCACCGACAATGTTTTTCAGGTGGTGAAGCGCTTGCTGCGTGAGCACCGTCCGGCGAGCGTTCCTGGGCTGCCTCCGTTCACCGCAGGAGCGGTCGGGTATTTTGCTTATGACGTGGTTCGACAGCTGGAAAAAATTGGCGATCACGCCAAAGATGACCTGAATTTGCCCGACGCCGAATTGATGTTCTTTGATCGACTGCTGGCGTTCGATCACCTGCGGCACCAGATTCACATTATGGCTACGGCCGACGTTGCGCGCGAGAGTCCGCGCCGCGCCTATGACCGGGCGCTGCGCGATATTGCCGCGCTGGAGCGGAAACTGGCGGCGGGACTGAGTCCGGCTTTGTGGCGCAGGTCGGCGAAGGCCAAGGCGGGTAGGCTCAAGGTTCATGCGGGCACGCCGCGCGAAAGCTTTCTGCGCAGCGTGAAGCGCTGCAAGGAGTACATTGCCGCGGGCGACATCTTCCAGGTCGTGCTCTCGCAGCGGCTCGATTTTACTCCCGAGGTTGCGCCGTTTGATTTGTACCGCTCGCTGCGGCAGGTGAATCCGTCGCCGTATCTTTATTTTCTGCGGTCGGGCGACACGCACATACTTGGGTCTTCTCCAGAAATGCTGGTGCGGGTTACGGGACGCAAGCTGGAGTACCGGCCGATTGCGGGCACGCATCCCCGCGGGCGCGATGAAGCGGAAGATCTGCACCTCGAACAAATGATGCGTACCGACGAAAAGGAACGCGCTGAGCACGTGATGCTGGTTGACCTGGGGCGCAATGACCTAGGGCGGGTGAGCGAGTACGGTTCGGTCAAGGTGAAAGATCTGATGTATGTAGAGCGCTATTCGCACGTCATGCACCTGGTGTCGGCGCTGGAAGGCACGCTGCGCAAGGATCTGGACGCGCTCGACGCCTTTGCCGCATGTTTTCCAGCGGGAACGCTGAGTGGCGCGCCCAAGGTGCGAGCCATGCAGATCATCGAAGAACTCGAGCCGACGCGGCGCGGAATTTATGGTGGGTCGGTGCTGTATGCCGACTTTGCCGGAAATCTGGATTCCTGCATCGGCATTCGCACGCTGCTCATGCAGGGTAAGAAAGCTTATCTGCAGGCGGGAGCGGGAATTGTGGCGGATTCTGATCCGGCGAGTGAATTTCAGGAGAGTCTGAACAAGGCGCAGGCGGTGGTGCGGGCGGTGGAGATGGCCAGAAGCAGTGGCTAGGGGTCAGTGGCCTTTGGCCCTGGATTTTTTATCTTGCTGGCAGCATAGACACAAAGGGTGCCCCATCCTTCGTGCAGTTTGCGAAGGGTGGGAGCGGGAAAGTTCGCGTCATGGGGCGTTGGGAAGTTGTGTCGGCAGCATCGCCTCCCGCCCTTGCAAAGAACGCAAGGACGGGCTACCCTCAGTCCTGTCAGCACAAGCAAATAAGGTCACGCGGCCCCTGATCACTGCTGCAGGAAATTCTCCACCAGTTTTTTCCCCGCATCGGTGAGCACGCTTTCGGGATGGAACTGCACGCCTTCGACGGCGCACTGGCGGTGGCGCAGGCCCATGATGGTGCGGGTGCCGTCTTTTTCCGTGGTCCAGGCGCTGACTTCGAGTTCGGCGGGCAGATCCTTTTCTTCGACGATGAGCGAGTGATAGCGCGTGGCCGTCATGGGCATGGGCAGGCCCTGAAAAACGGTGCGATTGTCGTGCATGACGGGGCTGGTTTTGCCGTGCATGAGATGCGCGGCGCGAACCACGTGGCCGCCGAAAGCTTCGCCGATCGCCTGGTGACCGAGGCAAACTCCGAGGACGGGAACCTTTCCGGCGAAGTGTCGGATCAGAGCGATGCTGATGCCCGCCTCATGCGGCGTGCAGGGGCCCGGAGAAATGACGATCCGCTCGGGGTGCATGTCCTCGACCTCGGTCACCGTGACCTGATCGTTGCGGCGGACCTCAACGTCCGCGCCCAGTTCGCCGATGTATTGCACCAGGTTGTAGGTGAACGAATCGTAGTTGTCGAGTACGAAAATCAAGCGTCGGCCGCTCCTGACATCAGCTTACACCAGTAAACCGTGTCCACCGTACTTCCCCCCTGAACGGGCCACTCCCTGACCCAAGGGTGGTATTGACCCCGGTGCCTGCACAGCGCATTCTTATCGGAAGTGTTGTAAGCGCTACTTCACGCCACTTCGGAGGATGTATGGCCGAACCCCAGGAAGAAAAGAGGGGTGCACGACGCTTCGCGCTGCGCGTACCGGTGACCGTCGATCACCAGAACGCCACCCATTCTGCCCAGATACGGGACGTCAGCGCCCGCGGCATCTCTTTTTATGTGGAGTCCGCCGTAGCCCAGGGATCGCCCATTGGCTTCACCTTAACTCTGCCGCCGGAGATCACGCTCACGGAGAGTATCCGCGTGCAGTGCAAAGGCCGCGTAGTGCGCGTCGAAGACGCCAGGGACGATGGCAAACTCGCCGTGGCCGCGGTGATTGAAGAGTACGAGTTCCTGCCGGAAGCGTGAGGCGGACTTCAGATTTCAGACCCCAGAACTCAGACCTAAACACGCCCGAAGGCCGCAGTCCAAGGCCTGACCGCACTCGATTCCCTTCTCTCTCATCCTCTGCAGGTGATATGTTTCCTTCAAGCTTCCAGTGAGGGAATCTTTGCCGCGGCCTGCGCTCAAATCTTTATTGGTGTGCGTGATGATGTGCGTGATGACGTTGGCGGCGCTGCTGGCCGTCGAAGTCGCGGCGCAGACTTTTGGGCCGCCGCCGCTGGTGACCAGCGTTCGTATCGTGCATGAGCGCGGCGTGCCGGCGGTGGAGATCCTCTCCAGCGGCGGTCCCGTGATTCCGCAGATTCAGACGCTCGATGCGCCGCCGCGCCTGGTCATCGATCTGCCTAACTCGCGGCTGGGGTTGACGCAGAAGCGGATTGCGATTCAGAAAGAAAATATTCTCGCGATCCGCGTCGATCAGTACCAGCAGAAGCCTCCGGTCACACGCATTGTTCTCGACCTGCTGGCGCCCTACGGCTACTCGTGGGATGGCGCGGGCCATCGGCTGATGGTGCGGCTCAAGCCGGCCGGGGACGCGGATGCCAATGCGGGCAAGAAATCGTCGCCGTTCCAGCCGCCGACCCTGCCGGGACTGTCGCTGGAGGGCCCTCCGGCCGTGGTGCCGGTGACCAGTGGCGCGGGCGCCATGGCGGTGGCGGGAAGCCGCATCGCTTCAGGATCGTCGGTGACGGCTGGCTCCGACACGGCGGTGCTGCGTTTGGCCGGCGGAGGAGAAGTCCGCGTCTGCCCGGGAACCACCGTCTCGGTGACGCCCTCGCCGACCAAGCGCGACCTGATGTTCGGCCTGAGCACGGGCGCGATCGAGGTGCACTATACGCTGAAAGCGTCGGCCGACACGGTGCTGACTCCCGACTTCCGCATCCTGTTTGCCGGGCCAGGAGAATTCCACTACGCCATCAGCGCCGATGCCCACGGCAACACCTGCGTGCGCGCGCTGAAGGGCAATACGTCTTCGGCCATCGTCTCGGAACTGATGGGAGACCGGATTTACCAGGTCAGGCCGGCCGAGCAGGCCGTGTTTCACTCCGGACAGATCGACAAAGTGGACAGCGAAGTTCCGCTGGAGTGCGGATGTCCCGCGCCGTCGCCGCTGATGCGGGCGCAGGCGCAGTATGCCCCGAACGTGCCCGACTCGGAACTCCCGGAAAAGGTGCGCGTGGGCGGGAACGCGACTCCTCCTGCGGCTGCAAGTGCAGCGTCTTTGAGTGCGAACGCTGCGGACGCAAGGCTCTCGAACGGGCCGGAGACTGCGCCCCTGCCGGCTTCTCAGCCCAACGACATTCATACGGAGGTCGATGCGCCCCTGGTATTTACGGCGAAGAACCGCGCTGCCGCGGCGTTACCGGCGCCGGTGCAGGCGGCGAGAGATTTGCCAGTGCAGGAGTCGACGGCCCGGCAGGTTCATCTCGATGCTGTGATTCAGTCTCCGCAGCCAGAGAAGAAGAAGACGGAACACCGTGGATTCTTCCAGCGGGTTGGGGGATTCTTCGCCGCTATTTTCAAGTAGGAGACAAGAGCGGCGTCGGACCTCAGACCTCAGACCTCAGGCGTGCGGGGTCTGAGGTCGGAC
The DNA here is from genome assembly GCA_963800405.1 of uncultured Acidobacteriota bacterium. Taxonomy (GTDB): domain Bacteria; phylum Acidobacteriota; class Terriglobia; order Terriglobales; family Acidobacteriaceae; genus Sulfotelmatobacter. The sequence continues at coordinate 53,844 of CAWDBW010000073.1, forward strand.
GTCCGACGCCGCCTTCTCGGATTTGGGCCGATGGCGTGCAGGTTTACTTTTTTCTTCCTGAGAAATCCTTTTTAGGCGCTGCTGCGTCTTATGGCAGGTTGGGCTGACGACAGCAGCTTGCTGGCAGGAGCGCGTCATGACCGCTGCAACTTCCGGGCCGGAGCCGAATATATTTTCTATTTTCTCGACAGAGAATGACGGATCGTACCGCGTCCGGCGCGAGACTTTTGTCTTATCGCTCCTGGGGCAGGCTGCGATCTTAGGACTGATCACTTATCTCACCAGCTTCGTAATCAGCCACACACCTCAGATTGCCGATACGCTCCCCAACCTGAGAGAGCTCCCTATAATCTTCTCGGGATCGAACGGGGGCGGAGGCGGGAACCACGATCCGCTTCCGGCGTCGCACGGTAATCCGCCGCGCGCTTCGCTCGACCCGCAGCTGGTGCCGCCGACGGTGATCCTCCAGAAGGAAATGCCGAAGCTTGCTGTGCCGGAGACAGTTGTTGTGGCTCCGGACATCCCGTTGCCGCAGGGCGGGCAGATCGGCGACATGATGTCGAAGTTTTCTGCGCTCTCCAACGGACCGGGCGGTCCGGGAGGGATCGGAAAGGGATGCTGCGATGGCATTGGGGACTCTACCGGGCCGCATGTCGGTGACGGCCCACCGGGAATTTTTCCGGCGGGCAAGATGGGGGTGACCGTGCCGCAGGTCATCTTCAATCCCGAGCCAAGCTTTTCTGAGGAAGCCCGCAAGGCGAAGGCGCAGGGTATGGTGTTGCTGCTGGTGGTGGTGGGAAAAGACGGGCGCACCCACGATATCCGCGTGGGGCAGAGCCTGGGGATGGGGTTAGACGAGAAGGCAATCGAAGCCGTCAACCGCTGGCGCTTCCGGCCAGCCACGCTCAATGGCCAGCCGGTGGCGACACAGATTGCAGTGCAGGTGGACTTCCACCTGTACTGAGAAGCGAGAAGCCATCTCGCAAATCCGGCGGCGGAGCCGGAGCTGACCGTCAGGGGCTAAAGCCCGCGAATTTCTGCCACCTGGACGCGGCGCTAAAGCGCCGCTCTTCCACGTGACCCCTTGAGCCTAGCTGCGGTTGATGGCGCGGCGCAGGGGTTCTACTTTTTCGCGCAGGTCGTCGGCCAGATCTACGCCCTTGCTGGCAACATCGCGGACCCGTTCGCTGGCATCGCGCACGCGATCTTTGGCCTGGTCGGCCCAATCGCCCAAAGTATCTTTGGCGTCCTCAAAGCCGCGCTGCAGGTCGCGGCGCGTCTGCTTGCCGCTCTTGGGCGCGAGCAGAAGCCCGGCCAGGGCTCCGGCGCCCAGCCCAATCAGCAGGAAAGTAATGGCCGTCGCCACGTTGCTGCTGTCTGAAGATTCGTCACGTCCGATTCGCATAATGAAAACCTCAATTTTCCGCCCGGAAATTATCCGGGCTGGTTCCGCGGAAAGTTGCGCCGGGATTCCGGCCAGATTCATTCTAGTCCTGTTGGATGGCCGTGGCGGATGCTTTATTCCGGCAGCTCTTACGATGAGTTCGGGAGGGGGAAGGTTTCTTTTCCGGCGCACCTGAGTGTAAAATGACGCTTTAGCCATCGTCGCATAGTAGGCTGGCGGCGGAACTTGTGGTCAGCCCATCTTCCGCCGGCTTCGCAAACCGCAATTATAAGGAGAGTTTTTCAAGCGATGTCGATCCCTGCCACCCAGCTTCGTCCCGGCATGATCATTAAGCACAACAATGATCTGCATTCCGTTTTCAGCGTGGAACACCGCACCCCCGGCAACCTGCGCGCCTTTATTCAGGCCAAGCTGCGCAACCTGCGCACCGGCGCCATGTTCGAGCACCGCTTCCGCTCGCCCGACCCGATCGAGAAGGTCAACGTGGACGAGGTCGAGATGCAGTTTCTCTACGCCGACGGCGACAGCTACTACTTCATGGACACTGCCAACTACGAGCAGACCCACCTGAGCAAGGAAATCCTGGGCGATGCGGTGGATTACCTGATCGCCAATCTGGAAATCAAAGTAGAGTTTTTCGACGGCAAGGCGGTCGGCATCGAACTGCCGCAGACCGTGATTCTCACCGTGATTGAGACCGAGCCTGGACTGAAGAGCGCCACCGCTTCCAGCGTAACCAAGGCCGCCCGGACCGAGACCGGGCTGGTAGTGCAGGTTCCGCCGTTCATCAACGAGGGCGAGAAGATTAAAGTCGATACGTCGGACGGCGCGTACTTGTCGCGCGCGTAATGGTGCTGTCATCCTGAGCGAAGTGGCCGCCCGCGAAGCGGACGGTAACGCAGTCGAAGGATCCCTCATAGCTAGATACCGGCAATGGCTCGTCGAGGAGTTTCCAGCAAAAGCCCGGCGGCGTTGAGGGTTGGAATGCCTTGCCGGGGCTCGTGAGTGCTTGCAGCGAAGGGGTCCTTCGACTGCGAACAGCCTCGCATTCGCGAGGCTGATTCTTCCGCTCAGGATGGCAGTTTATTGAAGATGACAGGGCATTGAAAACGACAGAGCATTGAACATCACTGTGCATTGAAGATGACTTCCACCGAAAAATCCATTCTTGCCCGCCGGTTCATCGTGCGCGGACGCGTGCAGGGGGTCGGCTTCCGCTGGTTTGTGGAGCGGGAGGCGCACATCCTGGGCATTGCCGGCTGGGTGCGCAACAATCACGATGGCAGCGTGGAGATTCTGGCCCATGGCACGCGCGATCAGCTGGCCGGACTGCACGGGCGCCTGCGCGAAGGGCCGCGCGCGGCTCGCGTGGATGCGGTAGAAGTATCGGAAGCGAGTCCGGTCGCCGGAATCAGTTCATTTCGTATTGAAGGAGCGTGGTAAATGCCGTCTGTCGCGGGCATGAGTGCTGAGCAGCTGAAACACCTGATTCGCGAAGTTCCGGATTTCCCCAAGAAGGGGATCCTCTTCTACGACATCACCACGCTGTTGAAGGACAAGGCCGGCTTTGCCACGCTGATCGACAAGCTGGCCGAGCACTATATTGCGCGAAACGTCGATCTGGTGCTGGGCATGGAAGCTCGCGGATTTATTTTTGCTCCGGCACTGGCCTATCGCCTGAACGCCGGATTTGTTCCCGTGCGCAAGCCGGGCAAGCTTCCCGCCGAGACCGTGAAGTACGATTACGCGCTGGAGTACGGGACGAATTCACTCGAGATTCACAAGGACGCGATCCAGAAAGGTCAGCGTGTGCTGATTGTGGACGACCTGCTGGCCACCGGAGGTACCGCTGAGGCTACGGCTAAACTGGCGGCGGCGTTGGGCGCGAAGATCGTTGGCCTGGGATTTGTGGTGGAACTGGAATTCCTGAAGGGCCGCGACAAGCTGAAAGATTATGAAGTGATGTCGCTGCTGCAGTACGACAAGTAAGAACGCAGCGTCCATCGCTGACTCAGAAACACAAGGTCCCTCCACTGTGCCGTCGCTGGCGCTCCGGCTCCAGTCGGGATGACAGTTTTGTGGAGGGGCTTCTATCGCCAGACGTGGGCGACGATCCAGATCGCTCCCGCCCAGCAGCCCAAGCTGAACGCAACCGATAGCGCGATGCCTGAGATTGCACCCCAGTTGACGGGGCGTGCGCGGCTGGAAACGAGATCAGACTCGCTCTCAAACCACGATCGCAGAAACCCGATATTCAGGGAAAGATGTAGCGGCGTGTCGGAGGGAGCTGCCGGCGCGGTGTTCCAGGAACTCTGCGCCGCGATTTTCCTGCTGCGGGGAATGCGGGTGCTTGATTGGGGGGACAGCTGCAATATCTTGCTGCTCATGAAGCACCTCCTTTGTCTGCGACTGCAACTTGATTGCCATTGTGGGAACTGGTCCAAGTCGCTGAGAACTATACGGCTCGTTCCATAGGGCGTGCTGTTCAATTTTGATCATTCGCGTCAAAAATCCCCAGAGCCTGCCGGTTTCTGCGGGATTTAGCGCTCCGCCAAGAACTCGCAGAAGCATACCTTTGCCCGCCACGATATGCCAGCCCTGACGAACATTAAATATTCGAGGTAGTCTGATCCGCTCTCGCGCTCTCCGCCAGTGACAAATGCGACTCCTGGGGCAGATAGCCCTTGCGCCGGAACCAGTCCTCCATGGCGTCCCGCAGTTGGTCGAGGGGCACGCCGGAGCCGATTTCCATCTGGCCGTCCGCTAGGGGAAGCGTGTCATCGAAAACGCTGGCGTTGGTGAAGTTGCGCATGGAGAAACTGTCGAGCCATTTCAGCGGGCAGGGCAGGGTGCGGCCATCAGCTGCGTAGTCCACGCGAATCTTGCGGGCGAACATACTTCGATTTAACCACAGTGGAGGCCGAGGGTTGCTTGACAGACTGAAAGGCTCCGCCATAGTCTCGTCCAATCCGCAGAGGAGGCTTGAAATGATCACAAGTCTGATTTGGTGGGTGGTGGTCGGACTCATCGCGGGATGGGCCGCTGGCAAAATCATGAAAGGTGGCGGCTACGGCACCGTCATGGATATTGTCCTCGGTATCATCGGCGCCGTGGTCGGCGGCTGGCTGTTGGGCTTTTTCGGCATTCACGCCGGAGGCTTCATCGGCACGATCTTGGTTGCGATCCTCGGAGCCGTGTTTCTGATCTGGATTTCGCGCATGCTGAAGAAGGCCTAACGGGCTATTTCTGGGCCTTCGGTCCCGCGGCCCTGACCTCGGGCGGTGCGTCGAAGTGCTCGAAGTTCTTGGCAAAACGGTTGCGCAGTTCTTCAGCGGCTTTGTCGTAGGCGGCTTTGTCGGGCCAGGCGTTGCGCGGATTCAGAATCTGTGGAGGCACGCCGTGGCAGCGTTTGGGAATCGAGAATCCGAACGTGGGCTCGATCTCAAAATCTTCCCTGATCAATTCGCCTTCCACGGCCGCGTCGACCATGGCGCGAGTGTAAGGAATATCCATGCGCTTGCCCACGCCGTAGGGCCCGCCCTGCCAACCGGTATTCACCAGCCAGCACTGGGCGTGGTGCTCGCGCAAGCGGCGGCCCAGCATTTCAGCATAGATTTTCGGAGCCAGCGGTAGGAACGGGGATCCGAAGCAGGTCGAGAACGTGGCGGATGGCTCTTTCACGCCGGCCTCGGTTCCGGCAACCTTCGCGGTGTAGCCGGAGAGGAAGTGATACATAGCCTGCTCGGGCGTGAGCTTCGAGATCGGCGGCAGAACGCCGAAAGCATCCGCGGTGAGAAAAACGACGTTCTTGGGATGGCCGCCAATGCCCGGGATCAGGGCGTTTTCGATGAAATCCACGGGATAGGCGGCGCGGGTGTTTTCTGTTTTGCTGTCGTCGTTGTAGTCGGGAATGCGGGTGTGCGGGTCGAGCGTCACGTTTTCGAGCACGCAGCCGAAGCGCAGGGCGTTCCAGATTTGCGGCTCGTTTTTCTTCGAGAGCTTGATGCACTTGGCATAGCATCCGCCTTCGAAGTTGAAGACGCCGTCGGCGCTCCATCCGTGCTCGTCGTCGCCGATCAGGTCGCGCGACGGGTCAGCTGAGAGCGTGGTCTTGCCTGTGCCGGAGAGCCCGAAAAACAGCGCGCTCACGCCGTTATGGCCGACGTTTGCCGAGCAGTGCATGGGGAAGACGTTGCGCGGCGGCAGCAGGAAATTCATGATGCTGAATATTGACTTCTTCATCTCGCCGGCATAGGAAGTCCCGCCGATCAGTACGGTGCGGCGGGTAAAGTTCAGCAGGATGAAAACTTCCGAGGCGACACCGTCGCGCTTGGGGTCGGCTTTGAACTCGGGGGCCGAGATGACGGTGAATTCCGGGTGATGGTGCTTGAGTTCCTCCACCGTGGGGCGCAGGAACAACTGGTGCACAAACAGGTTGTGCCAGGCGTATTCGTTGACGATGCGGACCGGCAGGCGATAGGCGGGATCGGCGCCGCAGAAAAGGTCCTGCACAAAAAGTTCGCGCCCGCGCAGGTGTTCCATGACGCGGATGTAGAGCGCGTCAAATTTCTCGGGCTCGAACGGCGCGTTGACTCCGCCCCAGGCTACGGTGTGGGCGGTGGTTTCGTCCTTGACGATGAATTTGTCTTTGGGTGAGCGGCCGGTGCGATTGGTGTATCCGACGATGGCCCCGTTGGCGGCGAGTTTGGCTTCGTTGCGCCGGATGGCGTGTTCCACCAGCACTGCCGGCGAAAGATTGAAGTGCGTCCGGCTTGCGCTCAGCAACTCGGCAACGTCGCTGATGTGCACCGTGGTAGCCATGAAGTCTCCTTAAAGCAAGGGCGGAAAACAGCCGCAAAAAGTCAAACGCACTATTGTCCCTCAAGAGGAGCCATGCTGCCAAATCTTTGTGGGGTCGGCAGAATCAGTTTCCCGTCGAAAGAAAACCATCAACCACGAAGGACACGAAGTATCACGAAGGAAAGACGCACAAATCCGCCAAGAGGAGAACGATTGCCTGTGTGGTGCCGGTGCTAGTCCGAGGAGGTCTTGTAGTCGCAGGCCGTGCGGCAGGGCTCACAGTACATGAGGCCGTCGCCGCAAATGCGGACGTCGAGCGCCGCCTGGCAGAGGCAGCAAAATTTCTCGCACTCGCACGAATTTTCCGGCCGATCGCACTGGGCGCAGCGGTATTTGGCAGAACCGGTTCCGGTGCTCATGAGGTGAATGTAGCGCAGGAGAGAGCCGGTTGGAACATGACGGAGGTAATGGGGTCACGGGACAGGAAGTGGTGATTGTTGATTTTTGGTTGCTGATTGAAAACCCTGATTAGGCTTTCAATCAGCAACCACAAATCAACAATCAGCATTTGCTTCTATAATTCCGAGCAATGACCTTCCAACATCTGCTGGATGGCGCGGAGGTTCTTGCCCAGAGCGGGGACCCCAGCGTGAGTGGTGTGGAATACGACTCGCGCCGGGTCAGGCCGGGCTGCGTGTTCGTGGCCATGCACGGGGAGACCTCCGACGGCAATCGCTTCATCGACCAGGCCATTCAAGCCGGCGCGGTTGCCGTAGTCACCGACTCACCCGCCGAGAAACCGCGCCAGGGCGTGGCCTGGGCGGTGGTGCCGCACGGGCGTCGGGCTCTGGCGCGCGTGAGCGAGAATTTCTACAAACGCCCCGCCGAGCGCATCGCGGTCACCGGAATTACTGGCACGAACGGGAAGAGTACGACCGCGTTTCTGATCGAGTCGATCCTGACTGCCGCCGGGCGCAAGAGCGCGCTGATCGGGACGATTGAGTATCACGTGGCCGGCAACGTTTATCCCGCGCCGCATACTACACCGGAAGCGCTGGAACTGGCGCGACTGTTCAGTGAGGCTCTCGGCCTGGGCGCGACCGACGCAGTCATGGAAGTTTCCTCGCACGCGCTGGCCCAGGAGCGCGTGTTCGGCGTGCCCTTTGATGTTGCGGTCTTCACCAACCTGACCCGCGACCATCTCGACTATCACAAGACGATGGACGAATACTTTGCTGCCAAGCGCGTGCTGTTTGAAGGTTGCGGGACCGACGCGCCGCGCGCCGCAGTTACCAACCTGGACGACGAATACGGCGCGAAGCTGGAGGTGTTCAGCCGGAAACGCAGCGCGGTCGTGCTGACCTATGGCTGGGAGCGCGGCGACTTTCACGCCGCGAATGTGGACATCAATCTCCGCGGCGCGCGTTTCGACATGGTGACGCCCCAGGAAAAAATTCCAATATTCTCTCCGCTGATCGGGCGCGTGAATGTGTACAACATTCTGGCGGCGGCGGCCGCATGTTATGCGCGCGGGTGCGATTCAAGCGCGATTTCCCGCGGGGTCGAGTCGTTGACCCATGTGCCGGGAAGATTCGAGCGCGTCGATTGCGGCCAGCCGTTCACCGTGGTGGTGGACTACGCGCACACTGACGATGCGCTGCGCAATCTGACGGCGCTGGCCCGCGAGTTTGTGTCACGCGACGGGGGACCGCGAGAGTGCTGACCGTATTCGGCTGCGGGGGCGATCGCGATCGTGCCAAGCGTCCGCTGATGGGCGAAGCCGCAGGGCGAGGCAGCGATTTTGTGGTGCTCACTTCCGACAATCCACGCAGCGAAGATCCGCTGGCTATCATTAACGACGCGCTGGTCGGTCTGCAAAAAACCGGAGTGAAATACACGGTCGAAGCTGGATCGCCATAAAGCGATTGCCCTGGCCATCGGCGAGGCGAGGCCCGGGGACATTGTGCTGCTGGCGGGAAAAGGCCACGAGAAAGTGCAAGCCACGCGCGAAGGTTCGCTTCCCTTCGACGATGTCGAAGTGGCGCGAGAAGCTCTGCGGGCCGCGGGGTTCGAGGGCGAGCCGGCGGCCGGTAGGTAGAGATAGGGATTGGGTCGGGATCAGGCAATGAAGCTTGACGCTATCGAAAATCGCCGAGTTTATTTCCGCCACGGACGAGTTTCCGCGCGAGGAAATCGCGCAGGGATATTCCATCGACTCCCGCACGATTAGACGGGAGATCTTTTCTTCGCCGTCACAGGCGAACGGCTCGACGGCCATGACTATGTCAGTGCGGCTCTGGAGAAAGGAGCAGCTGCGGCGGTCGTGCGGAAAGATCGGGTGCATCGTTATCCTGCACGCACCGCCTGCTGGCGGTCGACGACACGCTGGTCGCGCTGCAGACTCTGGCGACCGCGGTGCGAAGGCTTTGGGGCAAGCCGCTGGTGGGCATCACGGGCTCGGCAGGGAAGACGACGACTAAAGAGGCGATTGCTCACGTGCTCAGCGCGCGCTTCCAAGTGCTCAAGTCCGAAGGCAACTTCAATAATCATTTCGGCCTGCCGCTCACGCTGCTGAAGCTGGAACCGGAGCACGACGTGGCTGTCATTGAGATGGGGATGTCGCATGCGGGCGAGATTCGGGCGCTCGCGAAGATCGCGCAGCCGGAAGTTGGCGTGGTCACGAATGTGGCTCCGGTGCACCTGGAGTTTTTCGATTCGATTGTCGGCATCGCGCGGGCGAAGTACGAATTGGTGGAATCGCTTCCCGCCAGTGGAACGGCCGTGCTGAATGCCGACGATGAATATGTATCGCAGTTCGGACGCGACTTCAGAGGCAAGGTTGTGACTTACGGAACCCGTGCAATAGCTGACGTTCGAGCCGAAAATGTGGAGGCCCGCGGCGCGGAGGGTTCAGAATTTGACGTAGTCACAGCCGGCGGGCGCGAGCCCGCGCGCTTGCCGCTGGTCGGGGAACACAACATTCTGAATGCGCTGGCGGCCGTGGCCGTGGGCGTGGTTCGGGGATTGACGCTGGCGGAAGCCGTGGGCGCGCTGGCGACGCTGGCGCCGGCCGACAAACGCGGGCAGGTTGTCCAACTGGGTAACATCACGGTGATCAACGATTGCTACAATTCCAATCCGAAGGCGCTGCACGCCATGGTCGATGCCCTGGCCGCGATGAAAGCTGGGCGGCGTATTGTGGTCGCGGGAGAAATGCTCGAATTGGGGCCGGCCGCGGAGGAGATGCATCGCGCCGCGGGCCGGCATATCGCCGAGAAGAAGATCGATGTTCTCGTAGGCGTGCGCGGACTGGCGCAGGCAGTGGTCGACGGCGCACGGCAGGCCGGAGCGGCAGCCGAGTTCGTGGCGACGCCGGAGGAAGCCGGAGAATGGCTGGCCCGCGAAACCCATGACGGCGATGTGGTGCTGCTGAAGGCGTCGCGGGGCGTGAAACTCGAAAAGGCGCTGGAAACCTGGAAGGCGAATTGCAAAGGCTGACAGCTGAGAGCTGACGGCTGAGAGCTGCGTTAACGGAGGCGAATTGCTCTACTGGCTGTTGTATGTCAAGCTGCAACATTACGTTGCGCCGTTCCGCATTTTTCATTACGTTACTTTCCGCACGGCATTCGCCAGCTTAACCGCACTGTTTACCGCGCTGATCGTAGGTCCGCTGGTCATTGGACGCCTGCGCGAGTTTCAGATTGGACAATATATTCGCGAGGAAGGGCCGAAGGCTCATCAGAAAAAAGCTGGCACGCCCACCATGGGCGGACTGCTCATCGTCATCGCCATCGTCGTTCCCACTCTACTGTGGGCCGATCTGAGCAACCGCTTTATTTGGATTGCCGTGTTTTCTACTCTGGCCTATGCGGCGATCGGATTCACCGACGACTATACCAAGGTTACGCATCGCCGCAACCTGGGTCTCACCAGCCGCGCCAAGCTGGGACTGCAGGTGGCCACCAGCATTGTGATTGCCTCCATGCTGATCGCCATGCAGACCTACGGGATGTATTCGACGAAATTAATAGTCCCCTTCTTCAAGCAGTTCCATCCCGACCTGGTGGTGCAAACCTGGGAACACTCTCCGCATCTTTGGCCGCTGGCATTCCTGCCGTTCATGGTGTTTGTGGGGATCGTCATCGTGGGATCGAGCAACGCGGTGAATCTCACCGACGGGCTGGATGGTCTGGCCATTGGATGCACCGTGATCGCGGCCGGCGCGCTGGCGGTGCTGACCTATGTCAGCGGCCACGCCACCTTTGCCAACTATCTGGAATTGCAGCATATTCCGCAAGTGGCCGAGCTGACGATTTTTTGCGGAGCGATGGTCGGAGCGTCCATTGGATTTCTCTGGTACAACGCGCATCCCGCGGAAGTGTTCATGGGCGACGTGGGATCGCTGGCTTTGGGCGGAGCCATCGGCACGGTCGCCGTAATTATTAAACAGGAACTGCTGCTGCCGTTTATTGGCGGCGTGTTCGTGATCGAGGCGGTCTCGGTGATCCTGCAGGTCGGCTCCTATAAACTGCGCAAGAAGCGGATTTTCAAGATGGCGCCACTGCATCATCATTTCGAGCTGCTGGGCTGGTCGGAGTCGAAGATCATTGTGCGCTTCTGGATCGCGTCGCTGGTATTCGCGCTGTTCGCGCTGACCACGTTGAAGCTCCGGTAAGAAAGGCCTCACCACAGAGTCACAGAGACACAGAGAAGAACAAGAAATAGAATTGGTTGTCTCTGTGACTCTGTGACTCTGTGGTGAAATAGATTTGATGGAACTCAAAGATAAACGCGTGCTGGTGGTTGGCCTGGGGAAATCGGGTGTCGCGTCGGCGCTGTTCATGAAAGCGCACGGGGCGCGGGTCACCGTCTCCGACACCAAGAGCGGCGACGAGTTGCGCAACGAGATTCCTTTGCTGCTCGATCACGGCATCACAGTCGAGACCGGAGGCCACGGCGACCGCACCTTCCGCGGACAGGACTTGATCGTGGTGAGCCCAGGAGTGCCGGTGGATGCGCCGCCGCTGGTGCAGGCGCGGGCCGCCGGGGAAACCGTGATTGGCGAGATCGAACTTGCAGCGCAGTTTTTGCCCGGACCGATCGTCGCCATCACGGGATCGAACGGCAAGACCACCACCACCACGCTGACCGGCGACATCATGGCGGCCGCGGGCTTTCCCACGCTGGTCGGCGGCAACATCGGCACGCCCGCAATTTCTCTGGCCGAGCGCGCTCAGCCAGAAACTGTCATCGTGCTCGAGGTTTCCAGCTTTCAGTTGGAAACGATTCAGACGTTCCGCCCTAAAGTTGCGGTGGTGTTGAACGTGACCCCAGACCATCTCGATCGGCATCGCACGCTGGAAGTTTACGTCAACGCCAAGGCTCGCATTTTCGAGAACCAGCAGGCCAGCGACTTCGCCGTGCTCAACGCCGATGACCCCATCTGCGTCAACTACGGCGGCACGAACCCGGGCGCAAGTCTTCTGGTTCAGCCGGCAGAAGGAAGTGCAGCAGGGGGCGTGGGTGCGCGACGGCAACATCGTGTTCCGCGACGCGGTGTCGCAGCAGCGCGAGATCCTTCAGGTGTCAGAGATTCCGCTAAAGGCGCGCACAATCTCGAAAACGTTTTGGCGGCCGCGTGTGCTGGGTGCGCTGATGGGCTGCGCGCCCGAAAAGATTCGCCAGGCCGTGCGCGACTTCAAGGCAGTTGAGCACCGGCTGGAATTTGTGGCGACCATTCGCGGCGTCGACTACTACAACGACTCCAAGGCCACAAACGTAGACGCGACCATCAAGGCGCTGGAGTCGTTCCCGGCGAACATCCACCTGATTCTCGGCGGCAAGGACAAAGGCAGCGACTACACGCGTGCTCAACGACCTGCTGCGCCAGCGCGTGAAGCGCGTCTATACCATCGGCGCGGCCGCGGCGAAGATCGAGTCGCAAATCGTCTCTTCGAAGAACGGAGGGCCCCGAATCGTCCACGCCGAGACCCTGGAGAACGCCGTCCGCAAGGCCAGCTGCGGTGGCCCAACCTGGAGAGTCGTCCTGCTGGCCCCCGCCTGCGCCAGCTTCGATCAGTTCAAAAGCTACGAGCACCGCGGGGAAGGTGTTCAAGGAGATCGTACGCAGCCTTGCCGGCGATGCCGGTAAGTCGACCCTCGTCCCACATTTTTTCATCCTGAGCAGCGTTCTGGGCCGCGAAGGACCCATGCAACTGGCCGGGATTACACAGGTCCTTCGCTTCGCGAAGATGGCAACGCCGAGGTCGCCGTTGCTCCTCGGCGAACCAAAACAATCAACAATCAAAAATCAACAATCAGCGATTCGCTTCTCCGCGCGTCTCGCGCGCCGTGGTGAAATGAATTTCCGATGGCGAAGCGGGTGAGTGTCGATCGCTGGCTGTTTACGGTGACTATGCTGCTGGTGTTTGTCGGGCTGGTGATGGTGTTTTCGGCTTCGGCGGTGATGGCGCGGGAGCGCTTCGGGTCGGAGTATGCGTTTCTTTCGAAGCAGTTGATCTGGGCGGTGGCCGGGCTCGGCGCGATGGTGGTGGCCATGCGCGTGGATTACGACGCTACAAGCATCCGGCGCTGGTGTTTTCCTTGATGGGGTTGACCACGCTGCTGCTGATTTCCGTTTTCTTCCTGGACCGCTCACACAATACGCATCGCTGGATTCATGCCGGAGGTTTTTCGTTGCAGCCTTCGGAGTTGGCCAAGCCGGTCCTGATTCTTTTTCTCGCATATTTTCTGGAGAGCCGGGCCAAGACCATGGACGACGTGCGCAACACGCTTTTGCCTGCGGCTGCGCCGGTGGTTGTGTTTCCTGGGATTGATTGTGTTGCAGCCCGATCTGGGCACGGCCATTGCGTGCGCCGGGAATCGCGGCTTGCATCTTGTATGTGGCTGGATGCGGATGCGAGTATTTTGGCTACGCGTTTGCGTGCGTCGCTGATGCCGCTCTATTTTCTGATTTTTCATGTGAGCTTTCGGCGCGACCGCATACTGGCTTTCTGAATCCATATGCGGACAGGCAGCAGGCCGGATTTCACATCATTCAGTCGCTGATTGCGGTGGGCACGGGCGGCATTACCGGTACGGGCTTGATGGAAGGGAAGCAGAAGCTGTTTTATCTGCCGGAGCCGCACACGGATTTTATTTTTGCCGTCACCGCGGAAGAATTGGGACTGGTGGGGGCGCTGTTCGTGGTCACGCTGTTCGCCATTTTTCTGTGGCGCGGCATGCGGGCTTCCTGGCGCACAGAAGATCTGTTCGGCCGCTATCTTGCGGTTGGGATTACCAGCATGGTGGTGCTGCAGGCGTTCATCAACATCAGCGTGGTGCTGGGAATGATGCCGACCAAGGGGATTCCGCTGCCGCTGGTTTCGTATGGCGGGTCGTCGCTGTTCGTGACGCTGGCGTGCGTGGGCGTGCTGCTGAACATTACCAAGCAGGCGGAATGAACCAAAAGCCCCGGAGATTGTGATGAGAAACATCACTCGGGTGATAACCTTTTACGCATCATCACGATGAGTGTTTTTTGTGTCGGGGATTCTGTTTCATTTTGGCGCGATGTGTGACGGCCCAGAAACCCGAAGCGGCCCCGCCTGTGCAATCCCGCCATAACTCCCGATTTTTTCCGCCAGCGGAATCTGGCCGCGAAAGTTCCTGCAGCGAAGCCGGAAGACGTCAAATCGATCGACGCCATCATGCATGCTGCCTACGACGCGATCTCCGGCCCGGCCGGTGCGCGCGACTGGATCGATTCCGCTCCATCTTCCTTCCCCAGGCGCGCTTTACCCAGGTGGGCCAGGGGCCCGATGGCGCAACGTTCGTGATCTCTTGGAGCGTGGACGAGTTCATCCGCGATGCTGGCGCCGTATTCGCCAAAGAACCGTTTTATGAAAATGCGATCGTGAACCGGCCCGACCGCTACGGGAACGTGACGCAGGTGCTCAGCAGTTACGAATCGCATCGCAGTCCGGGGGACAAGCCCTTCGAGCGCGGGGTCAATTCTTTTCAATTGCTGAACGACGGCAGACGCTGGTGGGTGGTCTCGATCTTCTGGGACTCGGAACGCCCCGACAATCCGCTGCCGGCGAATCTGGCAAAGAAGTAAACCGGCGCGGACTGCACGGATCTACACAGAATTGGGACTCAGCCTTTTCTGTGCGCGTGAATCCGCGCAATCTGTAGTCGGGTGTTTGTAGTTTATAGTCACCTCATGCGGGCAATTCTGGCGGGCGGCGGGACGGGCGGTCACGTGATTCCGGCGCTGGCCATCGCCAACGAACTCAAGAAAAGTTATGAAGCCGAGGTGCTGTTCATCGGCACGGCGCGCGGGATTGAGAACCGACTGGTTCCGGCCGCGGGATTTCCGCTGCAGTTGGTGCGCGTTGGCGCGCTGAAAAATGTCAGCCTGACAACGCGGCTGAAAACAGCTTTCGATCTGCCCCGAGCCGTCTGGGACGCAGCCCGCATGCTCAACGAATTCGCGCCTGACGTGGTGATCGGCGTGGGGGGGTATGCGTCTGGCCCGGCGATGCTGGCGGCGGTAGTAAAACATATTCCGACGCTGGCTTTCGAGCCTAATGTGGTGCCGGGGTTCGCTAACCGGGTGGTCGCGAAATTTGTTTCCGGCGCGGCGGTGCACTTCGAGGAAACCGCAAAATATTTTCGCCACGCGGAAGTCACGGGCGTGCCGGTGCGGCATGCATTTTTCGAGATTGCTCCCTAAGCGCGGGGGAACTCCGACGCTCCTGGTGTTTGGCGGAAGCCAGGGCGCGCACGCGATCAACGACGCCATGATCCGCTGCCTGCCGGTTCTGCAGCGCGAGGCTCCGGGCATTCACATCATTCACCAGACCGGCGAGCGTGACTATAATGACGCGCTGGCGGCGTATAAGTCGCTCGGCGAGTCCGCTGAAGTTTTCAAGTTTATTGAAGACATGCCGGCGGCTTTTGCGCGCGCCGATCTGGTGGTCTGCCGCTCGGGTGCGAGCACGGTGGCGGAGATTGCGGCGGCAGGCAAGCCGGCAGTGTTCGTGCCGTTTCCGCGCGCGGCCGATGATCATCAGCGCATCAACGCTGAAGTCTTAGCGAAGCCACGGAGCCGCGGTGGTGGCGGAAGAGTCGAAGCTGGAAGGCGTGTGGCTGGCCGAGACCATCGCCGCGCTGCTGCAGGATCCGCTTCGCCTGCGGCAGATGAGCCAGGGCGCGCGCGAGTTGGCGCATCCCAACGCTGCGCGCGATATCGCGGCGATGGCGGCGCGGGTGGGAGGAATTGAATCATTGAGTGATTGAGTCATTGAGTGATTGCACAAGGACCAGAGAGTGCAATCACTCAATGGCTCAATGACCCGATCTCCAAGTTGTTTTTATGTTCGCCAAAATTCAGCGCATTCATTTCGTAGGCATCGGCGGCATCGGCATGAGCGGGATTGCCGAGGTGCTGCTGAATCTCGGCTACAAAGTCTCGGGCTCGGACCTGAAAAGTTCCGCGGTGACGCAGCGGCTGGCCGGGCTGGGCGCGGTGGTGTTTGAAGGACATCGCGCGGAAAATATTGCGGGCGCGCGAAGTGGTCGTCACCAGTTCCGCCATTGCCGATTGAGAATCCTGAAGTTACCGAGGCGCACAAGCTGCACATTCCCGTCATTCAGCGTGCTGAAATGCTGGCTGAATTGATGCGGCTGAAGTACGGCATCGCGATCGCGGGCATGCACGGCAAGACGACTACAACCTCGATGGTTGCTGCGGTGCTGGCCGCGGGCGGACTTGACCCGACCGTGGTGGTTGGCGGGCGCGTCGATGCCATGGGATCGAATGCCCGTCTGGGGAAATCGCAATACCTGGTGGCCGAGGCCGACGAGAGCGACCGCAGCTTTCTTAAATTATCCCCAATACTTTCTGTCGTGACTAACATTGACCGCGAGCACATGGATTGTTACCGAAACATGCGCGACGTCAAGAAAACGTTTCTGGAATTCATGGACCGCGTGCCGTTTTATGGGATGATCGTGGCTTGCAATGATGATCCGGTGCTGCGGCGACTGTTGCCTGACGTGCAGCGGCGCACGGTGACCTACGGGACGCGGCGCGGGTCGGATTTTTGGATCAAGGTGCTGGACGCGACTGGGAAAAATCAGAATCAAGATCAAAAACAAAGTCCCCATCCGGTCTCGCCAAAGAACGGCGAGACAAGGGTGGGGCACCCGCTGAATCGGTTTCGCGTCGCTTATCGGAAAAACGATCTTGGCGAGTTCACGCTGCACGTGCCCGGCTTACACAATGTGCTCAATGCGACGGCCGCGATTGCGGTGGGCGTGGGGTTGGATGTTGGCGTGGAGGCGATTCGCACGGCGCTTGACCAGTTCCGCGGTGTCGACCGGCGCTTCCAGTTGCGCGGGCGCGCGGCGGGCGTGAGCGTCGATCGACGATTACGGCCACCATCCCACCGAAATCAAGGCGACGCTGGCCGCGGCGCGCCAGTGCGGGTTTGGCAGGATTCACGTCATCTTCCAGCCGCATCGTTACACCCGTACGCGCGACCTGATGGACGAATTCTCGACCGCATTCGGCGATGCCGATTCGCTGTTCGTGCTCGATATTTACGCCGCCAGTGAGAAGCCGATCGAAGGTATCACGGGCGAAATCCTGGCGCAGCGGATTCGTGAGAAAAGCGGGAAGAGTGTGCAGTACGCCAGTTCGTCTGCCGATGCGGTGAACGCAGCCGCGTCGGCCGCTCAAGAAGGCGACATGATTCTGACGCTGGGTGCGGGCAGCGTCTCGCAGCTGGGGCCGATGACTCTCGAGAAGCTGAAAGAGCGGTAGGCTCCTTAGTTCGGCAGCCGATTGTTCGACGGAACGATCATCCTGAGAATTACCAGCGTCTTTTCGGGGGAATGGCATGACGGCGAAACGAACGCGTTGGCTGGCAGCGGGTGCTCTCACCGCATACGGCGCACTTCTGATCAGGCTCGTGGTCTTCAAGGCCATCCCGGTCATTCATATCGGACACCTGAGGTTCAAGTTTTCCGGTACGCACACAGGCCCTGGCAACTTCGTCCCGTTCAGGAGCATTGTTCCCCTACTCAGTGGTCAGGGGAATCAGCTGATCGCCATGGTGAACTTGTTCGGAAACATCATCCCGTTTATGCCGATAGGATTTCTCGCTCCACTCGTCGTTCAATCCATCTCATGGCAGAAGGCGCTCGTCCTCGGAGTCGCCACCGGGCTAACCTGTGAGGTGATGGAGGTTGTCTTCCGTGTAGGTATCTTCGACGTTGACGACATTATATTGAACGCATTCGGCGTCATGCTCGGCTACGGAGTGTTTGTAATGGTCAAACGTCGGGTCCAACCTCGCCTAGCGTGACCCCCACAGTCCCGAGAAACGCGCTTGTGGTGAGTGACGAACCCGCTCCCGAATGGTCGGCAAACTGCTCCTCAGTTGGTGAAAATCTTGGTTACACTCACTGACCTGCTGTTTCAGGAACTGACTGTCTACGTCCCCGCATCTTTAAGCTTTGCCTTTGCTAACCGATTGAGCGGCTCCCCGTCTATTCAGGCATAGGGGATTCCGGCGATGAAGATGTCACAAGCTTATGCGTGGCTGGCGGCGGGGGTGCTGGCAGCCGGATTGAACGCCAGCTACCACGATGGCGGTCTGCAGCGGGTACACGAGATGGTCGACCAGGTCGAGCACAGCTCAACGGCAGTGTTAACTCTGGCGCGGTTGCAGACGAGGCTGCTGCAGTCTGAGCTGGCGAAGGCTGGATTTGCGAACACTGAGTTTGGGGAGACCGGGTTCGCGAAGGCCGAACTTGCGAAGACCCAGACAGGGTTTGACCGCTTACAGGCTATCGCTGATCGGGAGCAGGCTCGAATAACTCGCATCCGGATTCCGGCAGCGGGCTTCGCGCCGATGGTGTTTTCGGCTCCAAGGATTTCCGAATGTCCTCGCATGCGCGTGGACGTTCCTCGGCTGCCGGCGATTCAGGTTCCTAAGCTTCCGGCGATTCACGTCGAGATCCCTTCGGCCGGGCCGGTCTAACGACGCTGGGTTTAAGATTTCTTTCGATCGACTCTCTTTCGACCAAAACTCTTTCTCTTGTCATTCCGACCCCCGAGCACAAGCGAAGGGGCGGAGGAATCTGTTTCTTCTCGCTACCAGCAAAACCCGAGGTTCCTCCACTCCGCCGTCGCGTTCGCTCCGGCTCCGGTCGGAATGACAATGGTTGGTGACGCCCTGCGGCGACGGTGTGCGGCGAAAACGTACGATGACCATGACAACGCGCGGGTGGCTCCTTCGTGGTGGTGTTCAACCGGGTTCCCGGCTGTGCAAAACCGACATTTTTCCATCTATCTCGTTTCGGGAAATGAAGTTATAGTAAGAACGCTCAGCGATTCCTCACGACAACTGACCTGAACTGATGGCGCGGAAATCCAGCGGCACCATCTTGCAGGAAGAGTTGTACCCAGCCAGCGTCGGGCATTCTCACGTTCCATCTGGACACGACGAATCCCCGCGCGAGGGTCTCCATGATCTGGAGCTCGACGACGCGCGTCTGGTCGACCTGGATGTAGCCGAGGAATCTCCTTTCCTGCGCGGGCAAAAGCGGGTCTCCGCCCGGCGCAGTTCGCTGCCCAGAAAAACTGCCAACCGGCTGCTGTGGGCCTGTGTCGCGGTCGGAATTCTGTGCGTCGCTGCCATCGCTGCCGCCGGATTGTATGAATACGGCGAACGTTCCTGGCGCTTTCGCGTGGACTCCAGCGACAACATTGAAGTCACCGGCATGCAGAATGTGACCAAGGCGCAGATAATGGAAGTGATGGGCGCCGACATTGGGCGCAACATTTTCTTTGTGCCGCTGGCCCAGCAGAAAGCGCTGCTCGAACAGATTCCCTGGGTCGAATCGGCTAGCGTGATGCGCTTCGTGCCCAACCGTTTGAAAGTTGAAATTCACGAGCGCACGCCCGTGGCTTTCGCCCGCGTGGGCCCGCGTATTTCCCTGATCGATGCCGGCGGAACTCTGATGGAGCTGCCGCCCAAGCATAAATATTCCTTCCCCGTAATTCTGGGGATGAATCCGGGCGAGCCGCTCTCCACGCGCGCTCCGCGCATGCAGGCCTACAACCAGCTGGTGCAGGAACTCGATTCCAGCGGCGCCCGTTATTCGCAGGACTTGAGCGAGGTGGATCTTTCCGATCTCGACAACTTGAAGGTGCGGACGAACGATCCGGCGGGTGATGTGCTCATCGACCTGGGCTCGTCGGATTATCTGAAGCGCTACCAGACTTATGTGAGCCACGTGCAGCAGTGGCGTCAGCAATTTCAGAAGCTGGAATCGGTGAACCTGCGCTATGACAACCAGGTGATCGTGAATCCGGAGATGCAAGCAGGGTTGAGGCAGCCCGCTCTGGCTGCCTCGGCGGCGAAGGCGGCGGTGGCTGCGGGCGTGAAGCCGGCAGCGTTGACCACGCGGCTGCCGCCGACAAACACCGTCCCGCATGACCGCGCCGTTCCCAAGCCGGCATTCGAGTTGACTGAGAAGAAACTGGATCCGAAAGCAGCGGCTGCGAAGAAGCCGGCGCCGAGAAGTAAGGCTGTCAAGACGAAGGCGGGCCGTGGTTCTGGCGCGAAGAAGGTTGCGCAAGCACCGGCGTCGTTGCCGAAGCCGGGAGCTACGAAGCCTGCAACTGCGAAGCCTGGGGTGGCGAAAGCTGGGGCGTCGCATCCGGGCGTCGCGACCACGACTTCATCCGTGCAGAAGCTGCAATCCGCGAAACCTGCGCCCCCGGCTCCGTCCGCGGCGTTGCACGCGACAACTCCGAAACCGAGTGCGGCGATTTTGAAACCGCCGACCAGTACGAGTTCGGCCAATACGAGTTCAAACTGATGGCGAATTTAAATTGTGCGATGTCGAGGAATTCATAAAGCATGGCGAACCAGCAGGGAAGTTTTCTTACCGCAATTGACGTAGGCAGCGCCAAGACCTGCGCGCTGATGGCGGAGTTGACCGAGGGCGGGCTGCGCTATCGCGGGCACGGCATGGCCGAATCGCGCGGCTCGCGCAAGGGCGTGATCGTCGAACTCGACAAAGCGGTTGCCGCGATTCAGAAAGCCGTCGAGGCAGCAGAAGATGTTGCCGGGGCGCCGGTCGAGCACGCCATCGTCGGTGTGGGAGGAGCGCATGTGCGCGGCGTGAACAGTCACGGCGGCATCAGCCTGGGCACCCGGCCGCGCGAAATTGGACGCGACGAGATCAAGCAGGCGGTCGATCGAGCGCGGGCCATCCCGCTGCCCGCCGATCGCGAGATTCTGCATCTGCTGCCGCAGGAATTCATTCTCGACGAGCAGGCCGGAGTGCACGACCCGCTGGGCATGATGGCGGCGCGCCTGGAAGTTCGCGTCCACATGGTGACGGCCGCGACCAGCGCCACGCAAAACGTAATTACGGCCGTGAACAAGGCTGGAGTGCACGTCGACGATACCGTCTTCGAACCGCTGGCTGCAGCCGATTCGGTGCTGCGCAGCGACGAACGCGAACTGGGCGTATGCCTGGCCGACATCGGCGCAGGCTCAACCGAGCTGATCGTGTTTCAGCAGGGCGCTGTGGCGTATACCGGAGTGATTCCCGTGGGCGGCGACCACTTCACCAGCGATCTTTCCGTCGGCCTGTGCACCCCGCTGGCCGAGGCGGAAAAAATCAAAAAAGTTTACGGGAATGCGATCGTCACGCTGATTCCCGAAGGCAATGAAGTCGAGGTGCCGTCGGTGGGCGACCGCCCGTCGCGGCTGCTGCCGCAGCGGTTGGTGGCTGAAATTCTGGAGCCGCGGGCCCGCGAACTTTTCGAACTCATGCGCGATACCCTGCGCCAGAGCGGAATGTACGACGTCTGCATCGCGGGTATCGTGCTCACCGGGGGGGCGTCGCGTCTGCCCGGAATCTTCGACGTCGCGGAATCGGTGCTGCGCCGCTCGGTGCGGCTGTCGTGGCCGGCCCCTCTGGCGAAGATGCCGTCGACTTTGTCGGAGCCCGAGTTCGCGACCGTGCTCGGCATGGTGAACTACGGCCAGCGCGCCCGCACCGCCCGCGGCATGCAGGAAGACCGCTGGGGAACGAGATTGAAAGCGCTGTTAGTGGGTAAGGGAGCGTGAGCAGTACTGAGTGAGCACCCAGTACTCAGTACGCGAAAAACCTTCGTGAACAGAGTTCTGAGTACTAGGTACTGAGTACAAGACATGCAGGGAAATTCAAGGCAGGTGGAAAAAATGACAAACGATTCCAGCATTCGCATCAGCTTTAACGAAGAGGCCCGCAACGACGCCAAGATCAAGGTGATTGGCGTGGGCGGCGGCGGGGGCAACGCGGTCAACCGCATGATTGATGCTGGCGTGGAAGGCATCGAGTTCATCGTCGCCAACACCGATTTGCAGGCCCTGCGCATGTCGCACGCGCCGGTGAAGCTGCAACTTGGCGTGAAGCTGACCAATGGCCTGGGCGCGGGCGCGAATCCGGAGGTCGGCCGCAAGGCTGCGCTGGAGGATTCCGACAAGATTATCGAAGTGCTGGAAGGCGCCGACATGGTGTTTGTCACCACGGGCCTGGGCGGCGGGACGGGCACTGGCGCCGCTCCGATCATCGCGTCGCTGGCCGTCGAGATGGGTGCGCTCACGGTTGCGGTCGTGACCAAGCCGTTTTCTTTCGAAGGCAAGCGCCGCATGGCGCAGGCCGAGCGCGGCATTGCCGAGTTGATGGACTCCGTCGACACGACCATTGTGATCCCCAACGAAAAGCTGCTCGCGGTCGCCGAAGATGCCGGCTTCTTCGAGTCTTTTCGAATCGCGGATGACATTCTGCGCCAGGGCGTGCAGGGCATTTCCGACATCATCACCATCCCGGGCATCATCAACCGTGATTTCGCCGATGTGAAAACCATCATGGCCGGCATGGGTTACGCGGTGATGGGCACGGCCTCGGCGACCGGCGAGCGGCGCACCATGGAAGCAGCGCAGCGGGCCATCGCATCGCCGCTGCTGGAAGCGGGGGCCATTGACGGGGCGCGCGGAATTCTTATCAACATTACGGGTTCGTCGTCGCTTAAGCTGGCGGAAGTGCAGCAGGCGTGCTCCATTATTCAGAGCGCCGCGCATGAAGATGCCAACATTATTTTCGGCGCCGTGATGGACGAGAAGATGAAGGATGCGGTGAAGATCACGGTCATCGCCACCGGATTCCGGGAAGTGCGGCCGGCGCGGCACCAGGTGCACGAAACCCACACCTCGTTCTCGGCAGCGCACGACAGTGCGATGGAATTTCCGGAAGAGCATAATTCGCGAGAGCATGCCTCGCGCGATTTCGTCCCCGAACCGGCGAAGCACATCATGGAGCCTGCCATGCCGGAGTACAGCGCTGCGGACGACCGCACGTATATGGACGATGCAGCGCCTGTCCCGCTGGCGAACGCGGCCGAGCGCGTGGCCGACGTGATTTCGCTCGACAGCATGCGCAGCAGCGTGCTTACCAGTATGCCGGGGAACTTCGAGCAGGACCATCTCGACGTGCCCGCGTTCCTGCGCAAGCGCAACGATGTGATGTAGGCAAAGGCTTGCACATGGGCAGTACCTTTCCAGTAATCAGTAATGTGTTACTGAAGGTGCTTGGTCGGAGGTAATCTTCGCGTATGTGCTTGTTCCATAACGGGTTAAATCGAAATTAATGTTTGTCCAGATCGGAATTTTTCCGTTGCTAGGAATAGGCTAAGTCTCGTAGTATCAGCGCAGGTGAGGATTCTGGCCGGGTTACCTTCTGCTGGCAGCCTGCGTGCATCGAAGTCAGTAAGACTCCGGGGAGTGGGAATCAAAGAAGATGTCCAAGGGAAAGCGCCTTTTTCGTCTCATTTTCAACGTGCTG
Organism: uncultured Acidobacteriota bacterium; assembly: GCA_963800405.1. Classification (GTDB taxonomy): domain Bacteria; phylum Acidobacteriota; class Terriglobia; order Terriglobales; family Acidobacteriaceae; genus Sulfotelmatobacter. The sequence continues at coordinate 76,966 of CAWDBW010000073.1, forward strand.
GCAACCAGCCTGGTCGCTCTGCCGCTGGCGGGCGTGAGCTGGGCGGCGCACATCAACACCACCAATACGCACACTCCAACGAAGTCGAAATCACAGGCGAAGATTAGCGAGAGCCAGCATACCCGGCGCCGCCTGCACCACCTGGCGCACGCCCGCAGCGCGACGGCCGTGGCGAGGGTTTCGGTTTCTCCGACATCCAGGATTACACGCCGCCGGCGCTCTTACGAGCGTTTTCACATGAGTTCGTTCGCCGAAGATATTACGGCCGGCGACGTCACGACCGGCGAAGATCCGGTGGTGCGCCAGGCCGCGATTGATGCTCTCGGCAACATGAACGGCACCGTGGTCGCGATTGAGCCCACCAGCGGACGCGTGCTGGCCATGGTGAACCAGAAGCTGGCCCTGTCGAGCGGCGCGCAGCCCTGTTCGACCATTAAACTTTCAGTTGCTCTGGCGGCGTTGAGCGAAGGCCTGATTTCGAAAGATACTCCGGTCGCTCTCGGCGGCCGCTACCGCATGAATCTGACCGAAGCGCTGGCCCACTCCAATAACGCCTATTTCGAGACCGTCGGCAGCAAGCTCGGGTTTGAAAAGGTCGCTTACTACGCTCATCAGTACGGGCTGGGCGAACTCGCGGGCTACGACATTCCCGGCGAGCAACTGGGCAGCTATCCTGATGAGCCCATTCCCGCGAAGCTCGGCGGCGTGGGCAAGATGTGCTCTTTCGGCGAAGGCGTGTCGATGACCCCGCTGCAACTGGGCGCGATGGTTTCGGCGATTGCCAACGGCGGAACACTCTACTACCTGCAGCATCCGACGACTCCGGAAGAAGTCGTGGGCTTTCAGCCGCGGGTGAAGCGCCAGCTCGATATCGCTCCTGTGATTCCTGAACTGTCCGACGGAATGGCTGGAGCAGTGCAGTACGGCACCGCCCGCAGCCTGCGCCTGAACTTCAACGAAGAAGAAATTCTGGGCAAGACCGGAACCTGCTCGCACGCCGGAACCCGCTTCGGCTGGTTCGCTTCTTACGCCAATACGAGCGTCGGACGCGTGGTGGTCGTCGTCTTCCTGCAGGGCGGACGCCCTACCTTCGGGCCGAAGGCAGCTGAAATTGCGGGACGCATCTATCGCAACATGTACGACCACAATTTCTTTATCGCGGGCCCGGCATTGCCTTCCGACACGGCTGCGGTGAAGCCGGTTAGCACCACTCCGTAAATACTGCAAAACTCTTCTCGTAGAGACGTAGCTTGGCTACGTCTCTTTCTATTTTCTGTTGCCGGCGGTTTCTTTGGGTGGGTGGTCGACGGTTTCCCGCCCGAATTCTTATCGACTTCTAATACGAAAAAAGGCCGTGCTGCCGATGTTTATTCCAGCAGGCGCACGCTCGCGGAAGAGCTTTGCGCCGGTATGTGTGGGATGTTTGTGGGATAGGTTTCGGACGACGATACGGCGGGGTTGATGACGCTGCAGGGCATTTACAACCACAGGCTCGCATTTGTGCTGGTGGCGATGGCGGTTTCCGGGGTTTCGCTGTTTGCCCTCAGACGCCCGCACCGAGGGAGCAGTTGGGGGCCTGAGGCCTTCTTGAGTTCGGTGCGGACGCTGCGCCGGGCAATGGTCAACGCCCTCCGCGACGACGGTGAAGCCCGTTTCCGGACGCTCGCCGAAGCGATTCCTCAAATCGTATGGACAGCGATTCCCGGGGAAGGCGTCGATTATTCCAACCAGCGCTTCTACGAACTGACCGGTTTCACCGAAAAGCGGACTCTGGGATGGGGCTGGACCAACGCACTCCATATCGACGACCAATCCATCGCGCTGCAGAATTGGGAACGCTGTAGCCATAGCGGCGAGCCTTTCGAGATGGAGTATCGCATACGCACCGCGGCTGGAGAATTCCGCTGGCACCTGGTGCGGGCCACCCCGCTGCGGGATTCCGCCGGCGCCATCGTGAAGTGGTTTGGGGCCTGCACCGACATTGACGACCAGATTCACCACCAGCAGATGCTGGAGGAGCAAGTCCGGCAGCACACGGCCGCGCTCATGGATGCGAATTCGCGTCTGGAATCGGAAATGCGCGAACGCTCCCTGGCGCAGCAGGAACTGAACCAGCAGAGCGAGCGCATGGTGCAGGAGCTCACCAAACGCGGGAAGCGGTTGACCAATCTGGCCAAGATGGCGGAACTGCTGCAGAGCTGTTCGCATGAGAAAGACGTCATCTCGGTGGTGGCCAGCGCGGCTCCGAAGGTGTTTCCAGAACTGCGCTGCGCGGTGCAGTTGTACGACCGAACGCGCGAAAAGATTGAGGTGCCCGCCGTTGGGTCGCAGTGCGCCCGGCCGGCGAGTGAGGTTGGGCCGCAAGACGGGGCGCTGCGCACCGGGCGCGCCCATACGGGCGCGGCCGGCGACCACGCTGCCGAATGCGGACATGCGGCATCTGGCGAGTACTCCGACTGCCGCCTCCCGCTGCTGGCGCACGGCGAGGCCATCGGAATCCTGCGCTTTCAGATGATCGAGCCCGGCGAACTGCCTGCGGCGGTGCTGGCGGTGGCCAACATGTTCGCTGAGCAGGTGGGACTGTCGGTGGCCAACATCCGACTGCGCGAAGCCCTGCGCGACCAGTCGATTCGCGATCCCCTCACCGGTCTCTACAACCGCCGTTATCTGGAGGAGATGATGGAACGCGAAACCCGGCGGGCGGTGCGGGGCGAGCAAGGCCTGGGCGTGCTGATGCTCGATCTCGACCATTTCAAGAATTTCAACGATACCTACGGCCACGACGCCGGCGATACCGTGTTGCGCGAGACTGCGGCGTTCCTGCTGAAGAGCGTGCGCGCCGAAGATATTGTCTGCCGTTTTGGCGGCGAGGAGTTCATTGTGATTCTGCCCGCCGCCGACCTGAAGGTGACCCAGGCGCGGGCCGAAAGGATCCGGTCGAAGTTGCGCGAGTTGCCGGTTCTGCACCAGGGGCGGTCGCTCGGCATGGTTACAGTTTCGGTGGGCGTGGCGGAGCTTCCGCAGCACGGCACGTCGGCCAAGGAGTTGATCGAGGCCGCCGACGCGGCACTCTACCGCGCCAAGAGGGAAGGGCGCGACCGGGTGATGGTCGCCGAGGCGGCATCATCAAACAAAGCGAAAGCGATGCCGCCGGAGCAGGGAATCGGGAATCAAGAGAGCCGGATGGCGATGTAACAAATCGGACTGCTGCAGAGCAAAACGCCCAGCTGGTGGGCTGGGCGCTGTTTATTCTCGGTTGGCGTTTTTCGGTGACCAGTAAAGTCGACAATTCAGCTGCGCTGCCCTGGTCCCTTGCTTTCGTCGCTGGCGATGACGCCGTCTTTAATGTGGATGACGCGGTGGGCATACTCGGCGATATCGCCTTCGTGGGTGACCAGAATGATGGTATTGCCTTCCGCGTGCAGCCGGTCGAACACCGCCATGATTTCAACGCCGGTCTGCGAATCCAGGTTGCCGGTGGGCTCGTCGGCCAGGATGATCGAGGGCTTGTTAACCAGGGCGCGCGCGATGGCGACGCGCTGCCGCTGGCCGCCGGAGAGTTCATTGGGCTTATGGCTCATGCGGGCTTCCATGCCCACGGCGGCCAGTGCGGCTTTGGCGCGCTCCATGCGCTCGTCGGTGGGAACGCCGGCATAGATCAGCGGCAACTCCACGTTGTGCAGCGCCGTGGCCCGGGCCAGCAGGTTGAAGGTCTGGAAGACGAATCCAATTTCCTTGTTGCGGATGCGCGCCAGTTCGTCGTCGTCCAGTTCGCTGACCAGCTGGCTGTTGAGCCAGTATTTGCCTTGGAAGGCGTGTCGAGGCAGCCAATCAGATTCATCAGCGTCGATTTGCCCGAACCCGACGGTCCCATGATGGCGACATATTCGTTGCGCTGAATGCGCAGGTTGACGCCGCGCAGCGCATGCACCTGCTGCTCCGACCCCATGTCGTAAGTCTTCCAGAGATCTTCGGCCGCAATCATGCACGATTCGGGTGGGGCTAGGGTTGTTGCGGGCATGCTAATAGGCCTACTGATGACATCGGCGGTGGCCATTTTTTTCTCCTGGGCTGCGCTCAGTTTGTCTTCGCTCACTCGATCTTCGCTTACTCTGTCCGGTGCCACTGAGACCTCTCCGTTCTTCTCGATGAGTGGGCAGGGATTAGGGGCTAGTTGTTCGCCCGCATTTGTCGCTCGCCCCAACCGCTAGCCCGTCTATCAATTCCTGTGTCGAGACCCGCGTCCTGATTCCTGCTCCCTAGCCTCCGGTCCCTGTTTGGACGTGCCACCCCGGCTAAGGTTATGACTGTTCTTCTTCCGCCTTCTTGGGGACCGAGTTGTCGATCTTCACGCTGCTTCCAGGACGCAGAGTGCGCAAGACCTTGTAACTTCCGATAATGACTTCGTCCCCTTCTTTCAGCCCGTCGAGAACCTCAATGTCGGTGGTGCCGGTGACTCCGGTGGTAACCGGGACGAACATGGCTTTCTTACTGCGGATGACGAAGACCCCCTGCACGTCATCCTGTTTCTTCCCCTTGGATGCAACTTCCTTGGCTGCCGGTGCCGCGGCGTGTACCGATCCCGGGGGATTATTTTGTTGGTCGATCTGGTCCTTGGTACGCAGAGTCAGCGCCTGGATGGGGATGGCCAGCGCATTACCGCGGGTAGCAGTGGTAATCTTGGCGGTCGTCGAGAGCCCCGGGCGCAAGTCCTGCGGCGGATCGGTCAGCGTGACCACCACTTTGAAATCCTTGGCTTCTTCACTGGCCGAGGTCGACTGCGAGGTTGAAACACCGCTGGAGCGCACGATGGCGTTATCGCCGATCTCGGAAACCTTGCCGTGAAAAATCTTTTTCGGAATGGCGTCGATGGTGACTTCGGCGGGCTGGTCCAGGTGCACGTTCACAATGTCGGTTTCGTCCACCTTGACTTCGGCCGTGATGACTGACATGTCGGCGATTGTCATCAGCGTGCTGCCCAGAGCGTTCTGAATTCCGATGACCACGGATTCGCCTTCGCGCACCGGCAGGTTCGTAACCACGCCGTCGTAGGGCGCGGCGTAGGTTGTCTTCTGCAGCACGTCGTTAACCCGGGTCAGATTGGCGCGGGCCTGCGCCGTATGTTTGGCAGCGGAATCCTGTTGTGCCTTAGCCTGCGCGACTCGAGCCTGCGCCTGGACCAGTCCGGCGTCGGCGGTGGCCCATGCGTTCTGGCGGCTGTCGAAATCCGACTTCGCAATCAGCCCGTCTTTGTACAGATTTTGCGCCCGATCCCAGTCGAGCTTGTTGCGGTCATAGTCGGCCTGGGCCCGTACCAGGTCGGCTTGAGAGGTCTTGAGTGCTGCATCCGCGGCCAGAGCGTCGGTCTCCGCGGCTTGCACCGCAGCCTGGTTGGCGGTGACGTCCGCTGCTGACTGCACGTTTTCAATTTGCGCCAGCAATTGACCCTTCTTCACGCGATCGCCCTCCTTCACGTAGAGGTGGGTGATCTTGCCGTAGGCGTTGGCCCCGATGTTGACGTAGGTCTTCGGCTTGATTTCGCCCGAAGCGCTCACTACCGTGGCCAAGTCCTGGCGCTGCACCTTTCCGGTTTGAACCGTCGCTACATTCTTGCCACTCTGCTGAACGGTGAAGCCGACAATGATTGCGAGCAAAACTGCAATGCCGACGCCGATTGCGACTTTTTTCCAAGCTTTCATAATTTGCCGCCACTGATCCGGGTGATTTCTCCTCGCAGCGGGCCGTCTTCCGCCGCGTCCGGTACTTACACAAAAACGGCTCCGGCTGCCTTAGTTCAGGGTGACGGACATAATTCTGTTACGATCCTGGCGCCGAGAAAGTTCCCGATCAGGAAGATAGAAGAAGTGGCCGAGACCCAAGAAACGTGGGGAGTTACAGTTACGCCCCGGAACCTTGCATTATAGCCCGGCCATCCCCTTCGCGGAGTAACGATTTGGCACTGGCTGCGGGCAACTCGGGCCATCTTTCGCGCTTCTTACGTGAACGGTAGTGGTTTGGTTTAGTTTGTTCTCGGGGCACGACTTAGCCTTGCTTTCGCACGACGAACGGGCCTAAAATAGGCAGACGACGGTTGTCTGGCAGGAGTCCCTCTCATGTTCCGGGTTGATGCTTATCAAGCTGTTCTTCGCGTGTTACTCGTATCGGTGGGTCTAATGGTCTGTGGCGCCGTCGCCCAGGATAAACCAAGCGACCCGGCAGACCCGAAGTCCCCTGACAAGGCAGTCCAGGACACGGCCGCTGGGACCGCGCAGCCTGCCGCTGCACCGGCCCAATCTGGGACGACGCAGGGTGCGGTGACCCAATCTGCGACGACCCAGTCCGCGCAGGCCCAGTCCGCGGCCGATGCCGTGGATCCGCTGAAGCGTCCCACCAACGAGAAACAAAGGCAGAAGAATTCGCGCGGCCTCAAGCAGGAATTGAGCAAGACTTACAAGAAGTGGCTGGAAGAGGATGTGGTCTGGATCATCACCGACGAAGAGCGCGCAGCTTTCAAGCAGCTCTCCAACGACGAGGAGCGCGACAACTTCATCGAAGCCTTCTGGCAGCGCCGCGATCCCACGCCCGACACCGAAGAGAACGAATATAAGGAAGAGCACTACCAGCGCATTGCCTACGCCAACGAACATTTCGCGGCGGGTGTGCCCGGCTGGAAAACCGATCGCGGCCGCATCTACATCGTCTACGGCAAACCCGATGAGATTGATGCTCATCCCTCGGGCGGAACTTATGAACGCCCCATGGAAGAGGGTGGCGGCGAGACCTCGACCTACCCGTTTGAAACCTGGCGGTACCGCTATATCGAGGGGATCGGGCAGGAAGTCATCATGGAATTCGTCGATACTTGTATGTGCGGCGAATATCACATGACGATTGACCGCTCCGAAAAGGACGCTTTGCTGTATACCCCGAACGCCGGCCTGACGATGTATGAGCAGATGGGAATGTCGACGAAAGCCTCGCGCTTTAACAGCGGCGGCATGGAACGCTTGGGCGCCGGTCCTGACAGCGCGTCGCTGCAAACCAAAGAGTTTGATCGGCTGGAGCAGTTCGCCAAGCTGATGGCTGCCCCGCCCGTCAAGTTCGCGGATCTTACGGAAGAAGTGAATTCCAAGGTCATCCTGAACCCGATGCCGTTCGATGTGCGTTCCGACTTTGTGAAAGTGACCAGCGACACCGTGCTGGTGCCGGTCACGATCCAGATGAGGAATCGCGACATCACTTTCGTCAACAAAGACGGCATTCAGCGCGGCACGGTCAACATTTTTGGACGCTTGTCCACCTTGACCGGCAAGGTGGTGCAGACCTTTGAAGACACCGTGCAGGTGGACGTTCCCGCCGAACTGCTTCCGCGCACCGCGGAAAACGCCTCGGTCTACTGGAAGGCGCTGCCGCTGCGCGCCGGCCGTTACAAGCTGTACGTGGCGGTGAAGGACGTGAATGGCGACCGTAAGGGCATTTGGAGCCGTAGTATTATCGTTCCCGAATTCTCCGACGACAAGCTTTCCACCTCGACTCTGATCGTGGCGGACCAGATGGAACCGGTTCCCACCAAGGCGATCGGCACCGGCAGCTTTGTGATCGGGACGACCAAGGTGCGGCCCCGCGTAGCTCCGGCCGACGGCAAGCCGGCGCTGTTCAAGCGGGACAAAGATCAGAAGCTGAATTTCTGGATGCAGGTCTATAATCTCGGCGTGGACGAGAAGACGCACAAGCCTTCCGCCACTTTTGAGTACGACATCACCAACCTGGCCACCAACAAAACGGTGGTGCAGAAAACCGAAACCACCGACACCATGGGCAACATCGGCGAACAGGTGACGCTGCAGAAGTCGATCACGGCGGCCAACCTGCAACCCGGTACTTACAAGATCGAGATCAAGGTGAACGACAACGTCTCCAAGCAGACCATTGATCCGTCGGCGGTGTTTGCAGTAGAGTAACTCCCTGCGATTTTCCCCCCAGGGGGTGGGGCGGAGTGAAACTGGTTAACCTGAGATTGCGTAAGCTCGGAATCTGGGCAATCGTATTCGGGATGTCGCTTCCGGTTTGGGCCGCAGAGCAGCCCGGAGCGATCTCAGGATACGTTCGCAACAACTCAGGCACTCCGCAAATGGGCGCCGTAGTGCAGATTCTGGGGGCTGCCAATCGCACCTTCACTGTATTTACCGACGCCGCCGGATACTACGCCGCCACCGGCTTGTTGCCCGGTCTCTACACCCTCAAAGTTACGGCTCCTTCCTTTCTGCCGGCAATGCGCGAGCGAGTTGGTCTTCGCCCCGGCGCCAGTCTCAACGTCAATGTAACTTTGAGCACATTGCTGGGCGCTCTGGAACTGGGACCCGTGCGCTCGGTTCCGGATGACGACGACTGGAAGTGGACTCTGCGGTCGGTCGCGAACCGGCCGATTCTGCGCGTCTTTGACGATCCTACCCGAGCAGCCTGGGCACGATTGCCGAGAGGACGACTGCCGAGAAACAGGCACATGAGTTGAGCGGAAGGGTTTCGTTCCTGGGCGGTTCTGCGGCCAGCGGTTACGGTACGGGATCAGATATGAGCACCACCTTCACGCTGGAGCGCTCCATGTTTTCGGATGGACATTTCGCTTTCAGCGGGGACGTGGGCTACGGCAGCAGTCTTCCAGCGGGGGCGCTGCGGGTTTCTTATTCGCATACCCTGGCGGATGGCTCGGAACCGAATTTTGGCGCTGACCGCCCGCCGCTTTACTTCTTCCGATCCTAACCTGCACGACGCGGCCTTGCAGGCGCTGGCGCTTTCGGCGGGCGACGACTTTACGGTGGGCGACGTTGTGGAATTCAAGTTTGGCAGCGAGCTTCAGACCATCCAGTTCCTGGGCCATGTTTCTGCTTTTCGACCCTATGGTTCGGCCGATTTTAAGCTTTCGCCCAACACGATTCTGGAATACAGCTACGCGAGTTCACGCCCCGACCTGCGCAGCGAAAAAGGGTTCGATTCTGCGCCGGCGGACTTGAGCGAATCGAATCCGCGGGTCAGCCTGCTCAATTTCGCTCCGCAAATCGAGAGCGCCCACCATCAGGAAGTGAGTGTGTCGCGGCGTTTTGGCAAGAACATCCTGCAAGTGGCGGCCTTTACCGACCGTGTGGCCGATCCCGCGCTCGCGGGTACGGGCTTTACCACCGCGGCCGGCGGATTCGTTCTGCCGGATATTTCCTCGGGCACATTCAGCTATGAAGGCAGGAACCTCGCCACCAACGGCCTGCGGGTGGTACTGGAGCGCAAGTTTTCTGACGACCTGACGGCCACTGTGGACTACGCCTACGGTGGAGTGCTCGATTTAGCGCAGCCCGATGTGCAGTTGGAACAAGCGCAGCAATTCATGACCACGCAGCGCCGCCACGCGCTGGCAGGCAAGATGAGCGGGAAGTTGCCGCGTACCCACACGCGCTGGATTGCCTCCTACCGCTGGGTGAATGGTCAGGCCCTCACGCCCGTCGACATGTTCAACGCTTCCGCCGGGCAGAGCGATCCGTTCCTGAACATCTTCCTCCGCCAGCCGATTCCGTGCTTGGGTGGCCACATGGAAGCGATCATCGATCTGCGTAACCTTTTGGCGCAGGGCTACGTTCCAGTCCTCGGCCAGGACGGCCAGACGGTCTACCTGGTGCAGGCCGCCCGCTCCGTGCGCGGCGGTGTCGCCTTTACCTTCTAGCTGGATAGCTGACAACTTTCCCCGGGCGGCTCATTCGCAAAATCTATCGCCTCTATTCATAACTCCATGGTTGACTGCAGGGATCAGCGTTCGATAATGTTGCCCAATTCAATTTTGCAATTAGAACGGCGCATCTGGTTAGTGGGCAGGGAATTGCCAGCTTTCGCGGAAGTCGTGAAAGTGCCCTGAACCCGGGCAAGGCGCCACGACTCCTCCAAAAACAAAAGAATAATCCGCTTCAAGGAGACTACATGAGAGCGCGTTTCTTGTTGGTGTTTGTTCTTCTGGCCGCTGTGAGCCTGTCGGCCCAGACCTTCCGCGGAACCATACTGGGCATCGTGACCGATCCGTCCGGCGCCGTGATTCCGGGCGCGAAGGTGGTGGTGAAAAACACAGGCACCGGACTACAGCGCGAGACCGAAACCAGCACCGACGGCAGCTACTCGCTGCCGGAATTGCCCATTGGCACCTACAGCGTAACCGTGACCCAGGCCGGCTTCCACACTTTCGTCGCCACCGGGATAACGGTGGACGTGGCCGCGCAGCGCCGCGTAGACGCGCCATGAAGACTGGCGAAATTTCGACCAAGGTGGAAGTCTCAGGCGACCTGCTGCCGCAGGTGGAAACGACTTCCGCCGAACTTGGCGGGACGCTGACCGCGGAGACGATTGAGGCCCTTCCCGTCAACGGCCGCGACTATCAGAAACTGATTTACTTGAATCCGGGCGTGGCCGGTTCGCCAGACCAGATCTCTGACTCTCCTGGCTCCTATGGAACCTTCTCGATGAACGGTTCGCGCGGCCGGGCCAATAACTTCCTGCTGGACGGCACCGATATGAACGATGGCTATCGCAACGATCCGGCCATCAACGAAGCTGGAGTGTTCGGCGACCCGGCCACCATCCTGCCGCTCGATGCCGTGGCGGAGTTGAAAGTGCTCTCCAACTACGAAGCGGAATACGGCCGCAACAGCGGCGCCGTGATCAACATCGTGACCAAAAGCGGCACCAACCAGTTGCATGGTTCGCTGCTCGAGTATTTCCGTACCGGCAAACTGGGCGCGCGCAACTTTTTCAACTTCGATCCCAACCCGAAGAGCCCGTTCAACAACAATCAATTCGGCGGAGCCCTGGGCGGCGCCATCGTGAAGGACAAGACATTCTTTTACGCCGACTATGAAGGTCAGGACGAGAACGGGGCGCAGGCGGGGACCACCTGTGTCCCTGACCCGGCGCAAATCGCGGCGGACGAGGCGGCGAATGGTGCTCCGAATAGCGTCATCCAGGCGTTCCTGAGCCGCAATCCCTGGCCAACGCCCAACATTTCGGGAACCTACGGCGCCGCCTTCGTCGGACAGGAGGACGCCGGTTGTCCGAATGGCGTCAACAACCTTTCCACATCCACCAGCTTCTTCAACCGGGTGGACAGCTTCATCGGCAAGCTCGACCAGAACTTCAACACCGATAACCTGCTGACCGGGCGCTACTACTTTGGCAACAGCCACCAGAGTTTTCCTTTCGCGCAGCTGGCTGGCGGCCTGCTTCCCGGATTCAATACCGTGACCCCTACGCGCGTGCAACTGGTAGCGCTCTCCTATGTGAAAATCGTGAACTCCGGCCAGGTGAATGAAGCTCGTCTGGGATGGAACCGGTTCGCGGAAGGATTTTTCCCGGAGGATCAGAGCTTCAACCCCAATTCCATTGGGCTGAATACCGGAGTGGGCGGTTACGATGGCGGCCTTCCTGCGATCACCCTCGGCAGCTTCTCAGAGGTGGGCGCCACTAGTTCGGTACCGCGCAACCGTGTCGACTCCAACTGGCACTTCGTCGATAACTATTCGTGGAAATCGGGCAAGCATGATGTGAAGTTCGGCTACGAGTTCCGGCGCACCACCATCATGCAGGTGATCGATCACAATTTCCGCGGCACCTTGGATTTTGATACTCTGACCGACTTCCTGAACGGGTTCCCGAACGGTGGCAAACAGGTGCAAGGTGATTCGAGAAGGCATGAATTCCAGAACAGCCACGGGTTGTTTATTCAGGACAGCTTCCGTGCCACCTCTCGCCTGACTCTGAATTACGGATTGCGCTGGGATTATTTCGGCGTGGCGGGGGAAAAGAACGGTCTGCTCTACACCGTGGGCGATCTGGCCACGGGCGGCGATAACGTTCCCACCAGCCAGCTCTATGCCAAGGACCTGCACAACTTCGCGCCCCGCGTAGCTCTGGCGTATGACGTGACCGGCAAGGGACAAACCGTCATTCGAGCGGGATGGGGGCTGTTCTACGACGCGTTTTCGCAGGATATGTTCCTGGGGCATTTGCCGTGGAATTGCACTTTTTGTCCGGGACCGGCCTATCCGGGTCTGGGGCCACAAGCGCTGGCCACTGGCAGCGTGGCAATCAACCCGATTACCTCTCTGGCGGCCACACCGTTGGCGGCGGGAACGCCGATCTATTCAAACTACGGTCCGGAGGGAGATTTCTTCTCGGTCGACCCTAACATGCGCACGCCCTACATTCAGAACTTCAATCTGAATTTCCAGCAGCAGCTGGGCGGCAAGAATGTGCTGCAGATAGGGTACGTCGGCTCCAAAGGGACGAAGCTGTTCCAGTTCCTGGATATTAACCAACCGAGTCAGGCGCAGATTACGGCCGCGGATTTGGCCTGCGTTCCCGACCAGACCGCGAATCCGCCAGTTTTCTGCCCAATCGGTTATGGCGTGCCCCGCAACTATGCTCCGAATTTCTTCTACCTCAATCAGGAGAAGTCTGCGGCAACCTCCATCTACAATGCGCTACAGGCTAGCCTGCGAACCAGCGGCTGGCACGGGTTATCGTCTCAAGTCAATTATGTCTGGTCGCATTCGATTGATACGGCCAGTGACCTCGAGGATTTCGAACCCAACGAGGCGCAGCCCCAGAACAGCACCAATCCGGCGGGCGATCGCGGCAACTCCAGCTTCGACATTCGCCAGCGCTTCACCTGGAACTTCACCTACCAGTTCCCGAAGATGTCAGGAGCCATGCCGAAACTCAAGAACGGTTGGGGTTTCGATGGCATCCTGAACTTGCAGGATGGCCAGCCCTGGCATCTGAACTACGAATTTCAAGGGGATTATTCGGGAGCGGGCGAGGGATTTGACCGGCCGGACGAAATTGCGACTCCGCATTATTCGCCCGGGAATCCTTCGCAGTACTTGAACCTGGCTGCATTTGCGGCGCCTTGCACCTGGGGAAATCCGCAAGGAAACGATGGCACTGCGGATGAGACCAACTGCGTTCCGGGAACGCGTCACTTTGGCAACGAAGGCCGTAACTCTCTGCTTGGTCCGAGCTTCAAGGAATTCAATTTCTCGGTATTCAAGGATACGGTTCTTGCCGAGCATGTCACCATGTCGCTGCGGGCCGAGTTCTTTAATATCTTCAACCATCCCAACTTCTCGAACCCGCTGCTGCCCAATTTCATCGGCAATATCGGCGCACCGAATGCCGCCACCGGCGGGTACGTCTTCAATGGAGTTCCGGCGTACTATAACCTCACCGCAACCGGCGACGTAGGAATCGGCAACCCGTTCCTCGGCGGAGGCGGTCCGCGGGGCGTGCAGTTCGCCGCGAAGTTCACCTTCTAGCCGTCGGTCAACCAGACCAGCCCCTGCTTCGGCGGGGGCTTTTTATTGATCGAGTTAGGCCTATCCGTCTCCAAGCAGGACGTGCCAGATCGGACTTCGCATCCGGCGTAGGCCTTTCGTCACCTCGTCGCCTTCCTAAGCCGATGCTAACCTTTGGTCGTAGTCCCCTCCCCACAAAAGCTCTGTACCGGAGATCCTGATGCGCCGCACTTCTTTTATGAAGAGCCCTGCTTTTTTCGTGAAGGTCTGCGCCGCTTTCGCGCTCGCTCTCAGTCTCGCCGCGCCGCTGTTTGCGCACCATCTTAAGAAGGGTGCGACCGACGCGCTGCCCATCACGACTTCATCCGCCAAGGCGCGGGAGCTCTACCAGAAGGGCATCACCGACTACGAGAGTCTTTACCTGGAGCGCTGTAATGACGACTGGCGCGCCGCGGTGAAGGAGGATCCCAACCTGGGGCTGGCCTGGGCCTGGATCGCCTTCAATAGCAGCAATCCCGGGGAAGTCAGCGCGGCCCGGGCCAAGGCCAAGGAACTCGCGCCCAAGCTGACTCCCGGCGAGCAGCTCATGATCGCATGGATCGCCAAGGTGCAGGAAGGCGACTACCTGGGCGGCATCACGGCCATGAACGACATGCTAGAGATGTATCCGCACGATAAGGATGTTCTTTATCTCGCGGGCAACTGGATGTTGCTTGAAAACGGCGACGATCAGGCGCAGCGGCTTATGGAGAAGCTGCTTGCCCTGGACAAGAATTTTCCGCCCGCGTTGAACGATCTGGCCTACGTCGAAGCGCGCAACCGGGAGTTCTCGAAATCGCTGGCGGCCATGGATCGCTACGCCGCCCTGCTGCCCAAGGAGCCCAATCCACAGGATTCATATGGAGAGCTGCTGCGGATGGCGGGAGACTTCGAGGGTTCGCTGGTGCACTATCGCGCCGCCCTCAAGATTGATCCTGACTTCGTGACCTCACAGGTTGGTCTCGGCGACACCTACGCGCTGATGGGCAACCAGGAGCAGGCGCGCGTGGAATACGACAAGGCGATCCGCTTCGCCCACAACGAGGCTGACCGGCTGACTTACAGCATGCAGAAGGCGATGACCTTTGTGCGCGACGGCAACTACGCCGAAGCCGACAAGGAATATCAGCAGATTGCTCACGACGCCCATGCCAAGGACCAGGACCTGCAGGAAGCGCAGGCACTGCGCCACATGGCAGAGTATCAGAGCGACGATAATGTTGCCCTCAAGCATCTGAAGCTGGCCGAAGAAGCGCTCGGCCATCGCACGACGATTTCCGCCACGGATCGCGATGAGGAGTTGTCGCGCATCCTGCGCAACTGCGCCGTGCGGGCAGCCCGCGCCGGCAACCAGCCGCTGGCCGACCAGTCGCTGCACCAGCTGGAGGCTTTGGCCAACGGCAACCACAACCGCGTGATTCAGAGTTCCTACCACGGTGCGGCCGGATCACTGCTCATGCTGCAGAAGGACATGGATCAAGAGAAATACGAAGCTGCCATCGCGCACCTGGAAGAGGATCAGGAGAATCCCTTTACGCTGGAGTTGTTGGTGCAGGCCTACTACAAGACCTACCAGCCCGACAAGCTGCACGAAGTCGAAGTCAGGCTGCGCGGCACGAATGTTCCGACCATGGAGCAGGCCCTGGTAGTTCCGGCGGCCCGCGCCCGGCGGCCTACGATCTAGTTCCAGGGTTCCAGGAAGATGACGATCCAGTTCCAGTTTGGTTCCGGGCTCCAGCCGGAGCCCGGAACTTCTCGTCCAATGCAAGGCATTGGTGTACAGTAGGTGGGCAATTCGCCCGCATGAAAGCTGACACCGAGCGCCGGTCTGGAAGAAGAATCGCCGCGCGCGTACCCACGCGCGTACGCAGCGTTGATGGCGCGGATCAGACTCCGCAAACCGCGCAGACGCGCGACGTCAGCGCCAACGGAGTCTTTCTCTACACCAAGTCCCGCATGGAAAAGGGCGCCGAGGTCGAGCTGGTGTTGATCCTGCCTCCCGAACTGACCTCCGGCGAAAGATGCTGGGTATGTTGCCAGGCTACGATTGTGCGGGTCGAAGAAGAGGGATCAGAGTTTGGCGTGGCGGCCCAGATCCGGCGCATGGACATCCTGCCCGAAGTGACAGCCTGAGCTGGTTCGCGGTTTACGGGCGCCGGAATCCGGCCCGTTTCGGAAGTGAGCTTTCCCAAAAGTACACAGCGCCCCGGGCCACGTTCATGCTCCGGTGGAGCACTCTGTGATTTCTCCGTGAATTTCTGAAAAAAAGCTTCCCATTGCATCGTGCGCGGTGCAATAATGGCGGCCCTAGAATTGCTCTGGCCAATTCAAGGTTCCAGGTGGGCCCAAGTATGCTGATCGACAAGCTCGCGGCAGGGGTGGTGCAAGTGCAGACGCCCATTGGTCCGCGGTATGTAATGCCCTCATTCCTGCAGCGCGTGTATCTGCTGTGGATGTTTCGCAATTTCCCCATTCTTCCTCACGCCGTGCTCAACGGACGGCAGCAACGCATGATCGACAGAATGTGCAGTCAGCAGCGCTTCGCGTCGATGGCGTATGCCGATGGCATGGACGAAGCGCCGGTGATCGGCACGGTCGAACATCGCCCGCCGATCGGAGCGGCCGACCCGTGGTCGGTAAGGCGTCCGGTGGCGAGCGACACGACCGGCCTGGCGGCAGAAGTCCGGCAGCGTTCCTAGATTTTCGCTTCCTTCGCGTTGAGATCGTGGCCTTGACATTGTGGAGCCGCCACGCGCCGGTGGTTGCAAATCACAAGAAAGCTTGCGAGCCAATTTCTTTGCGGTTCGCGGTTTTTCCACCGAGCCGCTCGCGAACGCGGAGAAAACCTGCCGCCAGATGCTATAATTTTTCTTTGTCCCACCAGCCAAAACCCCACCGTGGGCGCGTAGCTCAATTGGCAGAGCAACTGACTCTTAATCAGTAGGTTGTAGGTTCGATTCCTACCGCGCTCACCACTTCTGAGTAGTATTCATGATGGTTTAAGGCGTTACCCCTTTCCGTAGCTTTCAGCTTGGAAGCGCTGTGTCCGTATTTTGCGGATGGTGGGACTAGTGGGCCGCCCTCACCTTCTTGTCCAACCAAGGGCTTTGCCGCCGGCCATGGGGGCGTCAGTTTTTCCGCACGGAGATAACCGACGCCGTGTAGCGGTCGCCGCGCAACAGCGAGAGGCTATATTCGATGGCTACGTTTTGAGCGTCATACGTGGTCTCTCGGATCATAAGCAGCGCGTTTCCGATCGAAGTTTGCAGGATTCCCGCTTCTTCTTCTCCGGCAACGACCGCTCCGATTACCTCCTCTGCCCATTGCAGTTTGCGCTTGTAACTGTGCTCGAAAATCGCATACAGAGACTGTTTCTCCAAGTCTTGCTTGTCGATGCCCGCAAAAATCCGCGCGGGAAGATAACTGGTGACCACGGCTACCGGTTCCTCGTTCACCGACCGCAGGCGCCGGGCACGGTACACACGCTCTCCCGGGGTAAGCTTTAAGGCCTGAGCCGTTTCCAAATCAGGATCTTCCAGACCCATGCTCAGCAAACGGGCGGACGGATTGAGGCCTCGCCTGCGCATCTCCTCACTGAAGCCGCGCAGTTGTTGAAAGTTCCAGGGCACGCGCGCCGAGCCGACCACCGGTCGTTTGCCCCTGGCAATCACCAGGAATCCTTCCGAGCGCAGCTTTTGAAATGCCTGGCGGACGGGCATTTTGCTGATGCCGAGAGCCTTGGCGACCTCGCCTTCGGAACAAAAAGTCTGCCCTTGACTCAACTTGTTCTTCTTAATCAGCTCGCGCACATGATCAACAATCTGCACGTAGTAAGGCACGAAGCTGTTGCTATCGATGGTGAGACCCAACTCCTCAACCGTGACCGAATCAGAGATTCCAGTCTGTTGCGACAAGGTGCCTCCTGCTAACAAAGGCACATAGTATACAACGTATATACCATTCGTTGATCAAAAACGTGGGGTCCGCGCTAGAGCGTCATCGCTGGCCGTAAAGAGGTTGGCTTAACTGCAATTATATTAATTATCTACATAGAAATGCCGATTGCGATCGAGTCCTGCGACGAAGCGCCGATCGGCCAGCTAGAAAGAAATGTCTTGACACCATATATGCATACGAGGTTCATATGCTTCTGTACTGGAGATCCCACTTATGGTCGCCAAGATTGCTGGGTACGCCCCCACCCCTCGCCGGAGTCCGGCTCATTTCGTAGTCGCGATGATTCTGTTGGTCTTCTTATCTTCGACGGTGAACGCCCAGGTAGAGTCGGGCAAGATTGTTGGCACTGTCAGGGACGCTTCCGGCGCGATCCTTGCAGGAGCCACGGTGACCGTCACTGAAACCCAGACGAACGCCGAGAGAAAGACGGCGAGCAACAGCGAGGGCGAATACGTAGTCACCGAACTGAAACCGGGAACCTACATCGCGAAAGCGGAGCGCCAGGGTTTCAAGACCGCGGTTGAGTCCGCGTTCAAGCTCGACATCAACCAGGTGGTGCGGGTTGATTTCTCTTTAGTCGTCGGATCAGTTCACGAAGAAGTCGTAGTCACGGCCGCCGAACCGCTGGTGGAATCAGAAACTTCGTCAATAGGACAGGTGATTGATGAAAGCCGGGTTCACCAACTCCCCCTCGAATGGGCGGGACTTCATTCAGCTTGCTTACTTGAGTCCTGGGGTCAACATGGGTCCGGCCAGCACCGGCAGCACGGGCAACGTACAGCAGGGCGACATTCCCGAGGATGAGCGGGGAAACGGTTCGATCCAGGTCAATGGCCTGTGGGCGACAAACAACAACTACCTGTTAAATGGATTTGACAACAACGAGCAACAGATTGGTTTCGAACTGATCGAGCCGCCCATTGATGCCATCCAGGAATTTAAAGTTCAAACCAACAACTTCGGCGCCGACATCGGGAAGGGAGGTGCGGTCGTCAACGTTGTGACCAAAGCGGGCACCAACCGCTTCCACGGCAGCGCATTCGAGTTCCTGCGCAATTCCGCCATGGATGCCAAGAACTATTTCAACTTTCCGGCCCGCCCATCCCGCCCTTCAAGCGCAACGAATTTGGAGGTTCTTTCGGAGGGCCGATCATTCGAGACCGTACTTTCTTTTTCGTGGACTATCAGGGACGCCGCATCCGCACGTCCGACACATCTGCTTGTCTCCCGTGCCTGATCCCGCAGAGGTGGGCGGAAATTTTTCCGATCTCTTAACCACCGCCTCGCCTGCGACGTTGTTGACCCGGTGACCGGCAATCAGTTCATGGGGAACGGCAACGCGAGTCCGAACGTCATCTCGCTCCTGTGCGACTCCGGGAGGCCTCAGTTCGGGCGGCCAGGCGTGTCTCGATCCCGCGGCGCTCAATGTTGTTGCGCTCTTCCCGCACCGAATGTTACCGGCGGTTCCTCAGCAATCGGTTTCCTGTATGAGTCAACGCCCGTCAACCGCAACAATCAGGACTCATTTGATGTTCGCATGGATCACCAGATCACTTCACAAAACAATTTTTTCGGCATCTTCAGCTACGGCAATGTGCAGAATCACAATCCCGACCCATTTCCCGGAATCGCCGGAGGCGGTTCATTCACCGGCAACATCAACAACAAAGCGCTGCTGGCGGGCCTCAGCGATGTGCAGGTGTTTTCCTCCTGCCAAGATCAACGAATTGAAGATCGGCTACACGCGCTACGTGGTCGATGCCGTCCATTTTTTGAAGGACAAGCGCTTGCGACCCAATTGGGGATTCCCGGAATCAATGATCCCAATAATCCCCTGACCGGCGGCCTGCCTAATATCCAGATCAGCGGGTTGAACCCCTTGGGCAACGGCGACTGGTTCCCGGAAAATTTGCGCGAGGACAATTATCAATTGCTGGATTCCTTCACCTACATTCACGGCCGGCATTCCTTCAAGATGGGAGGCGACCTGCGCCGCCGCGAGCACGGTTTCTTTCAGGTTCAGAATACTCGCGGCGACCTTTTCTATACCGGCCAGTTCACCACCAACTCCCTCGCCGACTTTCTCATCGGTTACACCCAGAGCCTTTTCCGCGACGCGCAAACCGGAGCCTACGGCATGCGCTGGTGGGAGTTCGGCGCCTATTGGATGGATGACTACCGCGTTTCTTCCAAGCTCACGCTCAACCTTGGCTGCGTTACGACATATACACACCCATGGTCGAAGAGTACAACCGCCTGGCCAACTTCGACTTTGCTACCGGCCTGTTCGTCGCTCCTGGCGTTACGCCCGGCACCACTCGCTCCGGCGACGTAGTCACGAACTGGAAGAATTTTTCTCCGCGCATCGGTTTCGCCTACACCCGGGATGCGACAACAAGACTGCTGTGCGCGGAGGCTATGGAATCTTTTACGATATGCAGGCCGACCAGAACGACACCGAACTGGCCTACAACGACTTGCCCGGCGTCTACGGCAGCCAGTCCTCGACTGCTTCGTTAGGTTCCTCAACCCCGGTGATGTTTCTCTCTCAGGGTCCGTCTGCCATTGTTTATTCGAGCATTACCAATCCGACTGGCCGCGCCAGCGCCGCCTACTTCCACAACCCCACGACCTACATCCAGGAATGGAACCTGAATATCGAACACCAGGTCATGAAGGACATGGTGCTCCAGGTGGGATACGAAGGCACGCGAGGCGTGCACATGACCTACCTGAGAAATCTCAACCAGGCCACGCAGCCGCTGGACTCAAACTTTTCCGACTCTTACGGAAATGAAGGACGGCCCTACGAGTCCACGGTTCCCAACATCGCTGCCATCCGCACCGAGGGCCACGACATCAGTCTGATCAATAACGGATTGCAGGTGCGCTTTGAAAAGCGTTCCTCCCATGGCTGGAGCATGCTCAATAGTTACACCTGGCAACACACCATCGGTCAGGCCACCGAAAGCGAGGTGCCTAACTCTGACGGTGAACCGCAAGACACCTACAACATGGCTGCCGAGCGGGGAAACGTGACACCCGATTTCCGTCATCAGTTCACTTCTGCATGGTCGTATGAGCTGCCCTTCGGTCCTGGAAAGAGCTTCTTCAAGGACTCGGGCCCCACACGCTGGATTGCCGGAGGCTGGCAGTTGAACGGCATTATTTCGCTCTACTCGGGCCAGGCCTTCACCCCATATTTGTCGTACGATCCAACCAATACGGGTTCAGGAGGGCCGCGCCCCGATCAAGTCGGCGATCCCTATAATTTCTCCAATTCGCCTTGCGGATCTAAGCAGAGCATTAACTGCTGGTACAATCCGGCCGCATTTGCCCTTCCCCCGCTGGCTCCAGGGCAACTGGTCGCGACCACGTGGGGGGACGCAACTCGCGGCAGCCTACGCGGACCCGCTTTTTACGACACGGACTTCTCCGTCTTCAAAGACTTCAAATTCAATGAGAGCCGCCAACTGGAATTCCGGGGAGAGATCTTCAATCTCTTCAATACGCCACAATTTGCGCTCCCCAATAACCTGGTGGACACTCCCAACGCCGGGCAGATCACCAGTACACTGCATGAGTCGCGACAGATCCAAGTCTCGGTAAACTTTTCGTTTTAAATCACACGGTCTGAGCCGATTCGAAGACAATTCCGATTCCTCGGCCTCCAGTTGCACGTCGCCGCAAGCGGATAGAATGAGGAACGAAGGCATGCCATTCAAAATGACTCGACGTTTTTCGATCGCGCTCGTCGTAGTCTTCATCGCATTCCTCCCAGCTTTTGTTCTCGCCGGAGAGAATTCTAACGACAGCGCCGCCGAAGATTCGGCAAAACGCTTGCCCGCGGTGCGCATCGACGGCAATTACTTCTCCCGCGATGGCCTCCGCTTTATCCCGGTGGGCGCGCACTGGGTACCGGCAAAGGCCGCAATGCAATGGCCGATCAACTGGGACCCGAAAGATATTGAGGCTGATTTCGCCAAGATGCACGAGCTGGGCTACAGCATCGTCCGAATGGACATGCTCTGGGCGTGGTTTGAGCCGCGTCCCGGAGACTACAACCCGACGGCCTTTCAGCAACTCGACTATCTGGTCTCACTCGCGCACAAGTACCAGATCTATTTGCATCCATCGCTGTTCATCGGCGGCGAGGTTGGCGAAGCCTATTGGGATGTTCCGTGGCGTCATGGGAGGCATCCGCATGCCGATCCGGAAATGCTGCGCCTCGAAACCAATCTGGCCGTCGAATTCGGCCGTCATTACGCCAACGAGACGGCGATCATCGGCTGGGACTTGACCGACGAACCTCCGTTCTGGATCGTTGACGGGCAGACCACGGATGCGATGGCGATCAACTGGACGCGGCTGATTGTTGACGGCATCCGTCAGTACGACAAGCTCCATCCCATCGTCGTCGGGACCAGCGGCCAGGAGATCAGCCACGGACCTTTTCGAGCCGATGACATTGCCCCGTTTGTGGATTTTTTCAGCGTGCATCCCTTTACGCTGTACGCTCCCGACCTCTTCCCCGACCCTTTGCTTTCGGCGCGCGGAACCTATGGGGCCGCCTTTGAGATCACTCTTTCCCGAGGCGCGGGACATCCCGTCATGATTCACGAGATGGGCGGGTCGACGGCGCAATTCTCCCCCGAGCGCGTCGCCGCCTACGATCGTGCCCAGATCTATTCGGGTGTGGGCGCGGGCAGCATGGGCGTCGATCTCTGGTGCTATACCGATGCCTCTCCCGAACAGTTTCACAAAGTGCCTTATCTTCGTACCCCGCAGGAAACTGGCTGGGGAATGACCACGTGGACCGTCAAGACAAGCCACTGGCCAGGGAGTTCAAGAAGATCTCGCAGGTAGTGGGCCAACTTGACCTGACAGGTATCGCGCCAGCTCCGGCGGACATCGGCATCGTGATTCCGGATGAATGGGCGAAGCCGCATGGAGATTTTTCACATTTCGGATTAACCGGTCCGGAAATGATTCCGTACACATCGATTAACGACGCTGATGCCGTCCCCGGGCGCCCGCAGCCGGATGCGAGCGCAGGCAATCGCTGGCTGATGAGTTCCGCGCTTACAACTTTTATCCTCGCGCGGCGCGCCGGACTGAAAGCTGACTTTCCGCGCGAATACGCGGACTGGGCCAAACGGCCTATGCTCTTCATGCCTTCTCCGATTACGAGCACTGGCGATATCTTCCTGGCGCACGTGCATTCGGACTTCTACGAGAAAGTGAAAAAGTACGTCGAGAACGGAGGGTTGCTCTACGCATCGGTTGCTTCCGATGGCGCAGTCCCCGAGATGTCGTCTCTATTCGGAGCGCGGATGGCCGATCGCGCCGTAAGCTCGGAAGTCACACTGAAATTTGTCACGTCCTTTGGCGATTTCAAACCGGGCGACACACTCCACTACACGGTTCCCTCCGCCAGCATTGAGTCCTGGGGCGCCCTTCTCGAAGTAACCAATGGCAAAGTGATCGCGGTCGACCAAGATGGACATCCCGCTCTCGTGGCCGACACGCTGGGCGCTGGCAAGACCTTGCTGAGCGCCTATCCGCTCGAGCACTACCTGGCGAATGTGCCGGCTGTTTTTGATAGACCGGAGGACACGCACCGGATCTACGAGGCCTTTCGCGACTGGGCCGGCCTGAAGCCTGCCTTCCGTGCGGATCGGCCCATGGTTGAAGTATCCACGCTGAACGGAGATGGTCGTGGCTACGTGGTCGTGGTCAATCACAGCGACCAAGTCCAGAATATAAAACTCCTGACGACTTTACCCGTGCACGCGATCGCCAGGATCTTGCCGGAGGGACCTAAGCCCATCAGCATGGAAGGATCGAGCTGGAAAATGGATCTCGGACCTTACGAGGGAGCAATTGTGGAGTGGAAACAATGATGCCAATGCAAAGTGCGTCCGTGGGGATTAAGCGGGGGACTGAAGAATGATCGCCGCCGTGGATATTGGCGGGACCAAGATCGCGGTTGGCATGATTGACGACGATGGCAAAGTCCGGGCGCGGGTGGAAGGCCTGACGGACGCCGATCGCGGTTATTCGGACGCCTTGCCGCGCATCGTTGAGATGCTGCGCGCCGTCGCGCAGAAAGCCAACACGAAAATTTCGGGTATCGGAATCGGTTCTACCGGGCCCGTCTATCCGTTGACCGGCGAGTTCGGCGAGGTCACTTTCTTTCCCCATTGGAAGGGGAGGAATCCGGTGAACGATCTCGGCGAGGCCTTCGATGTGAAAGTGGCGATAGAAAACGATGCCGACGCGGCAGCGCTGGGAGAATTTGGCTGGGGCGCCGGGCAGAATAAGACCAGACTGATTTATGTGACGATCGGAACCGGGATCGGAACCGGACTGATTATCGATGGTCAGCTTTATCGCGGGGTCGATCAGTCTCATCCGGAGATCGGCCATCATCTGATTGATCCTTCCGGTCCGCCCTGCGTATGCGGCTTCCGGGGATGTTGGGAATCCATGGCCGCTGGTCCAGCCATGGTCTGGTGGGTTGAGGCCAACATGCCGAAGGACTACCCGCACCGCAACAACCTAACGGCCAAGCGGATTTGTGAACTGGCGGTAGCGGGAGATGAATTAGCGCGCCGAGCGGTCGACCGCGAGGGGCACTACTTGGGCTTGGGCTTGGCCAATCTGGTAACCATGTTCACGCCCGATGCTATTGTGCTTGGGGGCAGCGTGATGAAGAGTGCCGCTCTTTTCTTGGAGGAGATTCGCAGAACCATCGTTCGCTGCTGCCGTTTCGTTCCGTATGAGAAGACAGACTTGACTCTGGCCTCCTTGGGCGAGGATGCAAATCTGATCGGTGCGGCGCGAGTGTGGTATCACCGGTTCGCGCAAGAAGGAGCACACCGTGGCTGACGATCTCGCAATCATCGAAGGCGAATATCTTCGGGACCTTCTTCATCAGCCCCAGGCCCTGGAGAATACTCTGGCCGGCCTGAAATCCTCAAAGCCGCTGCAGACGATTGCAGCCCGCCTGAACAAAGGTAAGTTCCAGAGGGTTGTGCTCACCGGCATGGGCTCGTCATTTCACGCCCTTCATCCGTTGAACCTGGAACTCATCCACCACGGATTTACGGCCCTCATGGTGGAAACTTCTGAACTGGTGCACTACAAGAATCGCTTCTTTGATCCCAAGACCTTGATCATTGCCGCATCGCAGTCCGGGCAAAGCGCAGAGATGGTCCGGCTGGCGCAAACCAACAACAAATCCTGCACCGTGATCGCGGTGACGAACACACCCGACAGCGCGCTGGCCAGGCACGCGGATGCCGCCGTGCTCACCCGGGCGGGCAGCGAGTTCTCGGTTTCCTGCAAGACCTATGTGAGCGCACTCATGGCCTTGAAATGGCTGGGAGATGTGCTCTGCGAACGCGACTTGCGGCGAACCCGCCAGGAGTTGAAGCATGCCGCTCCCGCCGCCGCCGCCTACCTCGCCGATTGGAAGGACCACCTCCGCAGTTTGACTCAGGTCCTCAACAACATTCGCCACTTGTTTCTGGTCGGGCGCGGAGCGTCATTGGCCTCCGTCGGAACCGGCGCGCTGATCGTGAAGGAGTCCGATCACTTTCATGCGGAGGGCATGAGCAGCGCCGCTTTCCGTCATGGGCCGTTTGAAATGCTGGGCAGCGAAATCTTCGTGCTCGTCTTCGCCGGCGACGCCAAGACTCGAGACTTAAACCAGCGTTTGTTGCACGACATTCGCCAGCAGAAAGGGCGCGCCGAAATCGTCGACAAAGATGCATCCCTGCCTTGCTTCCGTATCGCCGAACACGGTCCGAGTGTTCGCCAGATTCTGGAAATCCTGCCGGTGCAGATGATCACACTGGCGCTTGCGCTGCAGGCCGGACGCGAGCCGGGCCGTTTTGAACTGGCGAGCAAAATTACAACCACCGAGTAAGCGCGAGAAAAAGGATTCCTCACTATGGCCCGAAATCGCTACATGGTCGCCTTGGTCTTCCTGACGTTTTTCGTGATGTCACTGTTGACCAATATTCTTGGCCCGATCGTCCCCGACATCATCAACAGCTTCGGCGTGAAGCCTCACCGCTGCGGCGCTCCTGCCTTTCTCGTTTTTCATTGCCTACGGCGTGATTTCAATTCCAGCGGGATTCTGGGTCGAACGTTTCACCGAGAAGCCAGTGATGATCGCCGCCTTTCTGGCCGGCACGATCGGATCGCTGAGTTTCGCACTTTTTCCTACTTACCAGGTTGCCGTCGGATCGTTGTTTATGATGGGCGCCGGGATGGCGACACTTCAGGTTGCCATCAATCCGCTGTTGCGAGTGGCGGGCGGCGAGGAACATTTTGCCTTCAATTCTGCCTTCGCTCAGTTGATCTTCGGTACTGCTTCCTTTGCCAGCCCGCGAATCTATTCCTATCTCGTCGAGAACCTGGGCCGGCCCTCTGCCCGGGGCAATCTGCTGCTTGAGACTCTCGGCAGGCTCACTCCGCCGGCGCTGCCCTGGGCCTCGATGTACTGGATCTTTGCTGTGTTTACTTTGTTGATGATTGTCGTGCTCGGGTTCTTGCGCTTTCCCCGCGTCGAACGCACCAGCGACGAAGGCGCCGGCTCGCTGCAAATGTACGGGAGCCTTCTAGGCAAGCCGATGGTGTGGGCGTTTTTTCTGTGCGTTTTTGCCTACGTGGGATGCGAGCAGGGAGCGGCCGACTGGATGTCGAAGTTTCTCGCGCAGTATCACGGCTACGACCCGCACACCACCGGCGCTACCGCTGTCTCCTGGTTCTGGGGAATGCTCACGGCTGGCTGCTTCATTGGTATGGGACTGCTCAAGCTATTCGACAGCCGCAAAGTGCTGATTAGTTTCTGCGTTGGTGCGTTGCTTTGTCTGACGGCTGCTCTGTTCGGTCCCGCGCGGGTCTCTCTGATTGCGTTTCCCGCGATTGGTTTATTCGCTTCGATCATGTGGCCGGTGCTGGTTTCACTAGGATTGAATTCGGTTTCAGAGCATCACGGGCCTTTTTCCGGAATCTTGAGCACGGGAATCATGGGCGGAGCGGTTGTGCCGGTGATCATCGGCCGCATCGGAGATGTCGCCGGTCTCCGCGCCGGTGTTGCTTTTCTGTACGTGACCTTCGGATGCGTTCTAAGCGCCGGGTTCTGGGCCCGGCCGATCATCACCAATGCCACCATCTCGCGTCACGATCATGCCGCGGAAACCGCTCCGAGCCAGACAAACTAAAAGCGGGAGTTTCGCCCTGGAACGCGAGTCGCGGGTTGAGTTTTCGATGAGGAGCATCCATGTTCAACCTTACTCATAAATGTCGCGTACTGAGGGGAGCAATTCTTCTTCTGCTGACAGCTTTGAGCACTGTTGCCCAAGAGCAACCGAAG
>CAWDBW010000074.1:0-6206 GCA_963800405.1 uncultured Acidobacteriota bacterium
GATGTATTGCTACCCCGAGAACTGGTTTTTCCGGGGCGGCGCCATCTGAGGTCGTTGAGGTTCTTCAAGTGATGTACAGGAACCTGGTCGGTAGGAAGGGTCTCTCGCCCACACTGGCGCGCGAGCAGTTGCTTCGTACCGAGCCGTTCCACAATCATCCCGATCTTGTGATGGCGTTGCCCGACGGACCCGCGACTGAATTGTGAGGCACAGTGAATCCTTCAGCTGACACGCAACAGAAGGTAGTTAAGTTCGTTCAGGAGCTTCTCCTTGATGAGGAAGATCGCTCCATAATTACTCCAGCGCTGATTGCGGAGAAAATCGATATCGTGGTTCGGATGAATCCGAAATGGGGGGCTGATCTGGACCGAGACGCCGTCACGGACGAATTGATCCGGCGATTCAGCCTCTGGATCGGACAGGATACTATGCTCCGCAATGAAGCGGGGTGTCGGTGGCAGCGAAAACAGGGGCCATTCTGGCAGGCAGGAAAGGACCACCAACTCGGTTACGCAATGGCTAGATCCGGGTGCGGCTGGGACGAATGTGGCCGTTGCGCCTGGTTAGGCGGGAGGGTTTTCCGAAGTGTTCGCTCGGTCAGCGCGGTAGGACTTGCCTTTGACCTTCAGGATGATGGCGCCCTCGACCAGACGATCAAGGAAAGCCATGGCCAAGGGACCATCCGACAGATACTCTCCCCATTTTTCGAAATCGACATTGGTGACCAGCGCCGTGGAACGTTTCTGATTGCGTGCAGCGATGATCTTGTAGAGCAGGTGGGCGGCCTCCGGACATTCAGCGCGCTCGATCTTGTCGAACCCGAACTCATCGATAATCAACAAGTCCGGGCTGGCATAGCGACGCAGTCGCGCGGGAAGAGTCTTGTCGGCCAGCGACGCGGTGAGATCTGCGAGTAACTCCGCCGAGGTCCGGTACAGCACGCGATAGCCATGCACGCACGCTTTCTGCCCCAGTGCCTGAATGATGTGACTCTTGCCAATGCCACTCCAGCCGACCATGACCAGGTTGGTCCGGCGGCGAATGAAGTCGCCGGTAGCCAGTTCTTCCATCCGCACCCTGTCAAACGCTTTGGGATTGAAGTTCCAGTCAAAACCCTCGAGTGTCTTCTCCTCGGCAAAACGGGCCTCCCGAATGCGTCGCGCCACGGCCCGCTCGCGCCGTGCGTCGGCCTCGGCGCCCAGCAAGCGGTCGAGAAAGGCCAGGTGCGAAAAGTTCTCTTTCTCGGCGCGCTCCAGGAATTCATCCAGCATCGCGGGTTGGACCGGAATTCGCAGTGTCGCGAAGTGACTGAGACAGCGGTCACGCAACTGGCTCGTCTGGTCCGTTATCTTCGCCTTCGTCGTTTTCATCGTCCTTCGCCATTTCATCCAGCAGCGGCTGATATTCAGCCGTGGAGCGCGGGGCCAGACGAGCCTGGCGCAGAATCTGGTGGAGTTGTTCCCGCGCTTCGATCACCAGTGCTTCCATTGCCGAACGCGGCTTGGCCTGTGCGGCCAGGATTCGTTCCACCGCCGAATACGAAAATGCACGATAGCGGGCTGCCCGTTCCAGCGCCTGCGTCAGATCCTCGCGGTGATAGATCGTCAGTAGTCCCAGAACCCGCCCGGCTTCGTCCTTGCCGTTGCGCTTACTGCGCAGTAGTCCATCGAAGAACACCACCCCATCGGATCCGAACTCGGTAAAGCGCTGCCTCAACAACTCGCGCTTTTGCTGATGATCGCGCCCCGGAGCATGTTGAGGAAGGCTGTGCTTCTGTCCTGTCACGCCGGAAGGATACAGCTCATGGCGCGCGATCTCCTTCACGTCCGGGCCGAAGACGATGACTTCATTTTCCGTAACCCGTACCGGCAGCAGTTCTCCAATGCGCTGCCAGGGCACGGAATAGAAGTTCTGCAGATACGGCACAAAGCCTTCCGGGTTCACCGTGCGGTACAACACGCGGGCGGTGTCGTAAGGGCGCGCGGGCAGGCCGAGCAGGTACGGTTTCTCTTCTTCATATGAGTCGATCGGCCGGTGTTTGGTCTCACGGTGAATGCGTACATCGGCGGTCTCGGCGAGCCAGCGCATGGTGACTTCGTTGAGATGCTCCAGGGACGTGAATGTTCGCCCATTGAGCAGGTTCGTCTCGAGGTACGCAAATGGTCTTTCGATTTTCCCCTTCGTTTGGGGACGATGTGGTCTGCAAGCCCAAGGCTGAAAGCCGTAATGCGTGGCGAAGGAGAGAAAACGCGTGTTATAGATGGGCTGGTCTCCGTCGTAACTCGTCACTACGACTTTCATGTTGTCGTACAGGCAGGTGGCGGCCAAACCCTCAAGATATTCGAATGCCCGAACATGTTCCCGGATCGTGGTCGTGAAGTCTTGCTTTTCCACAAACCGCACATATTGCCGGCGCGAGTAACTCAGAAGATAGCTGAAGGCATGTACCCGCCTGCGGCCTTCGGCCGTGAATGGAATTTCGTACGGGCGAATAATCCATTTGGCTCTGGACCCCGGGGCCGGTCTCGAACCGCTGTACCGGAAGTTTTGGCGCCCGCGGCCGAACCGTGCGCAGATGTTCCTTCACGATGCCGTAGCTGCCTTCGAAACCCAGCCTCCGCAGTTCTTCATGCAGCCGCACCGCGGTCAGATTCGGGTACCGCTCCAGAAGCTGCGCGATCTGATCGGTATACGGATCCAGCAGACTCGGCCGGCGTGCACGCTCGGGCTCGGCTTCGCCTGCCCGATTGCTCCGGTGCAGCTTCAGCACACGGTACACGCATTTTCGATCGATCCCCAGCAGGCGCGCAATCGTGCGCTGCGAAGCGCCGGAATAATGCAGACGGACGATCTCGTTGCGGGTGGTTTCGTTCATACGGCCTTGAATTCGCTGACCAGGTCGCGGCTCAGCGACGCCACCGACCCGGCATCGCGCGACAGTTTTCGAAGCGCGGCGCCAGGATCACGCGATCTTCCGCGGTCAGCCCTGCCCGGCCGTGGTGCGCCAGCCACACTTCCATGCGGCCCAGCACATCGAGGAGAAGCCCTACCCGCTTCCAGACCTGATTCCCAGCTTCGCTCAACCGCGGATCGCGCCCCGGCTGGCTCACTCCCTTGGCTTGCGAGAGGGCTTCGCGCGGATGCGCCAGGATGTATTGCTGCTGGCTGCGCTCAGCACAGCCCAGCCACAGATCGACGATGCCGGTCAGTTCCGCCCCCGAGAGCGCCTCGCGCCGCACGGCGTCGAGCACCTCAGCCTGGTTGCCCTGCGGCAACCGCACGATCTGCCGCGCCGCAGTCGGCGACAACAGTCCCACACGCAGATCATCGCGGGCTTTCGGGCCGAGCCGCTCGATGAGAGCCAGGCGCCGGCAGACCCAGCTCTTGTGCCGCCCCAGCAGTTCCGCCACTTCCACCTGGCTCATGCCGTCCTCGCGCACCAGAGCATGGATGATCCACGCTTCTTCGAGTTCGCGCGTGCGCCCGCCGGCGCGGTTGAGTCCGTAAATGGCGGCTTTAACCGTCCGCTCATCGGCTTCCATGAGCCGGGCCGAAAGACGTTCGATCTGGGTCAGGCGTCGAGCCGCTCCGAGTCGTTTGAATCCGTCGATCAGTTCATAACGGTCCTGGCGGCGGCACACGACCACCGGCGATAACTGTCCGTAGCGTTCGAGCGATTTCGCCATGGCGCGCTCGGCTTCCGGCACATGCAGACGATAGCGCCCGTAGTGTTCGCCGATTTCGCTGGTCTTTAGATCCAGCAGATTTTCGTTGGCCCAGCGCAGCACGTGTGCTCGCTTCCTTTCGCTCGAGGTCGAATGTAAGCCGGGCGCGCGCTTCCGATCAATATGTCAGGATTATCTGCCATGGGCGGCGGCTCTAAATCCGCCACCTGCGCCGCGGAGCCTGGCGCCAACGCCGTTCGCGCTGCCACACGCGTTCCATGGCCCGCCGGCACGCGCGCGAACAGAATCGTTGGCGTGGTGACCGGCGTTGCTGCGCGAATCCTTGGTAGCAGCCGGGGCGGTCACAACAGTGATCGAAAAAAATCTTGAGTGATGACCCTCGCTTCGGGATCTGCTTGTGGCGGCGCTGCGTTGTTGCCGGTTTCTGACGCGCTCGCGATAACGCCGGCTTTGCCCGTTGCGCTTCTGTTTGCCCGCCGCCGTCGCCCGATAACTCTGCCGTGCTTTCCAGCATGACCATTTCCGCGCGGCTCGCCGGCACTCTTGGCTGCAATAGCGCTCGCGCGCCTGCCCTGGGCGGAAGCGCCGTTCACATCCTTTCAGCAGACATCGCCGCGTTCGCGGCAGCCGGGCCGGTCGCCTCGGGCAGGCGCGCTCTTGATTTCCAGAGTGGCGTGTAGGATTCTCGGGAGGGCCCATGGGAGTGATAGCTCCCAGAAGCCACTGCCCTGGAGAGGACGGCCATCCTCTCCCGGGCGACCGCAGGCATCCGGTTCAGCGCGAAAACTCCATCGTAAGCCAACCCGTGAGTCTGACCGGTTCCGCTTTCTCTTTCTCAGCGAGGCAGGGGCGGTTCGTCTGTTCGTCAGAGCGAGGCTCTCTCCCCACTGTGGTTCGTCGAGCGCCGCCGGTCGGCGTGCTCGCCTGAACGGATTGCTGAATCAACCCGGCGCTGCGGGCGACTTTCACAGCCACCGACCTCTGGCAGCGTGGCCCCTGGTGGCGCTGCCACAATGGCCCCTCCGCTCACTGCCACTAACAACAAGAACGAGGAATACATGGCGGATTTCTGTCCTAACTGCGAAGCGCACGCTGACCGATCCCACCGAGCTTGCGGTGTTCAGGTTCCATTTCCTGCTTGGGGCAGACAAGCCGCTTTGTTGCCGAAGGCTGGGCTTGGATCGTGGGACCTTCTGGCACGCCGTCTATCGTGTCCAGGAGAGACTTGGCCGTGCATTCGCGGAACTTGAGCCCTTCCCCCTGTTCCCCTGGATGAGTATTTCAGCGCTCCTATGGTGGGCCAGCGTGTGAAAGCGTGCGTTCCACGCGTGGAGTGTATCGGCCCCCGTCCATTGCGGCCACCGCTGGCACCGGCCAAGGCCGCATGACGGTGGTTCCGTCCCAAAAACGGTGTGCGGGATGCCCGAACGAGATGTTGACAGAACGAGGTTTCCAGAAGACGCAAGGTGCTTCCCACAAACGGCCCTTTTCGAGGCCGGACACTCGGTTCAACGGCCTTCCGTCTTCGGCGGGTCGGACCACGCCGCGTCGACGCACCTCGTGATATGCTTTGCAATTACAAGGAGCAAAGCTCATGCGTAACACTGCTGCCAGTCTTGCGCTGTTGTCGATCGTCCTTCTGACGGCATCGGGCGCTGATAAAATGACGGACTCCAGGGCTCTAGCTGCCATAAAACAATGCATCGCCAATAATGGCTCCCCTCGTGTACTGGGAGTCCAGGACACCGCAAACGGTGCCATTGCAGACGTGCAATTCACGAACTTTGAGACCCACGACAGGGCCGTCGGCAACTTAACGATGAGTTGTTGAGTTTGCGCACTACAATGACGGCCGGTGGGTGCTAAAAACGATAAGTTTAAGTTATATGTGGGTTGTTAATTGCAATGCTGCTGTCGGTGCAACAACAACCGCCCCCGCCGTGAGAAAGGACCACGAGTTGCCTTCCATCGCCAAGGTGCAGCGTGGGTTTAACGAATTCACTCGCAACAATTTCAGTGCTAAGGGAACAGCGACCGTTATCGCGGTCAAGCGGTACAACGGTGGCTTTGATCGTGAAGAGGCTCAGTACACAGTCAGGCTCGAAGGCTTTTCGGACAAATACGGTTTTGTGGACAAAAACAGTCGTGACCAAGGTGCGTTCACAGGTGAGGCACGCGGTGCACTTGTGTATCGGAACGAGGACCACTGTTGGTACATTCACGATTTGTACGTTGGAATAAACGCCCGTACGTCGCCGGGTAGGGAGTGTCTGCCATGAACTTGGGTAAAGGGGTTCTGTCCTGTCCGAACGGGTGAAGAAAACTCGGCTGTGACTTCTTAGCCCCCGCTGGCAAGGTTGCCGCTCGTCTGCAACGGATGCAAGACGGGCCGCGCCTGTGGATGCAAGGCAAAAGCCGGTGTTTGGACCCCATTTAACGAAGCTCAGGATAATCGGCCACGCGCTCGGGAAGGGGAACTCCAGCGTAGGTAAGCGGCGTGCCGTCACGCGCCGCGTGCTT
>CAWDBW010000075.1:0-15055 GCA_963800405.1 uncultured Acidobacteriota bacterium
GGATGTTTTCACAGGCGCTGTGATTTCGTCGCCGCCGGCGTTTGCGTGAGGTTTGGAGGGCGCTGCGGCGGCATTCGGGCGGGCAGCGAGCCGGGATGTGGTGATCGAGGGGGCCTTGTGGCGTCCGATCGCCCTCACAAAACGCAATTCGGACGCAGTTCGACTGACCTGAAAAGTGCGAAATCGGGAAATCGTTTGTTTGCCGTGTCGCGATTTTGGCTCAGCAACGCAGCGCCGCCCACACCTGCCCAAACACCTGCTTCCAGGGGTAGCCCTGCTCATCGACACCAGCACGCGCCGCGCGCTGAAACGAATCCGCGCGCCGATCTTGAGCAGTCGCAGCCGAATCGTGTGGACCTGGGCCTCGGCCAGCGCCGTGCCTGTTAGCGCCAGCCGCCGCAGCGCCTCCACGAGCACGTAGGCCGCCGCCGACAGATACAGCCGGAGCTGATTGGCGCGCATCGTCTCGGCACTCATGCGGTCGGCAAACAGGCTGAGCTGCTCTTTGATGCGGTTCTCCATCTCGCCGCGGGCGCAGTACAGATCCTCGTAGAGTGGGCGCGGTTGCCACTGCTCGACCGGCAGCGAAGTCACGACATAGCGCGGGTTCTGCTTGCCCGCGATCTGCTCGGCCTTGGCGATGACGCGCCGGGCGCGCGACAAACTCTTGCGCGTGCGGTAGCGAAACTCGGTGAGCACCCGCGCCGCCTTTCCCGTGCGTTGGGCCTCGCCCGCGGCCTGGCGCATGGCCTTGTCGATCCGCCGCCGCAGGCGCTGGTTGCGCGCCAGTCCGAAGACGTAGTCGACATGGTTGTCCTCACACCACCTCATCAGTTCTTCGCGGCAGAACCCGAGTCGGCGCGCAGGATGATCTGAGTCTGGGGCCAGCGGGCGCGGATCTGCGCGACGATGCGCTGGATCTCTTCGACGCTGCCCGCGCTGGCGTCCTGATTGGCCTCTCGCAGCCGCACGCCGACAATCTGGTCGCCCGCGAAGATGTACAGCGGCAGGTAGCAGTAGTGGTCGTAGTAGCCGTGGAAGAAACGTCCCTCCTGCTGGCCGTGCAACGGCGTATCGGTGGCGTCCAGATCGACGACGATCCGGGCCGGGGCTTGCGGGTGCGACTCCACAAACATCTCGACCAGCAGCCGGTCGATGGCGGCGGCATCGTAGCGGATCTTCTTGTAGCGGTCGGAGGCGGCGCCGGCCTCAGGCGTGCGTTCCAGGCGGCACAGCGTGCTCTTGCTGGCCAACGCCGCGCCGGGCTTGCGTTTACCCGCCAGCAGACCCATCAGCGGGTCGTCACGCAGTTGGTCGTGGTCGTTGAGATCTTCGTAACCCAAGGCCAGCGCATAGACGCGCTGCGAGACCATTTCACCCACTTCGTGGGAGATGTAAACCGGATTCCGGAAGTCGCTGAAGCAGCGCGCCAGGCGTGGCAGCAGGCCGATGCGCCGGTCAACCTGCCGCAGCAGTAGCGCCCCGGCGTCGGAAGTGATCGTGCCGCCGTCGAAACCCGCCACCACCCGGCGCGAAAAATGGGCTTCAAATTCGAAGCTGTCCTGGGTACACTGGGTCATAGCAAGAGCCGCCGCTTTCTGTGCAGAAGCACTTCGTGGCTGAAATGTTTATGCCAGAGAAGGCGGCTTTTGTACAGTGAGCCGGTGAAATATTCGGGTTAGGCTCCCTTGACGGCCAAGTCGCCCAATCGACAACTCACGCTCATCCCCGACCAGATGTCAAAACGGCCATACTCGGACGCTTACAGAAAACGTGCTGGCGTTTGCAAATCAATTCAGACTGTTAGGGCTCGAAGACGTTCCGCAATCATGCCTGTCCGGTTGAGGCTCGGACGCGCTGGCCTGTATGGGCAATTCCGGGTCCGGCCGCGGACAAGCCGCTACGGTGTAGCGGGGGTGCTCTAATTGGCTGTTTATAATCAATAACTTGCAGACGAGGGCCGCTACTAGTAGCGGGTTTGTCAATTTCCAGCCGCCGTCGCCGGGCCGTTGGATGGTCCGCAATCGCGCCGCCGGCATTGAAATCGATTACGGGTCGGAACGACTTTGACTGGTTGATTAGTGAGTGCTTGCGTCGATTAGAAAGGTGCTCAACCGGACAGGCATGTTCCGCGATACCGTCGGCAGAGTGACGAAATCCACAAGAACAGGGAGAAGGCGAGCGACTGGCTCGGGGAGGCTTACGAATTGCGGGACATGTATGAGGTTTGGGACGCGGTTGGCCACCCGTGCAGATATCAACTGAACTTGAGCATGAACCACGAGTGCGGGCTGGTGGCGCGTGACGATTGAGTCCCCGGGGCGACGTGGCTTCCGCCCACCTCTCCGTTCCAGAGTCATTGAGGCGAGAGATGGGGGGAAGGCCTTGAGTAGCCGGCACGGCCAGACGCCCGCCGGGCGCATCACTTCAATGCGGGCTCATGGACGACCAGGCCCTCCACGGCAATCGCACCGTCGCCGTTTGGAATGATCTCCACGGTGTGCCGTCCGCTTGCAAGACCCTTGGCGAGTGCCACGAGATGAACTCTGGAGCTGTCTGAGTCCGCCGGCGCCGCGAGCCTCTCCGTAAACAACTGCACCGCCTCCCACGTTGCTTCAAAGCCCTCCGGACATTTCTTTTTCGAGTAGCTCTGAGCCCAAGTGATTTTGAAATCGCGATGATCAATCACGACCCGCCCGGAATTGGAGACGAAGACATCCGGGTAGGGCTCAGGTCCGGTGTAGTCCAGGAGATCGCCCCACTCGCCATACTTGTACTTCGCAGCATCGAATTCGCCCCGGCCGTCGAAGCCGGTCTTGGATCCGTAGACCTCGAATGTGAAATGCGACGCGTCGGCGTTGAGCTTCGAGAAGACGATCTTCCACTGCTCGGAGATGAGCGGCGTGCGGTGCGTCACGCGACGCAGCGCGGGCTGCCAGTCAGCGCCGAAGGCGGGTGAAGAGGTCGTGAAAGACCACAACTCGTTCATCCTCGAAGGCGCCTGGCCGTCAATCAACACCGAGGCCGTGCCTGGCTTCAAGCCGTCGACCAGACCTAGCACGCAGTCGACACGGTTGCCCGTGAAGACCAGTTTCAAAGCGCTCGCCGGGCTCTCGCCGACAGCCGAGCGGCCGGTGAATCGCCACGGTTTTCCGGTGAACATGACGCCATCGGCGGAGCCTTCGTCGGGCAGCCGCTTGGCTTCGTAGGTGCGCACGGATGTGAGCCAGTCGTTTGGTCCCAATGGGTTGATCCGAAAGTGGCGCAGCAGGATCCCCTGCATCAACTCCAGGCCGCGAGCGTTGGGGTGGACGCTGTCCTGCAGGATGTCTTTGGGCGCGAGATGGTTGGCATTGAGATAAGCGCGCAGATCCTCGTGCAAGTCCGCGAGTTCGCATCCGTACTGCTGCGCCAGGCGCCGGACCGCGACTGAACCGTGCGCGGCATCCAGCGGAGCATTTACGTCTTCATCGGAGCGGAAGGGATCGGTGATCAACATGATCTCCGAGGTGGTGTACCGCCGCATCCCCTGCACCATGCGCTCATACTCGGGCGTGGTCACCCCCATGTCGTGTAGGATCACCAGGTCGGGATCGAGCGGATAGACATCATTGAGAATTGAACGCACCAGTTGGCCGGCAGAGAAACCCGAGATCGACCGGTTTAGGAATGTGATCTCGGCATTCGGAAACTTCGCTTTGAGCGCCTCCTCCATGCGTCCGCCACGCAGCGCCGCCGTGATGGACTGGCCGTAGATCAGAATCGTCACAGGGCATCGCCGCTCCGCAGTGCTGTGGGCCAGGAGCGCGACCGTGCGCTGCATGTGCGCGCCGAAGGACGCTTCCAGCGGGGCCGGCAGCAGTAACGACACGTAGTGGTCGAAGAGGTTGACCGGCGCGTCTGCCGCGGGCGTCGTCTGACCGGCGGAAACCAGCGTCATGGTGAGCGCCGCTACCCCGACCGGTGTCCATTTCAAGAGCCATCGAGTCATGTCTTTGCTCCTCGACAAGGTATCGCCCCGGGTCGGGGCCCACCATCGCAGTTTCGAATCGGCTTGTACTTCAGCGCCGCACAAAGAAATGGATCTTGGCCGTGGCGCCGTTGCCGTGACCGTCCGTAGCGAAGACGAAGACGCGGTACGGCCCTTTCCGACACGCCGCAGCGCTCGGCAACCTCTAGCATGCGCATCGTGTTGCCTCAGCGCCTGGATCTATCCGCGGGCGCTTCGTAGGCCCCAATATCGACGCCCTTTCCGGCCACACGCGGATTGCCCCAGCAATCGGTCTTCCCCAGGTTCGGGCCGCCCTTTCCCGCATCGATGGCCGGACTGCCGGGCCTCAGGCGGAAATCCGATTTTGCGGCATCGACGAACATGGGGTCGGCGGTCACCGGGCGGTCTCCGGCGACTCCGCTTCCCAGCGACGGACCGATCAGATTGTTCTCGACCACTGCATCGACGAGGCCGGCCGCGAGAAGCAACTGCGCCGTCACGTTGCCGTAGCTGATGTTGTCGCGGATCACCAGCGCGGTGGTCTTCGGATTCTCGATGTGGATGCCAATGCCCGTGTCGATCTTCTCCCGCGCGGGCAGGAAGTATGGTTTGTTGGCGGCGAGACCGTTGCCGACCACCGTGTTGTTATAGAGCTGGACATCCGCGAGCGTGGTGTTCTTGAAGCGCCAAACCGCCAGTCCTGTTTCTCCGTTCGCATAGCTGAGGTTGTCATGCACGCGGATGTCGAACAGGTTGCCCGTCTGCTCGGAGTTCAGGGCGATGCCGTTGGCACAGTGGTGCACCCGATTGCCGTAGATTTCCAGGTTGTGGATGTCCGCCCGCCAGGCATCCACATACAGCCCGACTTGCGGCAAGTTCCAGATCTCGTTCTGGCGTACGATGCCGTTGGAGGAGCCGTTCTTCACGTCAATGCCCTCGCCGCCTCCCCAATGCGCCTTGCCGGACTGCGGGGAATCGTGAACCTTGTTGCCCTCCACCAAAAATCGCTGGACGTGATCGAGCGAGATGTGCTCCTGGCAGCCGCGTCCCCTGGCGTTCTCCCCGCTGTTACAGGCCGCCCGGATGTCGTTGTCCCGAATGGTGATGTCGGCCGACCTCCATGCGGCCACGCCCGACGCCAGCGTTTCATTCGTGGAGCAGCGCTCCACCGTGATATGATCCGCGCCGTCGATGTAGATACCGAAGAAGCCGGACTGCTCGATTGAGAAGCCGCGGATGACGATCCAACTGGAATCGCGCACGTCGAGCGCCCCCTGCCAGGGATCGACCTTGTTGGCTCCATCCCGCAGCACGACCTTGCCGCGAGCCTCGATCGTGATCGGCGCGGCTGCCGCAGCCCGCTTGTTCTTCACAATGACCGCGGCGCCCAGACGATACTCGCCGGGGAGTACCCGCAACGTATCGCCAGGCTGGAGGGTATCCACTCCCCTCTGAAGACTCTTCCACGGCGCGGCGACGCCGTCGTTGGTATCAGCGCCGTTGACCGCGACCTGGTACACGGCCGCCTGGAGTTGCCAGGGCGCCAGCGCCAACAGAGCGGCACAGGCCGCCGCGCCATGCGCCAACAGCCCGGTGGCGCGGAGTCCAGTTTGTCCGAAAGAGTGAGCCATGATCTTCTACCGACCAGTTTGCACCACGAACGCGCCGGTGTCGCGAGGGGCCACGGTAGCGGATTTGCTTCACTGGCCCTCAGGTAGGATTCGGACCAACTACCCTTCGCACCTCTCGGATCTGCGGGCGATGGGCGCTCTCAGCCTTGCGCGCCGCCGCGATAGCGATACGCCGACGCACGTTGCTGAGTGTCGCGCTTCCAGTGGTCGAGGATCATTTCGCCAAATTGCTGCACGGCGAAGACCCGTTCAACGTCGAGCGCATCTGGGACATCCTGTGGCGCTCGAGCATGTACTACGGCCGTGCCGGCGTCGTCATCAATGCCATCAGCGGAGTCGATCTTGCGCTCTGGGACCTGATCGGCAAGGCTCTCGGCTTGCCCGTGTACAAGCTGATCGGTGGCTAGATCGATACGGTCTAAATGCGAAGTTCCGCGTTTACCATTTGTACGTAATCGATGGCCTTCTCAGGATACCCACTAGCCAGTGCTGTGATGATCTGGTCCGGAAGATCTTATAAGCGATCCACGTGACGGCCGACGAAGTCGCAGACGGCCAGCCTTGGCTGTTTCGTCAACAAACCCTCACTACACCTTCAACGCGTGGAGGTAGGGGTAGCTGGCCTTGAGGGCCTCCATGTTCATTTCGACGAAATAGTACCTTATGCCGCCCTTCTTTGCGGCGGTGAAGACCTTCTTCCAGTCGATCGAACCCTGTCCCACAGGCACCACGCTCTTGGTAGTCGCCGACCAGTCCTGCAGATGCAGCGAGAGAAAGCGCCCGGGATACTCCGTGAGAATGGCAGCGGGGTCAAAGCCCAGGCGTACCGCGTCGGAAACCTGAAACTGGCTTTTGACCAGTTTCCGATCCCATCGTTTCATCAATTCATCGAAAATCAGCGCCCCGCCGATTTGCTGGAATTCGAAGCCGTGATTGTGGAAACCGAGCTGAATGCCGGCTTTCCGGGTCTTTTCGCCGAGCCTGTTCGTCTCCTCGGCAGCCCGTCTCCAGTCATCCATGCTTCCGTCCTTCGGGACACCGTAGGTCGCGACAATCATGTGATGCAGGCCGAGCTCCTTCGCAAAGGCGATTCTCTCGTCTACGTTCTCCTTGAGCTCCTTGAACTGGTAGTGGCAGCTCACGGTGCGCAGGCCCGCAGCTTCGACCTTCTGCCGGATCTCCGAAGCCTTCATACCCAAGAGGGGCGCCATGTCCATCGTCACGAAGCCGGGCGGCGAACAGAACTCGATGACCCGATACCCCGCCGCGAAAAGCTCCCGGAGAGTGCCATCGAAGTCTTTTACGAGTCTGTATTCTGACCGGGAAAATCTGGCACCCTACGGGGATTCCAAGCGGATCCGCGCCAAGTTGCAGCGCGCCCCCCGGAGAGGTACCCCGCTGCGGTGGCACCCATGGCGCTTCTGGCAAGAAGCTGTCGCCTCGATATAGTCTGCATTTCAGAACCCTTCAGTGTTTTGCATCGTTGCGCTGGGCAACATGAAAGTGACATTTAAGCCAGCATTTTCGTTCTGCCATCCTGGCCTGGTGTCGATTATACGTCCGACCGCCTCTCTTGGAGCTGTTCCTTTCATTTTCCCCATCCCGAACGACTCCACCGGCCAAGGTAGTGGCGTGCAGCGCCGAGGCGAAGTGAAGCCCGTGAACCCCTTTCGATGATTCGGTTCCTGGCTTCAACCCGCTGCCTGAGGCTCTGCGGAGATTAGGGATTGAGGCGGTAGGCGTTTTCGTGGCCTGCTCACATCTTCTTCTCCCGCTCGTCGTCGTCCACATCCAGCGTCAACGGGGCAAACACCGCGTGCGTCGCCCCGGGATATGGCGTCTCCCAGCCTCGCACGGCGTGCCACAGAATCCGATTTAGCTTCTCCGTCGGCGCCGCATCGGGAATATCGAAACGCATGTGCGCGGACGCCATCGCCGCATCCCGCGCCGGGCCCTTCAGCGCCTTCACCGGCGGATTCACGTCGAACAGCGAAACCTCCGGCATCACCGCGCTGTACGGCGTCGGATCCGCCGTCCCCTGAAAGCTCGCCCGCATGTCCTCCGCAATCAGATCGAAGATCGACATCGTCGGCAACCCCAGCATCAGCTCGATCGTCTTGACCATGCTCTGCGTCGAGTAGAACGTCGAATCCACCGACCCGCGCCGCACATACGGGCTGATCGCCAGCGCCACAGTCCGGTGACCGTCCACATGATCCACGCCATTCTGCGCGTCGTCTTCCACGACGAAGATCGCCATCTTCGGCCAGAACCGGCTTTTCGTCAGCGCCTCCACCACCTGCCCCAGCGCCAGATCGTTATCCGCTACCATCGCCCGCGGCGTCGAACTCCCGGCGGTCGTGCCGTTGGTGTGATTGGAAGGCAACTGCAGCAGCGTCAGATTTGGCATCGACCCCGCCGCTGCCATCCGCTTCAGGTCCTCCAGAAAAACCCGTGCCCGCGCCACGTCCGGAATGTTCGCGCTCCAGGCCGGGAAGTTCTTCGCCAGGATTTTGTTGAGCGGCGCGATCGGCGCTTTCGTATCCCAATCGTGCGCGAAGTCGTCGCCCGCCTGCCAGCGCTGCAAGAGCTTCTGCCGGTCCCCCACCGGGACCGGCGCGGTCCCGGCATATTCGCCATAAACGCGTACCGTCTTTCCGCTTCCCAGCGCGTAGTCCCACAGAAATCCGTTTTTTGAGTAGGCGATCGGATCCGTCCCGTCATACGGATAGCTGCGCCCCGCGTACCCGGGCCACATGCAGTAGTCGACCTCGTTGGCCTGCGTCAGCCACTGGTGCCCGTCCGCGCTGTTGCCGCCGGTCGCGTAAAAGTTGTCGAGGAGCACGAACTCTTCGGCCAGCTTGTGCTGATTCGGCGTCACGTCCCTGCCGAACATCACCAGCGATTTGTCGCCATTGCCTTTTTCGATGTCGCCGAACACCTGGTCGTATGTCCGGTTCTCCTTGATGATGAAAACTACGTGCTCAATCGTGGAAGGGTCGCCTGCGCGCGCGGGAACCGGGATCGCATTGCGCGCCGGTCCCGCCGCCGGCACTTTCTCAATCGTGCCCGCCAGATTCATCCGGTTATTCCGCGAAACCGCCGCCGTGTAGCTCGCCAACTGCGCCGCATCCGGCACCGGCAGCACCGCTACCGCTCCGCGATTCGCGAGGGCGAAGCGCATGCCCGGCGAGTCCTGCCATCCCGAGCCCACGCCCAGCAGCGCCGACACCGCGATCCATGCCCCATCCGGGCTTATACTGAGGCCGTTCGGATACCACGCCGTCGGAATCAGCCCCCGCACCGCGCCCGTGCGCGCGTCCATCACCGCAATCGCATTGATGCCGCCGCACGCCGCGTATAGCGTCGCCCGGTCTTTTGAGAGAGCCAGCGCCGTCGGTGCAATTCCCGCCGCCTTCACTGCAAACGGTGCGATTGCGAAGGTCTGCGCCACGG
Source organism: uncultured Acidobacteriota bacterium (assembly GCA_963800405.1). GTDB lineage: Bacteria > Acidobacteriota > Terriglobia > Terriglobales > Acidobacteriaceae > Sulfotelmatobacter. Next base: position 9,079 of record CAWDBW010000075.1, read on the forward strand.
CCATTCGCCGCGTATCGATCACCGAAACAGAATCGCTGTTGCCGTTGGCCACGTACAAACGTTCGCCCGGCTCGTCCCAGACGATGGCCGTCGGATGCAGTCCCACGCCGATCGTGTTCGTGGCGGCGAGGGTTCCGAGATCGATGCGCGTCACGGTTCCGGTCGATGCCACACCGCGCGCGTCCACCACCACCTGGTCCGGCGCGTGCCCCGTTTGTGCCGTCGTCTCGCCGGGCTTCGCGACGCGGCCGCCCCAGTTTGTCACAAAGGCTATCGCGCCGTCGTGAGAAACGACGGCGCCGAAGGGCGCAATCCCCGTCGCCGCCTTCCCCGCGAGTTCCCGCTTTGTCAGATCGATCACGGCAAGCTGATTGTTCGCGGTCAAAGGCACCACGGCCAGTCAACGCCCCCGCGAATCCGGCTCTCGTGCGATGGCAATCGCACCCGCCTGGTACGTCCCCAGATCTCCGGCCACGACCGCGCCTCGATCCATCAGCGCCACATGCGCCGGACCAGTGCTTGCACGCCGCTGTGCGGAAAGCAGTGGCCGTTTTGCGACGCTGTCGAACTGGATACCCTGTAGTCCCGGCAAGCCGTTCAGCATGATAGCTTCGAGCGACCGGTTCTGTCGCCAGTCGAGCTGGAAGAGCTTTTCCGCATTGGCCACCCAGATTGTCGAGGCATCTTCGCCGAACGCCACGCCGTACACGCGCCCATCGAATACCGTGGGCACACCGGCGGGTGTAATCGCTTGCCGGGTCGTGATGGTGCCAGGGTCAGTCACCGCCCGCGTCTGCGCCCATGTGACGAATGCAAAGAGAGAGAAACAGAGGATGCCGGCAGCGATCCGCATACTGGAATCTTATCCGTAAGGTACGAACGCCATGATACTGCGCTACCTCAGTGCCACCAGAACTCGACGGGCTCGCGTTGTTCCGTTGCACGAGGGGATACGCACGCGCGCGTTTCGGCCTATATGGCCAGAAACGTCGTCCACGCCACCAGTCCGTCGGCGTTGTGCGCCAGCAGTGCGCGGGAGCCGTCGCCCAGAATTCCCATTTCTTGATCGATGAGACTTCTGGTCCTGCAGCTCAGGATACGGCCAGCGGCCTATAGAATCGCCTTCGGAAGGCCGGTTCCCGTAACAGAACGGAAAGGAGGAAATAGTAATTGTCGGACAGATACCCTTCGTAGCCGCAGGTCTCGCCGCTCCAGGTGGTCCATTCCATTCCCTCGGGCAATTCGTCCCGCACGCCGTTCTGAAAGCCGCCGCCCTGTTGGCGCCCCAGCATGGCCTTCAGCACGCGCTCCGCGCGATCGTCCAGGCCCGTTACATAGCAGGCCGCCAGAAAGTGCTGCATCCGCCCCGCCGTAATGCCGCCGTTCTGGTAGTGCTGGAAGGTGTCGGTGCCATCCTCGCGTGTGGGGCATCCGAAGCCTCCGGGCATGTAGTCCGACCGAAGCACCGGCACCAAGGTGGAAGGAATGCCCAAATCAAAACGGGTGAACCCGACACTTTCGATCTTGGACCACAGCCTGCCCAGGATCTCCCGGCCCCGCGACGGCCCGACCAAGCCATACTCGATAGCCAGACCGTTGACCACCGGGCAGGCGTAATCGTGCAGCGCACCATCGGCACTGCGCCAGTTGGCAAACCACCCGGTCGCGGGATTGTACAGTGCGGCCACATAGGCCGCTCTTAGCCGTTCGGCCAACTGTGTATAGTGCGCCCGCCGCTCCTCGCGGTGAAGCTTCGCTTCCAGGTCCGCGAGGCAACGCCAAGCACGGTAAATCAGGGCATTGGAGAAGCCGTCCTTGTGACCGTAATTCATGGCGTCGAACCAGTTGCTGGACCGCGCCGGCAGGAGAAACGTATTGGCATTGCCACTCTGCGTGGCCTCCACCATGCCATCCCGATCCATGTCGCGGTAGGCACAGTAGTTCGCCGCGTTTTCCAGGTGCCAGATCATGCGCTCCAGCCAGGTAAGGTCGCCGCTGGCTTCCACATAGTCCCATGCGGCGATGATCGGGCTCGGGTTGGCATCCAGAAAATTGTAGTAATCCCCGTAGCCCACGATCTCGCCGCTCGAATTAGTGCGCTTCAGCAGCCAGTACTCAATGCTGTTGCGCACAAGCTGCGCAGCCGAAATGCCTTCGGCGAGCCAGGGCGTCCACAGCATGTGATCGGCGAAGGTATACAGGCAGAAGCTAACCGGGTCGCTGACCACGTTGTTAGCCAGAATGCCCGGCTCGGCGCTATAAGATGTGCTCCGGTCACCCCAGGCGGAGGCCGGTTGGAAGGCATTGAACCAACCGCGCCGCGCGAGTTGCCAGATGGAACTGTCGCCCAGCCCCGCGGGAGCGGCGAGGGTGACGGGAGTGAAGCTGAACGTGTATTTGTGGTTCTCGTTGAGCGGTGGCAATTCCAGAATCAGATTTGCCATGTGGAAAGGCCGCCGAAAGCCTTCCAGCCGGCCCTTAATGGCGCCGCCTGGCGCGACACGCAAGAGCATCTGGCCGAAATCAGGGGCGCTGATCACCAGCGGCGTCTCAACGTGCCCGTCCGCATGCCACACGGCCGGCAGCACCGTGGTGGGGGTGACCCTCAGGTTGGCGTCATACATATATTCCTCTTTTACATCCAAGGGGATTTTCTTCGTTACTGTTAAGCAGAAGTCATAATCACTCGTTATCTGCGCCACCTTTGGGTCTATATTATCCTTAACATAAGTACGGATTATCTTTAGGATTCCCGAAAGAAAGTTTGCAAGGCACTTCTTGATGCAGAATTGCAGGAACCGTTATTTCATCGATTAGGCTTACCTTCACCTGCTGATTTGTAATACTCCAGTTCTTACCTTCATGAGACCATTTTCCATACACGGGGAATGATAGTTTAGATTCGATCAATTCACCCTTAACTTCCGCAATGATTGAAAAATCTACATCAATGGGTACGGGATTTTCAGGTACTATTTCTCTATTCGGTTCGTAAAGCCTTCGCGCAGCACTCCTGAATTCTTGTAACCAACATCGTTTTCCTCATAGCCGAAAAACTCAACGGGTACAAATTGCAGGCGTTGCTTCTGTAGAAGTGAAACCTTCCTTAAGTGAATAAGAAACAATCTTTTCATAGGGCTTTGTCACCTTATAAGGCTGTCCTTCAATCTGACTGACTTTGCACCACTCGCGCTTCCATGTCTTTGCGACATTCTTATTACCAAAGCGCATGCTTTCATCACATTCAAGTAAATATCCGTCCGAACACTTGATTGCTCTTATATTCATATACGTCTATCTTATATCCTCATCATCATCATGTCAAGGAAAGTTATCCACACCCCCCTCTACTCATTGAATCTTCACCTAGTGTATGATATAGATATGGACACCAAGAAACTTCAGTTGGATTTTGCGTGGACGGCGGCCTTGGTGTCCCAATCAAACGCCGCCCACAGAGAATCTAACCTTTAATTTCGGCGCTTTTGCGTCGTTTTTATTTTGTCCTTTGACTTGTAAGTGGTTCCTGTAACAAGTGTAAGCACTAATCCAGCCACGCAGTAATGTTAGTACGGCCACCTTTTCGGTCTGTCGCTTCTCATAGGACACACTCCCGAAATAACATACCCCACCGTATGACCCTACCAATCAGCAATGTCCACCAGATCTCCGCAGTGAGTGATGAAGTAGATAGAAGCAGAAAACGCAACAGTATGAGTCCACACAAGTCAAAGCAAATAGTCTTCCCCCTCTTCAGAGAACAAGGGGTGGATTATATCGAAAGTAGATTCTAGTTTATCCCAACCCATTGATGATTAAGACTGGATTGAAAATAGGAAATAGAGTTGTCCACTTCAGATTGCTTGACTTATGATGATGAAGAGTATAAGATAAAGGCATGAGGATATCAGGACAACAAGTAATTCAAGAAGCACTTGATGTGAGTTATATGAAAGAGCCAAAGGGTTTTCTTGATAAGTTGTTTCAACGTGAACCCTCTGAATCGAAACTCAAAAGCTCTTCGATAATGTACCTAACAGACAAGTTTCTGAAAGCAGAAGTGGAAAAAGAAGAAGCACAAAGGGCGCAATATGAAATCTTTAAAGATGCGCTCCGCATTATAGGAATGTTTGACCCAAAAATTCAAGCGCAAATTCACGAACGTCACAGAACAACATTATGATTAAATGCCCTAAATGCTCACACGAATGGAAACCACGCAAGAAAGTCCCACTATCATGCCCACGTTGCAAACAATACCTACCCTCTAAGTCTCCCTCTAAAGTAAAAGAGAACTAATATGGGAAGAATATTCTCACTACGAGAACGACTGCTTAGATACTAAAAAGAATCATTCTGTGTCGATTCCAAGGGTACATACAACGTCTGGTTGTCGAGTACACAACTCAAACGCCGCGCACCTGTGTACGAAGACTCCAAGAAATGGCCGAAGAAGGCTTGCTCGAAAGAAAAATAGTAAAAGGACACACTCATTACAAGCTCTCCTCTTTCCAAGAAACTCCTAAATCCCCTACTTCTACTTCCGAGTATCTTGATTCACTACGGAGATCACAGATAGCATGGTTCGATTCATTGCCAGCATGACTCCAAGTTCCTTAATTCTTTTCGAGAGACAAGTAAAAGGAAAACACTACGACCATATCACATTGCATCGTTCTTTCATGGGAGAAAGTAGATAAAGGCGACTACTACCCCTCAGAGAAAGACGAGTTACTAAATTACATAGAGAGGTGCCTTATAAACACAGTAAATAAGCCACGTCGATTTATGGGAATCGCGCCAGCCAAAAGTTTTCAGAAGAAACGAGTAAGGAGCCGTTCTCGCGTCACAAAAGACCTAGACGCTGTTTTCTCAAAGTTCGTCCGATTCATGCAGACAAAAACGGAATGGTAAAGTGCTTCACCTGTCCAGCAAAAAAGCATACAAAGAAATCGAAATGGTCAATATTCTTTTAAGGTCAATAAAGAATCACTCGTTGGGAACCAGATAATTCCCGTCCTCAATGTTATGGCTGTAATGTCATGCACGGTGGACGACCAATAGATTTTAGGATAAACTTATGCGAAGAATTGGGAGAGAAAAGGGTAAAGGAACTCGAAGCAATGAGATTTCAGATCAGCAAACCGCCGCAATCTTTCCTCGAAGAAAAGATAGACCTGTATACACACCTCCTCAAAGAATTAGAGAATAATCTATGATAAACTACTCACAGCCGTCGGACACCACCCAGAAAACAACGGTGAAGCTCCTACCTATGCACTATAAATCAAATATGTTCATGACACGACCGATAAAGAGGCTCTCCACATTGGCATAGGAATGTTCGACGGCTTTTGAAAACAACTAATCTGTGTTATAGTCAAGTTTATTATGAAGAAAGGAGCAACTGGTAAGACATTTTCAAGATCGAGAACGTAGTGCGAACGTACGCAATCTAGCTTTGGATATTATTGAAAAGGTACTTCAGCCCACATATAAAGATAAAAAGTACCAGAAGGAGCTCATCCTTCGTATGGCAGCTAATTTACTCCCACGTCTCAACGAACACACAGGAGAAAATGGCGGCCCTATCGCGCTTAATTAATCAACTATGGCGACATTAAGCCCGCTGTACCAAGCGCGTGAGTACCAACTCCCAGTTCTAAGGGCATTTGATAATGGAATAAAGAGAATCTTTCACATCTGGCATCGCCGTGCGGGCAAAGACCTGACAGATTTGAATATAATGATCGCAGAGATGGCGAAGATTGTTGGTAACTATTACTACTTTCTTCCAACGTATTCTCAGGCAAAGAAGGTCATCTGGGAAGGCAAGACAAGGGATGGGACACCATTTTTGGACTTCTTCCCCAAGCAACTCATTCAAGGTAAACCGAACGATTCAGAACTTAAAATCAAATTCACTAATGGCTCAATGTTCCAGCTCATAGGAAGCGACAATATTGATTCAGTAGTC
>CAWDBW010000076.1:0-15824 GCA_963800405.1 uncultured Acidobacteriota bacterium
GCTTCGCCGCAGTCCGGAAGACGCCCGCGTCGAACCCCTGCGCAAGGCGCTGGGGCAGCGCAACAATTTCATCGTCGCCAAGGCCGCTGACCTGATTCGCGAATTCGGTTTAACGGATCTGGCCCCCGAACTGCTGGCCGCCTTCGATCGCTTCTTCGACGATCCGGTGAAGAGCGATCCGCAATGCTGGGCCAAGAACGCCCTCAGCCGTACGCTGGCCGGTTTCGAGTTGCAGGACGAAGCTGTGTTTCTGCGCCGGGATGCGCCACATCCAATTCGAGCCGGTCTGGGTGGGCAATCCGATACGGCCGGAACTCTGCGCGCCACCTGCGCCCTTGCCCTGGTGCAGTGTCGCAGTCTGACCGAGCGCGACCTGTTGGCGCACCTGGTCGATTTGCTCGCGGATAAAGACAAACAGTTCGAGTCGAAGTGGTCCGCGCCATCGAACAGGTGGGCTCGCCCTCGGCCGCGCTGCTGCTGCGCCTGCGAGCCGTTCTGGGCTCCGACAAATCTGGCTCGGATAAATCGGCCGCCGATGAAGCGGAGGTGCTGGGCGCCCGCGATGGCGGAATCCTGCGCATCGAAGGCATACGCGCGATTCCCTGGGTCCGCCGCTTTCTGGCCACAGCGGATGACAACGCCGGAGAAGCCGCGCTGGCTATTGCAGGAACGCATTCCCCGGAAGCTTTCGAAGTCTTGCGGGAATCTTTTTTTCAGGCACACGATCCCTGGTGGCGTTCCGTTCTGCTCTCCGCGATCGCGCTTACGCGGCAGGATGCGGCGTTGGAGTTTCTGCTCGAGTTGGTGCGCACGGAAGCGCTCGACGCCGAGGCAGTGATCGAAATCCTTCTCCGCTCACTGCCTTCGCAGGAGTTGATCAAGCGCCTGGAAAAGCTGGTGGCCGGTAAACCGCACCTGGAGCGCGTGGTCGCGACGAACAAAGTCGCGACGAACAAGAATGACTCGCCTTCCTCGTCTTGATCTTAGGATTGAGCCCGGGCCATGACTACTGCTCAAGAAATGGTTTGGCTGAAAGCTGACGGCTGAGAGCTGACAGCTTCTCTCCTGCTATATTTGTTCGCGGAGGTCAGAAACGCGTGCCCCCTGAGAAATTTCGCGTGGCGCTGGTGCAGATGTCGTGTGGCCCGGAGCCGGAACAAAACCTCGAGACAGGCTCTTGAACCGCGTGGGCCGACGCCGCCGCACGTGGTGTCCAGGTCGTCTGCCTGCCTGAGCTTTTCCAGACCTCAGTATTTCTGCCAGCGCGAAGATCTATTCGCTGTTCGATCTGGCCGAGCCGATCCCGGGACCGACTCGGAAAGAATACCGACGCAAGCGCGCAAGAACGGCGGTGGTCGTCTATCGGCGTCCTTGTTCGAAAAACGTGCTGCCGGCGTTTACCACAACACTGCGGCGATCTTCGACAGCGACGGCTCCTTGCGCGGCCTCTACCGCAAGATGCACATCCCGGATGATCCTCTCTATTACGAAAAGTTTTACTTCACTCCCGGAGATCTTGGCTTTCGCGCTCTCGACACCAGTGCCGGACGCCTGGGCACGCTGGTTTGCTGGGACCAGTGGTATCCCGAGGGCGCGCGCCTGACGGCCTTGCAAGGCGCGACCATTTCTTTTTTATCCGACCGCGATCGGCTGGCATCCGGCGGAGAAGGCGGAGTTCGGTGTGGCCCAGCACGATGCCTGGCGCACGATCCAGCGGGCGCATGCGATCGCCAACGGAGTTTACGTGGCCGTGGTGAACCGTGTGGGATTTGAAACCGGCAACATCCGCGGGAAGTCCGCGCCCGGGCAGGGACTGGAATTCTGGGGCGGATCGTTTTTCTGCGATCCCTTCGGCCGCGTGCTGGCCGAAGCATCGCATGACCGCGAGGAAATTCTGATTGGCGACGTCGACCTGAAGGCGCTGGAAGACATCCGCCGCAACTGGCCCTTCCTGCGCGACCGCCGCATCGACGCCTACGCGCCGATTACCAGCCGGCTCATTGACTAGGACGAGAATCACTGTGGCCAAGCCTTCCCGCAAATCTTCGAGTAAAACTCCAACTACGGCGATACGCCGCTCTCTCGGTTACCGTATGCCCGGGGAGTGGGAACCGCACGCCGCCACCTGGCTGGCCTGGCCGCACTATCGCGGGGACTGGCCGGGAAAATTTGAGCCGATTCCTTGGGTCTACGCCGAAATCATCCGCAATCTGGCGAAGCATGAGCGCGTCGAGCTGATCGTCAGCGACGCCGCGGCGGCGAGACGGGCGCGGTCGCGTGCTGGAACGAGCCGATGCACTTTCGCCCAACATCCGCTTCCATCGCTGGCGCACCAACCGCGTCTGGGTGCGCGATTCGGGCTGCATTTTCCTCACGCCACCGCTAAGCGAAAACCGGGAAGGGCACGACTTCAGTCGTGCCGATAGGTCGCCAAAAAAAACTCGCGCTCAGCCCTGAGGTCGGCCCACTCGCCCTCAAGTTTCGCTTTAACGCCTGGGCGAAATATTCCAACTGGCAGAACGACGAGAAAATCGGCAGCTTGATGGCGCAGACAAGGTCCCCACTTCGCGCCAAGACGCGCGAGAAATCCCCTCGTTCTCCTCTCATCGCTGCCGAGGCGCCCAGTCAGCGCACGCGTCGTTCTCGAAGGCGGATCCATCGACGTCAACGGCCGCGGGACCATCCTCACCACCGAAGAATGCCTGCTCAGCGAGGTGCAGGAGCGCAACCCGGCATGGCCGCGAGCACTACGAGCGGGTGTTCGCCGATTACCTGGGCGTCCGCCAAAGTCGATCTGGCTCGGACGGGGCATCGTCGGCGACGACACCCACGGCCACGTGGACGACCTAGCCCGCTTCGTAGCGACACATACGGTCGTCACCATGGTGGAGCCCAACTCCAGGACCCGAACCACGCTCCGCTGCAGGCCAACCTGCGCCGACTGCAAGCCGCCCGCGACCAGGACGGCCGCCAGTTGACCGTGGTGGAGTTGCCCATGCCGCAGCCCGTCGTCTTCGAAGGCCGCCGCCTTCCCGCTAGCTATGCCAACTTCTACATTGCCAACGGAGTCGTGCTCGTGCCCGTCTTCAATCGCCCCAACGACCGCATCGCCCTCAACACGCTGGCCGAGTTGTTCCCGACACGCGAGATCGTGCCCATCTATTCTGGAGATTTCATCTGGGGCCTGGGCGCGATGCACTGCATGACACAGCAACAGCCGGCCTGAGCGAATCACCACCGCGGCCTTGAGACTTCCTGCCGGGGAAACGCCTCGTGAAAAAGGAACAGGTTCTCGAGTCGCCGCCTCTACGCGGACCGTTGAACCGGCATTCGCAGAATCGTCCGTAACTTCGCGGGCGTCACGCGCCGCGGATCGCTCAGATAAATCTCATGATGCAAGCCGTGGAACTTCAGGCCATTCTTTTTGGCAAAAACCTGCAACTGGACCAGGGTCGCAGACTCCTGATCGTAGGAGCCGACGTGGAGCACCTGCGCGCAAGTACCCTCGTCGAGAGATTCCAACTTCACTTCGCCAATCTCGGGCGGCTTGCCCTTAGCCAGCAGCTTTTCGACGGCGCCCTTCAGATCGCTCTCTTTCACGAAGCTTGGAACGCGAATCATCAGCTTCCAGTTCCAGGTCTCGCGCGGCTGATTGGCGAAGCATTGTGTCGGGTCGTCGGCCCACCAAAGTCCCTCGAGTTTGCAGACCGTGTAATCCTGCCCGGCGAACTTGCGGGCCATCTTGACGGTGAACGCCACGTTGTAAAGCGCTCCGATTGCCGCCTGAAATGCCGCACCACCCGGCTCGCCGCGTCCAGTAAAGGTAAGGTATCGAGCTGGCTTGATCTTAACTAGGGAGGGCTTTTTCGGGGTGATGTATTCCGCACGGAATTGACGATAGAGATCCACTTTCGCTGCAGTAGACATGGAAATACCTCCCTCCTGGAGTCGACCGAAAGATAGGACGGACACGATTCACTCGGCAGTGACGCGGGTCACTCTAGATGGGGAAACTGCGCTTGGATCTTCTGGCCAGCAGCGGAGGGGAACTTTATCTCTGATAGGGCGTGGGTTGCGGACCTTTTTCGAGCGTCTTGCGGTCCCAGATCCAGCCTTCGCGAGTGTAGCTGGCGAGTTCGAAGTCCTGGGTAAGTTCGAGGGCGTCGACCGGGCAGGCGTCTTCGCACAGGCCGCAGAACATGCAACGGCTCAGGTCGTAGGTGAAGTTGGTGAGTTCCTTGCGGCGGGTGTGCTCGTTGCGCTCGCTCGAAACAATAATCAGATGTTCCGGGCACGCCACCGCACACAAGTCGCAGGCAATGCACATGGTCTCGTCGGTGTCTGGGTTCACGTTCAATCGCGGCGCTCCGCGATAGCGCTCGGCCACTTGCGGCCGCTCCAGCGGATACTGCTCGGTATAGATTTCCTTAGGATCCTGATAGCGGAAGGTGATCTTCAGTCCCTGCAGCAGGTCGACGAGGAAGATTTTGCGCAGCAAACTTGGCATGCCCATGACGCCGCTAGCATACCATTAACCAGCTAATGGCCAAAACCCGCCGCTGACCCTTTTCCCGGTCAAACGTCTAACCTCCAGGAGCGGGCTAACTCATTGCGAGTCAGCGCCGTCGCGGGCGGAGAGCTGGCGGGAACTTTTCCAGCCGTCCATCCGTACTTACCGGAAGAGAGGACGTCATGAAAGCCTACTTCACCAACTTGCCGAATCGAACCTGGCTACTGATCGTCCTGCCTGCGATCGTGATCGGCTATCCCGTGGCGAGCATCGTGGTTCCTGCGGTGGTGCATGCAGTCGTGCCAGAAGTGGTGCGAACCGTGCTGAGCGTGATCTAAGTTTCCACCGATATGGGTGAGTTCCAACTCTCAGCCCGAGTTGGTCTGCACCGCTTACCGCTGAACCGCTAGAATACTGGCGGAGTTCCACGCCCCGTGTCCGTAGAAAAAACATCCGCAGCCGACAGTCCCAAGACCCAAGGCCAAAGACCAAAGACCACCTCTGACGAGCTTTGGATGGAAGAAGCCCTGCGCTGTGCGCAGCGGGCGCTCGAAGCCGGAGAAGTCCCGGTGGGCGCGGTCGTCGTCAGCGAGGGCCGCATCGTAGGCCGGGGATGGAACTGCAACATCACCGGCTTCGACCCGGCGGCCCACGCCGAGATCATGGCCCTGCGCGAAGCTGGTGCCACCGTTGCGAACCATCGTCTGGAAGGCTGCGAGCTGTTTGCTACAATTGAACCGTGCGCCATGTGCGCGGGCGCGCTGGTGCATGCCCGCATCCGCCGGCTGGTGTATGGCGCGGACGACCCCAAGGCCGGGGCGGTCCATTCGGTCATGCAAGTCCTGAGTCATCCCCAACTGAACCATCAGATCGAGGTTCGCAGCGGAGTCCTGGCCGGCCGCAGCGCAGATGTGCTGCAATCGTTCTTTCGAAATCGCCGCTAGGTTTTGCAGCCATCGCAGAGATCTTGCCGCTGGCGGCATTGGTCTGATACTTCCCAGGCAAGAAACGTCAGCGGTGCCGATGCCACGCGCTTGACTGGTTGCGCAGAACGTCGCCTTGTACCCCTCGCCTTGTGCCCCTGGACTAGAAATCCGGCCTAGCCTACAGTGTCTGAGCCGGATGAATCCAGAAAACCCACCGCCAGAAATTCCAGCCCCCTCTGCACCCGGGCAGGATGCACTGACCCGCCACGGTTACAAACAGGAATTGAAACGCGAGATTGGTTGGTTTTCCAGCTTCGCCATGAGTTTCTCCATCATCGCGGTCACCACTGGCTTGTTTGCCACCTACGGTGCCGGACTGCAGACGGCCGGCCCGGCGTTCATTTGGACCTGGCCCCTGGTCGGCCTGGGGCAACTTCTGCTGGCGGTGGTGTTTGCCAAACTGGCGCGGCGGATTCCCCTCTCTGGAATGGCCTACCAGTGGACGCGGGAACTCGGCGGAGATTCGTTGGGATGGTGGGCAGGTTGGCTCATGATTATCCAAGTGCTGACCGGTTTGGCCGCCGTCTGTTATGCGCTGGCGAGCTACACCTTGCCCATGCTCGCCGTCGCTGCTACCGATCGCAACATTGTGATAGCCACAGCGGCCGTGCTGCTGTCGATCGCATTCATCAACCACCTGGGCGTAAGGATCGCAAGTTTCGTCAATGACTTTATGGTGCTCGTGCAAATCCTGGTTATTGTAGTGGTCGGAATCCTTTTATTGTTTCTTGCACTGGAACACAAAACCAACTCCTTCCATTTTCTCTTTACCCACCCGGGGCAGCCGGGCGGCCTGGCGTTTGTGGGGCCGCTGGCCTTCTCGTCGCTGATGGCCACCTGGACACTCACTGGATTTGAAAGTGCTGCGAACCTGGCAGAGGAAACCAAGCTTCCCGAGCAACGGGTTCCGTTCGCGATTGTGTCTTCGGAGATTTTCAGCGTGGTGATCGGTTTCATTATTCTGCTGGGATTCACCCTGGCCATCCCGTCGCTGGAGGAAGCGACGAAAAATCCAGCCCCGTTTGCCTACATTATGGATCATCATTTCCCACATGCTTTCACAAATGTGGTGATGGCGATCATCCTGGCCGAGATCTATGCCTGCGCGCTGGCCAACCTGACCATCTTGGGTCGCGTAGTGTGGGCTATGGCACGCGATCGTCAGTTGCCGGCCTCCGCCTGGTTCGGGAAGCTCAGCACGCGAAAGGTTCCAGCCAACGCCATGTGGTTTACGGCAATTGTCGCGGCGGTCTTCACCTGGTGGGCAAAATTTCAGATCGTGATTGCGGGCGTTTCCGGTTTGGCTGCCTACATTACGTATGTCATGGTTGTCGGCTCCGCTTTGGGTAACCGGCCGCACAAGTGGCGGCGGAGCGGCGATCCGTCGCCCAGCCCCATCGTGCCCAAACCCCTGGGGATTGTAGCCTTGGTCTGGCTTCTGATCTGCCTGGGCGCGCTTACACTTCCCAGTTCCGCATGGATCAATGACAAAGCCATTCTTGTCGGCCTGGCTCTGGGCACGTGTATCTGGCTGGTCACGCATAAGCGGAGGCGGATTCCAGCAACACAGAACGAAACCAGCGAACTGATTCCGTAAATCACCGAATCGGGCTAAGCAAAATCAGATACACTGCAAGGCTGGTTACCCACAGTTCGATCGCAGTCTCGCTGTCATAGGCTCGTTGCAATGCAGACTGCCTTTCACGGGAGGGAGCTGGGATGCTTCGACTACTTAAAGCTATCTTTTTCTCGTCTTTACTTCTCGGGCTCGCCGTTGTTGCTTCCGCTCATGCAGTACCCGGCGTAGATATAGCCCCCCGAGCGGAAATAAATTTCGATACGCACTGGCTGTATGCCGCCCACGACGTGACGAACGGAGAAAGCCCCGATCTGAACGACGACGGATTTGAACAGGTTTCCGTTCCACATGCCAACGTCCTCACCCGCGCGGAGACGTTCGATCCGGACATTTTCCGGTTTGTTTCCTGGTACCGAAAACACTTCCGGCCAGAGGATTCGTGGAAAGGCAAGCTGGTATCGGCACGTTTCCAGGGTGTGATGACGGTCGCCGACGTCTACCTCAACGGAAAACATCTGGCGACGCACAAGGGCGGGTACACGCCATTCGAGGTCAGCTTGACTTCGAATCTGAAATTCGGCGCGGACAATGTCATCGCCGTCCGCGTGGATTCCCGAGTCCAGCCGCATGTTCCGCCCGAGGGCGCACCCTCGATTTCGCCCTCAGGCCTGTATTATTTTGCGACCCGCGGGGAACTCTCGCGACCGGCGCCGAAACTCTATGGATTCTACCTGTTTGGTGGAATTCAAAGAGACGTCGAATTGCGCGTAACCGACAAGCTGCGCATCGTGCGTGCCTATTACGTCACCACCCAGATACGACCGGACGCCGCGGTTGATGCAACCATCAGCATTCGCAACGATCGTCCCGCAGCGGTGGATGCATCAGTTCGGGTTCGTCTGCGAGACGCTTCGGGAATGAAGCCGCGACCGCCGTCGCAAGCGTCAGATTAAGCGCTGGAGAAGAGCGGGATATTCACTTGGACATTCGCCCGATCCGAAATCCTCAGCTGTGGGACGTCGATCATCCCAATCGTTACATCGCCGAAGCAGAAGAGAGTGATGCTTCAGCGGTCACGGACCGGGAAGCAACGTGATCGGACTCCGGCAGATTGATTGGCAGGCTGGTGTTTTTCATCTCAATGGGCAGGCGCTCCAGTTGCGCGGATTGAATCGTCATCAGACCTATCCCTTCATTGGCGGAGCGGTGCCCAACCGCTTGCAGCGGCGGGATGCGCTGACTTTGAAATATGGGCTGGGCGTGAATGCAGTCCGCTCCTCGCACTATCCACCAGATCCCGAATTTCTGGATGAATGTGATCGCGTGGGGCTGCTGGTGATGGATGAGTTTCCGGCCTGGCAATATGTTGGCCGCGATCCCGAATGGCAGGACAATGCAGTGAACGCAGCGCGCGAGATGATTCTCCGCGACCGCAACCATCCCTCCGTTTTTGTCTGGGGAGTCCGCGCCAACGAAGGCTCATTTCACGAAGGCGATGACCGCGATCTCTATGACCGAACCTATGCCCTGGTTAAGCAGTTGGACCCATCCCGCGCTCCGGGTGGAGCTCGTCTGAGTGAAGCCTGGCATGGGAAGATGGTCCCGGAAGAAGTGCTGACCGTAAATGATTACTCAGACTTTGACGATCCTTCACGATTTCCTCAACCGGCGACCGACAAACCCTGGTTGATTACAGAATTTGGGCATCCCCGCCAGGTTCCGGTGTGGGAGGACGAAAGTGTGTTGTTGCTGACGGCGTTGATGTGGGTGCGTCATTACGATCAGCTCTACCAGCATCCTGAGATTTCAGGCGCGATTGGCTGGGCCGCTTTTGATTATTCGTCTCCTGAGTTCAATACGCCGGAGGCGGTAACGGCATCCCATTGCATCGATGATATCTATCGCCTGCCGAAAGGCTTCGCAGCTTACGCCATGGCCAGTCAACTAGGTCTGGACCGGTATGGTCCGATGGTGCATATCCTGAATTATTGGGAGGAAAAAACGCCGGACCTGTGGGTGGCAAGCAACGCGGAAGAGGTAGAAATCAAGATCAACGGTAAGTCCATCGGACGAAACAAGGGCACCGAATTTCCGCACTTGCCCCATCCGCTCTTCAAGTTCAAGTTAGGCGACGCATATCAGCCTGGATCCGTCGAGGCCATAGCCTTCCGCCATGGCGAAGTGGTTGCCCGCGAAGAATTGCGCAGCCCGCAAGAGGCCCAAAAACTGCAGATTGTGACTGACGATTCCTCGATCGTGGCGGATGGCGAGGACGCCACCAGAGTGGTGGTTTACGCCCTGGACAAGAACGGCACCGTAGTTCCCTACGAAGACCGGCGAATCACCATTCGGGTGGAGAACGGAACGCTGCTGGGCATGCCTACCGCTCATCTGGAAGGCGGACGAATCGCATTTTATGTGCAAGCCCAGGAGGGCCAGCGTCAACCCATCGCAATTCACGTCAGCGCCGAAGGACTAGAAGCGGGCGAGACCACCGTCGCGGTTGAAGCTGAGAATGGAGTCATACCGTTCAGTCCTTTTGATCGCCGTACTGCATCTCTCAAATTTGTTCCCGCGCGGTGGTGACCGGAGAATGGCCAAGATGACGCCAATGTAGGATCTGAAGCAGTGTGTCGTTCTGGCAGAAGTCATCTGCGGGAACGGATAGCACCGGCGTCCACTCATGTCAACCAATGTCGTCACGACTGGCAGGTCTTGGGACGCAGAATTTCGTAAACCGATCGGCAGAAAGGCGCATTCATGGGCAGAGAAAGGCTGAAGAATCTCCGGGGCCCACTTCCGGACGCGGGCTCTTCTTCAAGGCCACACGTATGGCTCCATTTTGTCAGTTGTCTCGTCGTGTCTAGTGCAATGCTGGCGGGAGTGGCCGCGGTCGCGCAAGAGAATCAGATGAGGCTGAACCTCGCGCCTACACCTCCTATGGGCTGGGCAAATTGGAATTATTATTTTTGCAACTACGACGAAAAGACGATCCGGGATCAAGCGGATGCTCTGGTAGCCACTGGCATGCGCGAACTGGGATACCGATATTTGATCATTCAGGAATGCATTGCGCCCACGCGCCAAGCCGACGGGCAACTGATTCCGGATTCCAAGCGCTTTCCGCACGGAATTCCCGCTCTCGTGGAATACATCCACTCCAAAGGGTTAAAAGCCGGAATCTATACCGACGTAGGTCCGTTCACCTGCTTTTCCGATACTCACTACCAGGGCAGCTACGACCACGAGGCGCAAGACGCTCGCACGTTCGCGGCCTGGGGAATTGATCTCATCGAGGTTGATTTCTGCAACAAGCCCGCCGGACACACTGGGAAGGAACTGTACCGGCGGATGGCCGAAGGCATTCGCAGTACCGGACGCCCGATGCTGCTGTACATGTGTTCCTGGGGCGAAGAGCAACCGTGGGAATGGGCGGCGGGAGTGGCCGAATTGTGGCGGACCACGGAAGACATCAGCTACGAACCGAGGCGCGTGAAGTGGGAATCTGTGGTTCGTAATTTCGAAGCCAACGCTTTGCACGCGGCCTTTACTGCGCCCAATAGTTGGAACGATCCCGACATGCTCGAGGTGGGGAATGCTGGCCTTACTCCCGTGGAGTGGCGCACCCATTTCTCCATGTGGGTTATTTCAGCGGCACCGCTTTGGGCCGGGACCGATTTGACGCGGATGGATGCGCCAACTCTGGCCACCCTCACAAATCCTGAGGTGATCGCCATCGACCAGGATCCCCTGGGCGCCGGCCTGCGCCGGGTCCAGGCCGAGAATGGCGGGATTGAGATCTGGACGAAAGCGTTGGGCAAATGGAGTGGAGAATCGCAGGCTGTGCTGTTAGTGAACCTGGCACCGTCGGCAAAGACCGCTTCCCTTTCCTGGCGTGAGCTCGGCCTGTTGCCAGACGCCGCCGTGCGCGATCTCTGGATGCGCAAAGACCTGGGCCGATTTCGCGATGGCTACTCGGTGGATATTCCTGCTCACGGCTCGGCGTTGCTTAAGGTTTCGGGAACGACCTCGGGGACAATAGGCGTGGTTTACGAAGCAGAGCGGCCGGGAAATTTGAGGTCGGAAGCCGCCAGCCTGATATCTTGTAAAACTTGCTCGAGCGGTTATGCAGTGGCGTTGGCGTCCTCTCCTGGTAAGGCGACGGAGGAATTAGTTCTCCCCCAGGTTGACGCGGCCACCGACGGAACCTACCAGCTCTCGGTGTCGTACCTGGACAACCGTGGCGCTGGGAATTTCCTGACGATACAGGTCAATGAAACCAATCCCGTGCGGATCAAGCTCGATCAGGGATCAGCAACTGTATCGGTACCGGCCCAACTTCACGCAGGGCGGAACAAAGTCAGCGTTCGCTCCGGCGAAGCAGTCTCCATCGACTGCTTGACGGTTAGTCGTTGAGCCATCGTGATGTCGGAAGTTCACTGACCTGAGATTCCTGGCGGCTCTACACCGCACGTGATGCCAATCACATTCCAAACTAATCTATGTTGATAGATTCCTTTCAGTAATCGGATGACGAGCCATGATGCCCTGCGCGGCTGCCTTAACTGAGGGATGTGGTAAGGGCGGCGCAACGGTGATTATCGGCTTCACTCAGTCGAGGAGGAGACGGAATGCTCGCTGCAATTCTAAGAGATTTTAATAACCTCACGCTGGAAGAAATCCCTACGCCTCAACCTGGCCCAGGGGAAGTACTGGTTCGCATCAAATCCTGCGGGTTCTGCGCCACGGATTACAAGGCCATCAAGGGAATACGGCGCAACGTAGATTTCCCGTTGCTTCCGGGCCACGAGCCAGCCGGAATCATTGCCGGAGTTGGTCCGTATGTGACCAATGTGAAGGAAGGCGACGAGGTCATTCTGTCGCCCAGCGGATTTTGCGGCTTTTGCCGGAGTTGCCGCATTGGACAGACGCATTATTGTGAACATTCCTATTCCACTGGAGGCGACGGCACCGATGTGCGGCCGGGAAGCTTCGCCGAGTACACGGTCACGGGAGCAAATGTGGTATTCGCCAAGCCGAAGAACCTGAGTTTTGACGTGGCCTGCCAGGGAGAGCCGGTCAGCGGAGCCTGGAAAGGCCTGATTCACTATTCCGAAATGAGTGTGGGTGACGACGTGGTCGTCATCGGCACGGGCGGTATCGGGATGTATTGCCTGATGGTGGCAAAAGCTGCAGGAGCCGGCCGGTTGATTGCGATTGATGTGAGTGAGTTCGCCCTGAAGACAGCGCGAGAACTCGGCGCCACTCATACCATCAACCCTTCGCAGTGCGACGCCAAGGCTGCTGTCCATGAGATCCTGCCCTACGGACCCGATCTGGTTGTTGAGGCTGCAGGACCAATCAAAGCGGTACAACTGATGGTCAGCCTCCTGCGGCGAGGCACGCGCTGGAATATCTTCGGTATTACCACTCACGAAAAATTCGAGCTGGATGGCGGATTAATGCACTTCCTGGAGGCTCGAATGGATTCCAGCTTCAGCACAACTCCGCAGGCCATGGAGAAAGCGATTCGCCTGATGGAGCGAGGACTGGTGAATATTGAGAGGGTGATCTCGCACCGCTTTCCGCTGTCGGAAATCCACAAGGCAGTGGAAGCGATGGGCTCGCCTGAGCGAAACAAGGTGATCATCAACCCTTAGCTTTTGTCCGATGGGCGATGGAAACGGCCCGATTCAAACGCGAGCAGGCGGGCACCTACCCGCCTGTTTTCATCGGGCGCTCGCGAAGCTGATGGGAAACCTCGGCGACGGAAGTTGCCTTCCCGCTAAATACCAACGCGAGGATCAACAATCCAAATAAAGTATCTTCCGTTTGCGGCGTAAGACGGCAATCCGATCTGAATTTTCTCTGAACCTCTTCCCGGAGCGACTCCAGCTTGCAGGCAAGCCCCCCGGAGAACAGCAGATTCTTCCATGATCTCTCCGGCCATAGCTTTCGTGCACACTCGTAGTAACTGTCCGCCATGTTCCGGAAAGCCGCTCGAAACAAATGGCCAACCGTCAGATTGTCCGCCCGAATATTGACGACACTGCCACCATCTGCACCTGACGCCGGAAAGAAGTTTAGATCCACTTGCAAATCCGTGTCGCTGACCTTCCCGACGGCTTCCGCGATGTACGCCCAGGGATCCGCCAGTTCCACGTTCTGAGCCGCGGCCATTTCCGTCAGCAACGTCAACAGGACATTCAGCGAGCGTCCCGCTGGCGGATGAGAAAAAGTGTTGAGGAACTTTCCGTCGAAGTACGGTCGAGTCTGATAATCGCCCAGCCTCAATTCATTCCTGAGCCGGCTGATTTGGGCACCGGTGGCGATGTTCAGAGAAAGCTCTTCTGTACTCAGCAGGGACCCGCACAAGGCGGTTTGCGCATCTCCCACCGGCGCATAACAGGGCACAGATTTGGGGCCGAGCTTCAGATAACCCGCCACTTCCCCTTGTTTGCGGAGCGGCGGCCAGCAAAGGTGATCCAGTCCCAGTTTCCGAATCGCTTCACGGTGCCAGTCCGAGGTCTCTAGATTGAAAGCTCCATAGGCGCTGGCGTTCGTGCTGTCTACGCCGGGATTCGAATCGCACAGACCGCTGAGCACAAAATCCGGGATTGAGGCTGGAGTCAGCCCCGGCGACAACTTCCCGTTCTCCTGAAACCAGAACAGAAAGCAGATCGGTCTGGAAGGTTGCAGTTCATTCCCCAATTGCCTGCGCTCCGCGGCGTTGGTGCGCTCCAAGATCGAGTCGAAGTAAGATCCCGCGCCGGGCGGGTGCTGGGCCAACGCCCGCTGATCGCGCCAAGTCACGCAGTTCGAGACCGGCTGGTGGCGATCATTCATCAAAACCAAGCCATGCATCTGCGTACACATGACCACCCCGGCGCAGTCCGGCGCGTGAACTGCCAGTTCGTCGATCAGGGTTCGAACTACCGAGATAATTTCGTTCGGGTCATATTCACAATGAAGTGGATCCCCGGTCGCAACGGGTTCCGGAAAAGGCGCGCGCCTGACATGCTCGAGTTGTCGCTTCTCCAGGTTCAGCACCGCTCCTTTGATGAAGGAAGTTCCCAGATCAACGCCGAGGAATGACATGTCACCTCCTGCGTCATGGATGACACCCGGGCTCATGCGCAGTGCTGATACGGATTATTTGGCAGTTCAATATACCGACAGTGAGCGGGCAGTATCAAACAAAGCGAGGACGTTCTCCGGTGGAACTCCCGTTTGAATGTTGTGGACTGCGGCACAGACCAAGCCACCGCCGGGCGCGAGCGCTTTCACGTTGGTCTCTACCTCGCGGGCAACGTCTTCCGGAGTGCCGAAGGCCAGGGTTTGTTGACAGTCAGCCGAACCTCCCCAGAAGACCATCTTGTCGCCATACGCCTGTTTCAGCTTGATCGGGTCCATGCCCTTGGCGTTGACCTGCACTGGGTTCAGAATATCGACTCCCATTTCAATCAGCGAGGGAATCAGGTTGAATATGGCTCCGTCGGAGTGCAGCATCACTTTCATTTTCGTGTTCTGATGCACCCAGTCCAGCCCCCGCTTGTAATAGGGCAGGATGAGTTCCCGGAACATTTTGATCGAGAGCAACAAAGACTGTTGCGTTCCGAAATCATCGGTAATTTGCATGATGTTGACTTTGTCACCCACGGCCTGCGCAAATCGCTTCAGGTTGGTCAGCCATACCGACACGGTCTTGTCGAACAACTCGTGCACGTATTCTGGCTCCGCGCCGAAGGTCGTCCACCAAGCCTCGAAATCACCCGTGCCCATCCCGGTGAAGAGCTCCTGAGGAGGATTCACGCAACAAACCAGCGCGTACTCCGTGTTGGCATGAAGCCATTCCGCCCGGGCGTGGACGCACTCCAAGTCCTCGTTGCTCCACGCTTGAGGCTGCCATTTATCGACGTCTACGTGGGCCGCACCGGGGAATTTCTCTACTCGCTCGAAATAGAAGCCGTCCTTCGGCATACGGGCAATCGGCACACCGTTGCGCATCATCGCGTAGCTCCCTTCCGGCTCCAGCACGGGATTGAAGCCTCCCGGCACCAGCACCGGGGTGTCGTCGAACAAACGCCACGGCTTCCAGTTCTCCTTGCGGATTCCGAGACCAGGGTTGGTCTCGTTCCGGAAAACGCCAACCGCATCCACACCGAGACGG
The DNA here is from genome assembly GCA_963800405.1 of uncultured Acidobacteriota bacterium. Classification (GTDB taxonomy): domain Bacteria; phylum Acidobacteriota; class Terriglobia; order Terriglobales; family Acidobacteriaceae; genus Sulfotelmatobacter. The sequence goes on from CAWDBW010000076.1 coordinate 15,246, forward strand.
TCCATGATCGGCTGTTCCACCTCAGCCAGGAGTTGAATCAGGTCGACCATCTGGGTGGGCGTACTCAGGCCAAGATGCTTTTTTAGCTGGTGATAGGCAGATGCGGAAATCCCGGATTGCCGCGTGGCTCCCAGGTCAATCGGTACTCGATCCGGCTGCTGGTGATTGATAGCACGAACCACTCGTTCCCGCGATGTCATTGGGCAGACTCTCCTTAGCGCGACTAGCGGCACGACCAGACCGTAAATGCGACACCGCAGTTCAAGGTGTCGCGGCCTTCCTTTGCCACTCGGCAGGCTATCATGTTCAGTGGACGGCAACCCGCCATCTGCGATCACCGTCACAGATGTTCGTGATGGGACTCACTGTCTTTTGAATGGGCACCCTTGAGTCTGCTCTTCGAGCGCGCGCCTGCCTTGACGTTCTTGTTCCCCGTCATCATTCGGCTAGACGCAAGACTCGACGGAAAAGATGACAACCATCAACATTCGTGAAAGATTTCTGGCCACTATGGCCTTCGAACCCGTGGATCGTGCTCCCCTGTGGGAGTGGGACTACTGGCCGGAGGAGCAATTCATT
>CAWDBW010000077.1:0-9112 GCA_963800405.1 uncultured Acidobacteriota bacterium
CTCCGGCGAACCCAGCAACAGGCCGGCGATGGTGCTCGCGTCCGGGGGACGGGGCACGTCGGCAGGCTTGCGCTTCTTCCCCGACGAATCTTTCTCTGGTGCAACAGCCGCTGGCGGAGCCGGGGCGTTTTTCGCCGGCGCTTCAATCTGCGCCGTATTAACCTGCGTGGTATTTATCTGGGCCACATTAATCTGCGCCATGATGGAATCGTGCGTCTGTTTCGACACATCTCCGCCAACAACTTCGCTTCCATCGCGGAGAGCGCCACGGTCGCATCCGCGGGGGCGGCGGGCCTCCGGCCAACTGCACGGAATCCACTTTCACGCCTCGGACCTTTCCGCCGGTCAGAGCCCAGTGCGAAGTTCATGCGGTTCAGCAGCGCCGAAGAACTCACCCAGGTCTCCGCCTTCATGGAATAGCCGGTAGGCGGCTGCGCTGCATAGAGCGGCATGCCCATGTTGCCGATGCTGGCGGGCGAGGGGCATGGCGTCGTCGACGTCGGCGCCGGTGGCGCGCACGGCCGAAGCCACGAACTCGAGCGGTGTTTTCACTTTGGCGCGGTAGGTGCCGTCGGCCCAGAATTCCGGCGAATGGAAAAGCGTGCTGAGAACTTCGCGGATGTCGCCTTTCTTTTTCTGAAAGGTCTTTGCCATGCGATCGACCAGCGCGGGCGGCGGATCGTCGGAGACGAAACGCTGCGCCAGTTTCAGGGAAATAAAGTGCGCGGTCTGCGGGCTGGTGGCCAGCATGTGCAGCACTTCCATGCCTTCGTTTTCGCCTTTGGGCTTGATGCGATGTCCGAGGACGAACTTCGGTCCAGGCTCGTGCATGCGCGGATCGTATTTGAAGCCCAGACCTTCGTAGGGCTTTTCGATTGTCCATCCGGTAAAGACTTTCGCGACTTCGGTGACATCCCGCTGCGAGTAGCCGCCATTCACGCTGAGGGTGTGCAGTTCGAGCAACTCGCGGCCGTAGTTTTCATTCAGTCCGTTGTTCTGTTTCTTCTTGGCGTACGGACTTCCCGGCGGATAGTGCGGCAGTCATAGGGCGACTGGATGCGCGGGAATGCCAAGCGCCTGCATGGAATTCGGGCCTTCGCTCATCCAATTATCGAGGTAAAACAACATGGCCGGACTCTTGGCGGTCGCCACCAGCAGATCTTCAAACTTGCCGAGCGCGTGCGGACGGATCACTTCCTGCTCGTAGTTGGTCAGGAACAAGCGCTCGGGGCCTTTGCCGACGAAAACGTTGAAGTGATTGAACCAGAAGTCGGTCATGACTTCTTCGAGCTGGCGGTCGCTGTAGATGGCGCGCAGCAGCTTGGCCTGAACAAGTTCGTCCTGCACCACGCGCCTGCGGGATTGTTCATGGCCAGCAGAGTTTCTTTCTGCTTTGGGTCCATGCCGGCGAGAAGATCCTGACTTTTGCCGCCGCGGAGCGGAGTCGGCGAACGCGAGTTTTTCGTCGGTCGACATGGCCAGCACTTTCTTGTAGCGATCGTCGGGAGGGAGATCGATGAGTGCCTGAATTTTCAAATCGGCGGCGAGACGATCTTCGCGGCGGCGGGCTTCGACATCGTCGACGGGGGCGGGCTTTACGTTGGGCGAAGGAGCCGTCGACCATTTCATTGGCGGGCGCGCCGTTCGAATCCGGCGTTCGCGGTGATTGTCGGAGGGTTCATACTCGGAGCGTTCATGCTCGGAGCGTTCATGCCGTACTCGCCTGCCGACTGTGGGGGCGGCGTCTGGACGTGGCGGCTGCAGCGGCGGCGAGTTCTGCCCCAGTCTTGGCGGAATCGCTGGCGGCTGGTCCGGCCGGATTAGCGGAGCGAGAGCGGCGGCGGCTTCCTGTTTCTGCTCTTTCTTCTCCTTTTTTTCCTGCATCCGCGCAATCTGGACCTGAAACACAGCGCGCCGGGCAGGATCGGAAGGCATGGACTTCTTGCCCTCCATGACCTGCTTGATCATCTGGTTGTCGGGAAAATTTTCGACGATTTCCTTCGAACTCATGCGCAGGGAACGCAAGGGCGCTAGGCGGGATTCCATGGCCTGGTCGGGAATTTTTTCCGGGTGAAGTTGCAGATCGATCCAGCGATCGACGCCCATGGCCATGACCTGCTGCAACATCGCCGGGACGCGGGCCAAAAGTTAGGCGATTCAGCGCCTGCACCGCCTGCTTCTGCTGGTTCGGAGCAGATTCGGCAGCCTTGTCTTTTTTCTTAGCAAGTAATTGCGGGACGGTGCCGGCGAGGCTCAGACCCAACAGAATTACGGCGCACTTGCGGAGAGTAGATGGCATGCGGGGACCGGTTCCCTCACAGTATGAACCCAAATGGGTGAAAAAGTTGCTGGCGCGGTTGATTCCTGCAGGATTGGCAAGTGATTGTGGGACAAGGGCTTGAGAATGGTTGAGTTACTCTCGCTTGGCGAGTTCGGCGCTATCTTGGGTTGCCTCTGCGCGCAGCATCAAAACCATCACCGCAAATAGTCCCGCCGGAAGCCAGATCCAGAGGAGTTCACTTTTGAGGATGAGATATCCCTGTCGAGTGAAAAAGCGTGCGAGAGAGATTGGCGAAACGAGAATGGGCCGCCATGGGAAGAAATAACGGGCATTGTCAAACGGTGAGAAAAATGCGACGCCGAGACCGCCATTTGTCATGGCATCGAGCAGGCCGTGGCTTGCGGTCGCCAAGAACAGATACATGGTCAGAGGAAGCCGGCCCAGGCCAGGCGCGCCGCGGCGGAAACAGACAAGCATGACCACGCCAGTGAGCAGAGCGGCGAAGACGAGGGAATGAGTGAATCCGCGATGTCCCCAAAAGTCGCCGTAGCGGATGCCGAAGTGAAATCCAACCACATCAAGATCAGGAAGAACGGAGCACACCGCGCCAGCCACCCAAACACGCTTCGACACACAGGGCCGGTAGAAGCAGGTTCCAAGACTGAGGGCAGCCACCGCATGTGAGAACGCTGACGCCACGGCAGAGGCTCCGATTACCTTCAAGATTAACTTTCAGATTACCTACTGGCCAAGTTCTTTGGTCAGATAGGTCTTGCCGCGCGAGACTTTGTGCTGCAGAGTGGCGGCCAGGTGGTCGATGTCGGCGGCGGCAATGTTCACCTGCATCGCGTCGAGCAACGGAGTTCGGTTGCTGCCCACGGCGTCGCGGCGGACCTGAATCAGCAGACCCTGCACCACGTTCGGATCGAATTTATCTGGAGCCATGCGGACCAGATCGCTGAGCGCGCTGCCCACCGACAGGGGCGCGCGATAAGGACGCGCGCTGGTCATGGCGTCGAACGAATCGGCCAGGCCCGACGATGCGCACCTGCATGGGCAGATCGTCGTGCCCGAGTTTGTCGGGATAGCCGGAGCCGTCGCTGCGCTCGTGATGCCAGCGGACGGTCTCAGGAATTTTTGGCCAGGGAAACTCCACGCTGCTGACAATCTGATGGCCGACCGTGGTGTGGTCGGCCATCTCGCGAAACTCTTCGGGATCGAGCGCTCCGGCCTTGCCGAACAGGCGGCGATCGACGGCAACTTTGCCAATATCGTGCAGGTAGCCGGCGCTGCGCAGCGCCGCGATTTCGCTGGGCTCCATGCCCATGGCCTCGCCGATGGCAGCGCATAGCGGCCCACGCGCAGCGAGTGTCCATGAATGTTGACGTGCTTCACGTCGATGGCAGTGGCGAAAGCTTCGAGCGCGTTGTCGTAAAAACCGTGCAGCGAGGCCATCAGCCGCAGGTTTTCGGAAACGCGCTGCGCGATGGTTTGGGTGAGCGCATGATTCTGGACTGCCAGCGCGATGTAGCTGCAGAGCAGTTCGAGAGCATCGAGTTCGCTGTCTTCATAAAGCGCGTCGCCGGGGCGGCGGCCGAGGGCGACTACTCCGGCGAGGCGGCCTCCGGCTTTCAGCGGCGCCAGGCACTTGAACAGTTCGGGCGCGACGTTGCCATTGGAACTGAGGAACACGGAATAAGTGGACGAATTGAGAACGATCGGGCCACGCGCCGCGGTAAGCGCATGCACATGCTTTGGGCAGGAGAGGAATGAAGGCGGGATCCGGCATCAGGGCGAATCCCTGAGCACGCCGCGGAGGTCAGCATGGCGGGCTTGTCATTGAAGAGCAGGAGCGCACCTTCGCGCGCGCCCGCCGCTTCCATGATGGCCGACAGCATCAGGCGCGAAGTCTCCGAGAAGTCGCGCTCCGCCGTAAGAGCGGGCCCGAGCTCGGAAAGCGCCTCAACTGTGTGCAACAGCCGCCGTAAATTGTTTGTCTGAATCGCCACCGACGAAGTGGGAGCCAGATCGCAGAGCAAGACGAGGGTAACATGCGGGAAATGCGTGGCGCGAGAGGGCGTGTTGGTTAGTTTGATGCGGCAGTGACTGGGGTGGTGACGAAGCTGATTCCGCCACCAGCGGGCTATTGCGGGGATACTTTTACAGCGTAAAGGCTTTCGCGGCGTTAAAGGCTTTAACCACAGAGAGCACGGAGGACACAGAGGGAATATTTTTCTGTGTGGCAGTTTGGCTTACGCGTTTGGCCGGTTCAGCGGGAGATCCTTCGCTCCGCCTGAAGAACGGCTACGCTCAGGATGACAAGGTCTAGCTGATTTTAGAAGTGCTCGCGGAGTTCGGCGAAGCGGCCGACGATGAGCAGCTTTTGGCCGGCTGGAGCTGGGTTGATCTCTTCGTGCTCGAGTATCCAGGTGTCGCCGTGCGGGCACGAAAATGGCGTGCAGGCCGGCGGCGAGGGCGGGATTGATGTCGGACTTCGGGCTGTTGCCGACCATCCAGGTCGAATCGCGCGCAAGGTCATACTTTTCGACCACGCGCGCGTAGGCTGCTGGATTTTTCTCGGCCACGATTTCGACTGCCGCGAAATATTCCTTCAATCCCGAGCGCTCGACTTTCCCGGACTGCTCGGCGATCGCACCTTTCGTCACCAAGATCAGGCGATGACGCTCGCGCAGATAACTGCAGTGTCTCAGGCACTTCCGGCAGAAACTCGATCGCATGATTTTCGATGGTCGCGGCGAAGCTTCGGACTTGCGCGTGCAGCTCGGGCGTGACGGGAACTGGAGCTGAGCCGTTCGAAGGTTTGTACCAAAGCATGCGCAAAGCTGTGCAGGCCGTAGCCATGGGTCACGATGCATTCGCGCTCTACATCGTTGAGCACTGCGCGCACCTGCTCGGGCGAAAACTCGTGGTGATTCAGAAATGAAATGAAGCGGGCGATGGCCCGCTCGAAGTAGACATTGTTCTCCCACAGCGTGTCGTCGGCGTCGATGAGGAGGGTTTGGGAGAACAAGCTTTTGGCTCTTAGCTTTAAGCTCTTAGCTCAATCCCAATGTTCAGGCATTCGGGACCGCGCGAAGTCATGGGTTAATCTTGGCGAACGCTGAGTCATTGGCCGCGGGTTCAATCGAAAGCTAAGAGCTAAGGGCTAATAGCTAAGAGCTTCTTCTCACACCCAATCCACTTTCGCTTCGGGGCCGATGATGCCGGCTTTGTGGCCCATGTCGAGCAGGCGGCGGACGGCTTCGCGGCCGTCTTCGCCGTAATCGAGGGTACGCTCGTTTACGTACATGCCGATGAATTTGTCGGCCGACGAAGTGTCGAGATCGCGGGCGAACTGCATGGCGTACGACAAAGCTTCTTCGCGGTGATCGAGCGCGTACTGGATGCTCTCGCGCAGAGCGGCGGAAACCAGCGGCATCAGTTCCGGACCGAGGGCGCGGCGGATCGCGTTGCCGCCTAGCGGCAAAGGCAGGCCCGTCACTTTCTGCCACCAGCGGCCGAGATCGACCACGCGCTGCAGTCCTGACTTGCCGTAGGTCAACTGGCCTTCGTGAATGATGAGTCCCGCTTCGAACTTGCCTTCGAGTACCTGGGGAATGATCTGGTCGAAGGGCACGACTTCGGTTTCGACTCCGGGGGCGAACAGTTGCAGCGCCAGATAAGCCGTGGTGAGCGTGCCCGGCACGGCAATGCGTTTGGTTTTGACTTCACTGGCAGTAAAAGGACGCGGCGAAACGATCATGGGGCCGTAGCCCTCTCCCACGCTGCCGCCGCAGGCCATGAGCGCGTATTTATCCTGAACATAAGGATAGGCGTGAAACGAAATTGCGCTGACGTCATAGACGCCCTCGCGCGCCTTCTGGTTCAGCGTCTCGATGTCGCAGAGCGTATGAGTGAAGCGCAGGCCGGGCGTGCGCACTTTGTTGGTGGCCAGGCCGTAAAACATGAAGGCGTCGTCGGAATCCGGGCTGTGCGCCACGGTAATCTCGCGCACCTGACCGGAAGCACTGCTGCCCGCCGCTTTGGCGGTTTCGGATACTGCTGTCATCGTAGGAACTCCAGGTATGAACTCCGCAAAATCTAGTGCTGCTCGGAAGCTCTTGAGGTGTGACCACGCCAGCGAGTGGCAATGGCTGCGGCCAGCATCACCTTGATGACCTCGGCGGCCAGAAACCAGTACAGGCCGAGATAAGCTGCCTTGGCCAGCGAATGGGTGAAAGCGTAGAGCCAGGTCAGCCCACCGGCGAACAGCAAGATTTCAGCAAGGAGGCCGGCAATGGCCGCGCGCAGGAAACTTCTCGATCCACGCTCGAAGATGTAGCCCGCGAGGAAAGCGACGAAGGGATAGACCAAGAGAAATCCTCCGGTGAAGCCGAACAGTTGTGCCACTCCGCCTGGGCCGGCGGGATTGAAGACGGGCAGTCCGACCATGCCTTCGACGAGGTAGAGAACCAGGACAGCGAAGCCACGACGGCTGCCCAGCATCAGCCCAACCAGCAGTACGCCCAGATTCTGTAAAGTCAGCGGAACCGGAGTGAGCGGCATCAACGGGATGGTGACGCGGGCGCACAACGCCACCACCAGGCTCGCGCCCACCACGATCGCGAATTGGCGCGAGGCCTCAAGAGCCCGGCCGTGCGGAGTGGTTAGAGTTTGAATTGCCGACCTTGTCCATAACTCGAATCTCCAAAAACAAATTTTCAGTGTTTGAGGTTGTCCGGCGGATGCCCGCGTTCCGTTTCACTGATTGGTCCGTCGGGCGAGGCGTGTGCCTTCTGCAGATGCCGCCGCAAGTGCACGTACAGGGCGATGGCTACGCACACTACCACCAGCGTGCTTACACCCAGGATCAGGAACCACCAGATCATCCGCACAACTGATTAGGATAACAGAAGAGCGGCTTCAAATCGCTAGAAGCTACGAAGTGGATTTGCGTTTCTGGCGGAGCGTCTCCACTCGTTTGAGCATGAATTGCAGGCGGTCCCTGCCCCATTTCGTGCGCGTGATGACCTTCTCGATGTTGAGAAAGAAATGGGGATCGCCTATCTTCTGGCGCAGTTCTTTCAGGAAAGGATGGACCTTGGCGAAGATCAGGAACATCTCGCCGCTTACCGACGGTTGCAGAAACAGCTCTTCATTCAACACGCCCAGCAGAACAAACGACGCGGCCATGTTCCAATATCCTGCTACTTGCCGAAACCAATTATTCTCCGGCACGCCCGCAATGAATGCGACCTTCATCACGTCGTCGCTGCTCTCGGGGAAGAATTCGGCGGCCCACCAGTTGCGGGCCTTGCGCATCTCCGCCTCGCGGCGAAGATCGTAGAGTTCCAGAATCAGTTGAGCGTCAGCGAGTGTCGGTTTCTTGGCCGTGGCAGCACCTCAGAATCGAATTTTGTAATTGGGCGTTACGCCGTGGTCGCCGCCGCTTCCGTCGGCGGAGGCGCAGGCCGCTCGTAGTCACACTCTTTATTCGGGCAGGCAATTACCGGCCCAGCCTTCAGATTTTTCTCCACCAGATATTCGCTGCCGCAGACCGGACACTTCTCGGCAATCGGCTTGTGCGCCGAAGTGAACTTGCAATTCGGATAATTTCCGCAGCCGTAGAACGTGTTGCCCTTGCGCGCGCGCTTTTCGACCAGGTCGCCGTCTTTGCACTCGGGGCATTTTACTCCGATGAAGTTCTGCTTGACGTACTTGCACTCGGGATACCCGCTGCAGGTGGTGAACTCGCCGTAACGGCCGTGGCGGATCATCATGTTGCGGCCGCACTTCGGGCAGAGCTCGTCGAGCGGAATGTCGGGGACTTTCTTGCCCTGGTCGAGACGGCGCGTGGTCTTGCAGTCGGGATAGCCCGTGCAGGCCATGAACTGCCCGAAGCGCCCGCGCTTGAGCACCATCACGCGGCCGCAGTTTTCGCAGTATTCCTCCTGGGTGGTCTCCTGCACGTCGGCGGAATCGAGATCGGGCAGATTGATGGGATTTTCCTTAGTGAACTTGCAGGTCTTGGGATCGTCTTTGTCGTAAGTGCTGCAGGCGTAGAAAGATCCGTGCTTGCCCCACTTGATGACCAGCGGCGCGCCACAGAGTTCGCACTTCTCGTCGGTGGGCTTCTCCATCCGCTTGATGTTTTCCATATGCTTTTCGGCATATTTGAGATCTTTGTGAACTTCTTGTAGAAGTCGCCGAGGGCGTCCTGCCACTTCTCTTTGCCTTCTTCGATTTCGTCGAGTTCTTCTTCCAGTCGTGCGGTGTATTGCAGATCGAAAATGTCGCGGAAGTTTTCCACGAGCAGATCGGTGACGACGAGTCCAATCTCGGTCGGAGAAAACTTGCCGCCGACTTTCTGACGTACTGCCGCTCCTGGATGGTGGTAAGAATCGCGGCGTAGGTCGACGGGCGGCCGATGCCGCGCTCTTCGAGCTCTTTCACCAGCGACGCTTCGTTGAAGCGCGGCGGCGGTTCGGTGAAATGCTGCTCCGGCTTCAGTTCCTTGAGCGTGAGTTTCTGTCCGGCTTCGAGCGCGGGCAGTTTGTGCTTGAGTTCTTCGTCCTCTTCGTCTTTGCCCTCTTTGGATTCTTCGTAGACGCGGAGGAAGCCGTCGAACTTGAGCACCGATCCGGTCACGCGGAACCAGAAAATCTCGTTGCCATTTTTCGCGTCGATGTCGACGGTGGTCTGGTCGAAGACTGCTGGATTAATCTGCGAGGCCACGAAGCGCTGCCAGATCAGTTTGTAGACTTTGAACTCGTCTTCTTTTAAATACTGTTTGATCTGGTCAGGATGGCGCATCGCCGAAGTCGGACGAAT
>CAWDBW010000078.1:0-14658 GCA_963800405.1 uncultured Acidobacteriota bacterium
GCCTGTTTGTCTCGGGCGGATTGAGCGGGCCGTTTCTGGCGCAGCCGGTGCTGGATATTCAGTTGCACGATACGGCTTTCGTTCCGGCGCACTTTCACCTGATCATGGGCGTGGCCGCGATCTTCGGAATCTTTGCGGCGACCTATTACTGGTTCCCGAAAATGTTTGGCCGCATGATGAACGAGACGTGGGCGAGAGTACATTTCTTCATCACGCTGGCAGGCACCTACGCGATCTTCATGCCGATGCATTATGCGGGCCTGGCGGGTCAAACGCGCCGCTACTCGCAGTTCACCGAGGTTGCTTACCTGCAGAAATTGATTCCGCTGAACACGTTTATCACCTATGCCGCCATCATCACGGTGGCGGCGCAGTTTATTTTCCTGATCAACCTGCTTTGGAGCATGTTCAAGGGGCCCAAGGCCAGCGACAATCCCTGGGAAGCGACGACGCTGGAGTGGACGACGTCGACTCCGCCGCCGCACGACAATTTTGGCGGTGTGACGCCGGTGGTGAATCATGGGCCGTATGAGTACGGAGTACCGGGCGCGCCCAAGGATTACGTGATGCAGACGGATCCGGCTACAGGCACCGGGCATTGAGACGGTCAAAAGCCCCACCCTGTCGCACAGAACGCGACAAGGATGGGGCACCCGAAGGCGTTAAGTAGGCGAGATGGCGACTTATACTCCAACTTCTCCGATCGATCATGTGGGGCGCGGCCACAAGCCGCCGGTGCCGCCTGCCGGCGGGGGCGATGGCGGGCGCGGCGGCGGGGATCCAAATCATGGCGTGCCGAATTATGGGGCGCGGCTGCGACGCGCCCGGCTGGGACTGATCTGCGCAATTTTCACCGTGTGCATGGTGTTTATCTCGCTGACCAGCGCTTACATTGTGCGCCAGGGGTTGGGGACGTTTGATGGCTCGTCCAATAGCTACGTACGCGATTGGGGGCGGGTGGATTTGCCCTGGCTGTTGCTGGCGATCAACACCGCGGTGCTGCTGGTCAGCAGCATAACCATGGAATTGGCGCGGCGAAATGTGGCGCGAGAGGCGGCGCTGGCTCCCGTGCAGTCGATTCCTGGAATCTCGCTCGGGAATGAAACATCGTTTCCGTGGCTGGGGTTTACGATTCTGCTCGGAATCGGGTTTCTAGCGGGACAATGGCTGGCTTGGGCAGAACTGCACGCGCGCGGATTTTTTGTCAACACGAATCCCAATAGTTCGTTTGTATTTCTCCTGACGATCGCGCACGCGGTGCATCTTGCCGGGGGAATAATTGCGCTGCTGTGGGCCGGCAGCGCTTCCCTGCTGCACAAGCCGGTCGAGTCGCGGCGGATTGTGGTCGACATCACGGCTTGGTACTGGCACTTCATGGCGGCGCTGTGGATTTATGTGTTCGCGTTGTTGGGATTGGCGCGATGAGCCGTCAGGAGTGCGGCCGGATACGGCGCGGCTTAAGCCGCGCCCTTTCAAACCGGAGTGGAAAGGGGAACTTGAAGAATGGCGGACGCCACGCTGCAGCATGATGCCGTTCAACACGGGATGCCCGGAGATTACGAGGCCCCGCTGTTTGGCGCTTATTCGAAAAAGGTGGGGATGTGGCTGTTTCTGGCCTCGGACTCGCTGACCTTCGGGGCGCTGCTCTTCGCATTTTGCTACGTGCGGATTTATACGGCGTGGCCGACGCCGTTTCACGTGCAGAGCATCATCAATTCCACCATCATGACGGGGTGCCTGCTGTCGAGTTCGCTCACCATGGTGATGGCCGTGTTTGCAGCGCAGCGCCACGACCGGGCGTGGACGCGCAACTGGCTGCTGGCTACCATGGCGTTTGGCACCGCTTTCATTGTGCTCCACGGCATGGAGTGGACAAAACTCATCGGCGAAGGGCTGACGCTGCCGATCTTTCCGAAGCCGGCGACGCCGGCGGATGCGGAGATGGCAAACATTTCGAAGAATATTCCGCAGTTCGCGGCCACGTTTTTCGGCCTGACCGCGATGCACATGCTGCACGTCACCGTGGGCGTGATGTATCTGGGCGTGGTGGCGTTTCGCAAGTGGTTCCTGCCGGTGCTGGGCGTTCTATGGGTCGCGGGATATTTTCTGATTCCGTCGGATAACGTTTTCCATTGGGGAATTCATGTGCTGGGCCTGGGGCTGATTGTGGCGGCAATCATCCTGTTTCTGAAGCCGAAAGATTATGATGCGCAGGATGTGGAAGTCGCCGGGTTGTACTGGCACTTCGTCGATCTGGTGTGGATGTTCATTTTTCCGCTGGTGTATTTGCTGTCAACCAAGATCACCTAGCGAACGATGTGCCTCGGGGGCTGAAGCCCTCGGAGAAAGAAAGGCTTGATCGCAGCGCTGAAAGCGCTGCGCTACCCGAAAACGAGGCGCACCCAAGAGCGAGGCGCAGCGCAACGGTGGTGATATTCGAGAGCGATGGGCGAGCCGAAAGCGAGGACGAATTCGATGCACGATACGGCGACGGACGAGTACTCTGGGCACGACAGCAAGAGCCAGTATTTCTGGGTGTGGGGAGCACTGCTGGTACTCACGGCGATCGAAGTGGTCCTGGGATACAAGCAGATCTTCGAGCCGGTGCGCATGCTTGAGGTGCTGCTGATTCTGTCGATCATCAAGTCGGCGCTGATCATTGCCTACTTCATGCACCTGAAGTTTGAGCACGCGATCATGCGATGGATGCTGGTGATCTCGGTGACGGCGTGCTTTGTCATTATGTATTTTTTCTTCTTCCCGGATGCGGAGAGGATTTTGCGCCTCGGGGTGCACTAGCCGAGTATGAGATTCGCAGCGACATTTCGCTTAGCTCTTCTGCTGTTGGTTGTCGCGCTCTGGACTGCGCCGGCATTTGCGCAGGGCTGCGCCATGTGTAACGCGACCGCCAGGGCTACACCGAAGGAAAGTCAACGGGCGCTCAACCGCGCAATCTTTGTGATGTTGGCGCCGCCGGTCGCCATCATGATTTTTGGATTCAGCTTTGCCATCCGCTACGGAAAGCGGCGCGACCGCGAAAACGACTCCGAATGAATCCCTTCAACAACGGTAGTCCTTGCGATGCCGCCTTCTCCATCATTTGAAAGGGTGCCGGCAGAGACGTAGCCAGCTGCGTCTCTACAATGATCGGCAATCCCTTCCCTGCTTTATAATAGAAAGATTCGGTAAGCCTCGCGGAGGGCTCTGAGCGCCTGCGCTCGGGACAGAAGCGAGGATGTCCCGGGCCCTTTATCCGATGTCTTCCATCGCTACGCACCCTGACTCGAAACCCGTTGGTTCGGTTCCCGCCGAAAGCATTGTGGTGCGCGGCGCCCGCGTGCATAACCTCAAGAACATTGACTTTGAAATTCAGCACAATTCGCTGACCGTGGTGACCGGGGTGTCTGGTTCGGGTAAGTCGTCGCTGGCGTTTGACACGATCTACGCCGAAGGGCAGCGGCGCTACGTGGAGTCGCTTTCGGCCTACGCGCGGCAATTTCTGGAGCGGATTGAGAAGCCGGACGTGGACACGATTGATGGGATCGCCCCAGCGGTTGCGATCCGGCAGAAGAACACGACCCGGAATCCGCGCTCGACAGTGGCGACTGCGACCGAGATTTACGATTACTTACGGCTGCTATTTGCGCGCGTGGGGCGCACTTATTGCGCGAAGTGCGGGCGCGAGGTGAAAAAGGATACTGTGGACGAAGTCGCCGACGCGATTCTGGCGCTCGATCCGGAGACGCGACTACAGGTGCTGTTTCCCCTGCAGGGGCCGGGGATGGCAGTGGCGGAGGGCGGAACTGAGCGTGCTTCACAGTCAAGAAAGTCCCCACTTCTAGCGCAGAACGCGAGAAATGGGGCACCCGGGAGGTCAAAGTCCCCAGTCTCTCGCGAAAAACGCGAGAAGGGTGGGGCACCCGCTTTGACGGATGCGCTGAAGACTCGGCTTTTCGATTTGCGCAAGGCGGGATTCAACCGGCTCTACCAGTCGGGAGAGGTTTTTGAGTTCTCTACGCCGGAATCTTTGCTTGACATCAACTTTGACCTGCCAGTTTTTGTATTGGTCGACCGGCTGGTGGTTTCGGTCGAGGCTCGGACGCGGATTGTGGACGCGATTGAAACGGCTTATCGCGAAGCGGGCGAGGTTATTTTTGAAATCCCCGCGCGTGAGGATCAGGACGCAGTAGCTGGCAAGAGTGCCCGCTCCACACAGGTGCTGCGCTTCGCGCAGCGCTTTGAATGCAAGGAGTGCAACCTGCGGTATGAGGAGCCGGAGCCTCGGCTCTTTTCTTTTAATAATCCTTATGGGGCGTGCCCGCGGTGCCAGGGGTTTGGGAACACGATCGACTTCGATCTCGATCTGGTCATTCCGGACAAGATGAAGACCTTGAGCGAGTGTCCCATCGAGCCCTGGACCAAGCCCAAGTATCGTCCGCTGTTTACCGATTTGAAGCGGTTCGCCAAGTCGGTTGGCATTCCGCTCGACGTGCCGTGGGCGGACCTCGAAGAAGAACACAAGGAACTCATCCTCAAGGGCGAAGGAAAGTTTCTGGGCGTGCGCGGATTTTTCCAATACCTGGAACGCAAGAAATATAAGCTGCACGTGCGCGTGTTTCTCAGCCGCTATCGCGGGTATTCGTTGTGCCCGGAGTGCAACGGGTCGCGGCTGAGGCTGGAAGCACGGCAGGTCAAGGTCCAAGGGCGCAACATCTGCGAAGTTTGCGCGTTGACGGTGGAAGACGCGCTGCGTTTTTTTGAACAGATTGAGCTGAGTCCGGAGGAAGCCGAAATTGCGGACAAACTGCTCGAGGAGATTCGCGAGCGCCTGCGGTTTCTGAACGACGTGGGATTGGAATATTTGACGCTCGACCGTCTTTCGTCGACGCTCTCGGGCGGCGAAGCGCAGCGGATTCAGCTGGCGACTTCGCTGGGGTCGCGGCTGGTGGGCACGCTGTATGTGCTGGATGAGCCGTCAATCGGGCTGCATCCGCGGGACACGCACCGCCTGATCAAGATTCTTCACGACCTGCGCGATTTGGGAAACACGATTCTGGTGGTCGAGCACGATCCCGACATCATGCAGGCGGCCGACCGTATTCTCGACCTGGGGCCGGGCGCGGGCGAGAACGGCGGCAAACTGGTGGCTGAAGGGACGTACGAAGAGATTCTGGATAATCCAGTTTCGCTAACGGGGCGCTATCTCTCGGATGACTTGCGGATTCAGGCTCCGGCGCTGCGGCGCAAGCCGGGAGCGCAGCAGATTACGATTCGCGGAGTTCGCGCCAACAATTTGAAAAGCGTGGACATCAGCGTTCCGCTCGGG
This sequence comes from uncultured Acidobacteriota bacterium, assembly GCA_963800405.1. Classification (GTDB taxonomy): domain Bacteria; phylum Acidobacteriota; class Terriglobia; order Terriglobales; family Acidobacteriaceae; genus Sulfotelmatobacter. The sequence continues at coordinate 5,327 of CAWDBW010000078.1, forward strand.
ATGCTGGTGGCGATCACCGGGGTTTCAGGCTCGGGCAAGTCGACGTTGCTGCATCAGGTGCTGTACCGGGCGCTGGCGCAGGCGAAGCAGCAATCCAGCAATGGAGCGAGCGGGCCGGCGGCGACGTGGGAGAGTCTGGAGGGCGATCAGTTTATTGAGGAGGTGGTGCTCGTCGACCAGTCGCCGATTGGGCGCACACCGCGGTCGAATCCGGTGACGTACATCAAGGCGTTTGACGCGATACGCGATCTGTTCGCCTCCCTGCCGGAAGCGAAGAAGCGCGGGTTCGGCGCGGGACATTTTTCCTTCAACATTCCCGGCGGCCGCTGCGAGACTTGCCAGGGCGACGGCACGGTCACGGTGGAGATGCAATTTCTGGCCGACGTCGAGTTGATTTGCGAGGAGTGCAAGGGCACGCGCTACAAGCCGGCGGTGCTTGAGGTCCGCTACCGCGGAAAAAATATTCACGAAGTGTTGAACCTGACGGTGAAGGAAGCGCTGAAGTTTTTTGCCGAAGCGCCCAAGATTACGGAAAAGCTGCGGACGCTGGAGGAAGTGGGCCTGGGCTATCTGCGGCTGGGGCAGTCGGCGACGACGCTATCGGGCGGCGAGGCGCAGCGCATGAAGCTGGCGGCGCACCTGCAACCGGCCACGCGGGAAGCAGGCCGCGCGGGGTCAGGGGGCGAGGCGCGGCTGAAGCGGCGTCTGCTCTACATTTTCGATGAGCCCACGACGGGGCTGCATTTTGACGACGTCAGCAAACTTCTGGCGGCATTTCGGCGTCTGATTGAAGCAGGCGGATCGATTGTGGTCATCGAGCACAATCTGGAAGTCATCAAGACCGCGGACTGGGTGATCGACATGGGGCCGGAAGGTGGAAGCCGCGGCGGCAAGATTGTGGGGGCTGGGCCGCCGGAGGACATTGCCCGCCTCGCTGGCTCTTACACGGGAAAGTACCTGGCGCGTATCCTGAACGGTAATGGTGGCTCGCGTTCCCATGCCTCGTAAATTGGTGGCCAGCCGGTTGTTCGCGGCCGTCGCGGCACTGGCATGCCTGGCTGTGTTCGCCGGAGCGCAGGCCGCGAATCCTCCGGCGTCTCCGCCGAGCCCGGACTCTCAGGCGGGGGAGCAGCCGAAGTCGCCGCCTGAGGGATATTCTTCCAGCGTTCATCACAAGACGAAATCAAACTCTGGGCAAAACGTTCGTCACACGACCATCGCCGAGGAAGTTGCACCCCCGCCTGAACTTACCCACGCTGAGAACCTGATCGACAAACATGACTACGCCGGAGCCGAGCCGTTGCTGCGCAAGGTTCTGGGCGACGACCCGGCGAATTATGTGGCATGGTTTGAGCTGGGATTTGTGGAGAACGGTCTCGGCAAAACCGACGATTCGATTGCCGCGTATCGCAAGTCGGTGGCGGCGAAGCCGGATGTGTTTGAGTCGAACCTGAATCTGGGACTGCAACTGGCCAAGACCGGCCAACCGGATGCCGAGCAATATCTGCGCGCTGCCACGCAGCTCAAGCCCTCCAGCCGCATCGCCGAAGGCCAGGAACGGGCGTGGCTTTCTCTGGCGCATGTGCTCGAAACGGCCAAGCCGGAGGAGGCCATAGCAGCCTATCGGCACGCTGCAATGTTGCAGCCGAAGGACCCTGAGCCTCATCTCAGTGCCGGGCTCCTATTCGAAAAACAGCAGAAACTTTCCGACGCCGAGAATGAATTTAAACAGGCGCAGGCCCTCGACCCCGCGTCGGACGCACTGACGGGTCTGGCCAACATCTACATGCGGAGCGGCCGTTTGCCCGAGGCCGAGGCGGAGTTGCGCAAGCTGGTGGCGGCGCATCCCGACCAAGCTGATCATCATCAGGCCGATGCTCACATTCAGCTGGGACGCGTGCTGGCGGCGGAAGGCAAGAACGACGATGCGATTGCCGAACTGCAAGCCGCCGCCAAGCTGGCTCCGGCGGATGTTTCGCTGCAGCGCGATCTCGCCGACTTGTGCATGATCGCCAAGAAATACGATCTGGCTGAAGCCACCTATCGCGCGCTGCTGATCGCCCATCCCAACGACGCCGAACTTCACCAGACTTTGGGCAAGTCGCTGATTGAAGAGAAGAAGTTTGAGGACGCGCAGAAGGAATTCCTGACGGCGGTGAACCTGAAACCCGACCTGGGCGCGGCCTACGGTGACCTGGCCTTTGCCGCGAACGAGAACAAGAACTATCCACTGGCCATCAAGGCGCTAGACGCGCGAGTGAAATACCTGCCGGAGGAGCCGGTGACGTACTTCCTGCGGGCTTCGGCCTATGACCATCTCAAGGACTACAAGCGGGCGGCGGTAAATTTTCACCTCTTCCTCAACACGGCTCACGGGAAGTATCCTGATCAGGAATGGCAGGCGAAGCACCGGCTCATCGCCATCGAACCAAAAAAATAAGTCTGCAGGATTGGATCATGCTTGGGGCGCGGTATCGATTACGGCTGTGGACAACGCTCACGCTGTTGGCGCTGGCAGTCGGTGCGTCGCGCCCCGCGTCGGCCGGTAACGAGCCGACAGTCGAGGACTTGAAGGCCCGGCTGGCTTCAACGAGCATTGGGGCCCGGCCTCACCTGTGCGTCGAAATCGCGCAGAAGCAACTGGAGCAGGCCGACAAATTCTATGCGGCCAACGAACTCGAAGAAGGACAAAGCGCGTTGACCGACGTGGTGGCCTATTCTGAACTGGCGAGGGACTACGCAATCCAATCGCATAAGTATCAGAAGCAAACCGAGATTGCCGCTCGCGCCATGGCTCGCAAGCTCACCGGCCTGCTGCACTCGCTGGGTCATGACGATCAGTCGCAGGTCGCCGAGGCCATCCGGCGATTGGAGAAAGTGCGCGACGATTTGCTGAAAGAAATGTTTCCGAAAGGCGCGAAATGACAGCCTGGCTGTTGCGCTCCGGCTTGTGCGTAGCGCTGCTGCTGGCGGCTGGGACGGGGGCGCAGGCACAACGCCACCGCGAGCCGCTGACGCAATCAGAGATCGACCAGATTCGCGACGCCAGCTGGGAACCGCGACAGCGGCTGACGCTCTATCTTCAGTTCATCCGCGAGCGCCTGGTGAAACTGGAACAGATGCGGAGCGACCCTAAAACCAAAGACCGGCCGCGGCTGACCCACGACATGCTCGACGATTTGCAACGGCTCTACGACGAACTCAACGACAATATCGACACCTACGTCGACCGCCGCGACGACATTCGCAAGCCACTGAAGACCATTATCGAAGCCGACACAGAGTTCCAGGCCAAACTACGCGCGCTGAAAGATGCGGCCGACGTGCCGGCGCAGGAGGCTAGCCAGTACGAATTCGTTCTGACCAACCTTCTCGACAGCGTGGACAGCTCAACCGAAGACCATCGCAAGCTGCTAGCCGACCAGGAAGACGCCGCCAAGCATAAGCGGCTGAATGCGCCGGGCAGCGTGAAAACTGAGGGGAAGCAGGACTGAGGAGGACCTCGGGCGTCAGACCTCAGCTAAAATGCCCGTGTCTCCTCAGGGGCGGAAGCCCGGCTTTATTCAGCTTGCTTGACGCAGCGCTGAAGGGCCGATCTTCCACCGTCGCGCACACCGTGGTGGATCTCAGACGACCCTGGCGTGTATGAGATGCCTGAGGTCCGACGCCCGAAGTCGGAAGTCGCGGTCTCGTGCTAAGCTACGCTCACCGTGCGTGAAGGCCTGCTTGAACTTTTTCAGGAAACTTATCGGGAGCTGCGTCCCGCGGCTTCGATTCCAGAGTTGCAGATCGACTTCTTCGCCTTTGCCAACGTGAACAATACCATTCGCCTGCGCAACGGGCGGCTGCTGGTGCGGCTTTCCGATCTACTGGAAGGGGCGCCGGACACGGTTCTGCGGGCCATTGCGCACATCCTGCTGGCCAAGATGTATCGCCAGCCGATTGATCGGGGGCAGGCCGCGCGCTATCGAAAGTATGTGGCCAGCCACGAGATCGTGCGCAAGACGCATCTGGTGCGGCAGATGCGCGGGCGCAAGCGCCTTCGTTCAGCGCGCGGGCACTTCTATGACCTGGACGTGATTTTCGAAGAATTGAACACGCGCTTCTTTCACGGGCTGATGGCGCGGCCGCGCATGAGCTGGAGCCAGGCCAAGACCCGCCGCATTCTCGGGCACTACGATCCGGCGCACAACGCGATCATCATCAGCCGCCTATTCGATCATCCAGCGGTGCCGGCGTATGTGCTGGAGTACATTGTGTATCATGAGATGCTGCATCTGAAACATCCGGTAAAGCTGCGCGGGAGCCGGCGGTGTGTGCACTCGGCGGAATTTCAAGCGGAGGAGAAGTTATTCCCCCGCGCGGCGGAAGCCAACGTGTTTTTGAAAAGGTTGTGAATAAGATTGTCCGACATCGGCCAGGCCCTTACAGCCTTCATCTCGAACTTAACGGTTAATCAGTAGCAAGTGACTTCTCTTCCTTCTGCAGGCCCAGAAAGCTGTCGATGCTCTGGGTCAACTGCGATTCCACCTCGTCGGCAATGATCATGATGTCGGGCAGCACCGACGCGAAATCGACGGTGGTCAGGTTCCGCTGGATGGTCTCGAAAATACACATTTGCAGGATTCGCGACTCTTGCACGATCAGGGGCGCGGTATAGCCCTGGCGGTAACGGAGTTGCCCGTGTGCCACCGCCGCGGCCGATGGGCCAATCGGCTCCAGGCTCTGCATGGCGCGCAGGTGCGCGGAAATGTTTTTCATGATCTCGGGAAGATACGCAGCCCGTTCGTTCGCGTCCATGGGCAGAGCATTCAGCGCGGTCACCTGCTCCGCTCGCGACAACCAGCGCTGGATCGTGATGGCAACGTCCCGGTCCAGAATGGACGCGACACTTTCCTTAAGTGGCGTTCGAGAGTGTTTAGCGGTCGACTGGGGTGCCTTGGGCAGGCTGGGATGGTCGCTCACCACTAGGGTCAGGGCCTCCGGCTGTAGGTCACGCATGGCCGCCACCACGGCGATGCAACTGTCACATTTTTGCCGCTGCAGATCCGTAATCAGCACGTCGAAATTCTGGCTGGCAATCTGTTCTAGAGCGCATTTGACGCCTATGCTTGAAACCACCGTACAGTCTTGGGACTCGAGCAGTTTACGCGTCAGCAGAAGCTGCGCCAGGTTATCCGCGACCAGCAGAATCTTCGGTCGCGGGCTGGAATTGCCGAGTTGGCTTGTCGGCGGCGGCAGAGGATCGGTGGCAACGCTTCCCAAGGAAGCCGGGTTGGCGATTCTTCGAGGTTCGGTGTTCAGTCCTTGCGAAAACATGCTCGTTCTCCTTTACTGCAACAATCCGTTTCCTGCCCTTAGCGGAACCTGAGCCGATGGCAATCTCAGGCTCAATAGGCGGGGCCATCGCCCGCTGCATGGTCAGAAAGCTCCTAATGCTCTGCGTTAACTGAGGATCGGCCTCGTCAGCGATAATCATTACGTCTGGCAGCACGGAAGTGAAATCCAAAGTACCCAGATTCCGTTCGATCGTCTCGAAAATGGACACCTGCAGGATTCTCGACTCCTGCACGATCAGTGGGCCGTGTAGCCTTGCCGGTAGCGCAGTTGTCCGTGCGCAATCGCCGAGCGGGAGCTGCGGTCAGGCACCTCCGGGGCGCGGGCTCGCAGTCGTGCCGTGATGCTCCGAAGTCAATTCCCTGACTTGTTCCACGCGTGATAGCCATCGTTGTATGGTGATCTCGGTATCGCGCTGCAGAATGGAAGCCACATCTTCCTTGGCGCTCCTTACCGCCGGAGCGCAGACTCGCTTTCCTTTGTCGATGAGGGCCGCCAGTTGCTCGACGTCCACGGGTTTCACCAGAACTTCATCGGCGGGCAGAAGGATTGCCGCCATCGCCTTGTTCACGTCGGGATGGTCGCTCACCACCAGAGTCACCACCTCGGGCTGAAAGTGACGCATCGCCGTCACAATCGCGCAACCATCCCCAGGAGTCGGCATGTGAAGGTTAGTGATGAGAACATCGAAGAGGTCCGCGGTAATCTGCCGCAGAGCCTCGACAACGCTGGTTGCCGGCACTACTTCACAGTCCTTGCTCTCCAGCATCTTTCGGGTGGTGCGGATCTCCTCTTCGTCGTCATCGACCAGCAGAACCTTCGGCCGTGCCAGCAGGATCAATCCGGCCTTGTTCCAGGGAGCGAGGTGGTCGCGAAGCTTGTATGCCAGATCGTTCATATCGGTTACGACGGGCGGGTAAGAGGTGGCTGCGCCTTCTTCGATTTCGGAGTTCGCTTCTTCCAGCAACGACATAGTGACCTCCAAGGCAAAGCGTAGGGCCACCAAACTAGAGCGACTGAGCAAAATTGCTCACTTTTCGAAACGTAAGAAACATTTAACCAAAAAGGGACAACCACAAAACCCGGCAAAACCCTGTGCCCCTTCCGAACGTTTATGCACGCTGCACCGCTGTTGCATCAAGTTCATTCCTGGCGCATTCGCGGGTCCGGGTAGCTGCGAAGCCCTTCCCTGCAGCCGGTAGCATTTCAGGGTCGGAATTTCGCCGTGTGATCCTGATCACATGCGGTTGTGATGGGCCGGATTGACGGGTCTGGCGCGGCGGGACTATCCTTGAATTTGAAATTGAAATTCATTTTCATAATCTGAATCGCTGAAATTAAGGGACGGTAAATGCTTCAAGCGTTCATCATTACTCTCCGCGAAGGGGTTGAGGCCGCGCTGATCGTCGGCATCACCCTGGCCTACCTCACCAAGATCGGGCGGCAGGAACTGCGCAAGACCGTCTACGCCGCTTTGGTTGCGGCCTTCCTCGGCAGCATCGGCGTGGCCGTCGTCATCTCTCGCACTCACCTGAACGAAGACGTCTTCGAAGGCTGGATCATGCTGGTGGCCGCCTTCTTCGTCATCACCATGGTGGTTTTCATGATGAAGACCGGACGCAAGATGAAAGGGGATATCGAGGGCAAGGTCGGCCTGCTGGCGGGCAACGACGCCTGGTTCGGTCTGTTCGTATTCATCTTCCTGATGGTCCTACGCGAGGGCGCGGAGACCGTGCTGATTCTCTCCGCCGTATCGTTGAACTCAACCGAGCTGATGAGCTTTCTGGGGACGCTACTGGGGGTGATTGCCGCCATTGCGTTTGGCGTGATGTTCGTCAAGGGCACGGTTCGTATCAACCTGCAGAAGTTCTTCCGCATCACGACGGCCATCATGTTCCTGGTGGCGGCGCAGCTGATCATTTCCGGGTTGCATGAACTCTCGGAGAGTGGCGTGATTGCCTCTTCCAAGCGGGAGATGGCGATCATTGGGCCGATCGTGAGCAATGACTGGTTTTTCTTTGTCACGATTTTCGCGCTGGCGGCGCTGATGATCCTGTTCGAGGCCAAGCGGCGCGAGCCCGTGCCCGAGTCTGATTCGCCAGCGGCACGCCGCAAGGCCGCCTGGACCGCTCGCCGCGAGCGGTTGTGGATGGCCTCCGTGTACACGTTCTCGTTCGTGTTTATCGCGATGGTGACCGCGGAGTTCATTTATTCCAAGAGCGTGAGCGCGTTGTCGCCCGCGACCGAAGTGATCTTCAGCAACGGCCGCGTCAGTATTCCGCTGGCCCAGACGTCGGATGGCGACCTGCACCGTTTCCAGGCGAAAGAGAATGGGACCGAAGTACGTTTCTGGCTCTATCAGAAGCCAGACGGCAAGATCGCTACGGTGTTCGACGCGTGCGAGATTTGCGGGTCGGTAGGGTTTTATAAGAGTGGCAACGGCGTGGTCTGCAAGAACTGCGCTGCGCCGATTAATCCGCAGTCGGTGGGGACGGCGGGAGGTTGTAACCCTGTACCGCTCAAGGCCACGCAGACCGCGGACGCAATCATCATTGAGGAGGCGGACGTTGCGGCCGGAAGCCGCATGTTCGCGCAACCGTAAGCGATGTTCGTCCGGCTGGTTTACGAATCGTTCCGTCGGCAGAAGCGGCGCAAACTGCTGGCCGGGGCGGCGATTACGCTGGGCGTGACCGTGGCGACGGCCATGATTGCCGTGGCCACCGACATCGGCGACAAGATTAACCGCGAACTCCGTACCATTGGCGCCAACCTGGTTGTCACCCCGCAGGAAGATTCGCTCGATCTGGAAATTGGCGGGGTCAATCTGAAGCCGCCGAGCGACGGCGCTTTCCTCGATGAAGCGGACCTGCCCAAAATTAAAGGGATCTTCTGGCACAACAATATCACCGGCTTTGCGCCCATGCTTCCCGTGAGCGTTGCGCTCGAACATGGTGGCAAGCCGCAGGACGTCACCCTGCTCGGGACTTATTTTGCTAAGCAGCTTTCCTTTGGGACCGATGAGTTCACCACCGGCGTGCGCTCGACGCATCCGTGGTGGAAAGTTTCCGGGGCGTGGCCGCAAGATTCATCGCGGAACATTCTGCTAGGGGAACGACTGGCTTCGCGTTTGGACGCGAAGTCTGGAGACGAAATTACGCTTGCGGGGCGTCCACTGCGAGTGACTGGCATTCTTTCTACGGGCGGGGCGGAAGACGATGAAGTGGTGGCGCCGCTGGGGCTGGCGCAGGAGATTCTGGGCAAGCCGGGTGCGGTGAAGCGAGTGTATGTCAGCGCGCTGACCAAGCCGGAGGACGCGTTTGCGCGGCGCGATCCCAAGAGCTTGTCGGGGGCGATCTACGACCGCTGGTATTGCACGCCGTATCCGCAGGCGATTGCGCTGCAGCTGACGGAGGCCATGTCGCACTCCCATGCCGAGCAGATTCGCCAGGTTTCGCAAAACGAGGGCGCGGTGCTGACGCGCATCGAAGGGCTGATTTTCCTGATTACGCTGGCGGCGCTGTTTTCATCCGCCCTGGCCGTTTCGGCAGCCATGGCGACGGCAATTTTTGAGCGCCGCGCCGAGGTTGGACTGATGAAGGCGCTGGGCGCAGGCAAACTCGCGGTCGCGTCGATCTTCTTCGCTGAAGCCACACTGCTGGCCTTGATCGGCGGCGCGGTGGGCTTTGTGGCCGGCGGCGCGCTGGCTCATCAGATTGGGCATTCCATCTTTAATTCCGATATCTCGATCTCGCCAGTGCTGCTGCCGGTGATTCTGGCGATCGCGGTGATGGTCACGTTCGCGGGGAGCGCCGCGGCGATACGGCGGGCGGTCGGTCTGGATCCGGTGTTCGCCCTGCGAGGGGAACTGTGAACGCGGCCCCTCCAAACGCGGGAATGTCGACAGTCGGCGCGGGACCTGGCGGCCCGCCGGGCGCATGGCCCTCATACTTCCATGTTCCTGCGCATGCTGGTGCGGGCGGCAGTGCTGCGGCGCG
>CAWDBW010000079.1:0-88072 GCA_963800405.1 uncultured Acidobacteriota bacterium
TCGGGCGGATGATTGCAGCGTCCGCCGCTGCCGAACTGGGGGCCGAAGTCCGCGCTTTGAATCTGATCAAACTGGTTGATCTCGCGCCAGGCTTCATCGCCGACGGTGCCGGAGACGTCGATCTTTAACTTCAGGACGGGCAATCGACCCTCGATCAAATTGTTGATTGTTGCTTCTTGATTGCTGATTAAAAGACTCCGAGCCCAAGACATTCCGCCGTAGGTTTTCAATCAACAATCAAAAATCAGCAATCAACAATCGCTTCAGCTATGCGGGAACCACTGGTACAGCATGAAGTACACAATCACACCGGTCACGGAAACGTACATCCACAACGGCCAGGTCCAGCGGGCAATGGCGCGATGCTGAGGATAACGCGCCTTCAGCCCGCGGCTCAAAGTGATGATCACCATGGGTACGATGACGATGGCTAGTGTTACGTGCGGATACTAGGATCAAGAGGTAGATTGCGTGCCAGACACCCTGCTGAAGAAAACGGATATCTCCGACATGGGCGTGAAAATATACATAGCAGGCCAGAAACAATGCCGAAGAGACGATGGCCGCGATCATGCAGGCGCGATGCGCTGCGATGCTTTCCCGCATGATTAAGCTGCGCCCAACCAGCAGCAGCACCGCACTGGCTCCGTTGAAAGTCGCGATCAGGGCCGGGAAGTAGGCGTATTGTTCAGGGATCGAAGTTGCGCCAATTGAAGTTCCGACCGTCAAGCGGCAGGCCTCGTGTTTCGGCGGTTGACCATCAGCAACGCCAGTCCGAACATAACCAGTGAAAACAGCACCAGGGTTGCCAGGTCGTGCGAGAACAGAAACGCCGGAATCGGTGCCGGGATACATTAGCGTGCGCAACGCTTCTACTCCATAGGTCAGCGGATTCACTCGCATGATCCACTGGATCCACTCGAAGCCCCGGCGGTGGAGAACAGTGCGCCCGACACCAGCCACATCGGAATCAGAAACAGGTTCACAATGCCGTGAAAGGCCTGCGAGGAATCCATGGGCCAGGCGATGGCGAAGCCGAGCGCGGTCAGAGAAAACGAAACCAGGAATACCACCATCGCAACCAGTAGCACCTGCAGGGGTTGAGATGAACGCCGGCGAAAGGCGCGAAGATCAGGAAGATCATGCCCTGCACCGCGGCTAGGGTCGTGCCGCCGAGGACCTTGCCCAGCACAATCGCCGTGCGCGATACCGGCGCGACCAGCACCGATAAGCAGAAAGCCTTCTTTGCGGTCATCGATGACCGACATCATGGTGAAGATGGAAGTGAAGAGCACGATCAGAATCAGCGTGCCGGGATAAAAATAATTCATATAGTGCTGGCTTGCCCGGCCGCAGGCGAACGAAAGGAGTTGCCGAACCCCGAACCCAGCACGATCCAGAACACCAGCGGAGAGGCCAGCACGCCGACGACGCGCCTGGTTGGCGGTAGAAGCGCACAATCTCCCGCCACCAGAGAGTAAAGGCGGGCAGCAGGACGCCCGCTGATGCGGGTGCCAGCGGCCGCGCCAAAGTTGTTGCCTGAGTTGCCATGGTTATCCTTGACCCCTTATCTTTGACCCCTTGAATTCGCTTTCGTTAACTCGCTGTCGTTAGTGGCTTTCACCGCAGGAGCCTTGGCCGGCTCAGCCGTCTTCCTGGCAAACATTCCGCGGTCGCGCATTTCCCAGAACGCGTTCAGCAGGAAGCAGCCGGAAAGCGTGAGCAGGATCAGCGTCATGAAGAGGCCGTCGATGCTCACCGAAAACGGCCAGAGCGTGATCATGCCGGTCGCGAAAATCCAGACTACGCCGGCCAACGGCACCACACCGAGCACCAGAGAAAGCACCAGAATATGGGACGCAAGCTACCTCCTCTTCTTCTTTTTCGTTTTGTCGTTCTTTCGAGCCTCGGAACTTGCTTCGAGCTCTTCACTCCAGAACTTGTGTCCCGTACGATGAATGAATACATCCTCCAGCGCGGGCTTGCTCACCGAGATCGCCTGAATCTCGCCGGGAAACGCCTCGACCACATCGGGGACGAACCGGTGCCCGCCCTCGCGCTCAATGCGTACCTGATTTCCGAGGACGGTAGTCTCCACGCCGAAGCGCGCACGGATGTGCTCAGCCAGCAAAACGGCGTCATGCGCGGCGTCAAGCAAGATCACGTCACCGCCGATTTCGCTCTTTAGTTCCGCCGGCGTTCCCAAGGCCACCAGATTGCCTTCGTTCAGGATGGCGAGCCGGTCGCAGCGTTCGGCCTCTTCCATCAGATGCGTGGTCACCAGCACGGAAACATGCTCTTCATCGCGCAGCATCTGCAAGTACTGCCACAGGTCGCGGCGCGCGCCGGGGTCAAGCCCAGTTGTGGGTTCGTCCAGCAACAGGACGCCCGGGTGGTGCAGCAATCCCTTGGCCAGTTCGATGCGCCGCTGCATGCCGCCGGAAAAAGTTTCCACGCGCTCTTTGGCGCGATCGGCTAAACCCACGCGGGCCAGCAATTTCTCCCACTCGCTGCTTGAGCGCTGCTCCGCGCAGGCCGTAGAGATGTCCCTGGTGCCAGAGGTTCTCGTATGCCGTCAATTTCACGTCAATGCTGGGCGCTGAAATACTACGCCGATCTGGCGGCGAAGACTCGCGGCGTCGAGCGCCGCGTCGCATCCCATGACCACAGCGCGGCCCGCAGTCGGGATCATCAGCGTCGAGAGGATGCGGAACAGCGTGGTCTTGCCGCTGCCATTGGGACCGAGCAGTCCAAATAACTCCGCCGCCGCACCTCGAAGGAAACACCGTTCAACGCGGTGCGGTTCTCGTAGCGGTGGACGAGATTTTGTACGGAGATCACGGGAGCAGCGGAGGCCTGCTCGACTTCCGGACCGGGCTCAGCGAGGGCAGCGATTTTCGAAACCAAAAGAGAACTCCGGAGACTGATACCAGTTTACGACATCACGCTCGCCATCGCGGCGAGGAAACAGCAGTGACCGATCGAACCCTGCAGCAGGCGAAGTTGTAACTTGCGTGGTTTGATCATAAGACTGGGCTACGCTGCGGAGGGATCCCCTTGCGCCTGCGGCAATCCTTCCTCGAAAGCTACGGGAACATGCCTCCACACCTGGATTGCCAGGATGACGGTGGTGGCGAGCAAAGCGCACCCACCGCAACGTGCGTCACGGTCGCCATAACCATAGGAAGCTCCGGTTGCACCGCATCCTTGCCCCACGCCACGCGCGTCAGGAAGGCGGTAAAGCCCAGGCACATGCGTGATCCTAGCGACAGCATCAGAATCGCTGGCCGGCGAACCGCCTCAATGTGCGAATAAACCGTTAGCACACGTACCGCCGTCCCACGCCAGCACAAACGACACCGACCACCGCGTTCAACACGTGGGGCCACCAGCTCATGCCGTGATGACGAAACATTCCGCCCAGGATCAGCTGTACGTACAATACAAAGATCGAAAGCAGGGTCAGGGTGAATAAGCTCGGGCGCCGCTGGTCAAATTCGACTCGTGGTTGTTCCTCTACCCAGCGGCGGCCCGTAAACAATGCAATCGCAACCGCAATACAGAAGAACGTCTGGGCCACTGCGGCATGAGCCGTTGAGACGGCGGGAGGCTGAAAGAGCAGAACGGTCAGACCGCCCAGGATGGCTTGCGCAATGACCGTGCAGAACGCGCCCACCGCCAGCCAGCGCAGCCAGTGCCGTCGCTCGACAATGCAAAGTCCACAAGGCGATGGCCAAAGTGAGCGTCAGGAGCGATCCCGCCAGCATCCGGTGTGTCCATTCAAAGCGGACTCCGCCCACAAAATGCGGAACTTTAACCAGATAGCCGAACGAGGTGGGCCAGTCCGGCACCGACAGCCCCGCGTCGTTGCTAGTTACGAGAGCTCCAGCGGTGATGACGATGAGGGCGGCGCAAGCCGTGAAGACGGCGAAAATATGATGTGCCCGATTGTAGGTTGTCGCAATGGCTTTCAGAGGAGTGCCCGTTGGGTGGGTGGAGATCATGCTGCTCATGGCCTAAGAGGGCAGAGCAGGCCTCAAGTGAGCGCGACCTGCTCTGACCAACCGGGTATTTTATCAAACCTGAGCGCGCTACTCGGCGGCGGGTTTGAAACTCTGGTCCACCGTTTTTGTCTCTTTCGCGGCCACGGTAACCTTCTGGTCCTGTTCTCCGAGCTTCTCATGCACGAACGCGAGCGTGTAATCGCCCGGGGGCAGGCCCTTGATCTCGTATTTGCCGTCTTTGCCGGTGACCGCGAAGAATGGGCTCTTCACCACGTTGACATACATTTTCATCCACGGGTGCTGGTTGCACTTCACCGGCAGCATGATTTCTTCGCGAGCGAAAGTTTTCTCGATCGCGGGCGAGGACGGCGGCTGCGACTCGTTCCACTCCCGGTTGTCTTTGGGCGTGGGGTGGATGTTGTGCGTCGTCGGGTCGGCGTTCTTGATCTCGACCGTCTGCCCCGCCATCACGCCCAGCACATGCGGGTGATACTGGCAGCCCTGCTGCTCCAGCACCACGGGATCCTTGGGAACATCGAAGGTGCGGTTTCCCAGGCCGTCTTTCACGTAGACGAAGACATTGGCCAGGTCGCCGCCCGTGACCACGACATTCTCGGCTTCGTTCGTGCCCTTGCAGCCCGGATCCTGGCTCATGTCGATCTTCGATACCTTCGGAGCCGCGCCGTCAAACTTCACCGTTCCGCTGACCGTAGCCACGGTCGCCGGATCGATAGGGGTCGCTGCTGGAGCCGACATGGCCGGTTGCTCGGCCATGGGACCGGCAGCCGGAGTCTCCTCTTTCTTGCTGCACGCTGCCAGCGCCAGCAATACGCACAAAGCCAGCACGCTGACCGTGATTGCCCAACCTGTCTTCCGATTCATGATGTAGTCCTTTCTTGAAATCGTGTAAATCCAAGAGCTTTGTCCTTCCGAGCGAGCCGGAGCGAACGCGACGGCGAACCGAGGAATCTGCTTGCCCTGCCGGAAGGAATTCTACCCGCGAACCTCCGCTCACCACATGCTGTGGCTGCGCCACTGCCTGCTTTTGTTTAGTCGCGGGTTGCACCGCTGCCCGCGCATGCGGCATCGCCGCTGCTACCCGCCGCTGTTCTTCCGCCGTCAACTGAAAGATGTAATCGGTGAGCAGCTTGCGATGATCGCCAGCATAACCGTTGAATGTCGGCGGCGTCGGCCCGGCGAACACATAACGGTTGTCCTGCTGCTTAAACAGCCCTGATGGCATCGACGTCCCCGGACTCACCGCCTGCGGATCGGTAATCCAGCGCTGGACCCAGTCCGGCTTCAACCGCTCCTTGGCCAGCAGGAAGTTCGGCGCGGTCGCGATCTTATCATGCGACGGATCGCCTGTCGCATGACACTTCAGACAAGGCGCGGCCGTGCTGGAGAACAGGCTCCGTGCCATGTCGGTTTCTTTGGCCGTGAGCGCCGGCACTTCTTCCGGAATATAGGGCAGCGGTTGCTGCGACAGAGCTTCGAAGAAACGGACCAATTTTCGCAGTTCATTATCGGAAAACGAAAACGTCGGCATGCGAACTTTCAAATACGGGCGCACGCCGTTGCGATTCGTGTCCGTCGAGCTCAGGGCCGGATTTGACAGAAACTTCCGCAGCCATTCCGGATCGACGCGCGCGCCTTCGGTCAGCAGCTTCGGCGGCAACTGCTCCTGCACATCCTGATACTGCTTCAAGCCCATCAGAATCGTCCGCTGCCCCGGGATGAACTGGTGGCATCCCATGCAGTTGTACTTCTTGATGACCCACCAGCCTTCCTGAATGTCGTGCCGAGCATCGCCCGGCTTGTACTGATAACTCTGGGGCAGGGAAGTCTCCTGGCTCCCGAGCAGGAAGGTCGTGAGATCGAGCACCTGATCTTTGGTGAGATGCAGGTTGGGCATGCGCAGAGCCTCGGTCTCGCTCTTTACCTTGCCTTGATCGTAGATGTTCGGTTCGGCCAGCTTGTGCTCGAAGAATCCTTTGTGGTCGTACCAAGGCTCGGTCGCCGGACCGTCGGGCAGTCGCGCCAGATCTTCCTTGTCCTTGATCGGCTCTGCTTTCTTGCCGCCGCGCTGCGCGACCTCGGTGAACAGGGCGAAATCGAGACGCTCAATCGGCTTGCTGCCTTCATACGTCAGTTCCGTGCCGATGCGGCCTTCATCTTCGAAGCCCGCAATCTCGTGGCATCCGGCGCATCCGTAATGCCGCACCCACTTCTTGCCTTCTTCTCTCAGCGCCGGATCGTCCATGAACGTCGCTGCTGCATAGGACGACGGCTCCTGCTTTTTCTGCGTCATCAGATACGTGGCGATATCTTCCGCGTCCTCCGGGCTCAGGCGCAGACTCGGCATCACCGTCATGTTCTGCACTTGCAGTTCATGGCCGTCGTTCGGACAGCGGCTGTGATCCAGATCGAATACGTAGGGCAGCCCTTTCTTGGCGTAATCTTCGGGACCGATGTCTTTTTTCTCGTACGGACAATAGGGCCGCGTACGCTGGCGGGCGTTGTGAATCCAGCGCACCAGGTAGTCGTAATTCGCTTTTTCGCCCACGCGCGTCAGGTTGGCGGCGAAGGTTCCGCCCTGCATCTGATCGCCTTCGCCGATCGAGTGGCAGGCGAGACATCCGCGTTCCTCAAACAATTCCTTTCCGTGAGCCGCATTGCCGGGCTTATGTTTGGGCAGTTCGTCGGTGAATCCCGATTGCCAGATGTAGGCCGAGATGGCCTGAATCTGATGATCGGTCAGACGGAAGTTCGGCATTTTCGTCGTCGGCCGGAAATCGGAGGGTTTCTTCAACCACACCGGAATCCAGTTCTTATTCAGCTTGAGCCGCACGTCTTTGAGATTGGGGCCAACTTTCTTCTGATCCTGCATCAGGCTGTGCGACTGGAAGTCGAGTTGCTGCAAACGCCCATCCAGCTTGCTGTTGGCGATTTTCAGGTCGATGGCCTTGGTGTTCAGCGCGTTGGCCTCGTCGTTCGACTCGGCGGCGTCGGCCTGCTTCATCAGGTCTGCCGTGTTCTTCATGTTCTCTTTTTTCTGGGCTTCCGTCTGCTTGATCTGCTGGCCGACCGAGTTCAGATCTTCCGGTTCCTTGTCATAGCCTTCGTAGCGATGGCAGCCCATGCAGCCGCGCTGGCGGAATAAATCCTTGCCGTTGTTGATGGTATTGAACTGCAGGTCGCCGCTGGCGAGCACCATGTCGGCGGCGTGGCAGGTCTGACAGCCGGCTTGTGAATTTCCTTTGGGATAAAGCGGCCACAGCCAGTGCTCGTAGTTTCCATGCGCCTTCTCAATGCTCGTCGTAGCGCGGCCATTGCCCTGGTGGCAAGGCGAGCAGCCAAACTTGTCGGGATCGTGAATCTGCAGCAACTCCGGTTCCGGATGACTCACGAACGCGGCGGCGTATTCATCGGGCCTCTTCTCGCCCTTGGTCATCATCGCGGCTTCGGTGACTTTCAGCGGCTCGCGCGCGCCCATGTGGCAGGACTCGCAGCGATCCACGATGTTGGCCTCGGCCACGTTGATCTGCACGATCTTTGGATCCCAGTCGGCAGTCTTCTTTTTCAGGCCTTCAATCTGCGCCGGTGTCAGATCGACCATGTGGTCCGAGATGTAGTCGTCCATCTTGGCCTTGGCCGCGGTTACTGGTTTCAGCACGTCGCCGAGTTCGAGGCTTAACTTGGTGCGCTCGTCGCGGATCTCGTTGTAGGTCTCTTCGAGTTGCTGGAAAGTAAACTTCTTCTTTGTGCCGTCGGGGAACTCGACCGTCGCTTGCTCGGCTTTGTAGGCGTCGATGTCTTTCTGCTTGCTGGACCTGGCAGAAGCGCTGGTGCTGGTTTCCAGTTCGTAGGTCAGCGCATTGACGTAGGCGCGACGGTCGGTAAATACGGTTTGCACCGCCAGTAGCCGCGCACTGGCATCGTCGAGTTTCTTTCTCGCTTCATCGCTCTGCGCTTTGGAATCCTGATAGGCCTTTTCGTAAGCCTGCTTCAGGGCGGCGTACTGCGGGTCCTGCTCGACCGATTGCTCGGACTTCGCCGACTTCGATTTCGCCGTGTTCAGTAACGCGCTGTAGCGTTCCTTCCATTGATCCTGAAAGGCCTTCCACGGCCGCTGTCCCCAGGCTTCGTCATACAAAGCCCAGAACAACGTGCCAATCAGAATCACGGTCGCGATCAGATAGTGAATAGCGTACGATTTTCCGGTGATCGGATCCTGCTCGGGAATCGGTTTCTCAGGCACCAGATTCTCCCTCGTAAACGTTGAACGGTTCTTTCAAGAGCTTCTAGCTAGGAGCTAAAAGCTAGTAGCTCGAAGCTGCTTTTCACACGTTAAACCACGGCGTAATCCACACATACTTGATGTGCCAGATCAGCCGCAGTGCCATCTTGAGCGGCAGGGCCAGCATGGTCAGCCACAAGAACGCCATCAGCGAAAACTGCAGCAGGCTCATGCGCTGGAAATCCTTGGGCATTTTACGACGGAACAGCGAATACACTGCGCCGCCGCCGGCCACATAAAATCCGCCCACCACAATCGCGCCAAAAATTATCTTCCCAAGGTTGGACGTGATGCCGAACAAATCCGGCAAATCGCGGTTCACTTCATAAATCAGCCGGTTGTGGTCCCAGGTCTGCCCTGGCCAGAACCAATCCAGCCGGCCCGCGAATGAACGTCCCGATGATGATCATCGCGACCCACAAGACGATAAAACCAAACATGAACGTGGAAATCGAAAACTTGCGCTGCTTCCAGGTGTAGTAGCCGTTGCCCAGCGGGTTGGTATCGATATAGGGAATCACCATCAGCCCGATGATGATCATGCGACGGCATCACTACGCCGGCAATCCACGGGTCGAAATAGACGAGCATCTCCTGCAGCCCGAGGAAGTACCACGGCGCCTTCGAGGGATTCATGGTCAGGTTAGGATTCGCGGGTTCTTCCAGCGGAGCGTTGAGCGTGATCGACCAGACCATCAGAATGATCGTAACGATGATCGCGGCCAGAAACTCGATGCGCAGCAGGAAAGGCCACACGTGCACTTCCTTAGCCCAGCCCGGCTTGAAGGGCCAGGTCTTGCGATGATGCGTCTTGGCCATCGCGGGATCGGCCTCGAGTTGCGCGATCAGCTGATCGTTGGCCAGCGCCTGCTTCACCGCCAGATAAATGTAGAAGCACAGTAGCGGATCAAACCCACGATCGGCACATTGTCCGGCGCCGAACAAATCTCCCAAAGTTGTCGCCAATCCATAAGAGTTTCCTTACATCGCCATCGTAGAGACGTAGCTTGCTACGTCTCTCAGCCACCGGATCGACTGCCTGCGCCGGCAAGACGTTGCAAGCAATGCCTCTACGGCAGGATTTATTCTCCTGCCGCCTTCGGTCCGCGCCGCGGCTTGTCAGCTTCCGCTTCCAGCATCACCGGAGCCGGGCCCGAAATGCCGCCATCTTTTCGCACGCGCCAGAAGTGCACAATCATCAACACTGACGCCACGATCGGAATCCCGATGCAATGCCAGATGTAGGATCGCAACAGCGCGTTCGCATCGACGATCGATCCGCCGAGCAACCCGAACCGCACGTCGTTGTAGGGCGTCATGCCGAGCATCGATCCGAACGGGCCCTCATGCCCCAGCAGCGGCGTGGCGCGTGCCATATTCGTGCCCACCGTGACTGCCCAGAATCCGAGCTGATCGTCAGGCAGTAAGTATCCGGTGAACGAAAGCAGCAGCGTAAACACCAGCAGCAGCACGCCGATATTCCAGTTGAATTCGCGCGGCTTTTTGTACGATCCCGTCAGGAACACGCGGAACATGTGCAGCCATACGGCGATCACCATCAGGTGAGCCGCCCAGCGGTGCATGTTGCGCAGAATCTTGCCGAACGGCACATCGTGCTCCAGATACAGCACGTCGCGAAAGGCCTGCACCTTGCTGGGGTGGTAGTAAAACATCAGCAGCACGCCGGTGTAGGTGAGGATGATGAACAGATAAAACGTGATCCCACCCATGCCCCAGGTATAGCTGTAGCGCACCGCATCGCGATTGATCTTCGCCGGATGCAAATGCAGGAACACGTTGGAAAGCACGCCCAGCGCCCGGTTCCGCGGCGTGTCGTCGTGCTTGTGCCGGAAGATCGAGGTGTAGACCTGCGTCTTGGTCGGATCCTTCAGGCCTTCAATCTGTTCCTTCGCCTTGGCGGGGATGTCGGTCTTGAGCGCCTGAATATCCTCTTTGACGCCGGTGGTGACGCGCTCGACCAAGCCGACTTTCCCGTTCTTACCAGGAGAACTGCCAGGAGAACTGCCAGTAGAGCCGCCGTTGCTGCCGTTCGGATTGTTTTCTTCAGCCATAAGATTCCTGAACACAAAATTGATTCAATGAATGATTGAATCAACGCTTTCTTACACTCCGGTCAAAAATGCTCCCGGATCGTTAAACCTGCTCGGCTGTCCCTTGGGCCACGAATACAATTTCGAGGTATCGACAAGAATCTGCCCATCGGGCGCGAGTTCAAGATGCGCGCGATCCATGGGACGCGGTGCCGGGCCTTCGAAGTTGATTCCTTCGCTGTCGTAGCCGCTGCCGTGGCAGGGACACTTGAATTTGTTTTCGCTGGGTTTCCAATCGGGAGTACATCCGAGATGCGTGCAGCGCGCGTAGATCACGAACAGCCGGTCGGGCGTGCGATCGACCCAGATACGAAATTTCTGCTGAAACTTGGTGTCGACCCCGAGTGCGAATTCCGAAGGATAGCCGATTTTGAAAACAGAGTTGGGTTCAAACAGAGTGCGCGGCAGAAAGAAGCGGAAGAACGCCAGAAACCAGGCCATCAGGAATCCGGTGACCATGGTCCACACGAAGCGCCGACGATGGCGGTCAATCTCAGTCGACGGGGCTGTCCCGCCCACTCCGGCCGCTGCCGCGGCTTTCGAGGTTCCCACGGCAGGTGTGCCCACATACTTGGTGGCATCCTGCGCTCCCGGCGTCGCGGGTTTCGCGACAGGTTTCGCAACCTCGGGATTCGGATTGACCTTCCCGGTCTCCTCCGCCATGAACTCCCTCCTGTGACTGGATTACCTGGCCCTAGTCCAAACCGGCGGCTGCCGCGTACTGCGGTACCGCCAACGTCCTCCCCGAACTGCGAATGGGAATTAAGCTGTGAACGGCATGGTCCAAAGCTTCTTGCACAATCTGCGTCAGGGCCTGTATGAATCGCGAAGAATCATTCAGCCCGGCGCTCATTTCAAACTGAGTAATCCCGAGGCGCTGCGCCTGTTCTCGCGCCTCGTGATCAATTTCTCCCAGGGTCTCCACGTGATCGGAAACAAACGCTACCGGTACGACGCACATCTCGCGCACGCGCTCCTGCGCTAACTGCCGTAAAGTTTGATGCAGCGAAGGCTGCAGCCAGCGACTGGCTCCTACTTTGCTCTGGTAGCACAGGCGATGCGGATTTGTCCATCCGCCGCGCGCGGTCAAAAGCTGCACCGTTTCTTCAATCTGCCGCTGGTACGGGTCGCCTTTCTCAATCACCGACAGGGGTATGCTGTGCGCGCTGAAAACGATTTCGGGCTGGCCGGGTGCGGAAAACCGCGACAGGGCCTCATTCACTTTTTCGATTACGGCGTCGAGATACGTCGTATTGCGATAGAACGGCTCCACGCAATGCACCGGCACGTCATCCGGAAACAGCCGCCGCCACTCGTTCAAACTCGACCCCGTGGTGGTCGACGAATACTGCGGGTACATGGGCAGGAGCACAATTTCCGCGCACCGGGCCGCGCGCAGTTGTTCGATGGCCTCGCGAGTAAAGGGATGCCAGTAGCGCATGGCGACAAAACAGTGGGCATCGATTCCCTGGCTCCGCAATTCGGTTTCCAGCGCCCGCGCCTGCTGTTCCGTGTGCCGCCGGATGGGCGAGCCTCCGCCGATAGTTGCGTAGTGATGCTGCACCTTGCGCGCCCGTGCCGTCGAAATCAGCTTGGCGAGAGGTTTACGCCCGATGCGGGCGAAAGGGAAGTTAATAATATCGGGGTCGCAGAATAGGTTGTACAAAAACGGTTCGATCGCTTCCAGCGTGTCAGGTCCGCCGAGCTGAAATAGAACTATCCCCACACGCCGTGGTGTGCGTCTCATTTTCCCCAGAATCCCCAGAACGCAACGCACTCTACTCCGAACCGAGTGCGCGAGTCAATGGCGGATTGCAAATTTTGATGAAGTGCCGCAAGAGAGCGGCGGTAGAAGAAGTCCGGTTGAACAAATCTAGGTTGCCGGTGCAATCTGGTATCCATGCCAGAGCTTCCGGACATCGCCGCCTATATTGGCGCCCTCGAATCCCGTATCGTTGGCCAACCCCTGCAGCGGGTGCGCCTGGCGAGTCCCTTTCTGCTGCGCACTGCCCAGCCCCCGCTGGCCAGTGTGGAAGGTCGCACCGTGGAAGAGCTGCGCCGCATCGGCAAGCGCATCGCCATCGGTGTGGGCAGCGATCTCTGGCTCGTCCTGCACCTGATGATTGCCGGGCGGCTGCACTGGCGCGCTCCCGATGCCAAACTGGCGGGACGCCAGAGTCTGGCAGCCTTCGATTTTTCCCATGGATCACTCGTGCTGACCGAGGCTGGGTCCAAGCACAGAGCGTCTTTGCACGTGGTCAGCGGCGAGGAGGGTTTGCGCTCTTTCGACGCCGGAGGAATCGACGTCTTCGCTGCCGATCTGGATTCTTTCCGCGCCGCGCTGACGGCGGAAAATCATACGTTGAAGCGCGCCCTCACCGACCCGCGTCTGCTCAGCGGTATAGGCAATGCCTACTCTGACGAAATCCTGCACGCCGCACAGCTCTCTCCGATCATGCTGACCAACAAGCTTGCACCCAAAGATTGGGAGAGACTATTCGAGGCGACTCGGCAGACGCTGCAACTCTGGATCACTCGACTGGGCGCCGAGGCGGCGGTTGCCTTTCCAGAAAAAGTTACTGCTTTTCGGAAAGACATGGCCGCACATGGCCGCTATGGCCAACCCTGTCCCAGATGCGGCGATAAAATTCTGCGGATTCGTTATGCCGACAAAGAGACGAACTATTGCGCCCGCTGCCAGACAGGTGGAAAGGTTTTGGCCGATCGGAGTTTATCGCGCTTGCTAGGGTCGGACTGGCCGCGCACCTTGGAAGAGTTGGAAGCTCTGAAGCGCCGCTGAGGTGGCGAAATTGAGTAATTGTGTAATTTGGTAATTGTGTAATTTCGAACTCACAGACGCAGCAGAAGTTTTTCAATTACACAATTACCAAATTCCCCAATCCCCAAAGGCCTAGACTGGCGCCGGTTCCAACGCACTGTTCTGCATCTCCTCAATCACCGCGTCGGCAAACTGTGAAGTTCCCGCCTTCCCGCCAATGTCGCGAGTCAGTTTTTCCGGATGACGATAGACTCTCTCCAGCGCATTGCGAATCTGCGTCGAGGCGGCGTGTTCTCCGAGATGCCGCACCATCAGCAGCGCCGACCGCAGCAGCGCCGTCGGGTTGGCCAGATTCTTGCCCGCAATGTCGGGCGCCGAGCCGTGCACGGCTTCGAAAATCGCGCATTCATCGCCCAGATTCGCGCTGGGCACAAATCCCAGTCCGCCTACAAATGCCGCGCACAAGTCCGAGAGAATATCTCCGTACAGATTTTCCATGACCAGCATGTCGTACTGATATGGATTCATCACCAGTTGCATGCAGGTGTTGTCGACAATGTGTTCGCCGTAGATGATCTCGGGATAGTCCTTGGCCACATTCCGGGTGCAGCGAAGGAACAGCCCGTCCGACAATTTCATGATGTTGGCTTTGTGAATGCAATGAATCTTCTTGCGCTGGTTCTTGCGCGCGTATTCGAAGGCAAATTTCGCGATGCGCGTCGACGCCTTCTCGGTGATAATCTTCAGGCTCTCGACTACGCCCGGCACGACTTCGTGTTCGAGTCCGGAATAAAGTCCCTCGGTATTCTCGCGCACGATAATCAGATCCACGTCCGGATAGCGCGTCGGAATGTGCGGCAAATTTCGGATCGGCCGGAAATTGGCATACAACTCAAATTTCTTTCGCAGCGCAACGTTGATGCTGGGAAAACCGCCGCCCACCGGCGTAGTCACCGGTCCTTTGAGGCCAACGTGCGTGCGCTCCAGCGACTCGATCAAGTCTTTTGGAATGTACTCGCCGGATTTCTCGTAGGCCTCCGCACCCACCGCGAACGTTTCCCACTCGAACTTCACCCCGGTCGCTTCCAGAATGCGCACGGTAGCCTGCGTCACTTCCGGCCCGATCCCGTCTCCCGGGATCAGAGTTACTTTATGGCTCATGAAATACTTTCCTCATGATGAAGGGTTATCGCGATGAATCGCTATACCGTCTTTGCCTTCACCAAGTCCTTCAACTCGTTCATGAACTCTTTCACATCTTTAAAATCCAGATACACCGACGCGAACCGAACATAGGCGACCTTGTCGTAGCGCCGCAGCCGATTCATGATCAGCTCGCCCAACTCGCTGGTCTTGCGCTCGCGCTCCGCCGACTCGATCACGAACGATTCCGCCTCGTTCACAATCTGCTCCAGTTTGCTGATCGGCACCGGGCGTTTCTCGCAGGCGCGCAGCAATCCGTTGAGAACTTTCTGCCGGTCAAATTTCTCCCGGCGTCCGTCTTTTTTCACCACCATGTAGGGGATTTCGTCGATGCGCTCGTAGGTCGTAAAGCGCTTGCCGCACTTTAAACACTCGCGCCGGCGCCGGATCGATTCGGCTTCCTTGCTCTCGCGCGAGTCCACTACCTTGTCATTGGCGAAACCGCAAAAGGGACATTTCATGGTGCTGGTTTTCGGCCGATCAGTTCCACAAAATTGTAACAGTTGGACAAGGTTCGAAACCGTCGTCGGCGTGGCGACAGTGGCAAAGCAAGCACCTGGGGACGAAAGAACCGGGCCCCCAGAAACAAACCGGCGCTCGCACCCCCTGCGGTACGAGCGCCAGCTTTTCCCCATGCCCTCCCGGTGACGGAAGGCCTGAAGCCTCCGATCCCGGCGCGCGGGCGGGAAAACCGCCCACGGTAGGATCTGGTAGTAAGTTGCCCGAGCGCTCGCCCGGCCGTGTCACGAAAGTGTCTCCAGTTTGTAATAAATTACGGGGAAACGTGCGGCCCTCGCGGCTGCCCTGGAATCCGGCCCGTCCGCAGCGGCTGTTATCATGAACGTTCCCCCGACTAAAAGCTTGCGCTGGCTGCTTCACCTCGGAGTTGTCTTGCTGGCTCTGCCGCTGTGGGCGCAGAGCAACGCGGGAGAGCTCCGGCTGAAAGTCGCCGACCCTCACGGTCTGGGAGTGCGGGCGTCGGTCACAATCACGAGCAACGCCGCGCAACTTCATCGCAGCCTCGTGACTGACGAGGCCGGATCGCTCACCTTTCGCAATCTTCCTTTCGGCGCGTACCAGCTAACGGTCGAGAGCGGGGGGTTCTCTCCATTCAGCGGCATCATCGAGATTCGCTCCGCCCTGCCTGCGGAATACAAGGTGAAGCTGAGCATTGCCGCCCTGAGCAGCGCAGTGAACGTGACTGCGGAAAATGCTCTGCTTGATCCCCAACAAAGTGGGGCCTCCAACCATTTGGACGAGCAGGCCATCGCCGACCGGCCAGCGTCGTTACCCGGCCGCTCCGTCGTGGACCTGGTCGATTCGCAGCCCGGCTGGCTCTACGAAGGCAACGCCGTGCTCCATCCCCGCGGCTCCGAGTATCAGACCCAATTTGTCGTCGACGGCGTTCCGCTCACCGACAACCGCTCGCCCAGCTTTGGCCCGGAAATCGAGGCCGACGACGTGGACTCGCTCACCATCTACACGGCGGGCATCCCGGCTGAATATGGACGAAAAATGGGCGGCGTCGTCGAAGTGAACACGTTCCGCGACGAACAACCGGGCTGGCATGGCGAGGCTGTTCTTTTGGGCGGAAGCTTCGATACTGCGGGCGCCTTCGCTCAGGCGCAATATGGCTGGGGACCCAACACGCTCGGCGTCAGCGCCACAGGAAACATGACGGCCCACTACCTGAATCCTGTAGTGCCGGAAAATTACACGAACCGGGGCACGACCGGGGACTTTTCTTTAAGCTATAGCCGCGACTTCACACCAAAGGACCGTCTCACCCTCAGCGTCCGTCACGAACTCGCCCGCTACCAGATTCCCAACGAGCAAGTGCAGGAAAACCCGCAGTTGCAGGATCCCGCGCCACCCCCGGATACCCCGCCTCAACTGCAGACCGCGGACAACTTCGAAACCATCGGCATCGCTTCCTATCGCCACATTGTCTCGCCTAATGTTTTGCTGGATGTACGCGGCATGGTCCGCGATAACTCTAACGACTTCAACTCCAATCCTTCTTCCTGGCCGATCATCGTCTTCCAGCACAACTATTTCAGAGAGGGATATTTCAATAGTTCCATCTCGATTCACCACGGCCACCACGAATGGAAGGGCGGCCTCGAATCCGACAATCTCTTACTGCACGAAAACTACAGCGACATCATTACCGCCAGCCAGATTCCGAATCCGATTCCCGATACATGTTTCCCCTTCGACTGCAAGACCGCGTCCAGCTTCGGTTTCGTCGACAGTCGGCCTGACCTCGAACAGGCCGCCTTCATTCAAGATCACGCCCAATACGGCAAATGGACCGTCGACGCCGGTCTGCGCTGGGACCACTACCAATTGCTGGTCAATCAGAACGCAGTCAGCCCGCGGCTTTCAATCGCGCATTACTTTCCCGCGGCGAAGCTGATCGTGCACGCCTCCTATGACCGCATTTTCCAAACCCCGTCGTTCGAAAATATCCTGCTGGCAAGTTCGAGCCAGGTGCAGTCCTTCGAACCCTCCGTGCTTCGCCTGCCGGTTCAACCGTCGCACGGCAACTACTTCGAAGTTGGCGCCAGCAAGAGCTTCTTCAACCAGTTCCGTTTCGACGCGAACTATTTCCGCCGCTACGTCAACAACTACGCGGATGACGACCAGATCACCAACACTTCGATCAGTTTTCCCATAGCTTTCCGCAAAGGAGTCCTCTACGGCGCCGAAGGCAAGATCGAGATCCCACACTGGAACCGATTTTCTGGCTTCCTCAGCTATTCCTACATCGTGGGCAACGCCTGGTTTCCGGTCACGGGCGGCCTGTTCCTCGGCGTCAGCGACACGTGTATCCACCAGCCTATGGGAGTCAATTGCCCGCAACTCAGCGGTCACGTCCCCGATTCGCAGGACCAGCGCAACACGGCCCGCTTGCACGTTCGCTATCAGCTGACGTCGCGTTTTTGGATCGCCGGCGGGGGAGAGTACGGTAGCGGCTTGCCCTTCGAGTACGCCGGTACATATCAGTTGGCGCTCGACGAATACGGTGCGGCGGTGGTGGATCGTCTCAACCTGGACGACGGGCGCATTAAGCCCACACTGTCAGTCGATATCTCATCGGGATTCGATCTGTACAGGAAAGAAAGGCGTTCCCTCCGCCTGCAGGCCGACGTGGAAAACCTGAACAACCGCCTGAACGTGATGGACTTTGGCGGCCTGTTTTCCGGCAACGCCATCGGCCCGCCCAGAAGCTATTTCCTTCGCTTGGCGTCCACGTTTTAAGGTTCCTTCGGGGACGCAGAAAAGGGTCTCTGTGGTCCTCTGTCCCTGTGGTGAAGATTCTTCTAGACCACGAAATACTTCGCCCCCGGATGATGCACCACAATTGCCGACGTGCTCTGCTCTGGCTCCAGCAGAAATCCTGAAGTCAGCCGCACGCCCACATTCTCTTCCGGCTTGAGCAGAGTGAACAGCTTCGTCTGATCCTCGAGATTAGGGCATGCCGGATAGCCAAACGAATACCGTGATCCGCGATACTTCTGATGAAACAGTTCGCGAATCTCGGCGGCATCCTCGCCGGCAATTCCCAATTCCTCGCGCATCTTCTTGTGATGAAATTCCGCAAGGGCCTCGGCGGTTTCAACGCTCAGCCCGTGCAGGTAGAGATATTTCGTGTACTCTCCGCCCTCGAATAAACGCTGAGTCTCCACGCTGGCCTTCGGCCCGATGGTAACCAGCGACAGCCCGATCACATCCATCTTCCCCGATGCCTTCGGCGCAAAAAAGTCAGAGATACACAAGCGCCGCCCCTCCCGCTGCCGCGGAAACGTGAATCGCAGGAATTCGTTCTCTGTGCTGGGTACTGCGTACTGAGTACTCGGTACTCGATACACCACCACGTCATTGCCGTCCGCCTGAGCAGGGAAGTACCCATACACGACCGCCGGCTCAAACAATCCGGAACCCGCAACTTCATCCTCCAGCTTGCGCAGAATCGGACGAGATTTCTCCTCCACCAGTCGCACGTAATCCGATTGCGATGCGGTCTTCAGTTGCCACTGATTCTTGAACAGCGCCGTCTCGTTGATGTACCGAAACACTTCACGCACGTCGTAATCCTTGCGCACACGCACGCCCCAGAACGGCGGAAGCGGAATGTTCGCAGCATCTCCAACTACCGGGCTTCTCTCAGCAAACACCGGCCCGGTTTCTTCATCGACGGCCGCGGCCTTGGCGTACTCCTTCACCGTGCGTCCTTCGGTCAGCCGCGCCTGCTTCGCACCGTTGTCCGAAGCCAGATCTTCCATGATGTGCAGGCCCGCAAAGGCGTCGTCGGCATAGAAGACGGCATTCGCGTACTCGCGGCGCAGGTCATCCTCAACGTACTTTCGGGTGAGAGCTGCGCCGCCGCAAATCACCGGGAACGCGAGCTTCTGCCGTTCCAAATCCTGGATGACATACTTCATTTCCAGAGTCGACTTGACGAGCAACCCGCTCAGCCCGATCGCATCGGCCTGATGTTCCTGCGCCGAACGAATGATCGTGTCTCCCGGCTGTTTGATCCCGAGATTGATGACCCTGAATCCGTTGTTCGACAAAATAATGTCGACCAGATTCTTTCCGATGTCGTGCACGTCGCCCTTCACCGTGGCCAGTACGATCGTGCCTTTCTGCGATCCGGCCTTCTTCTCCATCTTCGGTTCGAGATAGGCGACCGCCGCTTTCATCACTCCGGCCGAATCGAGCACCGACGGCAACTGCATCTTGCGGGCCCCGAACAGGTCGCCGACGGTCTTCATGCCATCCAGCAGAACGGTGTTGATCAGTTCTAAAGCGGAGTAACTCCCGAGCGCCTCTTCCAGCAACTGTTCCAGCGACTTCTTGTTGGCTCCGTCGCCCACCGACTTCTCGCCATTGATGACGGCAAACTTCAGCTTGTCCTCGACCGACAGCGTATCCACATGCGCGGTCGTCGAAGCAGCAGGCTTGCCCTTCATGCCTGCGAAGTGCGCCATGTATTTCTGCAGCGGATCGCCGTCGGAATTCTCGTCGCGATGAATCAGCTTCCGCGCCAGTTCTACTTCTTCCTGCGGAATCTTGTACAGCGGATAGATTTTCGTGTAGTTGACAATGGCCATGTCGAGACCATGGTCCACTGCTTCGTGCATGAACACCGAGTTCAAGACGCGCCGCGGATACGCATCCAGCCCAAACGAAATATTGCTGACGCCGAGGATGGTCTTAACTCCTGGCAACTCCTTCTTGATGCGCTCCACCGCGTTAATGGTCTCGATGCCGGCCGTGCGATATTCTTCCTGCCCCGTCGAAATCGGCAGGGTCAGCGCATCGAAGATCAGGTCGGTGCTGTCCAAGCCGTATTTCTTCGTCGCCAGATCGTGAATGCGGTGCGCGATGGCAACTTTTTTCTCGGCTGTGAGCGCCATGCCGTCTTCATCGATGGTCAGCGCAATCACTGCGGCTCCGTAACGTTTTGCCATGGGCAGAACTTTCGACGTACGCTTCTCGCCGTCTTCCAGGTTGATCGAATTGATGATGGCGCGTCCCGGAATGCGTTTCAGCGCTTCCTCCACAACATCAGCCTCAGTGGAATCGACGAGAATCGGCGCGGGAACGCGCGTGGCGATCTTTTCCAGAATCGAAGTGATGTATTCCTTCTCGTCCTCGCCCACAATCGCGCAGCACAGGTCGAGCATGTGCGAGCCGTCGTTGACCAACCGCTTGGCCAGTCCCAGAATCTCGTCGTATTTCTTACCCTGCACCAGTTTGCGGAAATGTTCGACGCGCGTGGTCGTGTTCATTTCCTCGGCGACGATCAGCGGTTTGGGCTCGAGGTCGAGAGGGACGGTCGTATATGCGCTCGACGCCGCGCCTGCGCGCTTGACCTCGCGCCTCCCTGGCTCCACGCCGGAAACCGCATCCACTACGGCTTTCAGGTGCTCGGGCGTAGTACCGCAGCATCCGCCGACGATGCGGACGCCGTAGTCTTTGACGAAATGCCGGTGATACTCCGCCAGATCCTCAGGCGAAAGTTTGTATACCGCGTTTCCTCCGACGTTCTGCGGCAACCCTGCGTTGGGCAGCACCGAAACTTCCTTGGTCGAATTCAGCGCGAGATAGCGGACCGCATCGTTCATCTCCTTGGGCCCGGTCGCGCAATTCAAACCAATCGCGTCCACGTCGAACGGTTCGAGCGCCGTGAGGGCGGCACCGATTTCCGTGCCCAATAACATCGTGCCGGATTCCTGCAGCGTGACCTGCACCTGCACGGGCAAGCGCTTGCCCGCCTTGCGCATCGCATCCAGCACGCCGATGACGGCGATCTTGGCTTGCAGCAGATCCTGTGCAGTCTCGATGAGCAGCACATCGACTCCGCCTTCGATCAGCGCGACGGCCTGTTCTTCGTACGAAGCAACCATGGCATCGAACCCGATGTGCCCCAATGACGGCAGTTTCGTGGTTGGCCCCATCGATCCAGCCACGAAGCGCGGATGGTCTTTGGTGGAGAACTGCTGTGCCACTTCTTTCGCCAGTTGCGCGGCCTTGAGATTGATTTCGTGCACCTTGTCGCGAAGTTCGAATTCCCCCAGGACGATGCTGCTTCCTCCGAACGTGTTGGTCTCAACAATGTCGCAGCCCACCCGGAAAAAATCCGCATGGATGTCGCGAATAATGTCAGGACGGTTCAACACCAGCACTTCGCTGCAATTCTCCTTGCCCCAGTAATCATCCAGGGTAGGATTGCGCTTCTGAATGTTGGTCCCCATCGCGCCGTCGTATACGACGACGCGCTCCTTCACGGTTTGTAAAAAGTCAGCCATTGGCAGCTTCTAGCTCCTAGCTTTTGATTTATCCGTGGCATCCGCGTGAATCTGTGGCCAAGAAGTTCCTGCCCACATGCACGAACGCCGGTCGCGTGGACCGGCGTTGGTTGCACTCGAAACCCGCTTCGAAGTTAGCTCCCCTGCACCATCTGCGCTGGCGCCCCGCCGTCCACGTCGGCCTGATTGAAGATGACGTTGGCCCCCATGTGTGCTGGCCGGGGGGCCAGCATTTGCTCCTTGCGGTAAACCAGATTGCTGGCATTGAAGGTGGCCAGCTCAAATCCATGCCCGTGCGTAATCGCATCCGTCGGGCAAGCTTCCACGCAATACCCGCAAAAAATGCAGCGGTTGTAATCGATGTTGTAAACCTTGGCGTAGCGCTCGGCACCGCTGACGCGGTTCTCCGCCGTATTCTCGGCAGCCTCGATATAGATGCAATTCGACGGACAGGCGGCGGCGCACAAGAAGCAAGCCACGCACTTTTCCAGTCCGTTCTCATCGCGCTGCAGCACGTGGGCGCCGCGGAAGCGGGCTTCAAAGCGCGCCCCTTTCAGCGGCCCCTTGCCGTCGGGATAATTTTCCACGGTCGTGGGCTGGAACATCTCCATGAAGGTGATGCTCATGCCCTTGGCGATGGCGGCGATGTTTTTCAGAACCGGCATACCGAACTAGTATACCGGAAGAGCCGCGGGGCGAGGCGTGTCTGGATCAAAGCGCGGGCCCATGCGAGTTATGCTGGCAAATGTCTGCGAGGAGATTGTGACCGAGGAGAAAAAAGGAGCATTACAACCGCGCATAAGCCTCTGCGCCGACTGCCGGTTTATGCGGTTGATCGAGTCGGCCCGAGGTTCGACGTTCTACCGGTGCGAACGCTCCGCCACCGACGCCCGGTTTCCCAAGTACCCGCGGCTGCCAGTGCTGCAGTGCGTGGGGTATGAGCGGTTGAGCGCCGACGACGAGCCTCACAACAATAGCTCTAAGTAATACGGCTCACTCAATCCCAAGTTCTTTGGCCAGCGCCTTCCACTTGCCGTCGACCAGCGCCTTGGTCTTCGCATCCATCACAATCTCGTCTGGCCACGGACGCGTGAAGCCTTCGCTGGCCCACTTGCGGGTAGCGTCGATGCCCATCTTCGATCCGTAGTTCGGCAGGCG
This sequence comes from uncultured Acidobacteriota bacterium, assembly GCA_963800405.1. Classification (GTDB taxonomy): domain Bacteria; phylum Acidobacteriota; class Terriglobia; order Terriglobales; family Acidobacteriaceae; genus Sulfotelmatobacter. Next base: position 22,377 of record CAWDBW010000079.1, read on the forward strand.
CGAGGCATGGTCGAGCGAATCCACCGGGCCCAGCGTGAATTGAATATCGCGTTCCGGATCGATGTGGTTCAAGACTTTCAGCGTTACGTCGCCAATATCCTGCACGTCAACGTCTTCGTCCACCACGATCACGCACTTGGTGAACATGGCCTGGCCCAGCGACCAGATCGCGCTCATTACTTTGCGCGCCTGTCCCGGGTACGATTTCTTGATGGAGACGATCATCAGATTGTGAAACACGCCTTCGATTGGCAGATTGATGTCTACCAACTCGGGAATCGTCAGCTTCATCAGCGGCAGGAAAATGCGCTCGACCGCCTTGCCCATGTAAGCGTCTTCCTGCGGCGGCTTGCCCACAATCGTGGTCGCATATATTGGATCTTTTCTGTGCGTCACGCAAGTGACGTGAAAGACAGGATACAGGTCTTCGAGCGAATAGAAGCCGGTGTGGTCGCCGAAGGGGCCCTCGGTGCGCAGTTCGTCGAGGTTCACGTAACCTTCCAGCACGATTTCGCTGGCAGCGGGAACCTCCAGGTCGACGGTTTCACATTTCACTAGTTCGACCGGTGCCCCGCGCAGAAAGCCGGCGATCAGATATTCTTCGATCTCGGGTGGCGCCGGAACAATCGCAGAAAAGGTGACGGCGGGTTCGGTGCCGATCGCGACCGCAACCTCCATTTTCCCGGACGGTCGTGCGCCATCCGGGACGACCGAGCCGCCCGACGACCGCGCCATAATGTCCACCGCGGCGGACCTTCCGTCGACGGCCGCGCGCATGTGCTCGCGGGCGTGCTCAGCAGCATTTTTCTGACGTTGCCAATGCATGCCCGCGGTGCGCTCGTCATAGACCTGCATGCGGTACATGCCCAGATTGCGCTTGCCCGACTTGGGGTCGCGGGTGGTGACCAGGGGCAGCGTGATGAATCGTCCGCCATCTTTCGGCCAGCATTGCAGGATGGGAAAATCCAGCAGCGAAAACTGGTCGCGCTGAATGACTTCTTTGCATGGTCCGGTCGCGACCGTGCGCGGAAAAAACTTGCCCGCTTCGGTCAGCAGAGGAAGCATCTTCAGCTTGTCGAGAAATCCCTGCGGCGATTTCACATCCATGAACATGCGGATGCGGCCTGCAATCTCGTCGTAGGAATCGACTCCGAGCGAGAGCTTCATGCGGGCGTCGGACCCGAACTGATTGATCAGAATCTGCGCCCCGGCATAGCCCTTGAGGTTCTGGAAAAGCAGCGCAGGCCCGCCCAGAACAGCCTGGCCATCGCGACTCTTGGAGACCCGATCGGTGATCTCCGCGACCTCAAGAATGGGATCAACTTCAGTCTGGATGCGCTTGAGTTGGCCGGCGCGGTCCAGCGCCGCGACCCACTGGCGGAGGTCGTCGAAGGGCAAAGGATTCCTCTCTGGGACTGATCTGTGTGACCCAAGATTATAAGGGATTTGCCAAACCGAAGGCCTCATTGCCGCGTTCGAGCCCGCGCCCCTTACTCGTAGCGCAGGGCTTCGATGGGATCCAGATTCGCAGCGCGCAGCGCCGGAACCATTCCGCTGATCACTCCCACCACCGCGAGAATCGAGGTCGCGATGACCAGAGTCATGGGCGATACAATCAGCCGAATGTCCGCCGCCTCGGCATGGGACGCCATCGCGCTATAAAACGTAATGCGCCCCGCGCCGATGGATACCGCATAAGAAAGAATTATTCCCAGCACGCCTCCGGCCGCCGTAATGACCATGGCCTCCGCCAGAAACTGAAAGAGAATGTCGTGCCGGCGCGCCCCCAGCGCCTTCTCCACGCCAATCTCGCGCGTGCGCTGCGTCACCGACACCAGCATAATATTCATCAACCCCACGCCGCCGATGCCCAGCGTAACCGTCCCGATGAACGCCAGCAGAACCTTCAATGCCGTCGAGATAATGCCGAACTGCGCCAGCTGTTTCTGCGCGTCGAAAACTTGAACCGCCCGCGGATCGTCCGGCTTAAAGTTATGCGCCGCGGCCAGCGAATCCCGAATCGTCTTATCCATCTTGTCGTGGTCGAGCCCCATCGAGTCCATCCAGATGCCGTCGAGGTAATGATTGTCTTTGATCACGTCCATGGAGTTATAGGGGATGTAGATGACCCGGTTATTATCGTTGTCGCCCTCTTGCATGCGGGGCGCTCCCACGCCGATCACTTCAAAGGTCACGCCGTCGATGCGAATGGACTGGCCGAGCGCCGGCATGCCGGAGAAAAGCTTTTCCCGCGCTTCCGACGCGATGACGGCATAGAGCCCGTGCTGCATGTTGTCGGCATCGTCGAGGAATCGCCCTTCGGCGATGTCGAGATTCCATATCGCCTGAATCGACGGGTCGAGGCCCATCACGGGGAAAGTAAATGAGCGGTTATCGTTCTGAACCGTGGAATCCTTTTGTGCCATGCGGACCACGTGACGGGACAGAGGCACGTTATTGCGCAGCAGTTCGATGTCGTCATTGGTGAACCGCACCATGACTCCGGCCTTGTTGCCTCCCGCCTGTTGCGAGGTGCGGCCCGGAAAGATTCCCACAGCCGTGGCGCCGAAACTCTCAAAGATAGTCTCGATCGCCTTCCCGAAGCCGTTGCCGTAGGAGAGCAGCAGCACGACGGTGGCGATGCCCCACGCCATTCCCGCCATGGTGAGCAGGGTGCGGCGCAAATCATGGCGCATGGCGGAATAGGCTTGTTTTAAGAGGTCGCTATACATAAGTAGTCGATGCGATTATTGGTTGCGATTATTCCTTGCGGAGGGCCTCCACCGGTTCGAGCATGGCGGCGCGCCGTGCGGGATACAGACCCGCGGCTACGCCGGCCACTCCCAGAGAAACCACTGCCAGCGCGGCCGTGGACGCGACCAGTTTCGGCGGATCGAAGCCTTCCCCAAGGTTGACCCCGGAGAGCAGCGCCATCAGTCCCGCCGCACCGGCAATGCCGATTCCGCCACTCAGCAGGGTCAGGAAAGCTCCTTCCACGAAAAACTGGAACATGATGCTCGAGTTGGTCGCGCCCACGGCCTTGCGCAACCCGATTTCTCGCGTCCGGTCGGCGACCGCGACCAGCATGATGTTGACGATGCCGATCGCCCCCAGCGCCAGCGTAACCAGCCCCACGCTTCCCAGGAACATATTCATCGCGTCAAAAATCTTCCCGATCTGGTCGACGGTTCTCACCGTGTCCCATTCGTCGAAAGCGTCCGGATTGTTGGGATCGAAGCCATGATTGCGGGCGATAATTTTGTGGACTTCCTGCTCTGCCTGCTCGTGCAGCGCCCGCGTCTTGGGCTGATAGTTGATGAACGAGATGACATCGGTGTCGATTCCGGCATTTAGCGGGCGAAAGTAGTTCTGCATCGCATGAAACGGCACATAGCTCTGGAGGTTCTGATTCATGTTGTCGCCATGGCCGATGCGCTGCAGAGTGCCGATTACCTGAAACTCGATTCCGTTGAGCAGAATGGTCGCTCCGACCGCGGGGCGGCCTAAAAATAGAGTCCGTCGGGCTTCATCGCCCAGAACAATTACCGGACGTTTTTGCGCATCGTCCATCTGGTTGATCCAGCGGCCCTCATGCATCGGCAGGTAGCGAATCTGATTGAATCCGGCGAGAACTCCCATGATGGAGCCGCTGGCCTGGTAGAAGTCGCTTACAGCGCGGATGTCGCCGCGCCGGATCACTGGCATGGCCGAGCCCACGCTGGGGCATTCGCGGACAATATCCTGGTAGTCGCGGTAATCAAGGTAATACTGGCGCAGCGCCGTGAAACTGCCCTGCATCACCGGGGCCCGGCCCGACCAGATGAACATTACGTTCTCGCCCAGGGAATCGAACTGCTTCCTATTGCCGGCGCGGAACCCCTCGCCCAGGCCGACCAGCAGCAGCAGGGAACCAACTCCCCACGCGATGCCGAACATGGTGAGGAAGGAGCGCAATTTGTGCGCCCACAGGACCCGGAGGGTCTGTCCGATAATGTCGAAGATAAGGCGCACGCTGCGGAATCGGGCTACTGCATTATTATACGGGCGGCGCGACCGGTTGGTTCCCGGGCTTCGGACCTCAGACCTCAGACCTTTCTGTCTTCCTGGGGAAACGGCGTGAACTGAGCGGTCGCGGCTGAGGTCTAAGGTCCGAGGTCCGCTCTTCGATTTTCGTTCCGAATCGCGTGCGAGTTGTTTATTCTCTAGCGGGATGACGACTCTTGCCCTCAGCGAATTGCTGGGCGCCACGGTGTATGACCCGTCGGGCGCCTCCGGACACGTGCGCGAAGTGACGCTGGCTCCGCAAGAGGACCGTTCGCGCATTTCAGCGCTGATCGTGAAAACCAAGTCGGGCAACCGCATTCTTCCGTTCACCGCCGTGTCGTCGATCAATGGCGGCATTCGAGCCACGACGGCGGAGGCTGATTGGCCAGTGGTCAACGGCACTGAGGGCCTGTTTTTGCTGGAACGCGACCTGCTCGACCAGCAGGTGATCGACATCAACGGGCGAAAAGTCGTACGCGTCAACGACGTCGACCTGCACGTGGACACCGTGAAAGACAAGGATTCCCCTCCCGTGCTGCGCGTCCACTCGGTCGATGTGGGAGCGCGTGGCGCCATCCGCCGCTTGCTGCGCGGGGTCGCGCCCAAAACTGCTTTACATGCCCTGCTGGGCAGAATTCCTCCCCGCACCATTCCCTGGAATTTCGTCGACGTGATTGAGACCGATCCCGCCCGCCGGGTCAAGCTGAAAATCTCGAACGAAAAGCTGGCTACACTCCATCCCGCCGACATTGCTGACATTATCGAAGACCTCGCGCCCGACGAGCGACAGGCCGTGTTTCAGACCCTGGACGAAGAGACCGCAGCCGAAGCCCTCGAGGAAGTCGATCCCAAGGTTCAGAAATCCATCGTGGAGTCGCTCGATTCGGGCCGCGCCGCCGACATCGTCGAGGAAATGGATCCCGACGCGGCCGCCGACCTGCTCGGCGATCTTTCCGAAGATCGCACCGAGCAAATCCTGGTTCAAATGGAACCGGAGGCGCAACAGGACGTCGCCGAACTTCTGGAGCATCGCGAAGAGACTGCGGCGGGCCGCATGACCACCGAGTTCCTCGCCTTGCCAGTGGCGGCGACGGTGCAGAACGGCATCGATTCGCTGCGCGAGTTCGAGGGCGGGGTCGAAGCCGTCAGCACCATCTACCTGGTGGATTCGCACGGAACCCTGGTGGGCGCGGTTCCGCTGGCCAGGCTGGTGCTAGCGCCGCTGTCGACGCCCTTGCTGTCGCTCATCCAGGAGCCGCTGGTTCTGGCTCATGAGGGTGTGGGAGAGAACGAGGTCGCGGAGTTGTTCGACAAATACAACCTGCAAACTCTGCCCGTCGTGAATGAGCAGAACACGCTAACCGGCGTGATTACTTCCGACGACGTGATCAGCATGTTGCGCGCGAAGCTGTAAGAAAGCGGGGTTAGGTCTTAGGGGTTAGGTTTTAGGGTCCGGGGTTGCGAAACGACGGATTCCACAGTCTAACGTAGGCCTCGATCCCACGACCCACGACCTCAGACGCCGGATCTCAGACCTCGCCGCACCAACTCCACCATCTCAAATTTCATTTCTTGAGCACTTTTTATTTGGTCAGATTCCCCGCCTGCGTTTATCCTGTGGCGTCGTTCGCGGCAAATTGCTCCACGTCTATGTCAGCGAAAAGCGCGCATGAAGTTTCTGAAACGATCGAGAACCCGGATACTGTTGTTCCTTGCCGTCGTCGGGCCGGGGATTATCACCGCGAACGTCGACAATGACGCCGGCGGCATCCTGACCTATTCCCAGGCCGGGGCCCAATACGGATATCTTCTGCTCTGGACCATGATCCCGGTCACGCTCGCCCTGATCGTGGTGCAGGAAATGTCGGCCCGGATGGCCATCGTCACCGGCAAGGGTCTGAGCGACCTGATCCGCGAGGAATTCGGATTCCGCATCACCTTCTTCATGATGATCGGCATTTTGATCGTCAACTTCGGCAACGTGGTGACCGAGTTCATCGGTATCGCCACCAGCCTGGAATTATTTGGCTTGTCACGCTACGCCACGGTGCCGGTGTGCTGTGTGATTGTGTGGCTGATCGTCGTGAAAGGCCAGTACAAGTCAGTGGAGAAAGTCTTCCTTGCCGCGTCCTTTTTCTATATCACTTACATCTTTGCCGGAGTGCTGGCCCATCCCTTGTGGAAGGATGCCACCATCGCCACCTTCAAGCCACCGGACCTGCGCGCTTTTCGCGAAAAGGCGTACCTGTTCATGATTGTCACGGTGGTCGGGACGACGATCGCTCCGTGGATGCAGTTCTACCTGCAGTCGTCGATCGTCGAGAAGGGCGTGACCAAGCGGGGATTGAAAGCTTCGCGCCTGGACGTAATTACGGGATGCATCTTCACCGACGTCGTAGCCTGGTTCATTATCGTGGCCTGCGCCGCCACGCTCTACGTTCACGGATTTCGCAACATCAACGTTGCCGCCGACGCCGCCCAGGCCTTGAAGCCGCTGGCTGGTGACTATGCCTACATACTCTTTGCTGTAGGGTTGTTTAACGCTTCGTTGTTTGCGGCGTCGATCTTGCCGCTCTCCACCGCCTACACGGTGTGCGAAGGCTTGGGATTCGAATCTGGCGTCGGGATGAAATTCGGCGAAGCGCCAGTCTTCTATTGGCTCTACACCTTGCTCATTGCAGCCGGCGGCGCCTTAGTGCTCTTGATTCAGCAAGACAAGCTGATGAAGGTTGCCTTGTGGTCACAGGCCTGGAACGGCATCGTGTTGCCGTTCGTCCTGATTTTCATGCTTCTGCTGATCAACAAAAAAGACTTGATGGGAGAATACGTGAATACACGCCTGTTCAACCTGATCGCGTGGGTCACCACCGTGGCCATGATTGTGCTCAGCGTGGCCTTGTTCTGGGCTTCGTAATCGAAGGTCTGGGCTTTGGAGTCGGGTTAGATCAGTTTTCCTGCCGCCAGGTCCTTCACCAGCGTCAGATCCGCTTCCAGGAAGTCGTACTTCGGCAGGTCCTTCGGGTCAGCCCACTGCATGTCGCGAAAAATGCGGTTCTCGATTTCCCGCTCGTATTTGCGCACCACAAAAAAACGCAGCTCGACCATGCCCCCGTTGGGATACTCGTGCTGAATCCGTTTGACTTCATCGCCCACCGAAGCCAGGATTCCGAGTTCTTCCTCCAATTCGCGCCGCAGGGCGTCGCGCGGCTGTTCGCCTTCTTCGATCTTTCCGCCGGGGAACTCCCACTTCAGCGGCATGGTCTGGTGGCGCGTGCGCTGGCACACCAGCAACTTGCCGTCTTCGACGATCAGGCCTGCCACCACGCGCTTCATCGTCGGGAGGTTTCCAGCTTCTTCCCCACCAGCATGGCGCAGTGCTGCACCAGGGTCTGATGTTCGGGAGTGAAGGCCGCGGGGAAGTGGCTGTCGATATCCAGTTCGCCCACCACCATGCCGTGGACAAACACCGGCACCACAATCTCCGACCTGGTTTCGAGCGAACACGCCAGATAGCGTGGATCTTTGCTGACATCATCGACCACGACGGTTTGTCCGCTCGATGCCGCCGCGCCGCAAATACCTTGGTTCAGCGGGATGCGCGTGTGCGGCGTCATTGCGCCCTCGAACGCCCCCAGTACCAGCATCGGCGGCTGGGCGCCGGGTTCCAGCATGTAGAACCCCACCCAGTTATATTTCAGCATGCGCTCGTGCAGCAGCTTCACCATGGCTTGCATGAGTTCCTGGGCGGTGGGGACGGCCTGGGCCAGCTCGGTGAGTTCGCTACGAATTTCTTCGATTCTTTGGGCGACGGGCATAAGTGAAATCTTAACTCACGGCGTAAATATCATCTATGGGAAGCGGGAACATCAGTAATCCGCCTGATTCCTTTCGTGCTGGGAGAGCGAGGGCCGGGCATGGTGGCTGCTAGGATCGCAACTGGCCAAGCGCCGCGGAAAGCGTATCCAGCGCCAGTTGCGCGGCGTGTGTCGAAGCCTGCGGCAAGCCGCCCACGGCCGCAATCAGCGTGTCTCGACTTAACGATCGAACTTCATCTGGAGTGCGCCCCGCCACCAGTTCCGTCAGCGCCGATGCGCACGCCATCGAAGGCACGCATCCCTGGGCCTTGAAACGGATCTCCGCAATGCGCCCTCCCGTGATTTTCAAAGTCAGACGGAGCACGTCTCCGCAAGCTGGATTCTCGATCTGCGCCGCCGCGTCCGCATCGGCAACTTCGCCCGCGTTTCGCGGATTCTGGAAGTGATCGAGCATCTGGGTGGAATACATTCAGTCCGAATTGTAAACGCCGCGAGTCGGTTAGAACTCGCGAGGCAGCACCTCAAAGAAAAACATGAAACCATCGCCCCCGCCTGCCAGTAAGCGTATATAGAAAGAAAATGGAATTGTCAGAACAGCCTCCGGAGGTTTTGGTGCAGTTCGCCGCGGGCGAGCTCGAGGCCTTCGAAACGCTGTTCCGGCAGTTCCAAGCGGAGGTCTTCCGCTGGATCGTGCGCATCGTTCGCGATCCCGCGGCAGCCGAGGATCTAACCGTCGAAACTTTCTGGAGAATTTATCGATCGCGCGCACGCTTCCAGCCTGAGCGCAGTTTCGGAGCCTGGGCCCGAAGAATCGCTACCAATGTGGCGATTGATTATCTGAAAACGGCACGGTCGCGGGAAGAACAGTTTCCCGCGAGTCTGGCGGACGAATCCACACTCGATCGGCGCACCGCTAACGCGGCGATCGGGAATCCGGCAATTCGGCGGGAACTGCGCGAACGCACTCAACTGGCCTTCCAGCAATTGCCCGCCCAGCTGCGCGCCGTCGCGGCACTGGCGCTGATTGAGGAATATCCGCAGGCAGAGATTGCCGAGGCGCTGAATATTTCGACCGCAGCCGTGAAATCACGGCTGTTTCGCGCCGTTCGCCTGTTGCGCAAGAAACTAGGAAACCTGGACACAAGCCATGACTGAAAAAACGACGAAACCAGAAATGACTGACCCAGAGCAGAAAAAGCTCGCTGAGTTTCTGCAGCAGTCGCTAAAACCCACGGATTGTGAACTCGACCGCGACCTGTGGCCCAAAATGCTGCAGCGCCTCGACCAAGGCGCACCCCAGCGCAATTGGTTTGCGGTCTTGTTTTCGCCGGCGGCGCTATCGTCGGTGCCTTGGTTCGATTGGGCCTTGCTGGCAGTCGCCATCGTCGGCGTTTGCCTTTTTCCCAGGTCGATCCCGGTCTGGCTCTATCATTTTTGATTCCCGGAGGACACTATGAATACACATCCTTATCTCCGCGCCTATATGGCCGGCACCGCGGTGCCCACCATGATGCTGCTGGTGGTGCTCACCGGTTTCCTGATCGCGCGCTATACGTTCCAGATTCCTATCCCGATCGAGCGCGCCATCGTGTTCCCCATGGCCCTGGTACCGAATATTTTTGGGGCCTGGAATATGTTTTATCTGTGGCTGCGCCCGCGTCCGCATCTGCCGATTGGACTGCATGGCGCGATCCTGCCGTTTATCCTGGCGCCCATTGGATTCGCCCTGGCTACCGCCTCAGGATTTCTCGACGCCACTTCCAGCGGCCTCGTATGGTTCCAACAAGTCGCCATTCCGTATGCCCTGGTTGCGATTGGATTCACCTTCGCTCTGATCGTCTATTACCTGGTGTGGAAATACCTGGTGGGGTTTTTCAACGCGGTGCTGGGGATCGCCTGACGAAGATCGTATAACGGAAATTGCCTGATCCCGATAAGGACCGGCTGACAGCTACGCTCGCGTTCCATCGGGGAAATAGATGGTCCAGCCGCGCTGGCGGGCGGTTGCTGCGAGGTCGGGATTAGGATTCACCGCGAACCCATGCTTGGCGATGGCCAGCATGTCGGCGTCCCAGCGCGAGTTGCCGAACGCCGCGTCGACGTCTTTCTTGGCAACCGCACGCAATGCCTCAGTCTTTCCGGGCCCCGACGGCACGCGCACCAGTCGGTCGGAGACCACGCCGTTTTCGAGTTCGACCTTCGTGGCAAGGATGCGGTCTTCAGGAACGCCAAACTTCCGCATGCCGGCGCGGATCACCCATTCATTCGACGACGAAACGGCCCACACCTCGCAGCCCTCCTGTCGCAGACGGCCGACCAGTTCTTGCATCTCGGCAAAAATCCGCCCGGGAAAAGCGTGCGCCATGAACTCGGTGGCGGCCTGCATCATGGTGGCCTCGGCGATTCCCTTGTGCATCGTGACCATTTCGCCGCACATGTCGTCTTCGCTGACTTTGCCAGCCTTGTACTCAGCGTGCCGGGCACGCATGGTGCGGCCAACTTCGGCGGGCACGACGCCCTGCTTGATCTCCCAGTCGAAAAACGTTTCTCCGGCGTCGCCGGACCAGAGTGTGCCGTCGCAATCAAAAGCCGCGACCCGCGGCTCCAGCCGCAGAACGGATTCCAGGAATTCCTGCCGGCTACGATCGAGCGCCTGCTCCCCAATGTTTTTCATGCCCTTCGACGATAACGTGAGGAAGCCAGAATGCGCAATGGACCGGGGGAGCGCACCTCGACTAGTTTTTGGGTGGCGCAGCGCCTTCAGCGCTGCGATAAAGCCCGCCCTTTCCCTGGGGCTTTAGCTCCTGAGGCTCAGAGCCGCGTAATCCTCGGGCGTATTGATGTTCAAGGCAACAAACGGGTCGCCGACTTCAACATACTGGATGTGGTCCTGATAGCGATGCTCCAGGTCGCGGGCGCTCGCCGTCGCCGGCGCCTGCAGAAAAACTTCCATCAACTCCCGCCCCGCGAGATACGGATGCCCGTGCTTGCCGGAAAACTCCGGCACCACCGCCCAAATATTCTCCGGAGCGGATGCGAAGGCGTCGCGCAGCAATTGCACCGTGGCCGCGCTCACCGGAGGCCGATCCACGAGCGTGATGATGGCAGCGTCGCGGCCACGGTTCAGCACTTCATGCAACCCTACCTGCAGCGAACTGAACTGGCCCCGGCTGGGGTCAGGATTGGTGACCAGCGACGCTCCGCTGGCATAGACAATCGGCGCCAGCGCCGGCTCATTCTTGCCCGCCACGATCAGCACGAAGTCGGAGGCTGACATCAGCGAAGCAATGGCCGCCGAAAGAAAAGTGTCGTTCGAAGGCGGCTGGCCGGCGAGCCGCGGCGGCCAGGGCAGCAGGGCCTTGTCGGTGCCCATGCGCGAGGAATCGCCTGCGGCCAGAATGACTCCCGCAAAACTCGGAGATCTCGCCATGTTGCGGAAGATAGCAGAAAGTGAGGGGAAAGTCAGTGAGCGCGATCCTAAGGCTCTATCTGATATTAGGAGAGCCTTCTCAACTTGCAAAGGGACACCTTTGTGCCATACCAGAAAGCGCCGTTGATAACTAGCGCGGCAAGCACCAGCCAAACGTCCCTGATTAGCAGCAACTTGTGAATGCCGGGAACTAAGTAAACAGCAGGGAGTCCTGGAGACAGGAGCAGAACTCCTGCAATCAGAGACCAATCGGGTCCAAGATGAAGAGTAGCTATACCCACTGCTTGAACACAAACGAAGACGAGCCACATCCTTCGTCCCATACCACTCCTTCTGCGTCCAGCCGACCTCATAGCTGAATGCTCAGATTCTGGGGTCGCCGTCTTCTTCGATCACTGTGGCTGAATCGGCGCCAGAATCCTCCCGCGCGCCCTGAAACCAGCTGAGATGCGGCAGCGCCGAACTGGCGTGGCGGCGCACCGCGATCAATTCCGCCGTGATGGCCACCGCAATCTCCTCTGGCGTAACCGCTCCAATATCGATTCCGATGGGCGCATGCACCCGGTCAAACAGATGCGCGGGCAAGCCCTCACTCTGCAGCGACTTGAATATTGCGATGACTTTGCGCTTCGACCCGATCATCCCTATGTAGCGCGCCCGCGTCTGCACCGCCCAGCGCAGGATGCGCATGTCGTCGCGATGCCCACGGGTCACGATCACGATGTAAGAAGATTCGTTCGGGTCAAGGTTCTGCAGGGCTTCGTCGAAATCAAGCGCGTGCACTTCGCGCGCCGCAGGAAATCGTTCCTGGCTTGCATAGGAGGACCGGTCATCGGTCACGGTAACATCAAATCCAGCACGGGCAGCGGACTCACAAAGATTGATGGCAACATGGCCTGCGCCAAAAATGTAAAGTATTGCTGGAGGTAATACGGGCTCGACAAAAACTTCCAGCGTCCCGCCACAAACCAGCCCCGTGTCGTATTCGGATCCTGGTTTAAGTCAAACTTTAAGGTTTGCGGCGTTCTCCGATTCGATGACTTCGCGCGCCGCCTGCCACACCTCGGCCTCCACACACCCGCCGCCAATCGTGCCCACAATCGAGCCATCATCGCGCACCAGCATCTTGGCTGTCTGGAAGGATGGAATCGACCCGCGCACGCTGACGATGGTGGCCACGGCCCCGCGCCGTCCTCCGCGGCGAAGTTCGACGATTTGTTCGTAGATATCCATGGTGAGCGTCTTGGCTAGTGATTATCAGTCGGTTAACAGCGGGAGTCAACCGCATCGAGGCGAACCGAACTTCATTGCCTGGGGCAAGCTCGCGCAGAGTTACAATCCTTACAAATTGCGCCAGACAGACACGACTCTTCGGAGCCAGACTGTTCCACAGAAGGCTGTCTTCATGGCCACCAAGTTTATGACTATCAAATTGATGACGATCAAAGTACCGCTCTCGTATCTGGCTCTCGCGATCCTGTGCTGGACCTCAGTAGCCAGCGCGCAACAGTCAGGATCTCCGCCACCCGCTCCCGTGCCCCCACAAATTTCCGCCGCTCACAAAGTGTTTATCTCGAACGCGGGAGGAGAGAGCTTCGAGAACATTATTTCCGAGATCGTATTTAACGGCGGTGCCGACCGGCCTTACAACCAGTGCTACGCGGCCCTAAAAAGCTGGGGCCATTACGATTTGGTCTCTTCTCCTGCCGATGCCGACCTGGTTCTCGAAGTCAGCTGGGTCCTCACCGATACTGGACTGAGACTTCCCGTGCTCGGGCAGCTTCGCTTGGTGGTCATCGATCCTAGGACGCATGTCACTCTCTGGAATTTTACCGAGTACGTGCGAGGCGCGATTCTCCTGAGCAACCGGGACAAGAACTTCGATCAGGCGATGACCACGATCGTTAACCGGATGAAGATCCTGGTAACCCCTCCTCCGGTCCCGGTGAGTCCGCCGCAATGAAAGCCGTCCGCATTCATCAATTCGGTGGTCCCGAAGTCCTCACCTACGAAGACGTCCCGGACCCGCAGCCCCGCAAGGATCAGGTGCTGGTGCGGGTGAAGGCCTGCTCGCTCAACCATCTCGACGTCTGGGTCCGCAAAGGACTGCCGGGCGTGAAACTGCCGCATATCTTGGGTAGCGACATTGCCGGCGATATCGCCGAGATCGGCGAATACGTCACTGGATTCACCGTGGGCCAGCGGGTGCTGGTCGCGCCCATGCACTTCTGCGGACACTGCGTGAAGTGCCTTGCCGGCGTGCAGAACCAGTGCCGCGAGTTCACCGTGCTCGGCAACGCCGTCGACGGCGGCAACTGCGAGTTGATCGCTGTCCCGGCAGCCAGCGTGATTCCCATTCCCGACGCGCTGGACTTCAATCAGGCGGCCAGCGTCCCACTTGTATTCGTAACCGCGTGGCACATGCTGGTCGGCCTCGCCGCGGTGCGTCCCGGACAAACCGTGCTGGTGCTGGGCGCAAGCTCGGGCGTGGGCATCGCGGCCATTCAAATCGCAAAGCTGTTTCATTGCCGCGTGATCACGACCGCTGGCGACCAAGGCAAACTCGAGAAGGCCCGCGCGCTCGGCGCAGATTACGGCATCAACCACTACCAGCAGAAGATTTCCGAAGAAGTCCGCAAGATCACCAACAAGGAAGGCGTCGACATTGTGGTCGAGCACGTCGGCGCCGCCACTTGGGACGAGAGCCTGCGCTCCCTCAAAAGCGGTGGGAAACTGGTGACCTGCGGCGCGACCACCGGACCCGCCGTGGCGCTCGATCTCCGCCATCTTTTCGCGCGCCAGTTGTCCTGCTCGGCTCCTACATGGGCACGATGGGCGAACTGCACGAAGTACTAAGCCATGTGTTCGCGGGCCGACTGAAGCCGGTCGTGGACCGGGTCTTCCCACTGGCCGAAATCCGCGCGGCCCACGAGTACCTGGAGAAGAGTCAGATGTTCGGCAAAGTCATTCTGAATCCCTAGCCCTGCGAGTTAGCGTTTCCTCTTCTTCGCGGGCGTCGGCTTCTTTTTTCCCGCCGCCCCCTGTTCCCGTAGTCACGGTGTTCTTCACCAGATCGACCGTAAAGCTGTCGACCACCTTGGCGTTGGGAGTGGCGCCGGACGAGTAAGGCGCCGAGAAGTATGTGCCGACAATCTGCGTCTTGCTCACTGCCAGCCGCAGAAATCCGAAGTTGGTCGCGTCGTATTGCTCGAGGGTCAGGCCGTTCCCCAGCGCCAGGGGCGCCTTGGGAAGCGCTCCGTTCACCTGCTGCATTTTGCCAAGATTGGTATAACCACCCGCTCCCGCCACGACGTAGGGAATCTGCAGCTGTCCCTTCGGCCCCTGCACCACGTTCGTGAACCGCTGGTAGTTGTGCACGTGTCCCGACAGCACCAGGTTGGGATAGCGGTTCGTGGCTTTGAATGCGTTCATCAGCACCTGATCCGCCACGCTGCTGCCGCTGTGCTCGTCATCCCCTGAAAATGGGGGATGATGAATCGTGACAATCAAGGCGCGGCAGGGATCGGCCGCCTTGAGTTCCCCTTGAAACCATGCGACCTGGTCGGGATGAATCTCCGCCTGGTCTTCTCCCACGTTGGAAAACAAGCCGATGATGGTCGCGAACGGCGTGGTGAATGTCCAATAAACATTCGGCAAATCCAGCGGCGTGCGGGTCGTGCCCACCGTCTTTGACCCCTGCTGGCTGGGATCCTTCGCCATAAAGTTCTGCACCCAGCCATCGAGCGGAGTCTTGTTCGGATCCCCGGGACCATCCGTCGGATCATCCGGCTGGCAGTCGTGGTTGCCGGGAATCGCGACGATGAACCCGGGATAGTCTTTATAGGTTGCGTAAAAATTGTCCGGGTAAAGGACGATGTCGCCGGCAAAATAAACCACATCACCCAGGTGATAGAAGAACGCAGGCTTGCTGTTGGCGGGCAGGTTTTGCGCGTCCTGGGTCAGCATTGCGGCCACGAAATCCTGTTGCTGGCCGCGGTAGTCCCCGGTGTCGCCGACGGTATGGAACACGAGAGTTCCGGCAGCGGTGATCTGCTGGACGTCGCCAGCCGTCAACAACTGCGACAAGTCATAACGGAATGGGGCCGCGCCGTTGGGCGCAGGTAACGGCTGAAACGGATAACTGGGAAGCTGTGTGCTGGCCGCCTGGACCTGCAGCTTGGTACCCGCGATAGGAGGGCGATGGCTCTGTCTTTTGCGCGCACCTTGGCCGGTGCTGAAGGAATGCAACGGACTCATGATCTTCTCCTCTGGCTTTCTCGTTAAGGCGCCGCCCGTCCTTTACACACCGGTGCTTCGCAGTTTCGGTGCGCAGGGCGCAGTTATTACTTCCACACCGCACTAAGATGCTGAGTATGCCTATGGGCCGAGAACGACCAACCAAAGGGGAAGTTTCGCAAAGCTTACCGCAACCACCCGGCTTGTCAAGAGATTTCAGATAGCTGCCAGTCTCAGAACCCTCAACCACAAAGGTCACGAAGTATCACGAAGGGTTTCGTTACATGGTTCTCCTTCGTGATACTTCGTCGTTAACCCATCTCGGTCGAATGGCCGGGCGGCGCGCCCAGTAGAATCGAACCGCGCCGAGCAGGTAGAATAGAAATCACCATGGCCCCTGAACTCAACTTCGGACCCTACGTCGACATCGAGAACGGCACCAAGACCGTCAAGGACCTCACCTTCGGCAATCCCACGCCTGAGGGAGTGGTGCTGACCACGATCGACTCTGCCGTCAACTGGATGCGCAAGAGCTCCATCTGGCCCATGACGTTTGGTCTGGCCTGCTGCGCCATTGAGATGATGTCGATGGGCGCGTCGCGCTTCGATATTGCCCGCTTCGGCGCCGAAGTCTTTCGCCCGTCGCCCCGGCAGAGCGACCTGATCATCATTGCCGGCCGCGTGTCGAACAAAATGGCGCCGGTCATCCGCCAGTTGTGGGAGCAGATGCCCGAGCCGAAGTGGGTCATCTCCATGGGTGCCTGCGCGACTTCGGGTGGAGTGTTCCAGAACTACGCGCTGGTGCAAAGTGTGAACCAGGTCATACCCGTGGATATCTACGTTCCCGGCTGCCCGCCGCGCCCCGAGCAGCTTATCTACGCCATCACGCTGCTGCAGGAAAAAATCCAGAAAGAGCGCGGCACCATGCGGAAGGCCTTGAACCTAACCTAGCCCGGGCTTCGCACGATTCGCGTCCGCCACGCCTGCCTCGCGGCGGGCGCTCGCGTTGACAGATTTGAATCGGCTGAACCAGATTAAATCCCAGGCCTCAATTTTTCTGTTATAGAGTGACGGCATGGCAGAGTTGCCGCCCAAGTCCAACCTCACGTCGATCGCCCTCGGCGCGGCGACCGGTCTGGCTTACGGCCTCGCTCTCCGCTACGGCGCGAAGAGCTTCCCCGACAATAAGATCGTCGCGGTCATGACCCTCAGCTTCATGCTGTTTCTACCCCTGGCCATGGGGTTTGTCACCATCTTTGTGATTGAGCGGCGTAGCGCCCAGCCGGTTTGGATGTGGCTGCTTTTTCCGTGGGTCACCATCGCGGGCGCCGAGGCTGCCATGATGGCTGCCCTGTGGGAAGGCACGATCTGCATCGTCATGTTCACGCCGATCGCCTTGATAGCATCCAGTCTGGGCGGACTCGCAGCCGGTCTGATCGTCCGCTACACGCGCTCGCGGCGTGCTAAAGGAGCGACCCTGGTGTGCGTGATGTGTTTCCCCCTGCTGCTGGGCCCGTTCGAGCCCAACTTTCTTTCGGAGCGGGAATCGCGCAGGGTCGAGAACGTCATCGAAATTCAAGCGCCATCGACCACGGTCTGGCGCAACATTGAGCGGGTTCCGCGGATCGCTACCAGTGAACTTCAGCCCTCATGGAGCCACTCCATCGGCTTTCCTGATCCAGTCGAAGCCACGCTCTCCGCCGAAGGGCTCGGCGGAATCCGCCACGCCACCTTCGAGCGCGGCGTGCTGTTTATCGAAACCATCGATGTCTGGGACCCGGAACGCCGCCTCGGGTTCTCCATCCGCGCCCAGACCGATCAGATTCCCAAGACAACATTGGATGAACACGTAACCGTCGGAGGAAAATTCTTTGACGTGCTGCACGGCGAGTACATTCTGGAACCTCTTCCCAATGGCGGAACGCGACTCCATCTGACCAGCCAGTCGAGGGTTTCCACCGATTTCAACTGGTACGCGCACCTCTGGACCGACGCCGTCATGAGCGACCTGCAGCGCCGGATTCTGTTTGTAGTCAAGAACCGATCGGAGAATCCGCAGAGTTAGCGGTCGGCCCGGCGTGGCGCTATAATGTGGCGAAGTCGCCCGGGGTATTTTATGCCACGTCTTCGCGTCGCCTCCCTCCTGCTTCTCCCCGTTCTTCTTCCGGCGACCCTTGTCGGCGCGCAGACTTCCACTGCAACTCCTTCGCCGGACCATCCATCCGCCCCGGCGGCGAGCGCTTCCGGGCAAAGCCCGGCGCCGCCCATCCCTGCCCACGCTCCGCGTATGTCGAAGCAGACGCGCTTTGAAATCATCCGCGATTTCGAAACTCAGCTGGTTTATGCGCGTACGGTTTTTCCCATGGGCACGAAGGGAATCAAGCTGAAAGACGGCGTGACTACCCCCAACGGTCCAGAACTGCAACAGGATCTCGCGCTTTGGGGCCCGTCGGTACGGCCGGGCGACCCCAGCCGCATCTCATTTGTCCAGATTAAGGATGACCACATTCATTTCGAAATCAACGGCGGGCCGGTTCGCCACAAAAAGTGGTACCAGCGCATCGAGGTCAGCGGCAACGGCGGAGTTCCGGTCACCGGCACGCAGCAGGAGTTGCCGCCCAACCCTCACGGAACCTTTCTCGATGTCTATTTCAATAAATATGTTCCGGAAATGACGGCGCAGCAGTTGCGGGAAGTTCTGTTACCCGTGCTCGATTTCAACGCCAAGAACAAAGAGGAAGCGTATCTCAACACCGTGCCTCCGAAGGTGAAGGAAGCGATCCAGGCGCACCACGTGCTCGTGGGCATGGACACGGAAATGGTGTTGCACGCCAAAGGCAAAGCCCCGCGAAAAGTGCGCGAGCGCGATGGCGAGACCGAATACGAAGAGTGGATCTACGGCGAACCCCCGGCGGACGTGGACTTCGTTCGCATCGTCAACGACGAAGTGGTGCGCGTCGAAACCATGAAAGTTGGCGGCCAGAAAATTCTGCGCACCGAAAAAGAAGTGATCCTCGACAGACACGAGAAAGATAAAGACACCGAAGCCAAGAAGGAACCGGAAGACCGTCCAGCCAACGCCCCCAGCCTGCGCCGTCCCGGCGAAGACCCTGCCGACGTTCCCCAGCCCGCGGACAGCCGGTCGCCCATTCCGATTGCCCCGCCCGATACGCCGCCCCCATCCGCCCCCGGCCCGCCGCAGGGTCAGCCTCTAGGATCTCCAGGAGGGCCGGGCTACGTGGCCGGCCAGCGCTGAAACCAGAACTATTTCGTCGCCACGTCCGCTCCCACATCCGCGAATGAGAACGCCAGCGAAACGTTGGCGTACTCCTGCCCGTCCACCTCCACATAAGGGTAGACAAAGTAGTTCAGCGGCTTGCCCTCCTGCGGGGGATTCAAGCGCAGGTCGCGACCCATGCTGAACTGCACTCGGTTCACATCGTGGGATCCGAAAAAGTAGTCGCGCTTCTCCGGATGCTTCCAGGCTTCGGAAATATCGACTGGAATCCAGCCCTTGCCGTCGTCGTAGAAATCGGACCAGCAATGGTAGCCCGCAATCTCGGCGGAATGTTTATCGGGCGGCAACGGGAAGCCGATCTCGAAGCGCGCCGGAATGCCTTGCGACCGCGCCATTGCAATGAACAGCGAGTGGAAGTCGGTGCAGTTACCCTTCCTGGCGTCGCAGGCGTAGAGCACGTCGCCGCGTCCCCAGCCCGTGCCCGTTTTGTCGTACTTCATGGTGGTGAAGACGTAGTCGTAAATGGCGCGGGCCTTGTCGAGGGGCTGCGTCTTACCCTCGGTCACTTTGACGGCGAGGTCGGCCGGCAAGCCAGTGATCGGCACTAGAGCGTCCCGCTGCAAGCCTTGTTCGCGCTCTCTGCTGGTAAGCGCGGCTGCGATCAAGTGCGACGCGGGATTGAGCGCCACCCGTTCGTGGCGCACCACATCGTATTCCACACCGAAGTGCAGTTCGGGCTGGGCCGCGCTCCTGCTCTCGGCATAATAAATCTCATTGCCATATTTCGATTCGCGAGTCTTCCGCACCGGCAGGTCACCCCTGGCGGAGACG
The DNA here is from genome assembly GCA_963800405.1 of uncultured Acidobacteriota bacterium. Taxonomy (GTDB): domain Bacteria; phylum Acidobacteriota; class Terriglobia; order Terriglobales; family Acidobacteriaceae; genus Sulfotelmatobacter. Next base: position 41,971 of record CAWDBW010000079.1, read on the forward strand.
ACTTTCACTTCCTGAAACGCATCGGACTGGGCCGCTGGAATCCAGATGCGCACCCTCTTACCCGCAGGAAGATTCTTGACCGTGAAATCGTAGTGAAACGTGAAGTGGCGCGAATCCTGCCCGAAGGCGGTGAGTATGAATACAAACGGAAACAAAACGCAAAGTTTGCGCAGCATAACGAGCTTCCTTGTGATGTCCTCAACTGAGAACGGAAAAGAGGGAATTGAGAACCAGCTTTGGAAACGACACACGGGCGTTTAGAGGGAACGCCGTCAAGTGAAGCCGCGCTTTGAGGTCAAACCGGGGAGCCTGCGCATAGGCAAGAAAGATGCGGAACCGTTGTTCCGCGATGCGGTATTTTAACCTAGCGCTACTGTGGAAAAGCTTGCGGGACCAGCAATCACAGCGCAGGGCACTCTACGCTAAAATGCCTGCATGCCCGCCGCCATCCAGTGCCGCGACCTGCGCAAGACCTATGATGGCAAGGTCGAAGCCGTGCGCGGCCTGAACCTCGAGATTCAGGCGGGCGAGTGCTTCGGCCTGCTTGGCCCGAACGGGGCGGGGAAGACCACGACCATCGAAATTCTGGAGGGTCTCTCCGAACCGACCTCGGGCGAAGTCTCGATCTTTGGCCATTCCTGGCGCGAGGATGAACGCGAAATGCGCGAGTGGCTGGGCATTTCGCTGCAGGAAACGCGCCTGTCGGAAAAACTCACCGTGCGCGAGACCATCGAACTGTTCGCCAGCTTCTATCGCGAGCCGCGCTCGTCGGAGGAAGTGATCGAGCAACTGCAACTCACCGAGAAAGCCGACTCCTGGGTGGGAAAGCTTTCTGGGGGCCAGCGCCAGCGGCTGGCCGTGGCGACCGCGCTGGTGTGCAATCCGAAAATTCTGTTTCTCGACGAGCCCACCACCGGCCTCGATCCCCAGAGCCGGCGCCAGTTGTGGGACATCATTCGCCAATTCCAGCGCGACGGCGGCACAGTTCTGCTCACCACGCATTACATGGACGAAGCCGAGCGCCTCTGCGACCGCCTCGCCATCGTCGATCACGGCCAAATCATCGCCGAAGGCTCGCCCGCCGATTTGATTAACCGCCTTGGCGGACATCACGTCGTGGAGTTCTCAGTGAGCGGCTCCGATGGTGCGGGGTCGGCCAAAGAAGCCTGGGCCGGATTGCCCAGCGTCGAGTCCGTTCGTGAGGACGATGGCCTCGTCGCCTTGAATGTAAAGCAGCCGCACTTGACCATCCCGGCGCTGCTCGATGCCATTGATCGGCAGGGAAGTCAGTTGCAGCATCTCACCACGCGACAGGCGAGTTTGGAAGACGTGTTCGTGCGCCTCACGGGACGGCATCTGCGGGAAGACTAGAGCGCCCGAGGCGATAGAGACGCGTTCTTGTTTGGAGCCGCAGAGCGGAGAGAGAATAATGCCCACGGCGCAAGCCGTGGGTAAGCAGCGGAAAATGATCGAGCCTCGAAGGGGCGAAAGAATACGTCTTATGAGCGCTGCCCAGGAAACAATGATGTCCGCGGCCAAGACCCTGCCGGCGCCACCCCGCCGCAACGGCCGCTGGGCGGGCTACAGCCATCTGCTGATGGCGCGCCTGCTCGAACTCAAGCGCGAGCCGGAAGTTGTTTTCTGGGTATTCGTTTTCCCGCTGCTGCTCGCTTTCGGCCTGGGTATAGCTTTCCGCAACAAGCCGGGAGACGCCGCGTCGGTCGCCATTGTCGCGGGAAGCGGGGATGCACAATCCCTCCTCGCCCATTCCGCGCAGCATGGACTTTTCAAGATCCAGTCGCTGCCCGCCGCCGAAGCGCAACAAGGATTCCGTCTCGGTAAGTTCGATCTGGTCATCGAACCCGATGGCAAGGGCGGGCTGGAATACCGCTACGATCCAGCGCGTCCGGAAAGCGTGCTGGCAAAAACTGAGGTCAACGACGCGCTACAATCCGCGGCCGGCCGCAAGGATGTAATCGCAACCACGGTGGTTACATCGTCTGAGCCGGGATCGCGCTACATCGACTTCCTGATTCCCGGTCTGCTCGGCATGAACCTTATGAACTCCGGCATGTGGGGCATCGGCTTCGCGTTGGTCGACATGCGGCAGCGCAAGCTGCTTAAGCGCTTCGTGGGGACGCCCATGAGGCGCGGAGATTTTCTGCTGGCCATCATGACCAGCCGCTTGCTGCTGATGGTCATCGAGGTTGGGCTGCTGCTGGTGTTCGGCGTGCTGTTCTTTCACATGCGCGTGCTCGGGTCCGTCTTTTCGATCGCCGCGATCGGTGGCCTGGGATCGCTCACCTTCGGCGGCGTCGGCCTGCTCACCGCCAGCCGCGCGCAAAAAATCGAAAGCATCAGCGGCCTCATCAACCTGGTGATGATGCCCATGTGGATTTTTTCCGGCGTCTTCTTTTCCTACGAACGATTCCCCGCCGTCATCCATCCCCTGATCAAAGCCCTGCCCCTCACCGCCTTGAACGACGCGCTGCGCGCTAGCATTCTGGAAGGTACGCCGCTGTTCCAGCAGTGGCCGCGCCTGCTGGTGCTGGGACTGTGGGGAGGGATTTCGTTTGTGCTGGCGTTGAAGTGGTTCCGCTGGACCTAGACGTTTCCGGAAATTCTTTCTACTGGACTTTTCCGAGCGCCAGTTCTCGGATCTGGTTCAGATATTGCACATAGATCGGAATCGGAATGTCAGGGGAATCGCCGTCATTCAGAAAGTGGCTCAAAACGATTTCCTTCGGGATGGATGTAATCACCTCGCGGAATCGCGGGATTTGCAGGTATTTGACCTTCCATATTTCCAGCATCAGTGAACGGAATTCCGGGCTGATGAAATCCATCTTGCGCTCGCCGAGATAGACACCATCAAAGTGATGCGCAGCGAGAATGCCTTTCATCGGGTCGTTCAAGTCAGAAAAGTGGTAGACCATATGAAAAACGTCGGCTAAGTCGCCCCACAGCACCTTTTCTTCAAACGCACTGAAACGAAATGAGGTCTCGCGACGTTGTTGGGCCTCGCGAGCCCGTTCACTGGGACGCAGCCCGTGGCGGCCTAGCTCATCGTGGAACCACTGCAGGCGGTCTGCCTGCAGGTTATGCCGCAGGAACTCGATTGCATATGCGTTGTGCTGATATACGCGCGGATCGGCATCGAGGCGTGCCAGCCAGCCACTCCAATCCTTCTGCTGGAGAGCGGCCAGCAGTTCGATCAGTTGCGCGACGGTTACGTCAGGATGATATTTCACGGCTTGCCAGAAGTGTTCGGTCGAATCATAAGTCGCGCCGTAAAGTTCGATGCCTTCCTCAATGGGATACCAGTTCGAGAGCACTCGCGCTGGAATCGATGGAGAGGCGCTCCAGCAATTCAAAGAGTGCTTCCACTTCTCCTGCACTTCTAGAAAGGCTTCGGTGTAGCCGGGTGGCACTGCTTCCTTCACGCGCGCAATCGCTTGTCTGAGTTCCGCCGCGGTGTGGGTCAGCAAGATTTCCAGCGGCTGCTCATCCGTCATTGAGACCACGCGGCTCTCGATGGCATGCCGCAGCAGTTCCCGCGCCAGGAGTCGGCGCTCTTCAACGGTAAACCGACCATCCGGTCTCCAGCGCACCATCTGGGATTCAATGTAGGGAAAAACCTCCGCCAGAGATTTGAACTCGATGAAACCGTGGATGGCAAAGGTGACGGGACGACCGTCCTTCATAACGATCGTAGATGGCGTAACCAGCGCCTGCAGAGAAAGGTCCTGGGCAGTAAGCCCTGTAGGTATGATCAGCAGAAAGAGACCAAGCAGCGTCCAATGCAGCACTTTGTGCTTTAGTTCTCCGGGAAGGTCGCGCATGGGTATGGGTCGGCAGGAGAGCCCCGCTAAGGCCCCGCTCGCACAGCTTTGGAGGAAGTTACGAACGAGGCCATCTGCGGCGCTTGCGAATAACTGCAGTTACGACTTGACTAGCTTGGCAGCCGCTTTCCGCACTTTTGCCCAGCGTAGTCGTTGCGCATCGGCGATCCGTTTGCGGGCTTCTTTGCTCAAGGTTCGTCCTGTTTTCTTGAGCTTCTTTCCGCTAGCATGGCCGAGCGCGTCCAGCGCCTTCCCCACTCTTCCCATCTCTTTTTCCAGACGGGAATACTCGCTCTGCAGGGAAGAAACTACCTTGTTCAGGTTGGTCATGTATTACCCCCTCATAAGTCGAGGCTAACATGACTTCAGCCGGAAATTCGAAAAATCAGAGGATTGTGCGAGTAAAAATCCGCCTGAGCGGGGACAAAAGTATAGGTCTACTGCGGTTTCACATCCACAAACAAGAATCCATCCACTTTGCCTAGGTCGTCGGTCTCGCGATTGAATACCAGCTCATGGCGCGAATCGGAATAGCGCGTATCCCAAAGCAAAAACCTGTGAATCACCGTGCCCATCTGCGTCGAGTCCGGCGTGCCGCTGGCCGTCCACTGGTAGACAATCCCGTGTACCACATAGACGCGCGAATTCCACTGCATGAGCGCGCCATGATGGTTCTGAAACCAGGTGATGAGCATGCCGGAATTGACCGCGTCGGGCGTGACATAGGTCGCGGTCACCATGATCGGCCGCCCGTCGCCCAACAGATGCCGCCCTTGCAGCTTGCTGGCAACATCCTTCAAGGACTTAGGATCGGCAGCCCCAATGCTATCTTCGAGAGCAGAGTCTTTGCCGCAGCATATCTCGTGATCGTGGAATACGGTGTCGAGCGAGGTCAGGAGCACGTCGGAAGAATGCGGCGACTGCGCCATTAACGAAGGCAGATCGCGCACTTCGATGAGCTGATCCTGATAGAGAACTTGGCTCTGACCGCAGCCACATAGAGCAACGCAAAGAGCCACCAACCTAGTCATCGCCCATGAAGCGGACCCGCAACTCTGAAGCGCGCTCATAAACCACCTCTCGCCTTATAACAATTGTAGGCGGCTGGTGGCCGTTTCATAACGACCTTTGCGAAACTTTACACGCAGCCGTTGTCATCCTGAGCAAAGCGATGGAGCAATGCATTTTCCCGACGTGTCGATGCTGCATGCGAGTACAGAGGTCCTTCGCTTTGCTCAGGATGACAAATGATTACAAAGGGGAAACTCTCTATCCTGGCCCAATGGTCGGCAGAAATTTCGGCGCCTGCCGCGCCTTGATGGCCTGCTCGAACGAGTACGCCAGCTTGATCAGCGTGGGCTCGCTCCAGGCGCGGCCAAAGAATGAAATCCCCACCGGCAAGCCGGAAAGAAATCCAGCGGTCACATTAATGTTGGGATATCCCGCAACCGCAGCCGCGTTCGAACTGCCTCCGGCCACGTGGTCACCATTGACCAGGTCGGTCAGCCACGCCGGACCACCGGTCGGAGCCACAATCGCGTCCAGGTGGTACTTATCCATGAGCGCGTCAATGCCTTCGGTGCGCGCCAGTTGATGATTCTTGGCCAGCGCATCCACATACGCCTTGTCGGTAAGTGGTCCCTTGGCCTGCGCTTTCAGAAATAGGTCTTGGCCAAAGTAGGGCATCTCCTTCTGCCGGTTGCGATCGTTGAAGTCAATGATGTCCTGCAGGGTGCGCATCGGCGCGCCCGGGCCGAGTCGCGCCAGATAGGCGTTGAGATCGGCCTTCAGTTCGTACATAAAGACCAGCAGTTCGCTGTCATCGAACTTTCCGAAGGTTTCAATGTCGGCGGGATCGATGAGCGTCGCGCCCTGCTGCTTCATTGCGGCCAGAGACTCTTCCATCAGTACATCGACCGCATCGCTGAAGCCAAAGTATTTTCGCGCCACGCCGATGCGCGCGCCCTTGAGGCCGTTGGGATCGCAATGCTGCGCGTAGTCGCTCTGTGCCTTGCCCGCGCTGGCCGCGGTTGCGGCGTCGTCGGTGTCGACACCCGTCAGCGCACCCAGCAGAATCGCGGCATCGCGCAGCGTCCGGCACATAGGACCAGCGCCGTCTTGACTATGTGAAATCGGAATAATTCCGCTGCGGCTCACCAATCCCACCGTCGGCTTGATTCCGGCCAGCCCATTCGACGATGACGGGCACACGATCGACCCGTCCGTTTCCGTGCCAATGCCCACCGCGGACAGGTTCGCGGAAATCCCCGCGCCTGTCCCCGAACTCGATCCGCAAGGATTGCGGTCCAGCGCGTACGGATTTTTCGTCAACCCGCCCCGGCCGCTCCACCCGCTGGTCGAGTGACCGGAGCGGATATTCGCCCACTCGCTGAGATTGGTCTTGCCTAGTATGACTGCGCCCGCAGCCCGTAGCCGCTGCGCAACGAACGAATCCTCTACCGGCTTCGAGCCCAGCAGGGCCAGCGATCCAGCCGTGGTCATCATGTTGTCGGCGGTGTCGATGTTGTCCTTGATCAGCACCGGAATGCCGTGCAGCGGACCCCGCGGGCCTTTCGCCTTGCGCTCCTGATCGAGCCGGTCGGCAATCGAGAGCGCATCGGGATTAAGCTCGATGATGGCGTTGAGGGAGGGCCCGCTTCTGTCGATCTCGTCGATCCGCGCCCTATATTTCTCGACCAGCGACCGTGCCGTAAATTTGCCCGACTTCATTCCGTCCTGCAATTCCGGAATCGTGATCTCATCCAATTCGAACGGCTTGACCTCGGGCGCCACCGACTTCGCGGCCGCTCCCGCAGCCCGGCCTGCGCCCAACGCCGGATACAACGCGGCCGTTCCTCCCGTAGTTAAAGCAGCTTGCAGGAACCGGCGCCGCGACGCCCCGGAATTCGATGAACCCATAGTCTCCTCATGCTTCAGGCGGGAATTGTTCTACAGGCCGATATTTAAACACGAATCGCAGCTCGAGTTCACGAGGCCGGGAACCTGACGCCCAAAACCATCAACCACGAAGGACACGAAGTATCACGAGGGATGTATATGCGTACCCTCCGTGTACCTTCTCAGTCCTCAGTGGGTAAGGCTCTTGATCCGCACTCTGGGGTGCCTGCGGTTGTGACACGTAGGCCCTGATGATAAGCTAAGAGTTTGTCCGGCCCGAGCGGGAGTAGTTCAGCGGTAGAACGCCAGCTTCCCAAGCTGGATGTCGCCGGTTCGATCCCGGTCTCCCGCTCCATTCTTTCAGCACTTGATCCCGAGATGCATAAGGCCCCAGCGGCTGAATCGCGTTTCAGCCCACAGCCGCTGGGTCAGAACCCGCAGTTCCGTCCTGCCGAAACTCCATGATTTGACCGACGGTTCAGCGGCGAGGATGGGAGCCGGCCAGGCGGGCTCGTAGAGTCCCGATTGCTTCCGACCGCGCATTAAAGTTTGCGCGCGGGGGTCCGATAAGAACACCGAGAGCATCGCGCGCGAAAGACCTAAGAAGATCGATCGCGGCATGAAGGAGTCTGCCCAGTGGGTCAGCTGAATGATTTAAAGATGCGCATAGAACAGAAGATCAAGACCGACGGGCTCGACGAAGCGTTATACATGGGCAAGATTGGGCTGAGCGCGGGGAAGCTCATGGCGTTCGTTAAGCCGAGCACACCCGATGACCCGGAGACCATTGCGAAACTGAAACTGGCCGCCAAGAAATTTCTCAACCTGGCATTGTGAGGAGTCGCGGGCATGAAATGGAATTCGATACGTACGAAGGTTTTGGCCGCATTGCTGGGCTGCCTCGCTCTGGGAGTGGGTGGAATTCTGGCGCTGATGCATTACAGCTTCGAACGTAACTCGCAAGTGCTGGCAGAAGAGTCGGTGACGGGCGCACAACGGCTGTTCGACATTCTGGAAGCCCGCGAGGTCAGCAAGATGACGGCGGTGAGTGTGACGCTGGCGGCAAACCCACAGATCCGGGACACGTTTGCCGCCAAAGACCGCGCGCATCTTCTGCAGTTGACCGTGCCCTTATATCCGCAGCTCAAGCGCGAGGGCATTACGAACTGGATGTTTCACACGGCGGAACCGGATATGGTCGTGTTCCTGCGCCTGCACAACCCCCCGAAGTTCGGGGACCCGCTGAATCGTTTCATTGATCAGCAAGTCGTACAGACCCACGCGCTGGTGAGTGGAAACGAATTGGCCAAGGCGGGTTTTGCGGTGCGAATCCTGCGGCCGATGAACGATGCGAACGGGAACCTGACCGGCTACCTGGAATTCGGCGAAGAGCTGGGCCAGTTCATTCACACCATGAAAGACCAGACCGGGAGCGACTATGGACTGCTGCTCAACAAGAAATATATGGACCGCCAGTTCTGGGCGGATTCGAGCAAGGTATGGAAGCGCCGCGACAATTGGGATGACAATGCGAATCTCGTAGTAGTCGACAAGACGGCGGACTCCGACCGGATCATGCAATTCGAGGGAGACCTGGCCGCGGTGCCAGCGCAGGGGAAGGTGCTGGAGCGATTTCAGGAAGGCAACTCGATGTTCGTGCGCGGGATCTTCCCCATCCGCGATGCGGCGGGAAATGCCGTCGGCGCCATGTTCGTGGTGAAGGACATCTCGGCCTTCTATCTGGCCATGCGGCATACCCAGAACATTCTTGTGGGGTTGACGGTCGCGGCTCTGGCGCTGGGGGGCGTGCTGATTCTGACGTTGCTCAGCAAGCTTGTGTTCCAGCGGCTGGATCACATCATTGTGGTTGCGACTCGCGTGGTGGGCGGCGACTACAACACCGCGATCAAGGTCGACTCGGACGATGAAGTCGGACAGTTCGAGATGCTTTTCGAGCAGTTCCGTCAAGTCTTCGTCGATGTACTGTCGCATGTTCCAGAATCGCGGCAGCACGAGCTGCAAGAAAAATAAGAAGCTTTTTTGGCGTGGTGCGAGAAGCGCTGACGGGGTGACGAGAGTCCTGGCTTCGCCTCGCGTCTAGTTGCTCACCGGACGAGGACTCTTGATGGCCTGAGCGCTCCTGGTCGAGAAACGCGGGGCATACTCGCTTCGAGCTGTTGCGGGCTCGATCCCCGCCTCGCGCTCAATCGTTAGATTCCTACCACCTACCACCTAACACCTCAGACTCAACCCGCGACCCGCGCGATCCCACCGAATTGATTTGATCCTCAGCCCAATTCTTAGTAACTTGCTCCTGAAGCCGTTTGCGCCCCGAGGTGTACGTTGCCCATTACCGCCTCCGATTCGATTACTCTTGCCATAGAACACACCAAGCAACAACTGTTCAAGTCTTTTCGCATTGGACAATGGACGCGGCTGGCTTTCGTCGGGCTGCTGGCGGGAGAACTCGGTTCCAACGGATGCAACAGCTCTAATTTCAACCTTCCGCAGCATCCCGGGGCTGCTCCCCACACCGGTCTCCCGGGCGCTCTGGGAATCGACCCTGCGCTGCTGGCCGCCATGGAGCTCTGCTCGCGGCGCTCGTCATCGCCGCTCTCGCCTTCGGAATCATCATGATGTATGTGGGCAGCGTGATGCGCTTCGTCTTGTTCGACAGCATCATCACCCGTGAGTGCCACATTCGCTGGAGCTGGAGCCGCCGGCTCGGCCCGGGCTGGCGATACTTCGTCTGGAAAGTTCTCTACACTCTTCTCAGCCTGGCGGGCATCGCCATTGTGGTTGGAATCCCAGTAGCCATTGCATTCAGCAGGGGATGGTTCAAGGAACCGAAAGAGCACCTGCCTGCTCTGGTGACCGGCGGAATCGTCCTCTTTTTCGTGCTGGTCGCCTTCGCCGTGATTACTGCGGTGATCTTTGTGCTGACAAAAGATTTCGTTATTCCCCAAATGGCCCTGGAGAACGTTGATGCCATGGAGGGATGGCGCCGGCTTTGGCCCATGATGATGGCCGAGAAGGGCGCCTACGCCGCCTACCTTGGGATGAAGATGGTGCTCGCCTTTGTCGTGGGCCTCCTCGTCGGAATCGCTACGCTCATCTTAGGGCTCATCTTCGTTCTGCCCACCATCGGTATCGGCGTCCTCGCGTTTCTCACCGGCAAGACAGCGGGACTCACCTGGAACGCGCAGACCATCACTCTGGCGATCGTCGTGGGCTGTATTTTGATCGCACTTTTTCTCTATCTCGTCGCGCTGATCTGCGTGCCCGCCATCGTTTTCTTCCCGGCTTACTCGATGTATTTCTTTGCCGGCAGATACCCGGAACTGCACGCCGTGCTCTATCGCGCAACGCCGCCAGCGCCAGTTCCCGCGGCCGCAACGCCGGTATAAGTCAGCTAGTCCCGCCAATTCGTCGAGTCATCCGTCAACTCCCGCGCCCGAGCGATTGTTTCGCCTACATGAATCGCGGCTTCGACCCTGTGGAAAATGTCGCAGTTGCTTAGCGCGTAATTAACAGTCATTTCACACTTAGATATCGAAATGACTTGCATAATACCGCGACCCCTAGAACCCGACTCAACTCGGAAGCAGGCCCCCTGCACGCAGCCGAAAGTTCGTCTCTCCTGTGTTGTCGTGGGCTAACCGGCAGTCCTAACTGGAAGGACGGTTCCCATGAAGACTCTCCGCATCGTTTGCCTGTTCGCCGGATTCCTGTCGCTGGCTCTTTCGGCGTCAGCGCAGAGTTACACCGATCTGGTGACCTTTGACCAAAACAACGGCGCGGCGCCCACTTCACTGATTCTGGGTTCTGACGGGAACTTCTATGGAACGACTGCTGGAGGCGGGGCGAACAACTACGGCACCTTCTTCGAAATGACCCCTGCCGGCGTGTTGACTACGCTTTACAGCTTTTGCTCTCAGTCGGGATGCCTCGACGGCGGGCAACCCATGAATCTGATACAAGCCACCAACGGCAACTTCTACGGCACCACCCAGCAGGGAGGAGCCAACCCAACGGTCTGCGGTGGTCTCGGCTGTGGCACGATCTTTCAAATCACCCCGACTGGAGTGTTGACCACCCTCTACAGCTTTTGCGCCCAATCTGGATGTACGGATGGCGAGATCCCGTTAGCGGCTCTGATGCAAGCCAGCGACGGAAACTTCTATGGGACCACCCGGCAAGGAGGAGCCAATACGACGGCTTGCAGCGGTACCGGCTGTGGCACGATCTTCCGAATCACCCCGGCCGGAGTGTTCACCACTCTCTACAGCTTTTGTTCCCAATCCGGCTGCAGTGACGGCGTGTACCCCGGGACGGGGGGACTCTAGTGCAAGGCAGCAACGGCAACTTCTACGGAGTGACTTCCGGGTTCACCTTTAGTTCCGGACCCGGGACCGTGGGTACGGTGTTCGAAATGACTCCAACCGGCACTTTGACCACGCTCTATAGCTTTTGCCTGCAAACGTTCGACGGGGGCTTTTGTCCCGATGGCCTGAATCCCCAGGGCGGGCTGTTGCTGGCAAGCGACGGGAACTTCTACGGCACAACGTCTGAAGGCGGAGTGCACGGGACAACCGGGGCAATCGGCACTGTGTTTAAAATGACCGCATCCGGCACGTTGACCACGATCTACACCTTTTGTGGCCTAGCATACTGTGATGACGGCGCTATCCCCAAGACGCCTCTCTTTCAGGGTATTAACGGGAACCTGTTCGGATTGACTTCCGACTTGGGGACGTATGGCGGGGGCACCATCTTCGAGATCGTACTGGCAGACATCGCGGCCCCGTCCGGTCCGGAGGGCACGCTCTACAACTTTTGCACGCAATCCAGCCCACAGTACGCCTGTCAGGACGGCGAAATCCCCGCGAGTCTGATCCAGGCTAGTAACGGGACGTTATACGGGACGGCAGCCGATGGCGGGATGAACCACGGCACCATCTTCACCTTGCCACCGGGGCCAGTTCCCACGTTGAACTCCAACCTGCTGGACGGGGTGGGCGCAGGACAGCCAGTGACCTTCACGGCTATGCTGCCCGCGAACGCAACCGGGACAATTACCTTCTCCTATGGCAGCACAATCCTGTGCAACGCCGTGCCGGTCGTTTACGGTACATCCTGCACGACCTCGGCTCTGACGACGATTGGAATCGATGTCATTACCGCCACCTATAGCGGGGATGCTACCTACGCGTCCACCAGCAGCACGTTCGGTCAATACGTCGATCTCGCGGCCACGACTACTCTGACCTCTTCGGTTAACCCATCCGTTTTGGGCCAGCAAGTTAATTTCACCGTCACCGTTACTTCACTCACCGGCGGGCTCCTTACGGGCACTGTCTCATTGAGCCCCGGTCTGGGTTCAATAGACATCTACTCAGCTCAAAGCCCATACACGGTGACATTCCCGGTAACGAGCCTGAAAGTCGGAAATAATTTCCTGAGTGCCAGCTTTTACGGAGGGGGCTATGCGCCCAGCACTTCAAATGAGGTTGTTCAAGTCGTCAACCCGGTTCCCGCAGTCACCTTGCAAGCCAACATTGCCGGCTCCACCGCTTTCTGGCTCGAAGCGGGAGAGGCTGCCTATACCTTGGGAGGAACAACCGCCACCTGCGCCTGGACCGCTTTATCTGGAACGAACGGTACCAGCTTCGTAGTCGACTCCCGCTACCCGGGCCTTGGCAATCTGTTTACCGACGTCTGGCCTCAAGTTGACTACGGCGATTTGTGGGTAACCTGGACGCCGGGAACAGCCGGCGGTACCTGTCAGTTCCCGGACGCTACTTCACAAGTGTGGGCGTATATCGGCATGGACTCAGTGACGGCCAATCGGTGCTTCTTTGCGCAGCCGCAGTGCAGGCTGAATGTCGGCAACTGGTCTGGCGGGAGCACGCTCGGTCCCGCTGCACCGGGAGCGAACGCCCTTCCCGGTATTATCGACACACCCCTGCCGGCGAACGTTTTGGCGGCATTCAATGGGCAGCCCATCACCATGGCCGCCACCGATATCCTTCCCGTAGATGCCAAATTCTCCATGTACTCGACCCGGGCGCGCTGCGGAAGCCTCGGAAGCGGCACTCAGTTCATTGGCCTTGGCTATGGCCAGGGAAATTTCCCCCTGAAGCCGGTTACCAGCTATTTCAGTCAGAATTACTCGAACGTCAATGACTTCAACATTTATGGAAACGACCCCCTGAACGGGAATCCAATCCCTCCCTACTCGATCACTCCGGTCGGAGCCCTTCCAGTAATTGTGGCGGTGAACACTTCCAATCCCAACGGATTCGGGAGCGCGAATATCACAAACATGAACCGTATGGAACTCGGGCTGCTTTTCACCGGCGTGAACCTGCAGACGGCCGATGTGTTGAAGCAGCCATATGCGGGCACGGGCGCAACATACTATGGAGTCTCGGCCCTGATTCCATCCCCACTATCCGGTTCTTACAACATTTTCGAGCACTCCATCACCAACAACAAAGAACTGTATGATTCGCTGGACAGCAATAGCTGTGGAGTCAATCCACTGGACCAATCGACAAATATCGGCAGTATCACGAGCCATCGCTATCGCGTCATCGGAACCAACGAAATGCTGACCGAACTGCAATCGACCGAAGATTCAATCGGCTTCGAACTGTGGAGTGCGGAGAACTTCGCCGGAACCTCCAACATCAGGTACGTCAGCGTCGACGGCGTCGATCCGTTCTTTAGCGGCTACAGCGACGGGACGATCCCGCAATCAGACAACGGCCTTTTGCCCAACGTGACATTCGCCCATGTGGCGGACGGAACGTATCCGATCTGGAATGAGGAGCGGCTTATCAGCTCTCCGGCGAACGCAGGCGTGGCCGCAACCTTCGCGGGCTACACGCAGGCGCAAGTGTCGTTCGGCCCCAGCGCTACCCGCCCTGACTTCATCCCGGACTCGCAACTGAATGTCTTCCACGCGCATTTCGCTCCCTCGGGAGTCACCTTCAACGCGACCAACACACCCGCCGACGGTCCGAAGGTTTGCGGACCCGGCAGCAACCCGGAAGACGGCGGCGATGTCGGCGGAATTACGTTGAGCCTGCAGGCGGGCGCTGATATTTGCGTCCTCCATGGAAACTATGGCCAACCCGGCGGCATCGGGCCCACTAACCTGTCGTCGTTTGGCGTGCACCAGTGATTCGAACGTTAGTGACTCGAACCACAGGCCGATCCCCAATGTACAGCGGAGGTGCGACCAACGTAACCTGAACCGGCAGACGACTTCGCGGTAGGCTGTAAACTAAGTTAGGGTTGCAAGCACTATCGCCACGATAGTCGTCACGGCACCGGGGGCATTCTGCCGCACGCAGGGTGCGGTGCGCGTGAGGTCTGAACCGCCAACGGAGTGAACGTCAGCGGAGTGAACATCATGCGAAGAGTTTTGGTCTGTATTTTTCTGTTCGTGGCGCCGCTTCTGGCGCAATCGCACTGGGCCGGCGGCGCGCCGGTCGCCGCCGCGACTGTCCCCACGTTCGAGGCCAGCCTCGGCTACGCCTATCTCAGCATGCCCGTGCCTTCCCAGCAACGGGTGGGGCTCACCGGGCTCGACGCCAACGCTGTGGTCCGGTTCGCGCCGCGCTGGGCATTAACGGCCGACGGCACCTATGCCAGCACGGCTAACGTGTTTAACACCGGACACGGCGCTAATATTCTGAGCTTGCTGGCCGGACCCGTGTTTTATCCGGTCAACGGGAGGACGGGAATCTTCATTCATGGCCTGGTGGGCGCCAGCCGCGTCGGCGGCGCTGTCCCGACCAGCGGACCGTACTACCTGGGCGGCTGGGTGGCTCGTCCGTCCTACGCCGTGGGCGGAGGAATCGAGCAGGCCCTGTTCGGATCGATTGCCGTTCGCCTGCAGGGTGACTATCAGCGCACTACGTTCGGCGACTCGACTGGCGCGATCCAGGGCCAAAACACCCTGCGCGTGATCACCAGTGTGGTCTACCTCTTTGGCAACCGGAAATAGGAATCTTCAGGAGAGAATAGCTGGTCTGAACGGCGTAAGAGTGACGGCGTAAGCGCCAAGCGTCCGAACGCGGTTGCCCAAAAGTCAGCGCGAGTACTTTGCTGAGATCAGTTGCTGGTTTGAGCTTCCCTGGTCCCTTACTATTACTGTCCCACACCTGCGCGCCGGGCCGCGTCTTGCATCACAGCCAGTCTTTGCTTCTGCTGATCCAGCATCTCCTGCATGCGCGCCAGGCGCTCGGTTTGAATCGCCTGATAGCGGCTTACCGGGGTATCGTACTGGGCCGTGCCGACCGCGGCATGCATCGACTCATTGACCCGGTCGATGTGCGCCTGCAGTTCGGCAATCCGGGCTTCCTGATCCTGGATCCGCGCTTTCCACAGCTGCCCGGAGCGCTGTTCGGCCACCAGTCGCTGATCCGCGCGTTGCTCCGAGTGGCGGCCTGCGGACCTCTTCACGCCCGATACGGTGGTCATCGGCTCCGAGGATTCCGGGACTCCCGGCGGATCCGAGGGTAAGTCCTGATTGGTAATGACCATGGGCTTGGTCCCAGTGGCTGCCTGGGCCTGCTGTCTGGCATGGTTCGCACGGGCCACATCGCCCAACGAATCCCCGGACTGCGACTGCCCCATCGCGGCTGCATTCAGCAATAGTCCGACAATTAAAATCCGCCAAGCCACTCGTTGCATAGGCCCTCCCGGAAAAGTTCCTGACGTTAGCCCGTCCCGACAAAGTACGGCTTCCGATAAGGAGAACCCAACCCGGGGTCCCTTGTCGCGTCCCAAAGGTGTAATTCGCGCCAAACGAAAGGTACCGGGCTCGGGTGACCAAAGGGACACCCTGGCGCGTATATAATTCCCGGCACTGATGCCCCTGAACCAGAGTGGAGACCAGCGTGGGCGATGGCTATTCCGGTCGCTGCCGGCACGTTTGGCGGTGACGGCGGTTGCGCTCCTGATCTGGTTTGGGACGCAGGCCCTGATCGGTGCGCGGGGCGCGCCCACGGCTGGAATCGCCGACGGCGTCCACGTTGCCACGGCTGCAGCGAATCTTTATCTGCACCATCATCCTGGCGCGGCGAACGCGCTGCTGGCCGTCAGCTCGGCCATCATTGACCTGCTGGGAATCTTTCTATTGTCACGCTGGATCTTCCGCGGCGAGCTGCGTCCTTTTCTTGGATTGGTGATCGTGCTGGGGCTGCGCCAGATCATGCAGGCCGTGGTCGCGCTGCCTGCCCCGCCGGATGTGATCTGGCACGATCCGGGAATTCCGTCGCTGCTCGTCACCTACAGCGTGGCCAACGATTACTTCTTTTCCGGACACACTGCGATCGCCGTTCTCGGGGCCACGGAACTGGCTCGCGCCGGGAAGCGCTGGCTGACCACAGCCGCGGTCGGCATCGTTCTTTTCGAGGCCGCGACTGTGCTGGTCTTGCGCGCACACTACACCATGGACGTCTTCACCGGCCTGGTCACCGGACTCTACGCGGCACACTTGGCGGAACGCATGACGGCCTCCCGGTCATAGCGAGTACTCAGTACCCAGTCCTCAGTACCTAGTGCTCCGTACTCAGACCCTAACAGCGAGTTGCTGAGTACTGAGCACCATTCCTCGGCCGTGGTTACCTCGGTTTAGCGAAAGAACCCCGGAATCCGTGATTGGGATCACCAAGAACCGTGATGAGGGCCATTTGCCCTGCCGATGACTTAAACGAAGATGTCCTTGGAGAAAGCGGAGATGTGGGGAGTAGACCACATCCCCCTGGCACGCCGGGGTGCTCCAGGCCTCCCGGCGGGGCAAATCAGGGAGGGTCCGATGAGCACCATTGAGGTTCATGAACCGGAAGTAAGAGAAGCGCAAGCCAAGCCGTCGAGTCGCGCGGCCGTGTTGCCGCGCACCGAACTCGTGCTGGGGCCGGCGCTTGCGCCGAAGGCGATGTTTTCCGACAGCATTCTGGACTTTGGCGTGCAGCGCAAGCGCAAGTTCCTTGCCACTACCACGTCCTTCATTGTGAATTGCCTGGTCATCATTCTGATGCTGGCCGTTCCGCTGATGTTCACCGAGGAGCTGCCCAAGGCGCAGTTGCTGACATTCCTGATGGCGCCTCCGCCACCGCCGCCACCGCCGCCACCGGCCGCGGCCGCGGTGACGAAGACGATTCACCAGATTCAGACCGACATGCTTTCCACCGGCGGTCTGCGTACGCCCACCAAGATTCCGCAGAAGATTCAGATGATCAAGGAAGATGAGGCGCCGCCGCCGATGGCGACCGGTGGAGTGGTGGGAGGCGTGCCGGGCGGCATTCCCGGCGGACAGCTGGGGGGCGTGATTGGCGGCATTGTCAGTGCCACGTCGAACCTGTCGTCGGTCCCCAGAGTCACCCTGGCAGCACCGACCCGAATCCGCATTTCGCAGGGCGTCACCAAAGGGTTGCTGGTTCATCGCGAGGAACCGACGTATCCACCGCTGGCGCGAGCTGCGCGGGTGCAGGGCGAGGTTGTACTCAGCGCGATTATCGGTACTAACGGCGACATCCAGAACCTGCAACTGGTCAGTGGGCACCCCATGCTGGTTCCGGCGGCGCTGGCCGCGGTCCGGCAATGGCGGTACAAGCCGTATCTGTTGAATGGACAGCCGGTCGAGGTGGAAACCACCATCACCGTGATCTTTACGCTGTCCTCTTGAAGTGAGGCAAGCGGAAGGCGCTCCAGCGGGAGCGCCGGGGAGTCGAAGATGGCTGCAGAATATACCTATCGCGTTTCGGCCTGGTGGACCTCAGGCCGCACTGGACTGGCCAAGTGCGAGTCCTCTCCCAATACGATCCATTTCTCCGAAGCCGCCGAGCTGGGCGGCCTGCAGGGCCGCTGGACTCCCGAGCAGCTGCTGCTCTGCGCCCTGGCCGCGTGCTTTACGACTACGTTTCATGAGGTGGCGCGCGCCGCCAAGTTCGACTTCACCGATCTTGAAGTCGAAATCGAAGGCAGCGTGCGCCGCAATCGCAACACCGGATGCAACTTCACCGAAATCCTGATGCGCCCCAGATTGATGGTGCAAACCGAAGACCTGTGCGAGGCCGGGTTGGCGCTGCTGCGCAAGGCGAAAGCCGTGTGTATGATTTCGCGCGCCATTTCCGTCCCGCAGACTCTGGAGCCCTGCGTAGAGACCGGCAAAGTGCCAGTCGAGGGCTGGAGCAACCAGGACGCGGCGGTCAAACTTGGGGTGGGATAGGGGTTCGGGTGATCCGGACTTCGAGATCCGGACGAGGGGGGTGGGTATGATGTTTTCCTACAGGTTGGTGCGCCTGATCGAAGCGCACGCCGATGAACTGGCTTCCGGACTCGAGAAACGAGTCCAAGCCAGCCAGCAGGTTACACACTTCCGCGATATCTCCGCGCAGGAACTGCGGGAACGCGTCTACGAAATCTACCGCCATCTGGGCGAATGGTTGCTGGGCAAGAACGAGCAGGATGTCGAGGATCGCTACCGCGAGATTGGAATGCGCCGGGCACAGCAGAAAGTACCGCTCAGCGAGGTGGTGCAGGCCATCGTGCTGGTCAAGGAAAATCTCTGGGACTTCCTCAAGAGCGAAGCCGTGATGGACCGTGCAATCGAAATCATGGGAGAGCTGGAATTGTTGCAAATGCTGGAGATGTTTTTCGACCGGGCGATTTATTATGCGGTTGTGGGGTATGAACAGGAGGTTGCCCGGGCGGCGCGGGAGCAGGGTGTGCTGCGGGCAGTCTAGTCGTAGTCTAGTGTGGGGGGATCAAACAACGATGTCGATGTCGTGGGAAATGGAATATAAGAAGCGGCTGAAAACGGCCGATGATGCGTTGCGCTGCGTCGAGTCGGGGATGCGAGTTTACATCCAGCCGGGCTGCGCCGAACCGGAGACGCTGGTGGAGGCGCTCATGCGCCGCGGGCCCGAAGTCCGCGATGTGGAAATCGTCCACATGATGACGATGGGCTGCGCACCCTACGTCGCGCCGGAAATGGCGGGGCACTTCCGGCATAACGCCGTTTTCATCGGGGCCAACGTGCGCGACGCCATCAACGACGGCCGCGCCGACTACACGCCCATCTATTTGAGTGAGATTGAAGGACTGTTTGAGAGCGGGGCCATGCCGATTGACGTGGCGCTGATTGAAGTTTCTCCGCCCGATTCGCACGGATTCTGCAGTTTCGGGGTGGGCGTCGATACCACCCTCACGGCCGCGAGGTGTGCCAAGTATGTGGTCGCTCAAATTAACGACAACATGCCCCGCACCTACGGCGACAGCTTCATTCACGTCAACGATATCGATGCTTTTGTGGAATCGTCGCGTCCACTGTGCGCCCTGAAGAGGCCGGTTGTGACTGACCTGCAGATTGCCATCGCGCGCAACGTAGCCTCGCTGATCGAGGACGGAGCCGTGTTGCAGACTGGCATTGGCGGCATCCCCGACGCGGTGTTGCCCCTGCTGATGGACCGCAAGGATCTCGGAGTGCACAGCGAACTGGTGTCGGACGGTGTGATCCCGCTGATCGAAGCCGGGGTACTGACCGGGGCGCGAAAAAACTTCAAGCCCCGCAAAATCATTCTGGGATTTGCGCTCGGCACCAAGCGTCTGTTCGAGTTTGTCGACAACAATCCCATTTTCGAATTTCATCCCACGGCGTACACCAACGATCCCGGACTGATCGCCCGCAACGACAACATGGTGGCCATCAACTCCGCCGTGCAGATCGATCTGACCGGGCAGGTGTGTTCCGACTCGATTGGCAACCAGTTTTACAGCGGCATTGGCGGGCAGGTCGACTTCCTGCGCGGGGCCACGCGCTCCAAGGGCGGCAAGCCTATCATCGCGATTTCTTCCACGGCCAAGCAGGGAACCATTTCACGGATCGTGCCCATGCTCGATCCTGGGGCGGGAGTGGTTACGTCGCGCGGTCTGGTGCGCTACGTAGTGACCGAGTATGGCGTCGCATTCCTGCACGGCAAGTCGATTCGCGAGCGCGCCAAGTCGCTGATCGAGATCGCACACCCGGCTTTCCGCGAGGAGCTTTACGCCTACTGCGAGAAGACCAAGTGGGCGCAACATCCGCAGCAGGCGCAGACAGCGATATCGAGGTGACAGGACGAGGTGATTGATATGGCGGGTCCACTATCAGTACGACCAACCTCAGCAGGTCCAACGCCAGCGGCTTCAACGTCAGCCAGACCAGCACGCGGCCAGGTCACGATTGATGTCGAAGAGTGCAAGGGATGCGGGCTGTGCGTGGAATCCTGCCCGCCCAAGTGCCTGGAACTGGCTCCGGAGCTGAGTTCCTACGGAGTGCATCCGGCACGCTACACCGGCGAGGATTGCACTGGATGTGGTATCTGTTTCTACTGCTGCCCTGAACCGGGGGCCATCGTAGTCTACCGGCTGGCTCGTCCCGCTAAAGCCAGCGTCGCAGAAGCGACTGCAGGAGAACAACATGCGGCAGCTTTGTAAAGGAAACGTTGCAGTTATTAAAGGCGCAGTGCTGGCTGGGTGCCGGGCCTATTACGGATATCCCATCACCCCTGCCAGTGAAGTTGCCGAAGCCGCCGCGCTCTACTTTCCGGAAGTTGGCGGCACGTTTGTGCAGGCGGAGAGCGAGACCGCTTCCATCAACATGGTGTACGGCGCGGCGTCGGCAGGAGTGCGGGTCATGACCGCATCGTCCGGCCCCGGGTTGAGCCTGATGCAGGAAGGCATTTCTTATCTTGCCGGCGCGGAACTGCCCTGCGTCATTGTCGATGTCATGCGCGGCGGGCCCGGTCTGGGCAACATCGCGCCCGAACAGAGCGACTACAACGCCATGGTCAAGGGCGGAGGGCATGGCAACTACCGCAATCTGGTGGTGGCCCCAGCCTCGGTGCAGGAGATGGCCGACCTGACCATTCTCGCTTTTGAGCTGGCGGACCGTTATCGCAATCCGGCGATTGTGCTGACCGACGGCTTCGTGGGCCAGATGATGGAGCCGCTCGACCTCGTGTACCGCGAAATCCGCGCCCCGGAAAAGCCTTGGGCGGTGAAGGGAACGGCTGGGACGCGCCAGAACTTGATCAGCTCGATCGTGCTCGAGCCCGATGATCTCGAAGAGCACCAGCGCCGCATGGAAGCCAAATACATTCGCGCGCGGCAGACCGAGACGCGCTGCGAAGAGTACCGCACGGAAGACGCCGAACTGATCGTGGTCGGCTACGGCATTGTCTCGCGCGTGCTGCATTCGGCCGTGGATGAAGCCCGCAAGCAGGGATGGAAAGTCGGATTGTTCCGTCCTATCACGCTGTGGCCGTTCCCATCGAAGGAGTTGACGGCGACGGCGCTGGCGGCGGAGAAAGTTCTGGTCGTCGAGCTGAGCAATGGCCAGATGGTGGACGATGTCCGCCTGACGCTGAATGGCCAGCGGCCCATCGACTTCTATGGGCGCGTAGGCGGCAACCTGCCCAGTGTCGAGGAATTGCTGACGAAGATCGAAGAGCTGGTGCCGGCCGCGGTCTGAGCACGCGTAGCCCCGGACGCATTCGTCCGGGCTTGGTAAGAGGGAATGCTGGCGAGCGGACGAATGCGTCCGCCGCTACGTGGGAACAGGCGGGAGCCTATTATGGCGGAAATCAACGTCATCAAAGAAGAACCCAAACTGGTCGCCGAGAACTACGAAATCGTGCACCAGAAAGCGGAAGCGTTCTATCCCGAGTACGAGCGGAAAGGCGAACTCAAGCATCAGACGCACTACTGTCCAGGATGCGGGCACGGGGTCGCGCACAAGCTTATCGCCGAAGCCCTGGAAGATCTCGGGCTGCAGGATCAGACGATCCTGGTGAGCCCGGTGGGCTGTTCGGTGTTCGCCTACTACTATTTTGATGTGGGCAACGTGCAGGTGGCGCACGGCCGCGCTCCGGCGGCGGCTACGGGGCTGAAGCGGGCTTGTCCGGACAAGACGGTGATCGCGTATCAGGGCGATGGAGACCTGGCGGCAATCGGCACGGCGGAAATCGTGCACGCCGCGAATCGCGGCGAGAAAATCACCGTGTTCTTCGTCAACAACGCGATCTATGGCATGACGGGCGGGCAGATGGCGCCCACCACGCTGGTTGACCAGAAGAGCACGACCTCGCCCTGGGGACGCCGGCCCATCAACGAAGGTTTCCCGCTGCACATGGCCGAGATGCTGGCGTCGCTGGAAGCTCCGGTCTATATCGAGCGCGTCGCGCTTTCTGACAACAAGAACATCATGAAGGCGCGGCGGGCGGTGCGCAAGGCGCTCGAACTGCAGCGCGCTGGAGCCGGCTTCACGTTCGTCGAGATTCTTTCGCCGTGCCCGACGATCTGGGGCAAGGATCCGGTGGAGGCGCGCAAATGGGTAGCGGATAAGATGATTCCGAACTTCCCGCTGAACGTGTTTCGCGATCGCGCGATGGAGATTCGGGACAACCACGTCCCGCCGCATAAAACTGTGGCCGAACTGGTGGAGGGCGAGCACAAAGCGTCGGGCATTGAGGCAGTGACGCCGAAGCATCACTACCGCGAACTGGGCATCAAGATTGCCGGCTTCGGTGGGCAGGGCGTGCTGCTGCTGGGCCAACTCCTGGCCGAGATGGGCATGCGCGAAGGCCTGGAAGTCAGCTGGCTGCCGTCGTACGGCCCGGAGATGCGCTCGGGCAGCGCGCACTGTCACGTCTGCCTTTCGAAAGAGCGCATTGGGTCGCCGGTGCTGTCGCGGCCACAGGTGCTGGTGGCGATGAACGAAATTTCTCTGCGTAAGTTTTGCGCGCAGGTGGCGCCCGGCGGCACGATCCTGTATGGCCGCGAGCAGTTGCCCGACGACCTGACCATTCCGCAGGCGCAGGTGGTGTGCATTCCGGCTTCGGAGATTGCCGACCGACTGGGGTCGGCGAAAGTGGCGAACATCGTGTTGATGGGCGCGCTGCTGGAAGAGACCGAATGCCTGTCGGCAGCGACCGCCCTGCAAGTGCTGGAACGGAAAGTCAAGAATCCAGCGCTGCTCGAACTCGACCGCAAGGCGCTCGATGCCGGCCGGGTGTTCATCGACAACACGGTCGCCATCGGAGCCATCACCCAGGCCGACGGCTTCGCGCAGTAGGCGATCGGAAATAAGATCGAGGGTGCCCCACCCTTGTCGCTTGCGACAGAGACAGGGTACCCAGGGCGTGAGCACCCGTTGTTCGTGATCCGAATCACCAGAGGAAGTGATACGGGACATATCGAGATGAAGGGCCGGATGTAATTCTCTAGGCGGGTGTGGGAGGTGGGTTATGACGCAGGCGGCGGAACGATATGGTACCGTTGTCGAGCCGAAATCGCCGCTCGCCGTCGCAGTCAAGAATGTATTGTTTGCCACCGACTTTTCCGCTACTTCAGAGGCGGCACTGCCCTATGCCACGGCCATCTGCCGACATTTTAGCGGCACGCTGCACACCGCGCACGTGCTGGCCGACAGCAGCCTGCTGATGATGACCGGCGGCGTGGACTACGTCAGCATGGGAACGATTTACGACGACGCGCACGCCGACGCCAAAAAGAAACTCGACCAGATCTCCGAGCGCTTCGAAGGAATGCCGCATCACAATTACGTCCGGCATGGCCAGGTATGGCGGGCGTTGGCTGGAATTGTCGAGGAAAACAAGATTGATCTCGTGGTGGTCGGCACGCACGGCCGCTCGGGACTGGGCAAGCTGCTGCTGGGTTCGGTGGCGGAAGACATTCTGCGGCACGCGCCGTGCCCGGTGCTGACGGTGGGGCCGAAGGTTTCGGGGCGGGCGAAACTTCCCGCGTTTTCCAACCGCGATCTGGCTCCGGTCGAACTGGAGTTACGGCAGATCCTGTTTGCCACCGATTTTGCCCAGCACTCGGCGAGCGTCGCGCGGGAGGCGGTCGCGCTGGCCGAGGAATTCTGCGCGCGGCTTACGCTGATGCACGTGATCGAGGATTACAGCCATCTGGGCCGGCGCCCTGAACTGATGGAAGAGTGCGTGGGCCGCCTGCAAGCGCTGGTGCCCAACGATGCCGCTCTGCAATACAAGCCAGAGGCCCAGCTCGAGTTCGGCTTCGCCGCCGACAGCATTCTGAAAGTTGCGGCGGAACGCGAAGCGGACATGATCGTGCTGGGGGCGCGGTCTTCCGCTCCAGCCCGGAACACGCACCTGCCGTGGTCCACGGCACACCTCGTCATCGCCCGGGCCCACTGCCCGGTGCTGACGATTCGATCTTAAGCCTTACCCTTCGATTCAGACGGTTCGAGGAAGGACCCTTACGTACATCATGATTATGATTTCGACCCTCCCAGTAGCCAGAAGAAAATTGGGAGCGAGGGTTGCAGTGTGCGCGGTCTGAAAGTATAAGACTGAAATCGAAATGCCGCAGGAGGGCAAAATTTCCGCGCCGGATCTCTTCAACCGCATTCGCCGCGACTACAATGAATCTTTGTTCGCGATCAGCGTCACTTCTTTTTGAATTCATTTTCGATTGAGAGCGGATATGCCATCTTACGTTTCCAAGCCTACTCCTCCCAATCAGGACAAACGCTGGAAGCTGGTCGACGCCACCATACGGCGGCAGGGCCAGCAGCAGCGCGGCCTGATTGAGACGCTGCACACGGTGCAAGAGGCCTTCGGATATCTGGACACGCAGGCGCTACGCTATGTAGCCATGTCGCTGCGCGTGCCCTTGAGCCGGGCGTACGGCGTTGCCACCTTCTACCATTTTTTCACCCTGAAGCCCGCGGGCGAGCATACCTGCGTCGTCTGCATGGGCACGGCCTGCTACATAAAGGGCGCGCAGCAACTGCTGGACGCGGTCGAGCATGACCTGGGCATTAGTCCGGGAGAAACCACGGCGGACAAGAAAGTCTCATTGCTCACGGCGCGTTGCCTGGGATCTTGCGGGCTGGCTCCGGCGGTGGTTTACGATCAGGAAGTCGCGGGGAAGGTTGCGACGCCGGCCATCCGCGAGCACTTGAAGAAATGGACGACCGCATGACGCCCGAGGAACTGGAACAGATTGCCGAAAGCGAGCGCGAGGCGCAGAGCCAGATCACGCAGCGGGTGAATGTGTGCGTTGCCGCGGGATGCCTCTCCTGCCAGAGCCAGGCGGTAAAGGATGCGCTTGACCAGGAAGTGGCCCGCCGCGGCACCAAGGGCTATTGCCAGATCAAAGGCGTGGGCTGTATGGGGCTGTGTGCTGAAGGCCCGCTGGTCACGGCGAGCGTAGTGTCAAGCGGCGTGGGCGAGGATCATAAAGAATTGCTTTACAAGAAGGTCGAAGCCGGGGACGGTGCGGCCATTCTCGACAGCCTCGAGGGCCAGCCGGTGGGGCGGCTGGTCTGCCCGACCGACGTCCCATTCTTTCAGCGGCAGAAAAAGATTGTGCTGGAGAATTCCGGCGTCATCGATCCCGAGCGCATTGAAGACTACATTGCCGCTAGCGGATACGCGGCGCTGATCAAGGCGCTGACCGAAATGACCTCGCGCGAGGTCATCGAGCAGGTGACGAAAAGCGGCCTGCGGGGGCGCGGGGGCGCGGGCTATCCCACGGGGCTGAAGTGGAGCACGGTCTCGAAGTCGGTGGGCACGCAGAAGTACGTGATCTGCAACGCTGACGAGGGCGATCCTGGGGCGTTCATGGATCGCAGCGTGCTGGAAAGCGATCCGCATCGCGTGCTCGAAGGCATGCTGATCGCGGCCTACGCGGTAGGCGCGTCGGAAGGCTACATTTATGTGCGCGCGGAATATCCGCTGGCCATCAAGCGGCTGCGCAACGCGATCCGGCAGGCCGAACGGATCGGGCTGCTGGGTTCGAACATCTGCGGCACCCGTTTCAGTTTTCGCGTGGACCTTCGACTGGGCGCCGGAGCCTTTGTCTGCGGCGAAGAGACGGCGCTAATTGCCTCGGTCGAGGGCAAGCGCGGCACACCGCGCCCGCGGCCGCCGTATCCCGCCATGGAAGGCCTGTTTGGCCAACCCACCCTCATCAACAATGTCGAGACCTTCGCCAATATCGCTCCCATTATCCGCAACGGGGGCGAGTGGTACGCGCAGATCGGCACCGAGAAGAGCAAGGGCACGAAGGTTTTTGCGCTGGCTGGACGCGTCGAGAATACCGGGCTGGTCGAGGTTCCCATGGGGATCTCTTTACGCGAGATGGTGTTTGAAATCGGCGGAGGGATTCCCGAGGGTCGCAAGTTCAAGGCGGTGCAAACTGGCGGGCCTTCGGGCGGCTGCCTGCCGTCGGAGTGCCTCGACATGCCGGTCGATTACGAATCTCTCGCCAAAGCTGGGTCGATCATGGGTTCGGGCGGGATGATCGTGATGGACGAAAGTTCGTGCATGGTCGACGTGGCGAAATATTTCATGGACTTCTGCATGACCGAGTCCTGCGGCAAGTGCATCCCGTGCCGCGTGGGCACCTACCAGATGCACCGCATTCTCACGGCGATCGGCAATATGACGGCGACACCGCAGGACATGAAGATGCTGGAAGAACTTTGCGATCTGCTGAAACACACCAGCCTGTGCGGCCTGGGGCAGTCGGCGCCTAATCCCGTGGTCAGTACGCTGCGCTCGTTTGCCGAGGAGTACCGGGCGCATATTGAAGATCATCGATGTCCCGCCGGAGTCTGCGGCGCACAACCCTCCAAGGAAAGGGAAAGCGCATGAGTCCCGTGGCTGCCGTCAAAACCCTGAAGATCGATGGCCGCGACGTCAGCGGACGCCAGGAAGAGACCATCCTCGACGTCGCCCGGCAGAACGGCATTTTCGTGCCTCGCTTGTGTGAGTTGGACGGCCTCTCCGACGTTGGTGCCTGCCGCCTCTGCCTGGTCGAAATCAAGGGACAGAGCCGGTTGCTTCCCGCCTGCGTCACCGTGGTCGAAGAAGGCATGGAAGTCACTACCGCCTCCGACCGCCTGCAGAATTATCGCCGCATGATTCTGGAATTGCTGTTCACCGAACGCAACCACGTGTGCTCGGTGTGCGTCTCGAATGGTCACTGCGAAATGCAGATGCTGGCGCAGAGCCTGGGAATTACCCACGTTCACTTTCCCTATCGCTATCCCAAGGAAGAAGTGGACGCGTCGCACGACCGTTTCGTGATCGACCACAACCGCTGCATCCTGTGCACGCGCTGCGTGCGGGTGTGCGACGAAATCGAGGGCGCGCATACCTGGGACATCATGGGCCGCGGCATCGACGCCAAGGTAATTACGGATTTGAACGAGCCGTGGGGATCGTCGGAAACCTGCACCAGTTGCGGCAAGTGCGTCCATGTCTGTCCCACGGGCGCGCTGTTTGAAAAAGGCCGCTCGGTCGCCGAGATGCTCAAGCGGCGCCAGTTCCTGCCCTACCTGACCATGATGCGGGAAGAAAACGAATGAAGACCGAGAGCTTGAACCACGAAGGACACGAAGGTTCACGCAGGAAACGCCTGGCTACGGTATGGCTCGATGGCTGCTCCGGCTGCCACATGTCTTTTCTCGATATGGACGAACGGCTGCTGACCGTGGCCGGTCTGGCGGATCTGGTCTACAGCCCGCTGGTCGACGCAAAGGAATTTCCTGACGAGGTCGACGTGGCGCTGGTGGAGGGCGCGGTGAGCACCGAAGACGACCTGCACAAAATCAAGATCGTACGCGAGCGGACCAAGACGCTGGTTTCGCTGGGCGACTGCGCGGTGACCGCCAACGTTCCGGGGATGCGCAATCCGTTTGGCGTGAAAGCCGTCTGCGACCGGGCGTATCGCGAAAATGTGACGTTCGATCCTGGGACTCCGAACCAAGTCGTGCCTGCACTGCTGCCGAATTCGCGGCCGATCCACGAATTTGTGAACGTGGATGTGTTCGTCCCGGGATGTCCGCCGTCGGCCGACACGATTTACTACGTCGTCACCGAATTGCTTGAAGGGCGACAGCCGGACGTAACCGCGAAGACTCGGTTTGGATCGTGAATAGCTGCGAGCTATGAGCTGCGAGCCACGAGCTACGAGCTACGAGAAAACTCAGTCGACTGAGTACCGATAGCGGAAGGCTGAGAGCTGATAGCGCAACTCAACTGAAAGGAATCATTTGTGAAGCAGGGCAGCAGAATCCTCATCGATCCGGTTACGCGCATCGAAGGCCACTCCAAGATTACGCTCCACTTGAACGACGATGGCCGGGTCGAGGAAGCTCGCTTTCACGTGACGCAGTTTCGCGGCTTCGAGAAGCTGTGCGATGGGCGTCCGTTTTATGAGATGCCGTCGCTGATGGCGCGGATTTGCGGCATTTGCCCGGTCAGCCATCTGATCGCGTCGGCCAAGGCCTGCGACTCGCTGCTGGCGGTGCGCATTCCGCCTACGGCCGACAAGCTGCGCCGCATCTTTGGTCTCGCCCAGGTCACGCAGTCGCATGCGTTGAGCCTGTTCCACCTGTCGTCGCCTGACTTGCTGCTGGGGATGGACGCTGATCCGGCGAAGAGCAACATTTTCGGCGTGGCGGAAAAAAATCCCGAGCTCGCGATGGATGGCATTCGGCTGCGCCAGTTCGGGCAGCGCATCATCGAGCGGCTCGGCGGGAAGCGCATTCATCCCGCGTGGGTGGTTCCCGGGGGCGTGAGCGAGCCCCTGACTGAGGCCAACCGCGACGCGATTCTCTTTGCGCTGCCCGACGCGCTGGCCATCGCCGAGCGCACCCTGGAATGGTTTAAGAGCACGATGGAAAAGTTCCGGGAAGAGATTTCGACGTTTGGCAACTTTCCCACGCTGTTCATGGGCATCGTGAAGAAAGACAACGGCCTCACGTTTTATGGCGGCAAACTGCGGGTAGTCGATGCCTCGGGCCATGTGGTGGCCGACGATCTCGACCCCGCCGACTATGCCGACTACATCGGCGAAAAGGTCGAGCCCTGGAGCTATCTCAAGTCTTCGTATTACAAGCCCAAGGGATTTCCCGATGGCGTGTACCGCGTGGGGCCGCTGGCGCGGCTGAACGTGGCCGACCGCTGCGGCACGCCCCGCGCCGATCAGGAGCTGGCGGAATTTCACGAACTGCAACGCACGGCGGTGCTGAGCTCGTTCCACTATCATCACGCACGGCTCATCGAGATTCTGTATTGCATCGAGCGACTGGAGCAGCTGCTGAATGATCCGGAGATTCTGTCGAAGCAGGTGCGAGCCGTGGCCCGGCCCAATGCGCTCGAAGGTGTGGGCGCGGCCGAAGCACCGCGCGGGACTTTATTTCATCATTACAAGATCGACGAGCAGGGGCTGATCCGCTGGGTGAATCTGATCATTGCCACGGGACAGAATAATCTGGCGATGAATCGCAGCGTGCTGCAAGTGGCCAAACATTTTGTGCACGGCAACCGGCTGACGCCAGGGATGCTCAACCGCGTGGAGGCGGTGATTCGCTGCTATGATCCCTGCCTCAGTTGTGCGACGCACGCGTTCGGCGAGATGCCGTTGCGGGTGCAGTTGCTCAGTCCGGATGGGGAAGTGCTGGACGAGGTGGTGCGGTCGTGATCGTGTCGTAGCCATTCTTTCGCGCCTCCGGGGTTGTTTGTGTTTTTTGCGGGCCACCCACGGCTTGCGCCCCTTCGACAGGCTCAGGGCAGGCCGTGGGCTGCAATCTCTTGCCGCTCCGCGGCTGGGCGCTGAACACTGAGTGCTGAATGCATTCGATGCCTTGCGGGATAGA
Source organism: uncultured Acidobacteriota bacterium (assembly GCA_963800405.1). Lineage (GTDB taxonomy): Bacteria > Acidobacteriota > Terriglobia > Terriglobales > Acidobacteriaceae > Sulfotelmatobacter. The sequence goes on from CAWDBW010000079.1 coordinate 71,425, forward strand.
CTTGCAGACCATGCCTCGAATTCTCATCGTTGCCTACGGAAATCCGATGCGGTCCGACGATGGCGTGGCGTGGCGGGCCGCCGAAGTACTCGAACGGAAGGTTGCCGGGTCGAGGATCGAGGGCGAAGTTGAGATTCTGCGCTGTCCTCAGCTCGCGCCGGAAGTTGCCGAGACGGTCAGCCGTTCCGAAGCCGTCATTTTTCTGGATGCGGCGTCGGCCCATGCAGGCGGGCAGCCCGGGGAATTGCGCTGTGAAGAAGTCCTCTTGCTGGCGGGCAAAGCTCATTTTTCTCACCAGCTTTCTCCCGGTACGGTGATGGCGCTTTCCCGCCAACTTTTCGGCGCGACCCCGCGCGCCTTTGCCATGACGTTAACCGGCGAATGCTTTGATCACGGCGAGTCGCTCTCGCCGGTAGTTGAGGCCGCGCTGCCGGAATGGGTAGCGCGAACGGAAGCGCTGGTGCAACAGTTGCTGACGTCTGTTCGGCCCATGTGAAAGAGTATTACCGCGAAGGTAACGAAGGTGCACGAAGGAACCCCACTCAGGCCGAAAGCCCTCGTGAACTTTCGTGCCCTTCGTGGTTGATGCCTCTTCTGTAGCGGGGATTACACACTTTTACAGAAACGAATCTGCCCGGTCGCGAGAGGAAGGACATGTATTTCCGCGACTTGCCCGGCACACCGGAATGCACTGTCGGAATGGGTCGACTAGAGGTACAATTTTAGAAAGCGGAGCCGATCCGGCCCGTCCCGGTCCGTTCCATGCGTGGGGAGGCCGACGGGTACCTCGTTCGTAAAATCGGCGGCGAATCGAAGCAACTTGCCGTGACTGCCGCTCATCTCTGTATAGGGGCATGGCGGGAAGCGAAGAGCATGGAGTCAAGCGTCCAGACCGGAATTATGGGATCCGAACAAATCAATCCGACCGTCCCCGTGCCAGAGCCAGAACTGCACCTGCTCATCACCGACAAGAATTTTGAAGAGCCGCTCTATAAGTCACTGTTCCGCGGATTGGATGATTTCTTCTTCCCGAAGAAGCTTCCGCCTCTCGTGCTCCAGTCCAAGCCCGAGCCGGTCAAAGATATCTGGGGCTTCTATTCCAACTGGAAGGCGGGGGTTGCGGGGGCCGCCGGATACTATGCTGTGATTGGCGTGGCCATCGCGCTGGCAGTGTTCATCGCACATCGGGTGGTCAATGCGGCTCCCACTGCGAAAGTGACCGTCACTCTCTTGGACCCTGGACCCATTCCGGAGTTGAAGCAGTCCAAGACGCAAGTGGGCGGCGGCGGCGGGGGCGGCGATCGCGACGTGCTCCAGGCCAGCGCGGGCAAGCTGCCCAAGTTCTCGATGCAACAAATTACCCCTCCCGCGGCTGTGATTCGGAACGACAATCCTAAGCTGGCAGTTGAGCCGACTATCGTCATTCCGCCGCAGGTGCAACTGGCTTCGAACAATATGCCGAACCTGGGCGATCCCTTGTCGCACGCCATCCTGCCGTCGAACGGCACGGGCTCCGGCAGCGGGATTGGTTCGGGCAGCGGCGGCGGCGTGGGATCGGGCAAGGGGCCTGGGTTTGGCCCCGGAGAAGGCGGCGGCGTCGGTGGGGGCATTTTCCGCGTGGGCAGCGGCGTCACTCCACCGCGGACGATTTTCAATCCCGATCCGGAGTTTTCCGAAGAAGCTCGCAAGGCGAAGTATCAGGGCGTTTGCCTGCTGGGTTTAGTCGTCGGCGCCGACGGCGTTCCCCGAAATATTCATGTGCTGCAAAGTCTGGGCATGGGCTTGGACGAAAAGGCCATCGAAGCCGTCAAGACCTGGAAGTTTGAGCCGGGCAAGAAAGATGGGCATCCGGTGGCGGTCGAGATTGCCGTCGAAGTCGACTTCCATCTGTACTGAGGCTTGCGGTCCGGCTCCGGTCATCCCCGCTGCTTGTGATCCTGAGCGAAGCGAAGAGCCTGCCCTGAGCTTGTCAAAGAGACCCGTGCAATTCGGCACAGCCGCTGCTTGGTTTTTCTCTCGATAAGACCGGATAGCTCCGAGCCACTGAGCCACGACATTATTCCTTCCGCAGCAGTGCGAAGTGCCCGACTTTCCTCTGGCGAAATCCCAGCCTCTTGTAGACCTGAATAGCCCGCCCATTGTCCTGCCTGACGTGCAGAAACGGCGTCTCGCCGCGCTCGCGAATGCGCCGCATCACTTCCATCATCAGAATTCCGGCATAGCCGTGGCCTGTGTGCTCGGGATGGGTGCAGACCGCGCTCACTTCCGTGTGCCCGGGAACTTTCAGCCGTTCACCCGCCATCGCAATCAGCTTTCCCTTCGAGCGAATGCCCAGATACGAGCCCAGTTCGTGGGTGCGACTGCCAAACGGCCCGGGCTTGGTCAAGGCCGTCAGTTCGATCATCTCCGGCGAATCCTGGGGACCAAGTTCGATGATCTCTGGGATGGACGACGCAGGGCTGGACGATACACGACGGGGCGACGCAGGACTGGACGATTCACGACTGGGATGAATCCGCAGTTCGGGCGCAGGGCCGTCGTCAGCTACCATCTGGAGCAGAGGCGCGCCCACCAGGAATTGCCAACCGGCTCGCAATTCCTCGGGCTGGTCTTCATAGGCATGATCGAGGAATAGCCCGATGGTCCCGCCGGGTCGAACCAGTCCGGCCAAGGAAGCGTAGCCCCGCGGGCCATGTTCGCGGAATGCGCCTAACGGCCCGACCTCGCGAACAAAGCGTCGCGCCTGGTCGAAGCTCTCGGCAAACTGGGCGTCCCGCGTGGTGAGCGCCTGCCAGATTACATTGTCGAGTGGATGCATATGCATTGATCGGAGATTAGAGCTTGTAGCTGAGATTAATGCTGAAGGCCCCGGCCGGGCTATCGGATTCTTGCGGATAACAAATGGCTTCAAATCATAGCTTCAAAGCACACCTTCAAATCATTCCTTCAAATCCACATGCTGCACGTCTTCAATCGGATGACCCAGAAAGCGCTCCCCCAGCCTTCGGAACTTCTCCACCGAATCGGTGGCAAAGAACTGCAAGCGGGGAAGCGCGCGGCGTTCCTCCGCGCCGGAAGGGACGGGAACAAGTAGCTGCAGCCGGGAAGCTACGGCCCGCGCCGTCGACTCCGCTGAATCCACAATGCTGACGTGGCCCGGCGTTACCCGGTGCAAGAGCAGCTTGAGTAGCGGATAGTGGGTGCACCCCAAGACCAGCGTATCGGCGTCACGAAATCCATCCGCGAAAGCCTCGGCAAGGTAAATGCGTGCGACCTGCTCGGTCACCGGATGCTCGACCCACCCTTCCTCGACCAGCGGAACCAATAGTGGGCAAGCTTTCTCTCGTGGGTTGAGGCCGCGGGCTTCGAGAGCCTTGCGGTAGGCGTGGCTGCTGACGGTTGCTTCGGTCCCGATCACAACGATCTTCTGATTCCTGGTTGCCGCAGCGGCTGCCTCCGCTCCCGGTTCAATGACGCCAACTACCGGTACATGGGCGCCGGCGGTGATGCAGTCCAGCGCCAGGGCTGTCGCCGTATTACAGGCGATGACGAGCATCTGCGCGCCGTGCGATTCGAGATAGTGCGCCGACTCTACCGCGTAGCGGGCCACGGTCTCGACCGACTTCGATCCGTAGGGCAGGCGAGCTGTGTCGCCAAAATAGGCATAATCCGCGCCGGGGATAAGTTCAAGTAAAGCTTTAAGAACGGTGAGCCCGCCAAAGCCGGAATCGAATACGCCGATGGTGGGATGTCGCATAATCTGGATCGATACTCCTGATTGATGATAAAGCCGATTTCCTTCTAGGCTGGGTAATCAAAAAGGTGCTGGGAGCCGCTATCGGGAACGCGCCTGAGGAAACTTCCTTCGTGGACCTTCGCGTCCTTTGTGGTTGAGCCCTTTCACGGCCCGCTATTTGGACCGTACCGATTCCCTTATGGTTGACCCTGCGAAACCGGGCTCGCGTCCGCAGCAGGGTCCCGACGGAATCGGCGCGCCGTGCGGGCAGGTCCGCGGATGGCCCAGAAACGCGCAGATCTTATCGGTCGCTTCCGGCGAAAGGATGTGCTCGAACTTGCAGGCCTGCTGCTCGATTTCGGACTCGCTGTCCATGGCCAGGCTGTCGGTGAAGAGACGCTCTGCCAGCCGGTGCCGGCGGATAATACTGCCCGCGCGCTCGCGCCCGCGCGGCGTGAGTTCGACAATCAGCGTCCCGTCGCCCGACGAAGCGGCCACCGGCTTCAGCGCCTCGTGACACGGATTCACGAACGGCTTGTGACCATGCGGCTCCGGCGGATGCGGCGTCGAAACCACCAGCCCCATCTCGATCATCTTTTCAATCGCCAGACTCACCGGCAGCGCGCCGTGAACTTCCATGCGCTCGACCTCGGCAATCTCGCCATGCTCGGCCAGCACCCACAACTCTTCTAGAACCTCGTCGAGTTGCTCCTCGTCGGCCATGGAGAAAACTTCCTGCGACGCGATCTTGCCATGATGGAGCTCGATGCGGCGGTCGGCCAGTCGCGCCACCACGGGGTCGTGCGTGACCATCACAATGGTGCGTCCCTGCTGGTGACACTCGCGCAGCAGGCGCAGCACGATTTCTTCGTTTACCGCGTCCAGGTTTCCGGTGGGTTCGTCGGCCAGAATAATTTTCGGATCATTGATCAGCGCCCGCGCGATGCACACCCGCTGCTGTTCGCCGCCCGACATCTGCGATGGCAGATGATGCGCGCGGTCGCCTAGGCCGACCCGCGTCAGCGCCTCGACCGCTTCTTTGTCGTCGGTCATGCTGTGAAAATACTGCGCCAGCATGACGTTCTCGACCGCAGTAAGAAATGGAATCAGGTGAAACTGCTGGAAGATGAATCCTATTTTTTCCGCCCGTACGCGGTTCAGATCTGCCGCAGAAATCCCCGCAACATTCTGCCCATCGAGCCATATCTCGCCCGACGACGGCCGGTCTAGGCAGCCAATCAAATTCACCAGCGACGATTTCCCCGATCCCGACGGCCCCATGATCGACAGCCATTCCCCTGCGTCACATGCAGCGAGATATGGTCCAGCGCATGAATAAAGCCGATGTCCTTGCCCGCGCCGTTTCCGTTGCCCGCTTCCTTGGCAGGGTAGAGCTTCGTCACATCCTTAATCTGAATCATTTCACTCTCCCCTCAGAATCACTGCCGGCTGCACCCGGCGCAGCAGCGAGATCGGAAGGATCGCCGACAACAAAGTCACAGCCATGCTACCAGCCAGCACCAGAGGCAACACACTCCAACGCGGCATTACGGGAGCATGAAAGTTAACCCGCCCGATCCACGCCGCGATGCCGATCCCGACTACAAACCCGATCAGCGCACCCGTTGCGCCCAGGGCTGCGGCCTCTGCCGCGAAAAATCCGTTGAGCAATCGCCCCGACGCTCCCAGGGCTTTCATAATGGCAAAGTCCCGCCGCCGGTCGAACACCCATCCCATCAAAGTGGAGAGGACGCATAGCGCCGCCGTCAGAATAATCAGCGCGGCCGCAGCCAGCAGCGTGGCGCGAGTCTTGCCCAGCACACGCGCCTCGCCCTCCATAATCTGCCGCACCGGGCGAACGTCCCCGCCCGGAATCGCCTGCGTCAGCTGGTTCATGATGCCGGCCACTTCCTCCGGCGATCCGCTGGCCGCCACTTCGATCGTCGACGGTTGCACCCCGGTCCAGGCCACGAAATCAGCCAGCGAAACAAAAATCCGGCTGTCTTCCGCCGCTCCCGTCTGCACCGTCCCCGCCGGCGTGACGTGCAAAGTGTGCCCTTGAAAACTGAGATCGAAATCCTGATTTGTGGGGGCCACGGCCGCCAAGGCACGCACCCCAATCAGCGCCGGAGAAGACTCCAGGTGTCCCACCCTTGTCGCGTTTTGTGCGACAGAGCCTGCCCTGAGCGGGGCGAAGGGGTGGGGGTGTTGATTTTCGTAGTGAGTCATCTCTCCGAATTGACCCGCAGCCGTTTCCGGCCAGGCGCTCACCGACCACCATTTATCCAGCTGTTTCACCCGCTCAAATTCGGTGCCCGCCACCACAATTGGCTGCCCGTCGCCTGAGCGGGCCACAACCATCCCAAACGGCGCCGCAATCCCGCGACCGGCAAGAACGGAATCCACGCGCGCCAGAGTATCCGGGGGCAGGGAAGCGCCGTCTCTTCCTGAGGCATCCGTGCCGACGACGATAATGTTCGCCCCGTAGTTGCGAAATTCCCGCCGCAGCTTCGCCTGCACGTCGACATAAAGATTCAACATCGCCGTAGCCACGGCCGCCGCGACCACCATGGCAAACAGAGCCGAAACGGCCCGCCCGCGCCGCAGCACCGCCGCCCGTCTATCTATAGATAAATAGATAGATAGATAGATAGAGAAATAGATAGATAGATAGATAGATAGATAGATAGATAGATAGATAGATAGATAGATAGATAGATAGATAGATAGATAGATAGATAGATAGATAGATCGATACATAGATAGATAGATAGATAGATAGATAGATAGATAGACAGATGGATAGACAGATGGATAGAAAGATAGATTAGATAGATAGATAGATAGATAGATAGATAGATAGATAGATTAGATATATAGATAGATAGATAGATAGATAGATAGATAGATAGATAGATAGATAGATAGATAGATAGATGAGATAGATAGAGAGATAGATAGAGAGATGGAGAGAGAGATAGATAGATAGATAAGATAGATAGATAGATAGATAGATAGATAGATAGATAGATAGATAGATAGATAGATAGATATCTATCTATCTATCTTTCTCTCTCTCTCTCTCTCTCTCTCTCTCTCTCTCTATCTATCTATCTATCTATCTATCTATCTCTCTCTCTCTCTCTCTATCTATCTGTCTATCTATCTATCTATCTATCTATCTATGTATGTATCTATCACTGTTGTTCCACGTTTTTTTGTGCCACTTGCGTTGGTCAACACAGCCTGCAAGAGAAGAGTGTGCGTGTGAACATTTGTATCTTATTGTGTGTATGTGGTACGCGTGTGTAGAAAGGCAAGTATGAGAGGAGACTTTGGGGAGAGGAGCTTCCTCTTTGTGGTGTTGTAGCTCCCTGGAGGGAGGGAGAGAGAGAGAGAGAGAGAGAGAGGGAGAAAGGTTGGGCTGAAGTTTTCATGATATGAAATGAACTGAGATGAAATGGAGATGAAATGGAAATGAATTGAAGTGAATAGAGAAATGCAATAAAATGCACTGAGGAAACATGATACATACATGCAAACATACATACATTACATACATACATAGGATGGATCGGGGGTCGGTATGTAAAATTTGTCTTGATCGGGGGTTTGAACCAGCGACCAGACAGATAACGAGCAAGCTGCCAGCCCATTAGGCTAATGCAGAGCTCATCTTAAAAACACCTTTTGACCAATTCTGAGGCATAAAACGGTCAAATCCCACCCAATAGAGGGTGGTATTGAGGGTGTTCTGCACCATCTTGAGGTGTTCTGCACGATCGTTGCGGGAGGGTCTGTCTGCACTCAGCAAAAGGTTTTTGCTCAAATCACCTCAAAAGTGCCCACGACACTGCATTTTCTCCTTGCAAATTTTGACTCGGGGACTTCGTCAGAAATATGACTCACGAGTCGTATTCTGACGAAGCGCCTCTGAAACCCACAAGCTCCAGTGAGCAGGCCCTGACGAAAGGAGGCACCCCCCCCCCCCCCCCCCCCCCCGGGCCAAAAAAAAATCGGAATTATTCTTGAAAAAATAACCTCCAGGGGACAGGTTGGCATGCACGGGGAAGCAAGTCCGAGGTCATTGTCGCACTCTGGTGCGGAGAAAAAAAATTCCCCAGATCCAAACGCCCATGAATTCCTCTGGGGCCGGCGCAAGAAAACCCTTAAAAGACCCCTTTTTTGAGCACTTTTTTGAATTTTCAAAACCATCTTACAAACACCTTTTGACCAATTCTGAGGCATAAAACGGTCAAATCCCACCCAATGGAGGGTGGTATTGAGGGTGTTCTGCACCATCTTGAGGTGTTCTGCACGATCGTTCTGCACCATCTTGAGGGGGGGGGGGGTCTGTCTGCACTCAGCAAAAGGTTTTTGCTCAAATCACCTCAAAAGTGCCCACGACACTGCATTTTCTCCTTGCAAATTTTGACTCGGGGACTTCGTCAGAAATATGACTCACGAGTCGTATTCTGACGAAGCGCCTCTGAAACCCACAAGCTCCAGTGAGCAGGCCCTGACGAAAGGAGGCCCCCCCCCCCCCCCCCCCCCCCCCCCCAAACAAAAAAATCGGAATTATTCTTGAAAAAATAACCTCCAGGGGACAGGTTGGCATGCACGGGGAAGCAAGTCCGAGGTCATTGTCGCACTCTGGTGCGGAGAAAAAAAATTCCCCAGATCCAAACGCCCATGAATTCCTCTGGGGCCGGCGCAAGAAAACCCTTAAAAGACCCCTTTTTTGAGCACTTTTTTGAATTTTCAAAACCATCTTACAAACACCTTTTGACCAATTCTGAGGCATAAAACGGTCAAATCCCACCCAATGAGGGTGGTATTGAGGGTGTTCTGCACCATCTTGAGGTGTTCTGCACGATCTGTTCTGCACCATCTTGAGGGGGGGGGGGTCTGTCTGCACTCAGCAAAAGGTTTTTGCTCAAATCACCTCAAAAGTGCCCACGACACTGCATTTTCTCCTTGCAAATTTTGACTCGGGGACTTCGTCAGAAATATGACTCACGAGTCGTATTCTGACGAAGCGCCTCTGAAACCCACAAGCTCCAGTGAGCAGGCCCTGACGAAAGGAGGCACCCCCCCCCCCCCCCCCCCCCGGCCAAAAAAATCGGAATTATTCTTGAAAAAATAACCTCCAGGGGACAGGTTGGCATGCACGGGGAAGCAAGTCCGAGGTCATTGTCGCACTCTGGTGCGGAGAAAAAAAATTCCCCAGATCCAAACGCCCATGAATTCCTCTGGGGCCGGCGCAAGAAAACCCTTAAAAGACCCCTTTTTTGAGCACTTTTTTGAATTTTCAAAACCATCTTAAAAACACCTTTTGACCAATTCTGAGGCATAAAACGGTCAAATCCCACCCAATAGGGTGGTATTGAGGGTGTTCTGCACCATCTTGAGGTGTTCTGCACAATCGAGGTGTTCTGCACCATCTTGAGGGGGGGGGGGGGTCTGTCTGCACTCGCAAAAGGTTTTTGCTCAAATCACCTCAAAAGTGCCCACGACACTGCATTTTCTCCTTGCAAATTTTGACTCGGGGACTTCGTCAGAAATATGACTCACGAGTCGTATTCTGACGAAGCGCCTCTGAAACCCACAAGCTCCAGTGAGCAGGCCCTGACGAAAGGAGGCACCCCCCGCCCCCCCCCCCCCCCCGCGCCAAAAAAAATCGGAATTATTCTTGAAAAAATAACCTCCAGGGGACAGGTTGGCATGCACGGGGAAGCAAGTCCGAGGTCATTGTCGCACTCTGGTGCGGAGAAAAAAAATTCCCCAGATCCAAACGCCCATGAATTCCTCTGGGGCCGGCGCAAGAAAACCCTTAAAAGACCCCTTTTTTGAGCACTTTTTTGAATTTTCAAAACCATCTTAAAAACACCTTTTGACCAATTCTGAGGCATAAAACGGTCAAATCCCACCCAATGAGGGTGGTATTGAGGGTGTTCTGCACCATCTTGAGGTGTTCTGCACAATCGTTCTGCACCATCTTGAGGGGGAGGGGGTCTGTCTGCACTCAGCAAAAGGTTTTTGCTCAAATCACCTCAAAAGTGCCCACGACACTGCATTTTCTCCTTGCAAATTTTGACTCGGGGACTTCGTCAGAAATATGACTCACGAGTCGTATTCTGACGAAGCGCCTCTGAAACCCACAAGCTCCAGTGAGCAGGCCCTGACGAAAGGAGGCACCCCCCCCCCCCCCCCCCCCCGGGCCAAAAAAAATCGGAATTATTCTTGAAAAAATAACCTCCAGGGGACAGGTTGGCATGCACGGGGAAGCAAGTCCGAGGTCATTGTCGCACTCTGGTGCGGAGAAAAAAAATTCCCCAGATCCAAACGCCCATGAATTCCTCTGGGGCCGGCGCAAGAAAACCCTTAAAAGACCCCTTTTTTGAGCACTTTTTTGAATTTTCAAAACCATCTTAAAAACACCTTTTGACCAATTCTGAGGCATAAAACGGTCAAATCCCACCCAATGGAGGGTGGTATTGAGGGTGTTCTGCACCATCTTGAGGTGTTCTGCACGATCGTTCTGCACCATCTTGAGGGGGTCTGTCTGCACTCAGCAAAAGGTTTTTGCTCAAATCACCTCAAAAGTGCCCACGACACTGCATTTTCTCCTTGCAAATTTTGACTCGGGGACTTCGTCAGAAATATGACTCACGAGTCGTATTCTGACGAAGCGCCTCTGAAACCCACAAGCTCCAGTGAGCAGGCCCTGACGAAAGGAGGCACCCCCCCCCCCCCCCCCCCCCCCCCCCCCGGGCCAAAAAAATCGGAATTATTCTTGAAAAAATAACCTCCAGGGGACAGGTTGGCATGCACGGGGAAGCAAGTCCGAGGTCATTGTCGCACTCTGGTGCGGAGAAAAAAAATTCCCCAGATCCAAACGCCCATGAATTCCTCTGGGGCCGGCGCAAGAAAACCCTTAAAAGACCCTTTTTTGAGCACTTTTTTGAATTTTCAAAACCATCTTACAAACACCTTTTGACCAATTCTGAGGCATAAAACGGTCAAATCCCACCCAATGGAGGGTGGTATTGAGGGTGTTCTGCACCATCTTGAGGTGTTCTGCACGATCTTGTGCACCATCTTGAGGGGGTCTGTCTGCACTCAGCAAAAGGTTTTTGCTCAAATCACCTCAAAAGTGCCCACGACACTGCATTTTCTCCTTGCAAATTTTGACTCGGGGACTTCGTCAGAAATATGACTCACGAGTCGTATTCTGACGAAGCGCCTCTGAAACCCACAAGCTCCAGTGAGCAGGCCCTGACGAAAGGAGGCCCCCCCCCCCCCCCCCCCCCCCCGGGCCAAAAAAAATCGGAATTATTCTTGAAAAAATAACCTCCAGGGGACAGGTTGGCATGCACGGGGAAGCAAGTCCGAGGTCATTGTCGCACTCTGGTGCGGAGAAAAAAAATTCCCCAGATCCAAACGCCCATGAATTCCTCTGGGGCCGGCGCAAGAAAACCCTTAAAAGACCCCTTTTTTGAGCACTTTTTTGAATTTTCAAAACCATCTTAAAAACACCTTTTGACCAATTCTGAGGCATAAAACGGTCAAATCCCACCCAATAGAGGGTGGTATTGAGGGTGTTCTGCACCATCTTGAGGTGTTCTGCACGATCTTGAGGTGTTCTGCACCATCTTGAGGGGGAGGGGGGGTCTGTCTGCACTCAGCAAAAGGTTTTTGCTCAAATCACCTCAAAAGTGCCCACGACACTGCATTTTCTCCTTGCAAATTTTGACTCGGGGACTTCGTCAGAAATATGACTCACGAGTCGTATTCTGACGAAGCGCCTCTGAAACCCACAAGCTCCAGTGAGCAGGCCCTGACGAAAGGAGGCACCCCCCCCCCCCCCCCCCCCCCCCCCCAAACCAAAAAAAATCGGAATTATTCTTGAAAAAATAACCTCCAGGGGACAGGTTGGCATGCACGGGGAAGCAAGTCCGAGGTCATTGTCGCACTCTGGTGCGGAGAAAAAAAATTCCCCAGATCCAAACGCCCATGAATTCCTCTGGGGCCGGCGCAAGAAAACCCTTAAAAGACCCCTTTTTTGAGCACTTTTTTGAATTTTCAAAACCATCTTACAAACACCTTTTGACCAATTCTGAGGCATAAAACGGTCAAATCCCACCCAATGAGGGTGGTATTGAGGGTGTTCTGCACCATCTTGAGGTGTTCTGCACGATCGTTCTGCACCATCTTGAGGGGGAGGGTCTGTCTGCACTCAGCAAAAGGTTTTTGCTCAAATCACCTCAAAAGTGCCCACGACACTGCATTTTCTCCTTGCAAATTTTGACTCGGGGACTTCGTCAGAAATATGACTCACGAGTCGTATTCTGACGAAGCGCCTCTGAAACCCACAAGCTCCAGTGAGCAGGCCCTGACGAAAGGAGGCACCCCCCCCCCCCCCCCCCCGGGCCAAAAAAAATCGGAATTATTCTTGAAAAAATAACCTCCAGGGGACAGGTTGGCATGCACGGGGAAGCAAGTCCGAGGTCATTGTCGCACTCTGGTGCGGAGAAAAAAAATTCCCCAGATCCAAACGCCCATGAATTCCTCTGGGGCCGGCGCAAGAAAACCCTTAAAAGACCCCTTTTTTGAGCACTTTTTTGAATTTTCAAAACCATCTTAAAAACACCTTTTGACCAATTCTGAGGCATAAAACGGTCAAATCCCACCCAATGAGGGTGGTATTGAGGGTGTTCTGCACCATCTTGAGGTGTTCTGCACGATCGTTCTGCACCATCTTGAGGGGGTCTGTCTGCACTCAGCAAAAGGTTTTTGCTCAAATCACCTCAAAAGTGCCCACGACACTGCATTTTCTCCTTGCAAATTTTGACTCGGGGACTTCGTCAGAAATATGACTCACGAGTCGTATTCTGACGAAGCGCCTCTGAAACCCACAAGCTCCAGTGAGCAGGCCCTGACGAAAGGAGGCACCCCCCCCCCCCCCCCCCCCCCACCCGGCCAAAAAAATCGGAATTATTCTTGAAAAAATAACCTCCAGGGGACAGGTTGGCATGCACGGGGAAGCAAGTCCGAGGTCATTGTCGCACTCTGGTGCGGAGAAAAAAAATTCCCCAGATCCAAACGCCCATGAATTCCTCTGGGGCCGGCGCAAGAAAACCCTTAAAAGACCCCTTTTTTGAGCACTTTTTTGAATTTTCAAAACCATCTTAAAAACACCTTTTGACCAATTCTGAGGCATAAAACGGTCAAATCCCACCCAATAGAGGGTGGTATTGAGGGTGTTCTGCACCATCTTGAGGTGTTCTGCACGATGTTCTGCACCATCTTGAGGGGGAGGGGGGGTCTGTCTGCACTCAGCAAAAGGTTTTTGCTCAAATCACCTCAAAAGTGCCCACGACACTGCATTTTCTCCTTGCAAATTTTGACTCGGGGACTTCGTCAGAAATATGACTCACGAGTCGTATTCTGACGAAGCGCCTCTGAAACCCACAAGCTCCAGTGAGCAGGCCCTGACGAAAGGAGGCCCCCCCCCCCCCCCCCCCCCCGGACAAAAAAAATCGGAATTATTCTTGAAAAAATAACCTCCAGGGGACAGGTTGGCATGCACGGGGAAGCAAGTCCGAGGTCATTGTCGCACTCTGGTGCGGAGAAAAAAAATTCCCCAGATCCAAACGCCCATGAATTCCTCTGGGGCCGGCGCAAGAAAACCCTTAAAAGACCCCTTTTTTGAGCACTTTTTTGAATTTTCAAAACCATCTTAAAAACACCTTTTGACCAATTCTGAGGCATAAAACGGTCAAATCCCACCCAATGAGGGTGGTATTGAGGGTGTTCTGCACCATCTTGAGGTGTTCTGCACGAGGTGTTCTGCACCATCTTGAGGGGGTCTGTCTGCACTCAGCAAAAGGTTTTTGCTCAAATCACCTCAAAAGTGCCCACGACACTGCATTTTCTCCTTGCAAATTTTGACTCGGGGACTTCGTCAGAAATATGACTCACGAGTCGTATTCTGACGAAGCGCCTCTGAAACCCACAAGCTCCAGTGAGCAGGCCCTGACGAAAGGAGGCACCCCCCCCCCCCCCCCCCCCCCCCCCCCAGCCAAAAAAATCGGAATTATTCTTGAAAAAATAACCTCCAGGGGACAGGTTGGCATGCACGGGGAAGCAAGTCCGAGGTCATTGTCGCACTCTGGTGCGGAGAAAAAAAATTCCCCAGATCCAAACGCCCATGAATTCCTCTGGGGCCGGCGCAAGAAAACCCTTAAAAGACCCCTTTTTTGAGCACTTTTTTGAATTTTCAAAACCATCTTAAAAACACCTTTTGACCAATTCTGAGGCATAAAACGGTCAAATCCCACCCAATGGAGGGTGGTATTGAGGGTGTTCTGCACCATCTTGAGGTGTTCTGCACGATCTTGAGTGCGAGGGGGAGGGGGGTCTGTCTGCACTCAGCAAAAGGTTTTTGCTCAAATCACCTCAAAAGTGCCCACGACACTGCATTTTCTCCTTGCAAATTTTGACTCGGGGACTTCGTCAGAAATATGACTCACGAGTCGTATTCTGACGAAGCGCCTCTGAAACCCACAAGCTCCAGTGAGCAGGCCCTGACGAAAGGAGGCACCCCCCCCCCCCCCCCCCCCCAGCCAAAAAAAATCGGAATTATTCTTGAAAAAATAACCTCCAGGGGACAGGTTGGCATGCACGGGGAAGCAAGTCCGAGGTCATTGTCGCACTCTGGTGCGGAGAAAAAAAATTCCCCAGATCCAAACGCCCATGAATTCCTCTGGGGCCGGCGCAAGAAAACCCTTAAAAGACCCCTTTTTTGAGCACTTTTTTGAATTTTCAAAACCATCTTAAAAACACCTTTTGACCAATTCTGAGGCATAAAACGGTCAAATCCCACCCAATGGAGGGTGGTATTGAGGGTGTTCTGCACCATCTTGAGGTGTTCTGCACGATCTTGAGGTGTTCTGCACCATCTTGAGGGGGGGGGGGGGGTCTGTCTGCACTCAGCAAAAGGTTTTTGCTCAAATCACCTCAAAAGTGCCCACGACACTGCATTTTCTCCTTGCAAATTTTGACTCGGGGACTTCGTCAGAAATATGACTCACGAGTCGTATTCTGACGAAGCGCCTCTGAAACCCACAAGCTCCAGTGAGCAGGCCCTGACGAAAGGAGGCACCCCCCCCCCCCCCCCCCCCCCCCCCAAAAAAAAAATCGGAATTATTCTTGAAAAAATAACCTCCAGGGGACAGGTTGGCATGCACGGGGAAGCAAGTCCGAGGTCATTGTCGCACTCTGGTGCGGAGAAAAAAAATTCCCCAGATCCAAACGCCCATGAATTCCTCTGGGGCCGGCGCAAGAAAACCCTTAAAAGACCCCTTTTTTGAGCACTTTTTTGAATTTTCAAAACCATCTTAAAAACACCTTTTGACCAATTCTGAGGCATAAAACGGTCAAATCCCACCCAATAGAGGGTGGTATTGAGGGTGTTCTGCACCATCTTGAGGTGTTCTGCACGATCGTTCTGCACCATCTTGAGGGGAGGGTCTGTCTGCACTCAGCAAAAGGTTTTTGCTCAAATCACCTCAAAAGTGCCCACGACACTGCATTTTCTCCTTGCAAATTTTGACTCGGGGACTTCGTCAGAAATATGACTCACGAGTCGTATTCTGACGAAGCGCCTCTGAAACCCACAAGCTCCAGTGAGCAGGCCCTGACGAAAGGAGGCACCCCCCCCCCCCCCCCCCCCCCGGGCCAAAAAAAAATCGGAATTATTCTTGAAAAAATAACCTCCAGGGGACAGGTTGGCATGCACGGGGAAGCAAGTCCGAGGTCATTGTCGCACTCTGGTGCGGAGAAAAAAAATTCCCCAGATCCAAACGCCCATGAATTCCTCTGGGGCCGGCGCAAGAAAACCCTTAAAAGACCCCTTTTTTGAGCACTTTTTTGAATTTTCAAAACCATCTTAAAAACACCTTTTGACCAATTCTGAGGCATAAAACGGTCAAATCCCACCCAATGGAGGGTGGTATTGAGGGTGTTCTGCACCATCTTGAGGTGTTCTGCACGATCTTGAGGTGTTCTGCACCATCTTGAGGGGGAGGGGGGGGGGGTCTGTCTGCACTCAGCAAAAGGTTTTTGCTCAAATCACCTCAAAAGTGCCCACGACACTGCATTTTCTCCTTGCAAATTTTGACTCGGGGACTTCGTCAGAAATATGACTCACGAGTCGTATTCTGACGAAGCGCCTCTGAAACCCACAAGCTCCAGTGAGCAGGCCCTGACGAAAGGAGGCACCCCCCCCCCCCCCCCCCGGCCAAAAAAAAATCGGAATTATTCTTGAAAAAATAACCTCCAGGGGACAGGTTGGCATGCACGGGGAAGCAAGTCCGAGGTCATTGTCGCACTCTGGTGCGGAGAAAAAAAATTCCCCAGATCCAAACGCCCATGAATTCCTCTGGGGCCGGCGCAAGAAAACCCTTAAAAGACCCCTTTTTTGAGCACTTTTTCGAAATTTCAAAACCATCTTAATAATAATAATAATAATAATAATAATAATAATAATAAAATAATAATAATAATAATGACCTCCCGTCATCTCACAGGGGTGCGTCTCCGGGGGGTCAAGCACCGAAGTGAGACATAGGACTCAAGCTTCCCCATTCCTGCGCACCGCAGCCATTACGGTTACAGCCAGCCGGTCACTCTGGCCTGCGTACTGGCGGGGTCTGCCCGAGTGAGACGATACTCCCAGAAGGGAGCCCACCTTGTCAGGAGTGGGACCAGGTGCCCGGAGATTGTTATCCGGCCGGGCGGACGGATCGGGGGTCGGTCTGTAAAATTTGTCTTGGTCAGGGAGTCGAACCCGGGAGTTCGTGACCAGACACGTTAAGAGCAAGCTGCTAGCCCATTAGGCTAATGCAG
>CAWDBW010000080.1:0-3405 GCA_963800405.1 uncultured Acidobacteriota bacterium
TAAAGACGATGACCAGTGCGGAGATCGCGGCGAGAACAAGCGCGGAGAGAACCACCTGCCACATCGGAAGAGTGTTCAAAAGATGCGGGTAGAAAGCGGCCAAGTGCGCCGGCCAAAGCATCTTCCAGAGATAAAGTCCGTAGGAGACGAGAGCATTCTCGATTCGCAGGTTCAAGGGAAGCCGTCTGAGGATGTGCTCGGCTGGGATCTGCGTCACGATCGTGATGCAGGCGCTGGCGGCGGAGAGAACGAGCAGAGGAAGTTTTTCAACGAGCAGCCTGGCAAGCGATGCGTGGGGTGTGGTCTCCGCCGGCGGGCGGTCGTCTTCTTCCGGCAGCATTCGGCCGAGCGGCCAGTAATCCAGCAGAAGCAGGACAAAAGGCAGGGTGATGACCATGGGCTTGGCCATCAGTCCGGCGGCAAATAGAAATGCCACGAGCAGATAGCGGCGCCAGTCCGGCTTACGGGCATACCACACATAGGCTGCGATCGAGAGAATAAAAAACAGTGTACTGAGGACATTCTTGCGCTCGGCCACCCAGGCCACCGATTCCACGTTGAGCGGATGAACCGCGAACAAGGCTGCCACGAGCAGGCTTGGGGCCACTCGCTTTGTAAGCCAGACCAGGAGCAGAAACAGCAAGGCCGCGTTGAGGGCGTGAATTATGGCATTGTCGAGATGATGTCCAGCGGGATTCAGGGCAAAGAGTTGAACGTCGAGGGCATGCGAGAGCCAGGTCACGGGAAGCCAGTATCCGGCGGTCTCGGTGGAGGTGAAGGCCCATCGGATCGTGCTCCAATCGAGGCCACCACGGATATGTAGATTGGCCGTGACGTAAAGGTCATCATCCCATTGAACGAATTGGTAACCAACGACCGGGCTGTAGAGCGCAATGGTCACGACCGCCAAAAGAACCGCGAGAACGGCGTTCAGCCGGTTGCCAGTAAGGAGTTCTCCGGTTGCAGGAGCTGTAGACGGCTTCTGGCGGGCCTGGGAGCGTGACTTCTGAGGTCGGGCGCGGTTCATGCGTCAGCACGATTCTACACAGGCGTAATGCGCTTTGGAGACCGGGCGGTTCGTTCTCTTAAACGGCACTCATCGCGGGCGGAGATACCGAAGTACATTCCCGATGGTCACAACAAACATGACAGCGCAGGCTGGGCGCCGTGTGCAGGGCTTTTCGTCAATCGTGCGGGTAAAATGCGCGGGCGGAGGGTTGAAGTTTCGAGCTTTAAGTGCCGATTGGGACGGGTCCGCAACACCCATCGAGGGGAAGGAAATGTCAGCTACAGGTATTTCAGCCACCAGCTTCGCGAACTACGATTCCAACAGCCAGATCAATTTCAAGAAGTTTGAGCAGGAGTTCGAGCAACTGGGCCAGGATTTGCAGTCCGGCAATTTGACTGCCGCCGAGCAGGATTTTGTGACGCTGCAGGGAATGTTGCCGGGCAGCAGCTCAGCGCAGAGCACCGCGGCCGCATCCACCGCCAGCACATCGACTTCGTCCACTGGGACAGCGACTTCATCGACGCAGAGCACCATTGAACAGGAATTCAACCAGCTCGGGCAGGACTTGCAGTCCGGCAATTTGACTGCGGCGTCGCAGGACTACGCTCAACTTCAGCAGGACTTCCAGACTGCCGGAGCCGAGCATCACCACCATCATCATCATCAAGGTGGAAACCAGATCAGCCAACTGCTGAACCAGCTGGGGCAGGATCTGCAGTCCGGCGACTTGTCAGATGCGCAGCAGGCGTATGCCACGCTGCAGCAGAACCTCGGGTTATCGAGCACAAGCAACGGATCGGGAACGACGCCGTCTACCGCATCGACGACATCGGCTGCTGATTCGACGGCCGCGGCGCAATCGGCCACGGGGACTCAATCCACGCAGTCGCCGGCATTCCAGGAGACGATTTCGATCTCAATCTCGATAACGGCATAACCAGGCGCACAAGAGACATCGATGCAGATGGCCGGATCGGGGGGACGCTCTTGACCTGCGTCAGTGACTCGCCGCAGGGCAGGAAAAGCTCATCGGCATATAAAGCTGATGAGCTTTTCTGTTTTCTGTGATGCAGCGTCGAAAGCAAGCCCCGCCCCGGCGAACCGGAGCGGGGGCACGCCAGGTTACGGCTGCGAGTAGATGACGCCGTGCCCGAAACCGCCTGCGGTGGTGGTTCCGTAGAGTTCGGTGGTGCCGGAAACCGGAGTGTCGTAGATGACCCCGCCGAAGGGATTTGCTCCGTCAGTCGCGCCGGCGAAGTCCCACAAGATCCCATCCGGTCCGAACGGCGAGAACCACTCGGCAACCGTTCCCACCCCAGATGTACCCCCGTTGAAGGTGGTTCCGTAGAGGTTGCCGGAGGAGTCGAGCATCAGGCCGCTAGCGGGATTGGCACCATCGCCAGGGCTGCCGGTGAAGTCCCACAGCGTAGTGACGGCGGTCCAGGGCGAGGCGGCCTTCCAGTAAGTGCCCAAGCTGGACGTACCGCCGTTGAACGTAGTCCCGTACATGTTGGCCGGGCTAGCGCTGTCGAAAATTACGTCGCCGTAGGGGTTGGAACCGTCGGCGCAGGCGGTAAGCGAACAGAAGTTGTAGAGAACAGTTTCGAGATATCCCGCGGAATTCTTGATGGAGAAGGTAATGCCCGCCTGGGTGCCCGCTCCCTTTCTGCCGTTGAAGGTGGTGCCGTAGAAGTAGGAATCGGCGAAGATGGTGTTGCAGCACAGCGGGGCATAGGGATTCGCACCGTCCTTGATGCCTCCCTTGAACCTATGCAGGATGTGTTCGGTCCAGGTGGTGAATGTGCTGTTGGGCTTCAACCAGAACACGGTTCCGCAGAACTCGTTCAGGGTACCCACGAGGCATTTCCCATCCTTGCCGCCATAGACGGTGGTGCCATAAAGGTCGCTGGCTTTGTCGGTGATGACGCCGCCAAAGGGGTTGGAGCCATCGGCACCGCCGGCGAAGCTGTGCAGGACTTTTTCCTTCCACTGATTAACGCCGCCGCAACCTCCAAAGTTAGAGGGAGCGCAGAGTTGAAACACCGTCCCGCAGCCAATCAACGTGCCTGTACTGCCAGGGCACGAACCCTGCCCGCCGTTGTAGGTGGTTCCGTAGATGGTGAAGTCGCGGCCGGCATAAAGCGAATTGAAGATCAGCGTGCTGTAGGGGTTGGCACCATCCGGGAAGCCCGTGAAGGAGTAGAGAACGTTGAACGTCCAACCCGCGGCCAGCGGCAGGCACGGAAAAATGTCGGGCGCGGGCGCTGCCGGGGCGCATAGCACAAAGACGGTCCCATAGCCGGTGCCTCCCGCCGATGTGGTGCCGTAGAGGTTGCCATATTGATCGGCGAGCAACTTTCCGTAGGGAGCAGAACCGTCGGGGCCTCCAGTGAATT
>CAWDBW010000081.1:0-3979 GCA_963800405.1 uncultured Acidobacteriota bacterium
CGCTTCAAGGGGCTGGGAGAAATGAATCCCACCAGTTGTGGGAAACCACCATGGACGCCGACCAGCGCACCATGCTGCAGGTGAACGTGGAAGACCAGGTCGAGGCCGACTCCATCTTCACCGTCTTGATGGGCGACGTCGTCGAACCCCGCCGCCAGTTCATCGAAGACAATGCGCTGGATGTGAAGAATTTGGATATCTGAAACTTCCTTGTGGTGGAATCCTCGGTCCCGGCCGCGATTGTAGTGTATACTCTGGAGTGTACACTTCCTTGGTGTTCTGGGAGGGAAACTCGTGGTTATCACTGCAAAGCAATTGCGTCTCAGTACATCGAGAATCCTCAAGAAGGTTCAGGATATCGGCTCGGTTACGGTTACTCTGCGCGGCAAGCCTGTGGCAAAACTGACGGCGCTGAATTCCAAGAGTCCCATGCGAGTCGAAGACCACCCTGCGTTTGGCATATGGGCCAATCGAGAAGACATGAAAGATGTCCATGGTTGGCTCAAAAAGATCCGTACCCCTAGGTACATGCGTTGATCTTCGACACGGACATCCTGATTTGGATGCATCGCGGGCATCCGGGAGCCGCACAATTCGCCAACCGCGTGCCGGTTGAGGAACGGAACCTATCGGCCGTGTCGTACTTGGAGTTGCTGTACGGTGTTCGCGACAGCAGCGACCTTCGGGCTGTTCGCGCGATGGTTGCGGACCTTTTCGCAGAGGTCATCCCGATCACCGAGAGCATTTCTAGACCAGCAGTTCACCTTATGGAATCATATGTACTTGCTCACCGGCTTGATGTCAGCGATGCGATGATCGCTGCGACAGCCCTTGACCGGCACGAAACATTGGCTACGGCCAATGGAAAACACTTCAGGTTCGTCCCTGGGTTGGATCTCAAAATCTTCCGACCCTAGTTTAACGGAAGGAATGTAGTTCATGGGTGATCAAGAACTTATCAAGCCGTCGCGGGATATTCCCGTCAACATTGAAGACGAGATGCGCAAGTCGTATCTCGATTACGCCATGAGCGTGATCATTGGCCGGGCGCTGCCCGACGTGCGCGACGGGTTGAAGCCCGTGCATCGCCGCATTCTTTACGCGATGTACAAGGAGGGCAACACCTCCGACAAGCGCTACATCAAGTGCGCGGGCACGGTGGGCGAAGTCATCAAGAAATATCACCCGCACGGTGACGCGGCGGTTTACGACTCCCTGGTGCGCATGGCGCAGGACTTCAACATGCGCTACCCGCTGATCGACGGGCAGGGCAACTTCGGCTCGGTGGATGGCGACCCGCGCCGCGGCTTACCGGTACACGGAGTGCCGCCTGGCCAAGCTGGCCGAGGAGATGCTGGCGGACATTGAGAAAGACACGGTGGATTTCATCCCCAACTTCGACGAGTCCACGGAGGAGCCCACGGTTCTTCCCACGCGCGTTCCCGGCCTGCTGATCAATGGTTCGGACGGAATCGCCGTGGGCATGGCCACCAAGATTCCGCCGCACAACCTGACGGAAATCATCGAAGCCACCATCCTGCTGCTGAACAAGCCCACCGCTTCCATCGATGAGGTGCTGGCGCTCGTTCCCGGTCCGGACTTCCCCACCGGCGCCTACATTTACGGCAAGAGCGGGATCAAGGAAGCCTACCGCACCGGCCGCGGCCAGTTCACCATGCGCGCCAAGGCCGCCATTGAGCGTCCCGCCAAAGAAAAAGTTCAGATCGTCATCACCGAGATTCCCTATCCAGGTGAACAAATCCCGGGTCATTGAGCGCATTGCGGAACTGGTGCAGGACAAGAAGATCGAGGGCATCTCCGACATTCGCGACGAATCGGACCGCGACGGCATGCGCATTGTCATTGAGATCAAGCGCGGCGAGCAGCCGGAAGTGATCCTGAACAATCTCTACAAGCACACGCAGCTCCAGGAAACGTTTGGGATGATCATGCTGGCCATCGTCCACGGCCAGCCGCGCACGCTTCCGCTGACTGAAGCGCTGCAGCTTTTCATCGACCATCGCGTCATCGTGGTGCGGCGCCGCACCGAATACGACCTGCGCAAAGCGCAGGAGCGCGAGCACATTTTGGAAGGGATGGTCATCGCGCTTGACAACCTCGAGCACGTCATCGCCATCATCCGCCTCAGCCAGTCCAAGGCCGAGGCGCGGCAAAACCTGCTGACCTGGAGCAAGTACGCGTTACGGATCAGGGCTGGTTGAGTATCACGGGCCAACGCTGAGTTCGGGCAAATAGGTCAGCGGAGTTACGGCGCCTGGCGGAAAGGCCAACTGAAGCACGGACGGCAATCACCATTACCGCTTCGGTTATCTGGCCATGCCCGCGGTCTTGTCTCGGGTCGCGACGGTCTTTCGCCAGCCAGGTCGATGCATCCTGGAACTTCAACTGCACCGCCTTACGCAGCTTTCCACCGAAGAGCTCCAGACGGAATTGGGTGAACTCAAGGTAAAGATCACGGAGTTTCAGGAAATTCTGGCCAGCGACAAGGTGCTGAAGAAGGTCATTGCCAACGAGCTGAAGGAAATCCAGAAAGTCTACGGCGACGCCCGGCGCACGGAGATCATCGAGCAGCAGGATGAGATCCGGCTGGAGGACCTGATCGCCGTCCAGGACGTCATCATCACCATCTCCCATTCCGGCTACACCAAGCGCACGCCGCTCAGCACCTATCGGCAGCAGGCGCGCGGCGGCAAGGGCCGGCTGGGAATGAAGACGCGCGATGAGGATTTTGTCGAAAACCTCTTCATCGCCTCCACCCACAGCTACATCCTGGTGTTTACCAACACCGGAAAGCTTTACTGGCTGAAGGTGTACGAAATTCCCGATGTGGGCGCCGCCGGCAAGGGCAAGCACATTTTGAATCTGGTCAACCTCTCGAAGGAAGAGAAGGTGGCGGCCGTGCTGGCGGTGAAGGAGTTGCCGGAGGAGCCGAAGGACATCACCGTGGATGGCCTGACGCTGGCCGAGGAAGGCTACATCACCATGGTCACGCGCCAGGGCATCATCAAGAAGACCCGCCTGGCCGAATTCTCCAATCCGCGTGCCGCCGGCATTATTGCCATGCAGATTGAAGATGGCGATGAGCTGATTGCGGTGAAGCTGACTTCCGGCCGCGACAACATTTTCCTGGCCTCGCACGAAGGCATGGCCATCCGCTTCCCGGAATCGGACGTGCGCGGCATGGGTCGAACCGCCTACGGCGTCTATGCCATGGATCTCGACAAGGGCGACTACATCGTGGGCATGGAAATCGTGGGCGATAAGGAACTGATCCTCTCGGTCACCGAGAAGGGCTATGGCAAGCGCACCGCCATTGTCGAGTACCGCTTGCAGTCGCGCGCGGGCAAGGGCGTCATCAACGTCAAAACCACCGAGCGCAACGGCAAGGTGGTGAACGTGCTGCCGCGTCACGGAAGAGTCGGAAGTGATGATCATCTCGCAGCAGGGCAAGATCACGCGGCTCGATTCCAGCACCATTCGCGAGAGCGGCCGCTCCGCCCAGGGCGTGCGCCTGATTAACCTGGAAGAAGGCGACCAGGTGGCCGCCGCCTGCCTGATCAAGAGCGATACCAACGGCGACGGGCCTGTGCAGCCGCCGCTGATTCAGTAGGCTTGTGGTGCGTGGTAGCGCGGACCTGTTCTTTAGGTCCGCGGCTTTTGCCGAACCTCTCACGCAAATGTTGGATGGCCTGCGCGATTGCCAGTGATGGGTAGTTAATGCAAGGAAGAACCGCGGACCTTAAAGACGGAGGTCCGCGCTACGACGCCCACTGCGACGCCCGCGACGTCACTTGTGAGTTAGGCGCGCTCGCGCTATCCTAGAAATGTGGTTTTTGAGTATGAGTGAACTGGAAACAAAGCAACAACGGCTGCAAGAGCAACTGGGCGCACTGCCCTCGCTGATCGTTGCCTACTCGGGCGGCGTGGATTCTGCCTACCTCGCGTACGCCGCGCATCA